>CBIHON010000005.1:0-214418 GCA_966211965.1 uncultured Burkholderiales bacterium | reverse complement strand
GCGGACCAAGCTGCGCCGGCTTTATCCAATTGTTTCAAGCTGACTGACTACTAGTGTGATGCATATTGTCAACTTATTAAACAATTGAAATTACGTCAAGGAACAAGATTTAACAATTGGTTGCTATCCGGTGTGACATCGCTTCTTCCGGCTATGCGGCTTCAACGTCTTGGTCAATATGGCGACGGCTGCTGGCCTGCACGTCGAAATGCGCATACGCGAAGACGCATACCCCCATCCCACAATAAAAAGCAGGCAATGCATGCCGGCTATTTTTTTGACTGTTTTTTCGCCGCCTTGGCTTGATGCTGCATGAACAGGTGATCGATGGCATCGATTGCCCGAACCTCATACGGATTCAGCTCCTGTTGATGCAGTTTCGAGCACGCCAGAAATGTTTGGCATTCATTTTTAGAAAAAATTGCCTTGCTTCCTAGAGCAATGTGCGGTACCGGTGGTAGCATGAATCCCTCTTTCGAAATCAGCCACCGTACCAGCCACTCATAGACCTGCCATGACCAAGCTCTCTGTAAACATCAACAAGATTGCCCTGCTGCGCAACTCGCGCGGACGAAACTTTCCGGACGTGAATGCATTTGCCGCACGTTGCCTGAGGCTTGGCGCCCATGGCATCACGCTTCATCCGCGCGAGGATCAGCGGCACGCGCGCTATAGCGATGTCGAAGCGCTGGCCGCACTGTGCAAGGAGCATGGCAGCGAGTTGAATGTCGAAGGCTTTCCCGGCGATCAATTCCTTGCCGTGGTCAAGCGGGTACGGCCGGCGCAATGCACGCTGGTGCCGGATGCGCCGGGACAGATTACTTCCGATCACGGCTGGGATATCCGCAAGCAAGCCGGGCTGCTGCGCGGCGTGGTCGCGGATTTGAAAGCCCTAGGTATCCGCGTCAGCCTGTTTGTCGATCACGACTATCCGGCGCTGGAAGCCGCCTGCGAAGTAGGAGCCGACCGGGTCGAGTTGTACACAGAACCCTATGCGGAACATTTCGGCACTCCGCAAGGCGACGCGATCCTGGAAGGATTCCGCCGTGCCGCCGAGCGCGCGCAACAGCTTGGCCTGGGCGTCAACGCCGGTCATGATTTGAATCTGCAAAACCTGCCGCGCTTTCTGCAAATCCCCGGCATTCTGGAAGTATCGATCGGCCATGCGCTGGTGGTGGAGTGCATTGAATTCGGTGTGGAGAAAGTGCTGAACCAATACGTCAAGATCGTCGGCCAAGGGAGTTGACGCAAGGGATTGCCTGTTCCGGACCGGTAGCGCGCTGTGCGCAAGCGCCGCTACGCCCACCCAAGGCACCGTGGAATTTGTGCGTGCGACGCAGCTCAAACGAACGCAGGTTTCCGACAGCTCGCACCCAGCCTTCGAAAGGAGTCCCTCACATGCAATGGCAAACCCACGAAGTCACCAACCAGGTGCCGGAACTCCAGGACTACAATATTTTCAGCAGTGACACCGCGCTCAGCGAAGGCGTGCGGCGCGAGCAAGCTGTCTGGCACGAAGCGGCCCTGCGCGACCTGGGCGCAAAGCTCGGCAGCAAGGAAGTATTGCAACTGGGCGAACTGGCCAACCGCCATCCACCCGAACTGG
This sequence comes from uncultured Burkholderiales bacterium, assembly GCA_966211965.1. Classification (GTDB taxonomy): domain Bacteria; phylum Pseudomonadota; class Gammaproteobacteria; order Burkholderiales; family Burkholderiaceae_D; genus CBIHON01. The sequence continues at coordinate 212,812 of CBIHON010000005.1, read as the reverse complement.
CGACCCACGACCGCGTCGGCCGCCGCATCGATTTCGTCGAATTCCATCCGAGCTGGCACGAACTGCTGAGCCTGCTGCGGCGCGAAGGCATGCACGCCTTGCCATGGATGCAGCCGCAAGCAGGTGCGCAAGTCGCACGCGCCGCCGGCTACTTCATGCATGCGCAGGTCGAAGCCGGCTCGCTCTGCCCCACCACCATGACCTTTGCCTCGATCCCGGTTTTGCAAAACGAGCCGGCGCTGTTCGCAGGCTTGCAGCCGAAACTGTTCTCGCGCGAACACGACCCGCGCGACCTGCCGCTGCAACAAAAAACCTCGATCCTGATCGGCATGGGCATGACCGAAAAACAGGGCGGCTCCGACGTGCGCAGCAACACCACCGCGGCCCGCGCGCTCGCAGGCGGCGGACGCGGCACGGCCTATGCGCTGACCGGGCACAAATGGTTTTTTTCCGCGCCGATGTGCGATGCACACCTGGTGGTGGCGCGCACCGAAGCCGGGCCTTCCTGCTTCTTCGTCCCGCGCTGGCACCCGGACGGCAGCAAGAATGCGGTGCGGATACAGCGTTTGAAAGACAAACTGGGCAACCGCTCCAACTCCAGCAGCGAAGTGGAATTCCAGGATGCCTACGGCATCATGATCGGCGAAGAAGGGCGCGGCATTCCAACCATCATCGAAATGGCAAATTACACCCGGCTCGATTGCGTCATCGGCAGCGCCGGCCTGATGCGGCATGCCCTGGTGCAGGCATTGCATCATGCGCGGCATCGCAGCGCTTTCGGGCGCGTGCTGGCCGAGCAGCCGCTGATGCGCAACGTGCTGTCCGATCTGGCGCTGGAAAGCGAAGCGGCCACCCTGTTGATGCTACGCCTGGCGCGCGCATTTGAAGCGCCGCAAGACCCGCTCGAATCGGCATGGCGCAGGATCGTCACGCCGGCGGCAAAATTCTGGATCTGCAAGCGCGCGCTCGAATTTGCCGGCGAATGCATGGAGGTATGGGGCGGCAACGGCTATGTCGAAACCGGACCGATGGCGCGGCTGTATCGCGAGGCGCCGGTGAATTCGATCTGGGAAGGATCGGGCAATGTGATCTGCCTGGATGTGCTGCGCGCGATCCGGCAAGAAGCGCAAGGATTCGCCTTGCTGCTCAGTGAATTGAATAACGCCGCAACCGCGCATCCGGCACTGGCGCGGTTAGTGGCCGGGCTGCAACAGGACCTGGCTGCGCCGCCGGAGCAACGCGAGATGCAGGCACGCCGATTCGCGCAACGGCTGGTGCTGGCGGCACAGGGCAGCCTGATGTTGCGGCATGCGCCGGCGGCGGTGGCGGAAGCGTTTATCGCGAGCCGGACCGACGGCGAATGCGGGCGGGTATATGGCTCGCTGGCCGCATCCGACATACCCGCGAACATGCCTGAGCGGGCTTGGCCGCAACAGTAAAGAAAGCAAATCCTTCAATGAATCCCGAACATTTACAGCTCCTGGTCACACGTGAAATGCCTTACGGGAAATACAAAGGCCGTTTGATCGCCGACCTGCCGGGCCATTACCTCGGCTGGTTTGCACGCGAAGGTTTTCCGTCTGGTGAACTGGGCGGTTTGCTGGCACTGATGTATGAGCTGGATCACAATGCGCTGAGACATCTGCTCGACCCTTTGCGCAAGCAACGATAGGCTGAGGCCCGCATCTCCACTTGCCCGCCGATATGGTGACGCCGGCGCTTCCGAGGGTAAAATTGTACTTCCGGTATTTTCCTTGGTACCGGAAAAACCATCAGCAACCCTCTGGGAGAAAAAATGAAGAACACCATCGCGGCACTCGGCCTTTTCCTTAGCGTTTTTCCAGCGTTCGCACAGAAGGCTTGCGAAGAACTGAAGACAGAGATCACGACGAAAATCGAAGCCAAGGGCGCCAAGAATTTCCAGTTGGAGATCGTTGCTGCCGACCAGGTGAAAGATGAGAAAACCGTTGGAAGCTGCGAAGCCGGCAAAAAGAAAATCGTCTACAAGAGAAAATAAAAACCTCTTCCGGATATCGCCATGCCTGCCGAAGAATACCTGCGGCCTTGGAAGCTGTTTACCCTGGCGATCGGCATCGCTCTGCTGATCGTTGGTTCTTTCTATTATGAAGCGCCTGACTGGGATATCCCGATCAGCTTCATCATGGCGATACTGGCCTATCTTACGGCGCCCTGGAGCATGCGCGTCATCGTCGAGCGCCGATGGCGCGACTGGCCGCTCATGCTATTTCTGACATGGTTCACAGTAGACGGATGCTACTGGATCTACTGGCATTTCAAGAATCCGGTCGCACTTGCATTGATGCGGGACGCCAATTTTTTCGCCTCTCTGTCGCTCTATGGAATGTGCGGAATCGTCTGGCTATATCGCGGCACCTTGCGCCAGTTTTGGACGGATACGCAAAGCCAGGTCCGGATGCTTCGCTCTCAACGAAAGAAATAGGCCGGCCCGGTTCGCCTGCCGGACAACGGTCCCGCATCCCTGCACTTCTTCGATCTCATAACGAAACACGCCGACAACATGACGCCGACCGTAAAATTGAAATGGATGCGGCATGTTTTCTTCCTGCTTGCCTGCGCGGTTTACTCTGCAAGCGCCCTCGCCGGCATGCTGGCTATCGGTGAATCTAAGAGTTTCACATTTACCGCGCATGGGCCTTACTCGGACAAACCGATCACGGTCCACTATTACAGACCCAGGAACGCGACTGCCGAGTCCAAGCTGCTGTTTTCCATCCACGGCGTCGAGCGCAGCGGCAGCCATGCAAGAGACAACTGGATCGCCGCCGCGGACAAGCATGGCTTTATCGTGCTGGCGCCCGAGTTCGATAACGAACGCTTCCCGAACAGGCTGTTCCAGATGGGGGGCATGGAAAACAAAGATCCGGCCGGCTGGTCGTTCCAGATCATCGAAAATCTCTTCGACAAAATCCGCAATGAGGAAGGCCTAAAGACGCCGGCATATATGCTGTTCGGACATTCCGCCGGCGCACAATACGTTCACCGTTTCGTCTTGATGATGGACAAACCCCGGCTGTCGGTAGCAGTTGCGGCGAATGCCGGCGCCTACACGGTTCCGGCCTATCCGGGCGCACTCTCCGATTCCAGGTTTCCATGGGCGCTCGACGAGCGTTCGACCAACCGCACCAAGCTCCAGGAAGTATTCGCCCGCCGCTTGATCATCCTTCTGAGTGAAGAAGATACCAAGACCGAAGGAGGCAATCTCCCGACGTCGCGCGAAGCGATGGCGCAAGGTCCCAATCGATTAGAGAGAGGCAAAAATTTCTATGCAAAAGCAAAGTTGCAGGCGCAAGAATTGGACACGCCTCTTAATTGGCGGCTCGTGACCGTTCCCGGCGTGGGCCACCATTCCGGCAAAATGAGCAAGGCGGCGGTGAAGTTTTTGTTTGAGAAACCAGAATAGAATGGCCTCTTAAAAATTTCAGAGACCCGCTGAAGAAATTGACGGGCAATTTGAGCATGCTCAATACAGGCTTATACGCAGCAAGATAATCTAGAAACAAATCCAGAAAATGCCGTAAAACGTAATGCCGCCGAGCGGACTCGCATTGTCGATGCGCACTCGGCCTTAGAGCCTATTCCAGTGGGCCGCCGCGACGAGCCGACCTACTGGAATAGGCTTTTAAACATCCGATAGATGACAGTTATCGCAGCGAGCCCCTCAAGGATGGCGATCCGGTGAAAGCATTCTTGCGAACATCCACGTTGCCATAGGACACCGGGCCATATCGGTGAGGAATGCGAAGGGCGCGTCTGTCGAGGAGTACAGATGAACGTGGTCATTCTGAGCCCGGTCCGGTTGATGGGGGAAGGTCTTGCAGCCTGCCTCAATTGCGCCGAGGACATTGTGGTCGCGGCCATCGTGGATCGCTTCTCGGCATTACGCGAAGCGCTTGCCCTCGCACCGGTCGACATCGCCCTCATCGACGTCAGCCAGAACATCGCGCTGGAAGAAGTGCGCGCCATCGCCGCCGACTGGCCCGGCACCGCCCTGGTCGCGGTCGGGCTGGACGAGCAGCGGCAACAGGTGACCCACTGCGGACGCGCCGGCTTCGTCGGCTACGTGGCGCGCGAGGGATCGGTCAAGGCACTGCACGAAGCGCTGTCGGACGTGACTGCGGGACGGCTGGCCTGTTCATCCGAGGTATCGGGCGAACTCATGCGGGCTTTGTTTCGCATGGCGCCGCCCTCCGCAAAAAGAGGAGCGGGTGCGGATGAAGCGCTCACGCGCCGCGAGGAAGAGGTGCTGCGCTTGATCGGCGGCGGCTTGTCGAACAAGGAAATCGCGCGGGAATTGAGTTTGAGCGTGGCGACGGTCAAGCATCATGTGCATCATATTTTGCGCAAGCTGCGGCTTTCCGGACGGGCGCAGGCAATGCGCAGGGTAAGGGATGAGCCTTGGATGGCTTCGTCCTCGCTGAACCGCAGCAAGCCTTGAGCGCAGCGGTAGGCTGGGATGCAATCCCAGCACCATTCATTCACCCATGGCAAAATCCAACGCCTCCAGCGGCGCCGCCCAATTCGCCGGATAAAATCCCCGTTCCACATACCGATGGAATGAAGAATAGGGCCAATCGACGGCACATGCCACATGGCCATGCTTGACGGGATTGTAGTGAATGTAGTCGAGATGATGGCGCAGGTCCCGCTCGTCTCGAATCACGTGTTCCCAATAACGCCGCTGCCAAATGCCGCGTTCGCCCTTGCGCGTCCGGCTGCGGGAAACATGTTCGCCCGGTGCGATCATTCGAGAGAAACCGGCTTTGATCAAGCGCCAGCGCATCGGGTAGTCATCATCGTCCGACGGCAAACGCCATAGGCAATGGAGGTGATCCGGCAATATCACCACCGCGTCCATCGCAAACGGATGCGCCAGCTTCGTTACGCGAAACGATTCGCGCAATGCGTCGATGTGTTGGATAAGCAGGCCATTGCCATGACGTTCGGCCAGGTTTACGGTAAAGAAGTAAGTTGCACCGGGTATCCGGGCGCGTTTGTAGGTTCGCATGCGGTGATGATAGCTGGGATTGCATCCCAGCCTACCGAACTCAAGATGTGGTTTCGAGTTTTTGGTCCTTGTCACCATCGGGGTCTGCCGCAATGGGGCCATCCACACGATTGTATGTTCCCCTCAGGGCTGCTACATCTTGGGCAGTGGTGGTGGTTTCCCCTGTGGGATCGACCCATGGTTGGCTCCAAACAATCTCAGCGTATTGACAATTCACAGCAGCCTGGCGAACTTCGATGAGAGAGTTCAAACAGCTTTGATGTCGATGGCCACACGGGCTAAGGGTAACGAACATTTCGATGCGTCTTACTCTCTTTTGCCATGGAATGGACTGTTTGCGGAACCAAGCAGCGAATTGTTCCTCCGCGTGAGAAGAGTTTGATCTTGACTTTGCGTCGCCAGTATTACCAGTCGCAAATGCAACGGGCTTCAGATCGGTTTCAGCTACAGTCTCTCCCGTATTCAGACTGCGGTGATCTGTCTTTGCAATGATGCCGGTTGCGCGTGCTTCGTAGTCAGGTGGAAATAGCTGGGCAAAACTAACCTGCTTTGTCTCGGCACTCTTGCCCCGTCCGAGTCGTATCGAACCGATGCTGAATCCAGTTCTTGAGACAGTGCCGGCCGTCGGGTCACCTTCCCCTGTGAGATAGAGTTTCGCGGCGAACCGCACCGAGTAGCGCCTTCCTTTTGGCAGCAGTTTAAATAACTCGCTAATGGGACTTGCCTCAGCTTCAACGGCCCATCCGTCTTTAGCCTGTTTGATCACGAGTTTTTTCAGCCCCTCTGGAGCCAGTTCACCCTCGACTTGCTTAGCAGCATTCTTAGCGCCAAGGACAGTCGTTTCTGGCCCGAGCAAGGCTTTCAAGCGTGCCGCGGCATGACCTCTGACTCCATCAAGGCCTGACTTTTCTCTGTCTTTCTTCTGTTTGAACATCCCTCCAACCGCTCCGGTTAGCTTCACCGCCTGAAGAATCCCCCAATCCATCGCCTTATTCACCGGCGCCTGCGCCTTATCAATCGTCTTCTTGATCGTCCCGCTGACATCCCCCAACCCAAGCAAGCCGGCCAAGAACCCGATCGCAACCGGAATCGCCTTGGCAAGCGCATTCTCGATCCAGGTCGCGGCCACGCCGAGCGAGCCCTTCGCAATTGCGCCCATTGATTCGATGATCGCGTTGACCAGCGCCATGATCTGTGAACCGCGATTGATGAAAAACATCACGATGTCGTAGATCGCCTTGCATGCCTTGAAGAAAGCGGACGCCGGATTGAGCAGACCGATCACCCAGGTGATGCCGGCGATGATCACGCGCTCCTTGATGAAGTCCCATATCGCATCGAGCACCATGGATTTCAGATCGGTGAGCTTCTCCTTGATGAAGCGCCACAAGCCGGGGATGCCTTCAGTGACGATGACCTTGAATATTTCGGCGGCCTTCTCCAGCCCGGCCACCACCGGTTCGCCGACGATGGCGACGGCGCGTGCGCGGAAGTTGGCATAGGTCAGGCCGAGCACTTGCAGGACGATGCTGACGATGCCTTGCAGGTCGAACTTCTCCGGCAACTGCAAGCCGGCGCCGCCGAGCGCGCCAAACAGCCAGTCCATCAGGCCCTTTTGCAAATGCATGCCGATCTTGGACATGAAATTCTTCAAGCCCTGCATCACGCCCGACACCAGGTTGCCGAGGAAACCGATCGGGTCGGCGATGATGTCCTCGACCACGCCGGCCGCCCGTGCCAGCACGCCGAGCAGCATGTTCTTGAATTCGATGATTTTCTTGACCAGCCCGACGGTCGCGTCGTACGCGCGCTGCCATAGCGACTTGTTTTCGTCGCGCAGCTTTTCTTCGGCGGCAGACATGCGCTCGTACGAATCCTTGTACTGCTGCACCAGTTTGTCGATCAAGCCGTCGCGGCGCTGTTCGATCTCGCTGCCCATCGCGTCGAAGTCGGTCGAGACCGACTGCAGCGCTTCTTCGCCAAAACGCTTGACGTTGTCGTCCAGCCCCTTCACGAAGTTTTCGACTTCCTTGCGTCCGTCAGCGACGCGCTGCTTGGCTTCTTTGAGGGTGGATTCGACGAAGTCGGCGACCTGATCGATGGCGACGCTGACTTGCTTGAGGTATTCGGCGCGCGCCGTGGCGAGCGATTGTTCGATATGCTTGTCCCAGTCGCTGCCCCAGGTCGTGAGCCAGGTACCGACGCCACCCTTGGCTTCCGAGAAGGCGGCCTCGTACGCTTGTTCCGCGCGCTTGAGACCATCTTCGAAAATCTTTGCGGCCTTGTCCTCCATGCCGTTGAGGATGGCTTCCACCGCCGTCCGCGTCTTGTCCTTGATGCCGTTGATGGTGTCGGTGATGCGCTGCCGCTCGGCGGCGTTCTTTTGCATCGTGCTCATCTGTTGCGCGCTTACCTTGCCGAGCTTTAGCGCGCGCGCGCCGTGCATGCCGCCGAGGTCTTTTGCCAGTGCCTGTTGCGCCGAGGCCTGGGTTTGCGCCTGCAGCTTGCCTTCCGATTGCCGGTAGCGTGCGGCGGCCGTGGCCTCGTGCTTCTCTGCATTGCCGCGGGCGGCCAGGGCGGGCCCGAAGGCGGGATCATTGCCTTTTTCCAATTGCTCCTTGCTGACCTTGTTCTGCGCCATCAGTTGGTCAGCCGGCGCGCGGTCGGCTGAATAGTCGAGCCGCTCGGGCGGCAGCGGTGCGGGCACCACCGGCGCTGCCGATACGGGGGCCGGCGGCGGACCGGCCGGTTCGGTCTGGAGTTCCGTTTTCGGCGGTGCGGGCTGCGAGGCTGGCGGCACTTCGCTTGCCGCTGCCGACTTCAAGGGGCCGGTGGCGGCATCGCGCTCGGCGGCCAGGTTGCCGCGCAAGGCGCCGCTGGCCTGCGTCGCGCCGGTCTTCATGACATTTTCGGCTTCGGATTCCGATTTCGGCTTCGGGGTCGCGGCTTCGATCGCCTGCTTCAGCCGCGACTTGAAGTCGTCGCGTTTGACGGCTTCGGCTTTCGCGGCGTCGAGGTTGGCGACGGTCTGGGTGGCGGCGTCGCGCCGTTGCTCTTGCACTGGGTTGACTGCCGCCGCCTGCGCCGAACCGACTGCGGCATGCGGCGGGGTATGGCTGCGCGCCACGGCCGCCCTTTGATGCACGGCCTGCGCTACCGGGGCGATGGCATTGTGCGGGCGCGGCGCGGCGGCTGCGGCGGGCTTGGCGTCTTTGGCTTCGGCTGCCGCCGGCGCGGCCTTGGGCCGGCCCGCTGCAGGAGCCGGTGCGCCCGGCTTGGAGGGCTGTTTGCTTGCGGGTGCCTGCTGTGCAGCGGTACCTGCTTGCTTATCCGTTTGCGATGCCGCCTTGACGGCCGCGCCGGGTGGTGCCGCTCCGGCGCCGGTGGCAGGCACGGCTCGCGTGCCCGTCCTGGATAGTAGCGCCTGCGTACCTTGATTGCCCAATCGCTGCTGCAATTGCTGCGACGCCGTCGGTGCCTGGCTTACCGTACGCGGCGGCATCGTCACCGCCGGCGGCGGCCGCCGTTCCGGGACCGCGCGAACCGCTGTGCGATCTTGCGCCATGGCCGCTCACCCGCCGGCCGAAATCACTCTGTCTTGGCCGCAGGCTGGGGCGGCAGCAAAGGATCGCGCATCAGGACCGGGCGGATGAAGCGGCGCACGCTATAGTCGCCGTCTTGGGGGTATGAAGCGTTCTCCTGGTTAATCTTCAAGAAGCGCCCCAGCACCACCCAATCCGAGTTACAACCACAGGCACAGTTGCCGGCATAGTGGCCGGCGTAACACGGGTTGCTCGAATCAACATAGACCGGAGGTTCAGTCGCCGTGGCCGGCGGGACGGCGGCGGCCGCGTTGGGCGTTCGCGCAGCCCTTTTCTTTGCCGCGCTGGCGGCGGCACTCTCGGCCGGTTGGCCGCCGGTCGGAGCGGGCTCGGCCTCGCTCGTTTTTTCTGGACATGCGCACGCACATTCTGGCCTCTCCTCCACCAACCGGATTTCGAACCCGTCGCGCACGCGGGTGCATACCGCCATGCTCTCGTCATCCTCAGGCATGCACACCGCGTCGCGCGGCGCGCAGCAATATTCGCGGCGGCGAATGATGACCCAGATGTCCGTGGGATTATTGTTGCTGCAAGACGGATCGAAAGGAATCGCCTGCGGGTCCGGCACGTGGATCGGGTCGCCGTGGCAATCCAGCGCGATGCCCGCGCCGACATGGAAAGTCAGCACGCCGCAGCGCTTGTCGAGCGTCAGTTCGAAGCCGCAAATCACGCCGCAGCCGAGCAGCGCCTTGAACATCAGCCGGTTCAGGTCGCGCGCATAGTCGACCGCTTGCGTCAAATCGTCATCCTGGAGCATTAGGCCGGGGCTGTAGCGCGGGCGGACCAGGCGCGACTTGCCGCTGGTTTCGGGAAGGTTTGATTTTGTGTTCATGATTGGTTTTCCTCTTCACGCATTACTCAGGTTGCGGATGAATTCGGCGGGTAATCGTCCGGTTTTTGCGCGACCCAAAAGGCCGACAGGAAACTGCCGCCCGGCGTTCCGTTGCCTGTGGGTCTTTCATTCAATCTGGGCGGCAGCAAGCCGACCGCGTTGGCGTCTACCGCCTGGCCGCAGTCGTCGAGGATGAAATCGCCCCGCACTTCGATTTCCACCAGCACTGGACCATCATGGAAGGCGGAGCGGCGAGCTTTGACTTCATCCGTCACCCAGGCCTGGTCGACGACCAGGGTGGCGGACCTTGCCTTGCCGTCGACCTCGCCGATGTCGATGGTCGTGATCGGCACGCGCATCATGTTGCCCCAGCCGCTACGTTCTTCCGGAATAACGATGGTCATGGCGAAGCAGTCGGCGGTGAGCGTGTCTGGCTGCACCGGCCCGGAAAAGGTGACGGTGAAATTGGTCTGGCCCGGCTTATCGCCGACATTGAAGCGAGAAGTAAAGTCCCCCCACGGAACGCCAGACGACCTCGGCAAGCGATGCCAATCCGCCCAACTGATCGCGCTGATACGCGTCAAATCGCAGCCCCGGATCAAGTCGAACAGCAAGTCATTGCGTTTGACCAGCCGGCGCGGAGCGCAGGCATCGCGCACCTGGTCGAAGCCGATCTGGTTGCAGTCATCCCATTTCAGCGTGACGCAGGCAAGCGGCACGCCGTTGTACAGGTCGACCCGCAAACCCGGCTTGATCTCGCACAGCGTGTCCTGGCTGCTGCCGGGATGGAGTTGCGTCAGGTGATCGCACAGGCAGCGATGCGGGCCGCGGTCCACGGCATCGGGCCGATGCGCATCCTTCTCCGGGCACTCGCAGCACAGCGCGCAGGGTTCGGCGAACTTCATGCAGTCCGCGCAATCCTGCGGCACCAGCGAGTACCACACCGTTTCGCAGACATAATCCCATTCGTCGCGCTCGCAATGGCAGGGATCGCTGACGCGCACCGGCGCCTCGCGCTTTTCGGCGTAATGCACGCGCAGCAGCCAGCAGGTTTCCTGCTGCGGGGTATCGCCCTCGACCTGCGCCGGGCGCGGCGTGCTCTCGGCTTTCTTGCGGTCTTGCGGAGAAAGATAGAGGTCGGCCAAACTCAGCGTGCGCAGTCCGGTCTGCACCAGTTCGCGCCCGGCCCTGTCCAACGCCAGTCCTTGACCTGTCTGCAATTTGCCCGGGGCGCCGGCGGCGGGGTCGACCGCGAAGCCGTAGACCACGCCCCAGCCGTGAACAGCGCGATTGATCAGATGGCGCCGCGCGATCTGATAATCCTGTTCGACCCGGAAGGATTTGGGCTTCATGCGCTTGCCGAGGAAGTAATGGTTCCTCGTGCCCGAGGTGCATTCGTCCTCGCATTCCATGTCTGCTACCTGTTTTTGATCCTGCATGGTCGCACCCTCTTTCCTATCATTGCAGCTTGAAGCCGAAATCCACGCCGGATTCCGACAATGTCATGGGCCGGTCGGCGGCCAGTCTCGAATGGCCGAGAATCGCGTTCTCGCCCAGGCTGGCGCTGCCCGGCGCGCCGAGCACCCGTTCCTCGTTCAATGCCGAGCCGAACCAGTCCGGCCGCCGGCTGCGCCAGCGCAGCGTGACGCGCGCCGTCATCGGCACCACCGCGTCGATCAAGGCCGGCAGCCAAGGCTCCCAGGCCTGGCGTTCGGCAGCCGAGGCGATGATGTCGATGCGTATCCGTCCGGCCAGCGCGGCCAGCACATCGGCGGCCGCTCCCGGGCATGGCAGCCGGGCACGTCCCAGGATCGCCTTGCGTCCGAGCGCGGTGGCCGCTGCCGGCAATCCTGCCAGCAAGGCCGGCAGCGGCGCGCCGCTGCGGCCGGCGCCGCCGACCCGGGCCGGCATATGCTCGGCCGTGAAATCGATGAGGCGGAACCGGCGCGGCTCGCCGGGGAACAAGCAGGCGAGCAACACTTCGAGGCCGGCGCGCGTGCCGCGCAATGCGAGGATGCGATGTCCCTGCAGCATCAAGGCGCGCTTGCGCACGGCGTCGAGCGCGTCGTCCCAAGGCAGGCCGAGCCAGCGCGCGATGTAGTCGAGCCATTCGACCGCGGCCGTTTGCGGATGCAGCAGGCTGCCGAGCGCGGCGATGCGGCGGTCGATGCCCTGGGTGGTGGTTTCGAGCACACCGACCAGCGCGCGCATGAAATCCTGCGGCTGGTCGTCGCGCCGGTAGATGGCGGGCAGGTGCTGCATCAGGCTTTGCTGCGGATACAGCACGCGCAATTCGGTCAATCGCGGCATCACGCTGCCGGGCGGCGCCGTCAGCGTGATGCGCAGCCAAAGATAGGGAACGCGCACGTCGAACAACGGCGCGGCGAACAGTTGCACCTCATCAGCCGCATCGCTGCCGGCATAACGCAGCGGCGCCGACCAGTCGCCAAGCAGGCGGGCGATCCGCGACAAGCGGACTTGCGGCGGCAGCCTCAGATCTTGCGTCAGCAGCGCCGCCTCTTCCCGCACCGCCGGATTATCGGTGGCGGCGTACTCGACCGACAGCAAGGCGCCGCGGGGCAGATGGGCGGCAATCTCGGCGCGCAGCCAGCCATGTTCGTTGCCGCGCTCGGGCGAATGCAAGGCGGGCGTCAGCAGCACGCAGTCGGCTGCGGCCGTGGTCTCCGCCGTCACGCCGCCGCAATACTGGGCGCCGGCGCCGCCGGTGACGAGCAGCATGCCTGCATGCGCGGCGACACCGGTGGCCGGCAGCGCGATGTCGATCCGGTCGAGCTTGTCGCCGAACGCGTCGGTGACGAGGACGCGCGATTGCGCGCCATCGTCGAGCGCATCCGCGCCGGCGATCAGGATGCGCGCCCGGCCGTCGCTGCCGAGCTGCGCCGCCTTGAAACACGGCCACAACGCGACAACCGGCAGCGGCACCTGCACGCTCTCGCCCCGCGTATCCAGGAACCATAGCGTGGCGCCGTCCTGCGCCAGCAGGACGATGCGCTGCGTGGCGCGCAGATAGACAAGGGCGCGCAGGGAACGGAGCTTGCATCCCAGGTCGAATTCGCACGCGATGCCGCCGGCGCAATCGACATGCATGAGCCAGGTCGAGCCGCCGCGTTCGGCCAGGACCCAGAGACCGTTGCGGCCGTCATCGGCAATATCGACGATCTGCGCGGCGGCGAGTTCGACGCTGAGAATCGCGCCGAGGTCGTCTTGCGCATGGCAGTGCAAGCTGCCTGCACGTATCCCGGCGACCCAGACCACGCGCCGTCCGATCGCCAGCCGGCGCGCATGGGCGATATCGGCCGGCGCCACCACGGCGACCGGATCGCCGCCTGCGGCAGGCTGCCGGTACAGCCTTGCATCGGCGCCGCGCCACCAAGCCGTGCCGTCATAGCTGAAGGCCGGCGCATACGCGCCCGCTGCCGGCGGCAACAGGCGGCAGGCACGGGCATAGGGCGCGAACGGCTGCAACTGTCCTTGCGCGTCGAATTCGGCGCGCGCCAGCACGCCTGCGCCCCACTGCTGCGGCGTGGCGAAGCGGTAGGACTTGATGGCTGCCGCGCTCATGATTTTTTCCCCGTGCCGCGGCGCTGCACCTCGATCTCGCTCGCGGCGGAATCCAGGGCGGGCAAGCCGATGCGCGGCAAGATGATTTTCTGCACCGGCGCGCTGGCATCGTCCTGATACAGCCGGCACTCGGCCACGCGTTCCACACCGGGCAGCTTGCGCAGCCAGGCGGCCACATGAATCGCGGACAAAGGCGTGGCGAAAGGCCACAACGATGCGCCGGGCCGGTCCGCCGTCAGTGCCAGCCGGGCGCGCAGCAGCGCGCGTGCATCCGATGCGATGCGGGCCGGGTCTTCCATCGGCATGGCAACCAGGCGTGCCGCGATACGGACTCGGACATAGCGCGGCGCGATGACGCGCAGCCGTTCGCCGAGCGGCAAGCGTTCGGCCAGGCGCGCGCGCACGGCTTCCAGCCAGCGCGGGCTTTCGGCCTGCTGCGTACCGGCGCCCGGCGTACGCGCGTGCAGCGCAGCCAGCGTCAGCGTGCCCGGCAAGACGGTTCCGTGGCCCGGCGCGCGGTTTTCGATAAAGACTTCGGCGCGCGCGACCTGCAGATCCGCCAGCGCCAGCGCGGCATCGATCACATCCTGCCGGGTCACCAGCGCATGCTCGGTGCGCACGCGGCGCCGCGCTTCGCGCCGCAGCTCGTCGAAACCGAGCGCATCGGCGCCGCCCGCCATCGCATCCAGGTTCACGCCGAACACCCCGGACACGCCGCGCACCGACCAATGCTGGTTGCGCGGGACATTTCCGGCGGCGCCATCGCTTGCGGCATAGCTGAGCAGGACTTGCGCATCGGCGGCCGGCAGCGCGCCGTTTACACCATTGCCGAACGCCACTTGCGCGGCGCCGGTATCGAGCCGGTAATGGCGATCCGCCGGCCCGGAGGCGTCGAAATCCGGTCGCGCTTCCCACGTCTGCAGCGAACCGTCGGCGGCCAGTTCGACCTGTATTGGCGGCGCGCCGGGGCCGAAGCGCAGTCCGGCCTGATCGAATGCAAGCACCTGGTCCGGTCCGTTGCCAGCCGCGTGCATTTCCCGCTGTACCGTCATGCTTTGCTCGACCGGCAGCACGTTCGGCTCGATGCACTGGATGCGCGGCGCACGGGCAAAGCCGGCCGGGGCGGCGATGTCGATGCGGCATTGCCGAAGCGGCGGCGATTGCGCGAGCGCGCTCAAGTCGAGCAGCAGCACCCCGCTTTGCATGAACCCGGCGGTCGTATCCGCCGCCAGTGGCAGGGCGACGCGGCCTTGTTCGGATACCAGGGTGACGCGCAGCACGGCATCGGCCGTTTTGCGCGGCGCCTGGATGCGGTCGCCGGTATGCGTGCCAATACGCACGCCGAGCGCCAGCCGCGCGCCGACAGCGTCGCCAGCCGGTACCAAAGCCAGCCCGGAAAGAAGATGGCGCTCGCCGTCGCAGCGCAAGGCCAGTTCCAGCACATCGGCCGGATCGCCGGCCGCGCCGAAGGGTTCGAAGCCGGCGCCGCCGCGCCGGTTGGCGCTGGTGTGGTCCTCGCTGCCGCCATCCGCATGGCGCGTGCGCACCGCCTCGATGCGCGCCGGCGTCAGCAGGATGTTATCGATCGGCCAAAACACCGGGGCTTCCGGCTTAGTGCTGTGCACTGCGGCATCTTTCCCGATGACTGTGCCCGGGTCCCAGGCGGGCAGCTCTGCCGCGGCGTTGCCGGCATCCGGCCAGATCAAGCCGGCCGCCGGCAACGGACCGTGCGGCGCGATGCCGAGCAACGCCCCGTAGGCGCGCCGTTCGTCCTGGCGCATGCGGCTGAGTGCATAGATCTGCGCCTCGGCGGTCCAGGCCAGCAACTCCATGAGCATGATGCCGGGATCGTGCAGGTTGTGGTCGGTCCAATCCGGCGCCAGATTCGGTATGCGTGCGCGGCCTGCTTCGACCAGGTCGTCGAAGCGGCGGTCAAACAAGTCGAGCCGCAATTGCGTCATGCGACATCCTCCCGCACTTCGAAACGCAGCTCGATGCCGTCGGCCGCAAGCAGCGCCAGTTCATCGGCGCGCAAGCTGCCGCGCAAAGGCCGGACCCGGCCCGCTGCATCGGTTTCCGTCAACGCGATTTCCTCGATATCGTCCAGATGCGGCAAGTCGAGCAGGCAGGCCGCGACGTCGGTATCGAGCGGCATGTCGCCGAGCCGCCAGCCGCGGCCGTCGCTGCCGCCGGCGGCGCTATCGAAAAACGCCGTGATCGCGGCCTCGGCTTGCTGCGCCAGGCGGCCGCCGTAATCGAGCGAAGCGCTCACCAGCAACACCCGCACATGGAACGGGCGCAGCGCCGCTTGCGTGACGCTGAACGCGCCGCGCGCCGCCAGATCGGGCGGACCGGCCGCGAGCAAGGCATTGCGCAGTTCGCGCTTGACGGCGCGCGTCGGCACGGGGTCGGCACCGCGCATGACGACGATGAGCCGGACTTCGCGGCCGCGCGGCACGCAGCGCGCCTGCGCCAGATCGGGCAGCATCTGCAACGCCATGTCTTCCAGGTCGCGCGCCGTCACCGTGCGTTCGCGATGGCGCAGGCGCGCCGGGCCGAATCGCAGGATGCGCGGCACCTCCTCCGCATCGGCGCCGCCCGCCGCGTGATCGGCGGCGAATGCCGCCTGCGCGCCTTCCACCGGCGTGACGATGGCGAGGCTACTGCCGGCGGCGACCGTATTGGCCGGCGCGGTCGCGCCGGGAACGGATGCAGCCTCGGTGCGCCGGTATTGGAAAGCCATGATCGCGTCGCGGCCGATCGGCGGTATCGCGCCATGCAGGGCATCGCCGAAGCGTATTTCCCCGCTGGCTTCGTCAAATCCGTAGACCCGGTCCGCCGCCGCGCTGTCGGCCGGATCGACCACTTGCCGCCACAGCACCCAGTCGCCCGACTGGCCCGCGACGTCGCTGCGCACGCTGGCGGGATCGGCTTGCAGCAGGCTCGCCCGCTCTTCCTCGCCCAGCGGCTCGCGCACGCGCAGCTCCAGCGTATCGCGCAGCACCGGCGGACGGGCCAAGAACACGACTTGCGCCGGCGCGCCGTCGGAAGAACCGAGCATTTCGAATTCCTGTGTTTCCGCCGCTTGCGTCCAGACTGCATTGAGATAGGCGGCGGCGATGTCGGGGCGCCAGCCTTCCTCATCGGCGCCGCCGTGCGGACGCAGGCGCAGCCAGGACAGGGTTTGCCCGAACAGCTCCGCCGGTGCCGGTGCGGTGGACAGGGCGAAGGACAGCATCCCGGTTTCGCCGAATGCGCGGGTCGCGTCGCTCGCCACCACGGGTTCGAAATGCGTGCCGCGCAACACATCGACCCTGGACGGCGCGAACGCGTCATGCTCCCGCTCGGTGTTGACCAGGATGAGCAGATTGATCGGCTCGCCTTGCAGGTTGGCGGCAAAGCCGAAATACAAGGCACGACCGGCAAGCGCGGCGCCGGATGCGGCATCGTTTTGCGGTAACGGCGTTTGCGCCGGCGCTGGCGGTCCGGCCTGCGGCACCGGGCCGCAGTCACAGGCGGGCGGGCAACCGGTGTCCGTTCCTGCCGGCGCCGGTTCCGCATCGAAGCGCGCCAGCGCAATGCCGAGCGGCACGAAGGCCTCGACCACGGCGCCCGCCGTGCGGTTGGCGTCGCTCTGGTCGCGCAGGGAAGCGCTGTCTTCGCTCAGCACATGCGCCGGCAAGACCTTGTTGCAAAGGCGGTAGCGCAGCGCCAGATGCGCCACTGCCGGCGGATGGATGGTGTCGGTAAAGCGCTCGACCGTCTGGCCCGTTACCTTGCCCTCCTGCTCGATATTGTGGGCGACGATGCGTTCGCTCCCATAGTCGCCTGCCACCAGCCTGACTCGAATCCAGTAGCTGGTCTTGCCGGCCCAATCCGAGGGCTTCAGATCGTCCGGCACGGTGAAGGCGACGATGCCGCTATGGTTGAATCTGTCGGTGCCGTCATTGACTGGATTGAGCGCCCACCAACCGCTGCCGTTCCAGTATTCCCACGACAATTCGGCGGTGGATGCGCTGCCGAATTGCTGGCTGCTCCATGGCCGGGCGGTAGCGCCGAGCTTGATGCCGGCGGCCTGGTCCTGCCTCTCTTCCTGCACCGCCAGGATATCGTTTTTGACGCCGGGCAGAACGATCCAGCCGGCCACCGCGAGCGGCCCGCCGTTGAGCAAGCCGATCTGCTCTGGTATCGGAAATGTCGTGACGCCCGTTTTAAACGGCTCCCATCCCAGCACTTGCCGCCCGCTCTCTCTGCTGTCGGTCGCGGCCAGAATGGGCGGCCCGTTCCCCACCAGGTCGGCGCCGAGATCGCCGCCGAATACGGTCGCGCCGCCTTCGAGCGTGAACGAATCCTCCTGGTCCGTGCTCCATGCGCCGGTTTGCGCGTCGAGCCGCAGGAGGAAAGCCAACAGTTTGGCGCCCGCCGGATCGACGCCCACCAGCATTAGTCGTGCGGCATTTCCTGTTCCGTCCGTTTGCGTCGCGGATGGAGACGGAGACGGCTCGGCAGAGCGCAGCGCGAAAGGCCTTACGGTGCGGCTGAAGCCGGCCCGCAGTTTTGTCGCCTGGCCGCTGCTCGACAGCAGGTAGACTTCGCCGTCGGTCGAAACGGCAATGAGGCCATCGTCGACCGTACCCGCCCCGTCGCGACTGGTCACTGACTGCACCGGCGCGATCAAGGCAAGCGTCAAGCCGGTATTCACCGGGGTCCATGGCGACTCGATCTCGACCGCTCGGGAAAAAAGCTTTTTGCCGCGTAAGGCAAACAAGATGGACAGGTTTTTTCCCAAGCCGGAAAGGTAAACCATGCCTTCAACCCTGGCCTCCTTGCCGGTTTCCGGCGCGATGCTGCCGAACGCCTCCCAGCCGCTTTTCGCCGGATCGCTGAAACCTCCATGCCACAACCCCACGTCGGCGCCCGCGGTCACCGCGACGAAGAAGTCGCCGCGATTGTCCGTCCAGACCGCGGGACGCCATGGCGGTTCGCTGTCGAGCGGCAGGCGCACGGCCCCGGATTCGGTACTGCCGAAAGCCGGCTGCGGCGGCTGCAGCGGTTCCCGATAGCGGCTGACGGCGCCGCTGGCCGGATCGAAGGCGAGCAGGTGCAGGCAAGCGTCCCGTCCGACACCGGCCAGGATGTCTTGCTGATTTGCCTCCCGGGCATCCGCGACGGTGATGGGGCCGGGATCCGATTTAATGCTGATGCGCAGGGCAGCCAGCGCGGCGATGGTCGCATCGGCCATCTCGAAGCCCATTCGCACCTGCGCGGAAGGCTTGGAAAACGCCTCGACGCAGCCCAGATAAAACGTGTCGAGCACGCGCGGCTCATGCCCGAAAGGGTAGAACACCTGGTCCAGCACCAGCGGCGTGGTATTCGATACGCCGTCCAGCGGCGGCGCCGCCGCGCCATCGCCGGCATCGAACACGCCAGCCCGCTCTTGGGGGCTTTCTTGCCCCTCTTCTTGCGCGCCGCAATTGATGCGCAAGGTCAGCGCATCGACCGTCACCGGCCGCCCTTCCGCCTTGGCGAGGACCGCGCGGATCCAGCGGCTTTCGGCATGGCCGACCGGATGCGGGTCGATCGCGCCTTTCGGTTTGCGCAAGGCGATTGCATCGCCCGCTTGCGATTGTTCCCGGCTCAGGACTTGCCAGCCGGCCTCGTCCCCGTCGCCGCTCTTGCCCCAGTATTGCCATTGCACGCCGGCCGGAAAATCCTGGGCGCCGGCCACCTCGATGAGGGCGGCTGCCTCGATATTGAGCAGTTCGTCATCGCCGATGTAGAGCGCGTGTTCCTGGCGGTTGCGCGCATGTCCATCGAAGGGTGCGAAGCTGGACACCTTGGCCACGAGACTTTGCGCGGCCAGACCCTCGCCTGCCGCGAGCGCCGGATCGATGGTGACGATGTCCTGTTTGACGTCGAGCAGCCGATACTGTTGCCCGGCGACTTCGACGAGCATCTCCGGCACCAGCCCCAGTTCCGGATCGAGCTGCAACTGCGTGGAGCCGGACGCGGTGAAACTCTTGAGGCGCCATTGCGTCGGCAGCGGCTCGGCCGGCTCGACGCTGGCAATGCCGGGCGGCGGCAGGTAAAACGCATCGTCGGCCGGGTCGACCGCCACCACGGTTTGCAGCAGGCCCGGCACCAGTTGCACGTCGGTTTCGGTCTCGAACACGACTGCGGCGCCATCTGCATCCGCCTGCAACTTCACCGGCGCGCGCGCCAGCACCGGGTTGGGGGTGTTTTCCGTCAACTGGAGCACGACCGGCATGCGCGCCGCGCGCGCCGCTGCGCCCTTGATGCCGAGCCAGTCGAGGAAGCCGCGCGTATTTTTTTCAGCGCTGCGATCCAGCCGTTCGGCCACTTCCGAATCGAAACGCGCCGCAATCTCGAGCAAGGCGCGGCCGAAGTCCGGCGCGCCGCCGGCCGCGTCGGCGTCTAGCTCCCAGGTGGGAATCCAGGCGCGCGCCCGCTCCAGCAGTTCGGCGGAAAACTCGCGTTTGCGCCGCGCTTCCACCTGCGGCGTATGTGGCTGGCCCGGCTGGCCCGGTTCGCTCATAGCTGTCCTCCTTCGCGGAAATAGAAGGGATAAACCAGATTGCCGACCTGGTTGGTGAGCCGCACGCGATACTCCAGTTCGATCAGCAATTTGCCCTCGGCGACGACGGAGGGATCGACATCGACGCCGAGCAGTTCGATGCGCGCCTCATAGCGCGTCAGCGATTCTTCGACCACCGAACGGATGCGCTGCAAGGTGGTGGTATCCATCACCTCGAACACCAGGTCGTGGATGCCGCAGCCGAAATCCGGCCGCATCACGCGTTCGCCGCGCGAGGTACCGAGAATGATCTGGATCGCCTGGCGAATATCGGCTTCGTATTCGGCATATTGGACGCGGCCGGTGTCCGGGTCCAGTTGCACCGGGTAGGCCCAACCGCGTCCCAGGAATTGTTTGCGCTCTTCCATGCGGCCGCCTCATCCGATCAACACATTGGCGGCGCCGCCGGTGATCGCGTTCGGCACTCCGGCCTCCACCACCGCGTCGCCTGCGCGCACCGCCGCCAGGCCGCCGATTTTCACCGTCAGGCTGCCGAGCGCGACGGTGCCGCCGACATGCGCCTTCGGCCCGTCGGACAAGGAACAGACATGCTTATCGGCGATCGCGCGCCAGGCCGGCTTGCCGCCGATTTTCACCGACATGCAACCAGGGCCCGGGCCAAGCGGGTTGCCGTGACTCGTTGTATCGCCGACGCGGGCGGCAGGCTGTCCCATTGCATCCTCCGTCGAGTTCAGTTGATATTGACCTGCGTGCCTTGCAAGCTCAGCAAGGGCCCGGCCTGCACCTCGACCCGGCCCTTCGATTCGATCGAAACCGAGCCGCCCTTGAGCGTGAGCTTGCCCTTGGCTTCGATCGTCATGGCCCCGCTCTTGCTCTGGATGCTCAGTTGATTACCCTTGCCGTCGTCGATGCGCACGCCGTCGTCGTCAAGCACCAGTTTCTTGCCGTCGTTGAGCTCCAGTTCGACCGAGCCGCGCGTCCCGTCGTCGAATACCAGCCGATGCCCCTTGCGCGAACGGATCATGCGCTTGTCGTTTTTGCCGTCCTTGTTGGTCTCGGGCGGTGTGTGCTTACCGTTCCATAGCGCGCCGATGACATAGGGAAAACGCAAGTCCTCGCGCTCGAACGCGACCAGCACTTCATCGCCGACTTCGGGCAGGAAATACACGCCGCGGTCCTTGCCGGCCATCGGCACCGCGATGCGCGCCCAATAGCTGTTGGCATCCTTGCTGTTCCATGGATAGCGCACCTTCACGCAATACTGCGAAGGCACGTCTTCATGCTTCGGATTGCTGTTTTGCGTCACCACGGCAATCGCCACGCCTTTGACGTAGCCGCCCGCTTCGAGCGCGGTTTCCTTCGGCACCGCTTCCATCAAACTCATAGCACTGTCTCCTTGATCTTGAACCGCGTGCGATACCCGTTGGTATCGACCTTGTGCGTCGCCTGCTGGATGTAATAGGTTTTCGAGAACGGCACGCCCAGGTTTTCCAGATCGATGTTGCGGTCCGGCCGAATCTCGGGCAAGCCGATGGCCTCGGCATCGCCAGTCAGGAATTTCTTGGCGTTCTCGTTGAGCGCCGCCTTGGCCCGGGTATCGGCTTCGGCCTGGGTAAATACCGGCTGCCGCAGGCGCAGCACCGGATGCTTGCGCGAGTCCCGGACAATGGCGTTGAAGCGTTCGCCGGCGCTGCGCTGTTTTGCTTCGTGCCCGGATTCTTCGCCGGCCCGGGCGCGGCCGATGACTTGCTTGTGGGTCTTCGGGTCGTGGCTGTACACCTCGACCGCGCTGACTTGGCCGGCCAGGTTGGCCTCGGGTTTGAAGCTGAGCAAGCCGGTGCCCCAGGCCAGCGTGACGATGCTGGCGCCGCGGTCGTTCGGCTTGCCGAAACGCAGCGCGCTGCGCTTACCGGTGTCGTCGACATAGACTTCATAATGATTGCGCTCGGCCAGTTTCTTGATGAACTCGAAATCGCTTTCCTGGTTCTGCTCGATCTGGGCGTGCGCTTCCTTGGTTTCCTCGATGGCCGCCTGCAGGTTATGGAAATTGGCGATCTCCTGCACCGCGCCGCTATCCTTGGTCTTTGACCAGGTGCGCGAATTTTTTCCGTTGACCAGCGGGAAGGCATGGTCATATCCGGAGATCGCCAGTTCCGGCGTGCCTGCTTCCGGGAAACTGGTGCTGATCTCGGTGATCACGCCGCGCATGATGACCGGCATGGTCTTGGCATCGCCATAGCCCATGCAGACTTCCACTTCGGCGCCGAAGGCAAGCAAGTCCAGCACCTTCTTGCCCGAGCCGCTCATGAAGGCGTGATCCTTGAAGCTGTAGGTATCGACCACCGTGAAACTGAAGCGCGCGCTGCCGCCCAGCACGAGGTCCGCCTCGACCTGGCTGACCGCCACCAGTTCCTCGCGCATGAGGTCGCGGCCGCCGATGCGTACTGCAAAAGCGGGCGCATAGAACGCGCCGTACTTAGCGGATAGCGTCGCGAGATCCATCGGGATTCTCCATCGGAGGCAGCAGCAGCCAATCGCCGGGGGCGATATCGCGCGGGTCGTCGAGATCGTTGGCCGCGGCGATCAGCGGCCACGCATTGGCGTCGTCGTATTCGCGCGCGGCCAGCGCCCACAGGCTGTCGCGCCCGACCACCGTGCGCCGCTTGCTCTTGTCGGCCGACTCGCGGCGCGGACGTTCGAGCTGTTCCTTGAGGGTGCGGTATTCCTTGAAGCTCACGCTCAGGGTGACGCGCGCGGGCGTGCCGTCGGGATAGAACATGGTCACCTTTTGCCCCAGCTTTTCAATCACGGCGACGAATTCCATCGGCCCCCAGTTGAAGCGCACCGGCGGCGGCGCGTGCAGGTCGCGATCGATGTTGAGCAAGCCGTTCAAATCGCGCAGGCGTTGCAGTACCGATTGCTTCTCGGGCTGCTGGTTCGAAGTCGGCCCGTCCGGATCGGTGTAATCGTCGAGAAACAATTCCATGCTGAGCTGGTCGGCCTCGCCATTGACGAAGTGAATCAGCGGGCTCGCCAGTCCCGGTACCGGCGTCGCCTTGTAGGCATTGGTGCGGTCGAAGCTGTAGGCGTTCGGATTGAATAGCACGCTGATCGGCTGGCTCGTCTGCCCATTGGCGCGCAACGGGGTGATGGTGGCTTTCTTCAATTGCTTGTTTTCCATGATGTGCTGTTTTCCTCGGCTGTCTCAATAAATGCCGCGCCGTTCGCGCTCGATGCGCAAGCGCCGTTCTGCGCGGCGCAATACATCCTCGACCAGGCGCTCGGTGCCGGCCGCATCGAGCACGGGTGCCGTAGTTGCAGGCCGGCTCACGGCGGCATCCGGCTTGGGGACGAGGGCAGCATGCGCGACGGGCTCGAACGGGCACTGACCGTCCGCGTAACCGTGCGCCGCAACCGGGATGCCGCTTGGCGCCGGTTCCGCACCGGCCTTGCGCCACACCAGTTCGGCGCGCTGGATCAGCACTTGCTTCGTGCGCGTGGTGTGCGCGGTTTCGGCGGTGCGGGCCGGCATGCGATGCCGCAGGCGTGCCGGCGCCACAGGTAAGACTTCTCTCTCGCCGGGTTTCGGCGTCGGTGTGCGCGCCAGCCGTAATTCGCGCGGCGCCGGGAGTATGTGTGCGTCGCGCAGCAAGCGTATGCCTGGCCGAGATTCCCGCTCCGGACTGGCCGCGGCATCGTGCAAGCGCCGTACCGGCAATGCCGGCGCAGACATGCCGCTACGGTTTGCTGCCGGCACGGTTTTTTCAAGCCGGGGCCGCGCAGGAAAGCGCGCTTGCGATGCGGCCGGCTGCATCGCATGCCGGACTTGCAAGAACGCATGTGCCGGCGCGGCCGGTGTGCGCTCCACCCTACTCGCGGATCGATAGCGCGGCGCGGATGCGGCACGGTCCGCGGCAGGCGCGCGCCGCCGCAAATGCAAGGGCATGCTGCGCGCGACGCGTCCGCCCTGCTTGACCTCCCACGAGTGGATGCCGAGATTCAGGTAAAAGTGGTTTTGCGTTCTCCTGTCCCCCTGCGAAAACACGCGATAGACATTCGGCATCGCACGCAAGCAGGTGCCGCCGCGCCAGCGCAGGCTGAGCGGCAACCAGCCGAAACCCCGACCAGGCGACCCGCCGCGCCGCGCTGTCTCTCGTGCCCGCGTGCGCATCCGGATGACGCACACCCGCAACGGCCGGCGCGACGCGATCATGTTCCCCTCCGCAAGCCATGGTGGGCAAATTCGACGCTCTCGACAGTCACCTGCGAGGCACTCGCATCCAGATCGGACACCGACCACTTAACCGGATACGCATGGTCCGCATACCAGATCCAGCGATCCGTCGCGTCCGTGTCCTGCAGCACGATCCGGATGCTCTTGCGCTCGATGTCGCCGTTGGAAACGTCAGATATCCAGTTCCACAAGCCATCTTGCGCAAGGCCCCGCTCCAGCACCAGGCTCGGATATACGATCTGCGTCACCAGCTTGTGCTCATAATCGTTGACGCCGCCTTCGCGCACCGACTCATGCTTGACTTCGCGCGACAGGCCCTTGACGCGCATGAAGCCGCCCACCCTGATGCCGCCGATCTCGACCAGGAAGCGAAAACCGTGAAGTGGATCTTGCCGGGTCATCCAGGGTTCCTCATACGTCAAACGGGTTGGGCGGCGTGCCGTCGAGCTTCTTGTTGATGCTTGAGATTTCCCGGCACCAGCGACGCCGCTCGGCATGTTCGAGCGTCATCAGGTCGGGCCGGCTCCAATGAAAATGAAACGCGATAAAGGCCATCTCCTCGTACAACTGCGTGCGGGGATAGACCTTCAGGCTTCCCCCACGGTCGTCATCCTCCCGCGCGCGGCGCCGTTCATGCCGTTGGCGCCGGCGGCGCTGTCGGCGTCCGCCGGCGGCCATTTCGCCGGCGAGTCGCCCTCGCCGCTGCCGTTGAGCGTTTCGTACATTTGCTGCAGATAATCGAGATCGGAAACGAACAAGCCTTCGATCGTCCGGGTATCGATGTCGGTCAGCGTACCCAATCGGGTGATCACGCGCGCCAGCACGATGACGGTGAGATAGCCGGCATTCTGCTGCACGCGCGGATCGCGCAGCGGCAGGATCTCGTCGGCGGCGGTGGCCAGACGCATGACGCCGTGGCGGTGCAGCGTGCCCTCGGCATCCACATATCCCTTCGGCAGCGTGAAATCGATTTCGGTGGCAAAGCCGAGTCGCTTGGATGGATTCATGATGCGTTCTCTCCGGGTCAGGCGTTTTTGCGCTCGATGCCTTCGTTGGCCAGTTCGAGCACTTCGATGAATACTTCATTACCCTTGGCATTGAGATCGCTCGGGTCGTACTTGACCGGCCAGGCTTCGCTGACGATGAAACGCGTCTTCTCCTGCCCGGCCTCGTCTAGCACATGGATCGTGACGGTCTTGCGCTGCGCGACGATGTCGCCAGCCGATACCGCTTGATGCCAGCTGAACAGGTCGAGCGAATTGGCGCCGGTGGCGACGCCCGACTTGAGCGTGATGTTGCCGTACTTGGTCAGGCCGGAAAGCTTGCGCACATGCGGCGGGTCGTCGCCCTCGCGGTAATCGACCGCGTCGATCGTCGTTTCTGCGATCGCCACTTCGGCGAAACCGGCTTGCGGCAAGTTGCCGATCTCCAGTATGAATCGGAAATTGCGTAATGGATCGTTGTCGCGTGCCATGATCGAGCGCTCCTGTTATCGCTGTGCTTCAGCGGTGTTCTGAAAAATTCTGAAAATGACGAATTCGGCCGGACGCACCGGCGCGATGCCGATTTCGCAAATCAGGCGGCCGTTCAGGATGTCGTCCTGCGTCATCGTGCTTTCGTTGCAGGTGATGAAAAACGCCTGTTCCTCGGTGCGGCCGAACAAGGCGCCGATCCGCCATTGCGTGCGCAGGAACAAGCGAACCGTGTCGGTGACGCGGGCCCACAGACGCGGTTCGTTCGGCTCGAACACGACCCATTGCGTGCCTTCGTAGATCGAGCGTTCCAGGAAGATGAACAGCCGCCGCACGCTGACGTACTTCCACAGCGCATCCGAGGACATGGTGCGCGCACCCCAGATGCGAATGCCGCGCCCGGGGAAGCTGCGCGTCACGTTCACGCCCTTGGGATTGAGTGTGCCCTGCTGATTGTCATTGATGTCGGCGGCGAGTTCGAGTGCACCGCGCATGACTTCATTGGCCGGCGCCTTGAACACGCCGCGCTCGGCATCGGTGCGGGCATACACGCCCAGCGCATACCCGCCCGGCGGCACCAGCTTGCGCGCGCCGGTCTGCGGATCGGCGATGCGGATCCACGGAAAATAGAAGGCCGCATATTGCGTATCCTGGATCTTCGAGCGCGGCTCGAGCGCGCTGATGTCGCCGACCACGCGTTCGGAATCGATGGCGGCGAAACAGGATTTGGAACGTTCGCAATAGCCGATGATTTTCTGGGCAATGTCGACCGCCACGGCAGGCGCATAGACCAGCGCGACATCGCGAAACGGGTCTTGCGCCAAGCTGGCCAAGCCCTGCTCCGTATCCCGATTGCCGGCGGGCAGTCCCTCATAATCCGCGGCGCTCAATTGAGCCGGATCATTCGCGCCGTTCTGGTCGAGCGCCTTCGATCCCAGGCCCGGCAAGGCGTTCGGGTCGGCGCCGACGCGCACCAGCGTGGCCAGCGCCGAACTGTCTAGCAAGCGCTTTTCGTAAAAATCGGGCGATGCCTCCTCCAGCACAAGATCGTCGAAATCTTCGGTCAAGGCCGGGCGCGGCAAGGTCGCCTTGCCCGCCGGCGTGAAGGGATCGAACACCTGGAGGTTGGGCATATCCGTCCAGTAGGCCAGCCGCAAGCGGAAGCCCACCGGGACCGGATTGCCGTTGGCGTCGGGCTTCTTGGTCGAGCTTGCTTCGATGCGCGCCCACACCCGCTTGCCCCAGGAGCCGGGCCCGACCGCGCGCACGGTGAATTGCCCGAATGCGGTTTCGGCTGGGGTCGCCTGTGTGCCGACGATGCGGCACGCGAACAGGCGCTTTCCGCCATTCTCGAAGAAACCATTGACTGCATACGGCATGAATTTGTCGGGAGCGAATACGCCGCCGAACCAGCGCTGATATTCCTTGTAGCTGGTCACCAGGCGCGGCTTGATCGGGCCCCTTTCGGTTTCGCCGAGGAAGGCGGAGGTGCTGGTCGGCACGCCTTCGATGGGCCGCGGGCCGCGTTCGATTTCCTCTATGTAGACGCCGGGCGTCAAATATTCAGGCATGGCGGATCTCCTTTTTCACTTGCGTAGGGATGGGCTCAATAAGCGGCTGGTTGAGCATAAGATTGACCCGACGTGCTGCCGCCTTGGCCAGGCTGGCCGGTGCCCTGCCCCGGCGGGCATGCTGCCCCGTTGCCGGGTTTGTCGGGCGCGGCCGTACAGTCGGCGATCAGGTGGGTCTTCGCGTCTTTTTCCAGCGACTTCTTCTTTTCGTCGAGCGCCTTTTCGGCACGGTCGATTTCATCGACGGTTTTCTTGAGGTCGCCTTCGGCGCTTGCATACGCATCCTTGGCCGCGTTGTAATGCGGCAGAAGTGTGTCGCAAAACTGCTGCATGTAAGCGTTCGTCTCGATCAGTTTGGGCAGTTCGCCGATCATTTGCTTCAGGCGCGCCCATGCGTCCGGCACGGTGCTGCATACGATGAATTTTTTGGGGTCGTTCTGCGACTGCGCATCCGGCGGCTTGATCAGCCAGCTCATCGGCACCAGTTTGAAAAAGACGTCGAAGATCAAGCTCGATACGTCGGCCTGCCCCAGCGTTTTGGCGGCATCGGCCAGCAGCTTGGCGTTGTCGGTCAGGACCTTGTCGATGGTCTGCGCAGGCTTTTCCCAGGCCGCCAGCTTAGCCTTGTTGATATCGTAATCGCGTTTTTTCCGGTCACGATCCCACTGCTGCCAGGAACGCAAGCGGTAGAGGCCGCATTCGGCTTCCGGCTTCGGCAAGGGCTCGCAATTGCCGTAGAGTTCCTGGTCGAGGTCGGCAATCTCCTTGAAGAGGGGACAGACACAGTCTTCGATACAGGATTTCCAATCCTGTATCGTGCAGGTCAGGGTCTTGATGAGTTCGCCAATCTTCTTGTCCTGCTCGGTCCAGCGCTTGACCAATTCATTGCGCTTGGCGACGGTGTACTCGTCCGACGCGCTCTTGGTTTTTTGCAGCAGCGCTTCCAGCTCGGTCTTGTATTCCTTGAGCCGGTCCGCCATGGCAAGTTGGCGGCTGATCTCGTCGATGGCCAATTCGATGCAATGGTTCTTTCCATTTCCGGCGGCTGGGGGCGGATAGGAAAGCGGCGGCGTCGAGGAAGCGGAACCAGTCTGTGAAGAATCGGTATTCATGGCGATAGTTCTCCCGTTCGAAAAACTCATGCCGGCCGGAGGTCGCTCCAGGCAAGCGTCTGAAAATCGTTAAAAATGCGACCCTCATGTACATCCAGCGTCGTGCCGATGCGATCCGTGACATTGGGCCGACCGGCGCGCAGGCGCACTTGCATGCGGCCGGATTTGTCGCGCAAGGGCTTGGCGGTGGGGCCGAGCCGCAGAAATGCTGCGAACTCGCCGTTGGCTTGGGTGCGCACAGAAGTGCGCGCGCGGTCGCCTTGCCAATGCCGCGCTTCGTCGTTAAACCATTGCAGCCATACTGCTGCGTCGCTGACCGCGGCCGGCGGCTGCGCCGTGCTTTCATTGAGCCTGCCGCGGACGACCGTGACGCCATCCGGAAACACGTAGCCGCGCCGCGGCCGCAATAGCACCTGCAGCAGACGCGCGGCTTCCGGCACGCCGTTGAGATCCGGCGGCAAGACCGGGGCCGGCAACTCTTCCCGCTCGTACGGCAGTTCGCCCGGATCGACCATCACTTTCTGCGGACGTGCGGCGCCTTCCTGCAGCCATACGAAGCGGCCGCTGAAATTGACGATCGGCTGCGCCCTGAGCGGCGGCGCGCTGACCTTGACCCCGCGCGATACGCCTAGCAATGTGACCGCGTCCAGCAGCTCGACCGCGAACAACACACTGCGCGTGTAGCCAAGCTCGGCATCGGGCAGGAATAATCTAGCCATTGTTCGTGCCCCGGTGCTGCCCCACGCGCGGCGAATCGTCGGTGACGGCACGCTCGCGCTGCGGCGGCGTAGCGGGATCGATCCATACCGGCGACGCCAGGTAGGCGATCGACGTGCGGTAATTCACCGTCGGAAAAAGCGCCCAGATCCGGCTGATCTCTTCGGTCGACAAGGTTTCCATGGTGAGCCGCACCGGGTCCGGCGCGACACCGGACCCGGCCAGTTGCGGCAGATCGTTGAGCGCCTGGATCGCGGCGCCGAGCGCGCTCAAGAGCGGCTCCTCGCTGCTGCCCGGGCGGGTGCCGACGGTGATCAGGTAATACAGATCGAGCGGCAAGGCGTTGGTATAGACGATCGGCCCCGGCTGGCCGGGCGGCGCGGCGACGCGATGCTCGCTGTTGCGCAATACGGCGTTCGGCGCCATCCGGTACAAGAACAGAATCAAGGCCGCGCCCTGCGCATCGGGGTCGTCGAGCGGCCCGATGAATACGGTGCCCGGATGCCCCGAATCGGTCAGCGCCTTTTGCAGGTTCACCTGGAGCGCCAGCGTCACGCGAAAAATGGATTCGGCACTCATCGCATCGTCCTCATGCCGCCTTGCCGATGGGGCTCAGGTCGACCGCCGGCATGCCGAGCTTGTTCAGCTCGGCATTCATCGCCTGGTTCAGGTGCGTGATCCCGATCAAGGCATTCTCGGCGGCGGCGGCGAACGCGGCGCGCAGCGTGATCTGCCGGATATGCCCGCCGGTCAGATCGCTCTTATAAGCCAGCAAACCAATTTCGCGCTCGGACAAGGCATGGGCGTCTTGCGGTAGGCAGCGGCGCCAGATCTCGGCCCGAGCGCGCGCATCGGGGCGAGGGAATTCGATCACGAAACGCAGGCGGCGCTGGAAGGCTTGATCGATATTCTGGCGGATGTTGGTGGTCAGGATGGCGAGTCCTTCGAACGACTCCATGCGCTGCAGCAGGTAAGCCACCTCGATGTTGGCGTAGCGGTCATGCGCGTCCTTGACTTCGCTGCGCTTGCCGAGCAGCGCGTCGGCCTCGTCGATCAGCACCGCGGCGCCGGAACGCTGCGCATCGGCAAAGACCGCATCGATATTTTTTTCCGTTTCGCCGATGTACTTGCTGACCACGCGCGATAGGTCGAGGGCGAATATCTCGATGCCCAACGCCTGCGCGATCGCTTGCGCGGCCATGGTCTTGCCGGTGCCGCTGGGGCCGTGGAACAAGGCGGCAACGCCGCGTCCGTACGACAGTTTTTCACCGAAGCGCCATTCGTCGAACACTTTCGAGGCCAGCCTGACATTGGCGATGATCTCGTCGAGCTGGCTGCGCCGGTCACCCGGCAAGACCACGTCGTCCAGCCTAAACTTCGGCGCGATGCGATGCGCGAACCGGGAAATGCGTTGCGATGCGGTGCTGCGGCAGGCCGCCACGAATTTGTCGTGCAGCTGTGCCGGCGTATCGGCCTCCTCTGCCCGTGCGCATGCCAGCCGGGCAGCATGCGCCATGCCGTCGACCCGTAAGGGAAACGCTGCGCCGATATGGGCTGCAGTCTCGGCATCCATTTTCAGCCCCAGCTCATGCGCCGCCGCCAGCACGATCGATTCGCGCCCCCCGGAATCGGCATCCGGCCGGCTGAGCAGCTCAGCCTCCTGCTCGCCCAAGACCCGGAAAACATCTTCCGGTTCGGCGGCGATCAGCGCGGCGCTTCGCCCGTCTGCTGCAAGCGCGGCAACCAGCACGCGTAGCGCATCCTCGTCGAGCGGCTGCGCCTGCGCGGCATCGATCACAAGAGGACGCCCGCCGAGCCGGGCGAAGCGAGCTGCGCGCACCGCAGTGTCCTCGATGTCCACGCGCTCGGCCGACGCCAGCCGGCCCAAATCCAGGCGCGTCAATTCCATGCGCTGGGAGGCCACGCCCAGCTCAAGTAAGGCACGCCAGCCGGCCAGATCCGTGCCGCTGAGGATCAGCCATTTGCCGCGCGCATGCGGGGCCAGACGCTCCATCAGATGGGCGGCCTGCGTCCGGTCCAGCGGGCGATGCAACAGCGCCGCGCCCGGCCACGGTGTATTGCGCAGCACGCGGCGCAAGCGCGGATCGCGCTGCAACGCCTGGTCCTGTCCAAGCAGCCATTCAGCAATGCAGGGATCGATGCGCAGTCCTTCATCCGCGCCCGGTACGCCGGCGCCGCTGCAATCCAGCAAGCGCCAGCGGGCCAATTGCCCTGATTCCGCAAGCCGCCTGCGCACCGTCGCGGCATCGCCCAGCATCGCGGCAAACAAAGGCAGCGTTCCGACCCGCCGGCCCAGATCGTCGAGCAGGAAACCCAGGCATTTCTGGTAGCGGATATCCAGCTCGGGGGCGAGTGCAAGCAGCAGCAGCTTCCACTCCAGCAGGTCGAGTACAAGATGCCGGTACAAGGCCGCCAGCGGTTCGCTTTGCGGATCGGCGCACGCCAGCGCAGCCGCCAAGGCTGCATCGTGGTCGCGCTCTTCGAACGCCTCATCGAGCGGCGGCGCGTCCAGCATCCGGCGCACCGTCTCCGGCGTCACGCTCAGGCCGGGAATGTCATCGGCCGTGCGGCATTGGCTCTCTACTGCCCGCTGCAGCACTGCGTGTACCCACGCATGCGCGGCGGCCAACAGCGGACGCTCTTCCTGCGTCGCTTCCAGCGCGGTGCTGCCTTGGTCCAAGCGCAGCGGTAGATGGACATGGACCAGCCGCTCCCGGTGCGAGCTGCCGTGGCATTGCGCCAGTTGATACACGGTGGACAACAGGGTGTCGAGCCCGACGTCGCCGGCCTCGAAACGAACGAGGTCTTCGACCAAGGACACGCGCGCAACCACCAGCACCGGATAGTCGCGCAGCCAGTGCCGCGAATACTCGTCGTAGTTCCCCGCTTTTCCCACCAGCACAACGGCGCAGGGCGTGGCGTCGTCCATGCGTCCCAGCGCCATCCCCACCTCGTCGACCGCGAGCACGCGTTCGCCGACCAATTCCATATCGGCGCGCTGCAGGACGGCTGCGGCAATGCCTTGGGCGATGAGGTCTGGTTCGGTTGCTGCGATGAGGGTGTTGATGGTGCGCATGCCGGTCTCGCATTGGGACGACGAATGCTTACGTTATCCCCGATACGGCGGCCGCTGACCATCCGGCTGCGAGAGTCAATTTGGATCCATCTCCTGCGCCGCCGGAGATGGATGGATGGGAAGGGCGGGAGCTAAACCGTTTGCTCGATCAAATGACGATACAAGGATTTATTCAGCGTGCTGGCTTTATGAAAGGCAATACCGTGCGCCCAATGAATGAATCGCGATGATTGATGCGTAATTGAAACCGATGAGGCGGCAATCAATTACTCTCGCGATACTGCTGCGCCGTCTCCAGCAGCCATTTCTCAAAGGCCATCAGCAAGCGCGAACTCTGCTTGCACTCCGGATAAACCAGGTAATAACCCTTGTCATTCCTGAGCGACAAATCGCAAGGAATCAGCAACTCGCCGCCAGCCAATTCATTCAACACAAAAAACCGCGGCACCAGCGCAATCCCCAGCCCGGCACGCGCCGCTTCGACCAGCATCGAGAACAATTCGTAGCGCTGCCCTTTCATGCAATTGGCTTCGCGCACGCCGGCTTGCACCAGCCACTGCCGCCAGGCATCGGGGCGTGCCGATTGATGCAGCAGCGTGAAATTTCCCAGGTCTTCTGGCCGCAAATCCGTGCGGCCATCCAATAAGCGCGGACTGCAGACGGGCGTCATTTCCTCGCCGAACAGATGATGCGCGATTGCGCCGGGCCACACCGGATTGCCGAAGTGAATCGCCGCATCGAAGTGCGTGCCGGTGAACATGAAAGGCTCAGCGCGCGTGGTCAGGTTGAGCGTGATGTTTTCATGCCGCGCGTAGAATTCCGGCAGGCGCGGAATCAGCCAGCGTGTCGCGAAGGTCGGGATCACTGCCAGCTCGAGGATGCCGCCTGCGCCCTGATGCGCCATCGCGGCGAGCGTGTCTCTCTCGATTTTTTCCAGGCTTTCGCGCACCTGCCGCGCATATGCCATGCCGACGTCGGTCAGACTGATGCGCTTCTTGATGCGATTGAAAAGCGGCACGCCCAAGTACTCCTCCAGGATTGCAATTTGCCGGCCGACCGCGCTTTGCGTCAGCGCCAGTTCATCCGCGCTGCGCGTGAAACTCTGATGCCGGGCTGCTGCTTCAAATGCAATCAACGCTTCAATGCTTGGAATTTTTCTTCTCATCACTCATTCTCTGAAGGAACTCTGCATCATTCGTCAAACGCACAAGGTTGCGATTTTAAATCGTTTGTGCGATCCGGATTATGGCGCAAAAATCCACCATGCGATTCTATCAATCCCACCTTGGAAGGATGTGCCATGAGCAATGAACCTTTACCAGTCAAATTCAAACCTTACACCCGTCAGTCGATCAGCCAGGCCCCGCAATGGGCGCTGCTCTCGGAAGAATTGCAGGAAGCCGTACTCGTGGTTTCGCGCGTGTTGCCGTTCCGCACCAACCAGTACGTGATGAATGAATTGATCGACTGGAACAACATTCCTAACGATCCGATCTTCCGCCTGACCTTTCCGCACAAGGACATGCTGGAGCCGGAAGAATACAAAACCCTGCGCGACCTGGTGCTGGTCCAGAAAGATGAAATCGCGATCGAGAAACTGGTGCGCAGCATCCGCATGCGCATGAACCCGCATCCGGCCGGCCAGATGACGCATAACGTGCCGACCATGAATGACGAGCCGGTGCGCGGCCTGCAGCACAAGTACAAGCAAACCGTGCTGTTCTTCCCCAGCTCCGGCCAGACCTGTCATGCCTACTGCACCTTCTGTTTCCGCTGGCCGCAATTCGTGGGCATGGACGATTTGAAATTCGATGCCAAGGAATCCAACGAACTGGTGACCTACCTGAAGCTGCATCCCGAAGTCACCGACGTGCTGATCACCGGCGGCGATCCGCTGATCATGAACACGCGTTCGCTGGCCGGCTATATCGAGCCGCTGCTGGCGCCGGAACTCTCGCACATCCAGAACATCCGCATCGGCACCAAGTCGGTGGCCTACTGGCCGCAGCGCTTCGTGACCGACAAGGATGCGGACGAGCTGATCGAACTGTTCAAGAAAGTGGTCGCTTCGGGCAAGAACCTGGCGATCATGGGGCACTACAATCATCCGGTCGAATTGCGCCAGGAAATCGCGCAGCAGGCGGTGCGGCGCATCGTCGGCTCCGGCGCGACGCTGCGCATGCAGGCGCCGCTGATCCGCCACATCAACGAAGATCCCAAGGGCTGGGCCGAGTTGTGGACCACCGGCGTGCGCCTCGGGGCGATTCCGTACTACATGTTCGTCGAGCGCGATACCGGTCCCAGCCATTATTTCCAATTGCCGCTGGCCAAAGCGTATGAAGTGTTTCAGCAAGCCTATCAACTGGTGTCGGGACTGGCACGTACGGTGCGCGGTCCTTCGATGAGCGCCTTCCCCGGCAAGGTCGTGGTCGACGGCATCGTCACCATCGGCGGCGAAAAGGTCTTTGCACTGCAGTTTCTGCAGGCGCGCAATCCTGACTGGGTACGCAAGCCTTTCTATGCGAAATTCGATCCCGAGGCAACCTGGCTGGACGATCTGGTGCCGGCTTTCGGCGAGAAAAAATTCTTCTTCGAGACGGAGCAGGATCCGCCGCGCGAGAAGATTCATATCATTGCACGGCATGACAAGGTGGCGCGTCCGGCACCAGCGGAGATCGAGCCGGCTGTCTCCATCGCCAGCGAGGTTTGAGCAACATGACCCATCTTTTACACAGGCAAATCCATCACGAATATTCGGTCTGTGCGTCGGGCCAGGGCATCTATCTGTTCGATGCCGGCGGCAAGGCTTATCTCGATGCGAGCGGCGGCGCCGCCGTGTCCTGCCTCGGCCACCAGCATCCGGAAGTGCTGGCCGCGATGCGTGCCCAGCTCGACAAGCTGGCGTATGCGCATACCAGTTTTTTCACCAGCGAAGCGGCCGAAGCGCTGGGCGACGAATTGATCAAGCACGCACCCGCCGGCATGTCGCATGTCTACCTGGTGTCGGGCGGATCGGAAGCCGTCGAGGCCGCGCTGAAAATGGCGCGCCAGTATTTCGTCGAACGCGGTGAAACCGGCCGCAAGCATTTCATCGCGCGCCGCCAGAGCTATCACGGCAACACGCTCGGCGCGCTGGCGGTCGGCGGCAATGCCTGGCGGCGCGAGCAGTTCGCGCCTATCCTGATGCAGACCGCCTACATCAATCCCTGCTATGAGTATCGCTACCGGCAAGCGGACGAAACGCCTGAAGCCTATGGCCGCCGCGCCGCCGACGAACTCGAGGCCAAGCTGATGGAACTCGGCCCGGAAAACGTGATCGCCTACGTTGCCGAGACCGTGGTCGGCGCGACGCTGGGCGCGGTGCCGCCGGCGCCCGGCTACCTGAAGCGGGTGCGCGAGATCTGCGATCGCCACGGCATCCTGCTGATTCTCGATGAAGTGATGTGCGGCATGGGGCGCACCGGCAGCTTGCATGCCTGCGAACAGGACGGCATCGCACCCGACCTGATGACGGTGGCAAAAGGCCTGGGCGGCGGTTATGCGCCGATCGGCGCGACCTTTGTCGGCAAGAAGATTTATGATGCCTTCGCCAAGGGATCGGGCCTGTTTCAGCACGGCCATACCTATGTCGGCCATCCGCTGGCGTGCGCCGCGGCCCTGGCGGTGCAGCGCGTGATCCGGCGCGACGGCTTGCTCGACAATGTCGAGGCGCGCGGGCGGCAGTTGGAACAGGCGCTGCAGGAGCGTTTCGACGAGCATCCCTTCGTCGGCGATATCCGCGGCCGCGGCTTGTTCTGGGGCATCGAGCTGGTGTCGGATCGGGAAACCAAGGCGCCGTTCGACGCCAAGCAGCGCCTGCATGCACGCATCAAGACCGAGGCCATGGCCCGCGGCCTGATGGTGTACCCGATGGGCGGCACGATCGACGGCCGCTCCGGCGATCACGTGCTGCTGGCGCCGCCGTTCATTGCAACCGCGGACAACATCGAGATCATCGTCGAACGCCTGGGCGACGCGATCGAGGCGGCGACCGCCGATATGAAAACGGCAGTGCCGGCTTGATCGGCCGAAGCATACTAGAGCAGTTTCAGCCTGACCGTACACGGCCAAGGTTGAGCCGAGAAGCGCAACCGTACGAATGGTACGGTGAGCATCGCACGCGCAAGATTGGCCGTGTACGGTCAGGCTGAAACTGCTCTAAAATTATTTATTTGACTCGAAGGAAGCCCATGCCCCGTATTCCCTACAAGCCGCTCGATCTGGCGGAACCCAAAGACCTGGTTGATGCGATCCGCCAACGCCGCGGCGGCACGCTGCTGAACCTGGATCGCATCCTGCTGCACAGCCCGCCGTTTGCAAGCGGCTGGAACACCTTCATGGGCCAAGTCCGGACCGGTCTCGAACTATCGCCCAAGCTGCGTGAGCTTGCGATGTGCGTGGTAGCCGTGCTGAACGGCGCGGCTTATGAATTCGGCCATCACGCGCCGGAATTCATCAAGGCCGGCGGCAACGCGCAGCAAGTCGAAGCGATGCAGCGCACCGAAACGCTGGGCAAGGACTTTTCCTTGTTCGACGACAGCGAACGCGCCGCGATCCTGCTGACGATCGAGATGACGCGCAATGTGCAAGTCAGCGATGCAACCTTTGCCGCGGTACGCGCCGCATTGCCGAATGACCAGCATGTGATGGAACTGGTCGGCGTCATTGCCAGCTACAACATGGTGTCGCGCATTCTGGTGGCGGTGGGCGTCGAACCCGAATAAGCTGTCCGTCCCTAGAGCCTGTTATGAACGCAAGCAGGGGTCCTGCTTGCGTTCATAACAGGCTCTAAGCCGTTTGCATGTAATGGCCCCGCATCAGCCGATTTTCGTCTAGGATAGAAATGCATAGCGCATATCGACACCGGCATGATGGCTTGTTACGGCAGGCCATCGGCCGATTCCTACACGCAGACAGAGGCCGGATCAGACATGCATCGTGCATCCAGACGCACACGCCTGGTATTGGCAGCAACCATCCGGGCAAATTTCAGCACCGCGATCTTAGCCGGGATGATCGCGCTTGCATCTGCTTTTGCCGGGCCGGTGAAAGCAGATGCCCCCCGAGAAAATGATCGCGAACCTGCTATCCAGATTAAAAAATCCGGCGAGACCATCATCGTTGACGTAACGCTTTCCGTGCCCGCAACGCCTCGCGAAACCTGGGAAGTCATGACGGACTACGATCACATGGCGCAATTCCTGCCGAATCTCGAATTCAGCAAGATCATCGAACGGGTCGGCGACAAAATGCTGGTTTCCCAGAAGGGTAAAGCCACCTACGGCCTGCTGTCGTTTTCATTCGACTCGGTACGCGAAGTGACGCTGACGCCTTACAGCGAAATCCGTTCCCATGTGCTGAGCGGCAGCATCAAGCAAGCGAGCGGAACCACGCATCTGATTCCGGAAGGAGAAGGAACACGCATGGTCCTTCATAGCGAATCCATCCCCGGTGTCTGGGTGCCGCCCATCATCGGCAGAAGAATTATCGAGAGCGAAATCAAGGAACAGTACAGCGAAATGCTCAAGGAAATCATGCGGCGAAAAGCAGCGGCTCGGCCATAGTGCATCAACTACAAGCTGTTTGCATCCTGCTGCAGCGACTGGCTCGCCGTACCGGCTGTAGTTTTGACTGGGCAACCCCGGCGGCACACCCAAGTGCGGCCAAGTGCGAAAACCGGCTTCCACAGGCGGCTGATATCATCTACATGGATTTTTGACACAAAGCTTCAACGATAGCGTCTCCAGCAGCCCTGGAACCTTGTCCCTTGGTCGTGATGGCTAGTTCTGCTATTTTCAACGCCTGCCAAAGTGGCAAGAACATGGGAAAACAGACTCTTCTTGGTTTTGGAATCATGTCCCGTACCGCCAAATAAAACTGCCCAGAACGCCATAAACATCAGTCCCATAGAAATCCTTGAAAGGAAAATCTCCTTGCTCTCGACACTCACCCAAAAACTGGCCATCGCCATTGTTTGCCTGTCGCTCACGGCATGCGCGACCTACGAGCGCGCGAAGCCGGCGCCCGCGATGAGCGGCTCCATTTCCGTGAAGGTGAACGACGACACGCTCTCAGGCTGGAGCGACTTGCCCATCGGCGCTTACAAGGTGCCCGAGAGCGACGTGATCGTTACGGGCCATCAGCGTGGCCATGTCGCGGGTGTGCTGTTTGGCGTGGTCGGCCAAGCCATCACACATATGGCAAACAGCAACAGCGCCGCTGCCGGGGTAAGCAACGTCGAGCAGATTCTTCGCATCAAGCTTTCCGACCGGACCCGCGGTGAAATCGAGAACATGATCGCCGAGCAGCCCTTGGCCGCCAAATTCAGCATGCAACCAGGCGACGCTCAACTGGATGTGTCCAGCGCCCTGCTGCTGTCATATGTGAACGATACCGACGTGCGGCCTTTCGTGGTACTGAAAGTTGCATTGAAAGGAACAGATGATCGTCCTTCCTGGGAAACGCGCTACTTCGCTTCCACCGGCCAGGCCAGGCCTCTGGAAGGGGCGGATAGCTGGACAGCCAATGACGGGGAACCGCTCAGGACGGTCATGGCCGCCAATCTGCGGCAGGCGGTAAAAGTCATGCTCAACGACGTCGCCCAGCCATACACTCGCAACGACAGGTACATGATGGTCGTGGAGGCCGATTTCCCGTATCTCAGGCAACGCATGCAGATACTCGGCTATAAGCTTATGGAAGATGAAAAATATATCGCCTTTGTTCCCAAGGTTGGCGATGTGATGGTGCTTTCGGGTGTCAACGTATTCGACAAGTCGGTCACCGTTTACCGTCCGGCGAAGGCGGACGACGTGGTCTTCAAGCCCGCTGCCGACGTGCAGGCGCCGTGGAAGAAGCCGAGCGTCTCGCCTGCTCGGATTTCCGCGAGCGCGCCATAGTATGGCGCCCGCTCTACACCGCAGGGGAAATATCTCGTTTTACCGATCTTTTGCGTGGAATTTAAATCGGCAGATGTTGCCGCCCTTCGCCATGCATTCCTGATGGTCAACAGTGCTATCGGTAAAAGCGGACATTAGCGCCAGATCAAATTTGCAGATGTTCTGATTGGTCAGCGCAAGCGTGTGGAACACGCAATTGTCCGCCTCGATTGCCGTCTTGTCGCCGTCGGTGTTGCGCGCATCGTATCCGAGCTGCTCCATGATCTCGGCCATCTTCTGGACTTTTTCGCCGCGGCTGGCCAGGTCGGGATGTTGCGCGCGCAACTGTTTTCCGACGTGCTCTCCCATCGCGGTCAGCCGCTCACCCAAGCCGTCTGCGCCGGCTTCCCGCTGGACGGACTCGATCAATAGCTGAGCGAACCAGGCGTAATGGCGCGGAAAGCATTCATGCCCCTTGTCGGTCAGCACATAGAGCTGTTCCGGTCTTCCCCCCGAAGCGCGTGTCACCCCTTTTTTCACCAATCCGTCGTTTTCCATGGCTGCCAGATGCTGCCGTACCGCATTGCGCGTAATTGCAAGCTGTGCCGAGAGTTCATCAACGGTCAGTCCCGCTTTGTGCTTCAGCAACAGCTTCAGCAATTCCTTCTGTCGAATTCCCATTATCTCCAGCATACGCTCCTCCACCTCATCGACCTGACAACACAGCGCTTTAATCCCCT
The DNA here is from genome assembly GCA_966211965.1 of uncultured Burkholderiales bacterium. Classification (GTDB taxonomy): domain Bacteria; phylum Pseudomonadota; class Gammaproteobacteria; order Burkholderiales; family Burkholderiaceae_D; genus CBIHON01. The sequence continues at coordinate 173,333 of CBIHON010000005.1, read as the reverse complement.
TTTCATTTTATATCATTATCATCATAAACCACTTAAAACATATTTAACTGTACAAAATGAATTTAATTGTTTAATCTGATCATTCACTCGCCAATCGAAGCAATTCGTGCACATGGCGGGGTCAACTTTATGGAGAAAGAAATGGCACAAAATCTTTTGGATCTGCAAAGCCCGCGCCGGACCTTCCTGCGCAACACAACCGCAACGATGCTGTCGACCAGTGCAGTGTTCTTGCTGGCGGGCCAGGAAGCCGGAGCGGCAGGCGGCAAGGAAGATGCCGCCGGTGACGTCGGCATTCTTAACGTGGCCCTTGGCCTGGAACATCAGGGCATCAATGCTTATACCCTGGGAGCCAAGAGCGGCTTGCTGCAAAAACCAGTCCTTGATATCGCATTGAAATTCCAAGACGATCACAAGATACATCGTGATCTGCTGATCGGCACCATCGTCAAGCTCGGCGGCAAGCCGGTCGAGGAAAAGCCTCTCGACGTATATGCGAAGGCGCTCGATGCCGGTCAGCTCAAGAGCCAGGAAGATGTGCTGAAACTTGCGCTGTCGCTTGAACTGGGTGCGACCAATGCCTATCTCGGTGTCATCCCCTCTTTCAAGGACCATGCGCTCGCCAAAGTAGCCGGCCGACTGGCCGCCGATGAAGTCGCGCACTGGGCGGTCTTGAACAATGCCCTCGGTCTGCCGCTGCCTAAAGCAATGGCTTTCGGCGCCTGACCGCCTACCTGAACTATGGGCGGCTGCTGAAGAAAAACGTCTTTTCGGCAGATCGCCCCTCTTCGAACTTAGTCTATGAAAACCATCTATTGCTGGTTCCTCGTTGCAGCATGTTTGGGCGGTTCCCCCGTCTATGCAGCCGGCGACGCACAGAACGGAAAGCTGCTTTACTCCTCGCACTGCATTGCATGTCATTCGCTTGACGCCAACCTGGCGGGGCCGGCCCATCGCGGCGTATTTGGTAGAAAGGCCGGGAGCGTCCGCGGCTTTGATTACAGCGCGGCGCTGAAAGAGTCCAAGGTGATCTGGAATGAGAAAACACTGGATAAGTGGCTGGCGAATCCAGAAAAATTCATACCAGGGCAAAAAATGGGATATTCGGTGTCCGATGCCAAGGACCGCAGAGATTTGATCGCTTATTTAAAAAGCCAAAGCAAATAGCGGCGGAAAGTCCTTCATTGCTGCGCCTTGCGCCCGCCCTCCTGCCACTCGATCTGTTCAAACAGACGCCGCAGCCGCAAGCCGCGCTGCGGATTCAACATATTCAGCCAGGCCAGTCTGCCCGTCAAATATCCGCGATAATCCTCGCGTCCATCGCGATTCTGCGACGCCGGCCCATGCCGTATGCAATTGGTGAAAATCGCCTTGAGCGTATCGAACTCCTTGCGCGGCATATTGGGATGGCGGTTGACCACGATCCCGGTCACCTGTTGCCGGACTCCGGCACGCATCAGGCGGGTCTTCCTGGTGTTGATCTTGAAACCCTCTTCCAGCGCGATCGCCGCCACCTGCACATGGAAGCGATCCATCGCCTGCGCCAGTTCAGGACCGCCGGAAAATGCCAAGTCATCGGCGTAGCGCGAGTAAGTCGCACCCAGCGATTGGGCCAGCGCATCCAGCCGCATGTCGAACCGGTATGCGCACAGATTGGCCAGCGCCGGGGAAGTGGGCGCGCCTTGCGGCAGATGCGGGGTGCGAAACGAGGTGCGGACCGGCGACGGCAGGACCGTTCTCACGGCCGAATCATTGAACACGCTGCCCGGCGTACGATGCGTACAAAGGCGAGCCAACGCATCCGACACCGCTTCCGGATAACCGAGCTTGGCGAACAAGGCCTGGATGCGCGGGGCGGGAACACGGGGGAAAAAATCCTGCAGATCCATCCGGATCACGGCTGCCTTGCCGGCATGCTGCGCGGCGTGCGTCAGGCACGAATGCCCAAGGCGAAAACCATGCGCGGCCGGATGCGGCGGCACCAGGTTCAACAGTTTGCGCAGCACCTGGCCTTGGATCGCGCGCAAGCGCAGCTTCGGCATCTCGATCAGACGCAAACCGCCGCTGCGCTTTGCCACCCAGCGATAGCGGTAATGCCGCAACCCCTCCGGTGCCGCCGGATCGTTGCGCCACTTGTCGGCGTACCAGGCCAATTCGCCCGGCGTAATCTTCAACCATTGCGCAAGATCGGCGCTGGTGGCGATTTCTGGCAAACCGAATGCGGCAAGCCACGCCGGCTTTTCAACCGCAACCGGCGGCTTGAGGCAATAACGCCGGATCATCGGCGGGCCGCCCTTGTCGTTCCAGGCATTGGCAAAGCCGCGGTGCTTGAGAATCAGTGCCGCCAGTTCTTCGCGGCTGTAATGGTAAAAATGCTCGCCGGTGCGCTTGCGAATGGCACGGCACAGGGCGGGAATCCAGTTCCGGTCTTCTCCCAGCGCCCATATCACGCTTTGCCTCAAGCCGGCCGGCTTGGCATCGCCCGCAAGCATGGTGTCGGCCAGGGCCAAAGCAAGGTGATATTTTGCATTCATGGAAATCTTATCAAGAAGCGGCGAAGAGCCTCCAACCAGTCTCGTTCTGCGTGAGCAGTCCTGCACGGCAGTGCAGGGCGGGCTCATGCGACGTATTGCGGGTCGATCAAATCCCACGGGGTAACCCCGTGGAGGCGCTGTCTTACACGAAGTAATATCATCGCGCCGGCTTGGAGGATCCGCCGCTTGGCGACGATAGGCGATTGTTGTCCAGGCGTCAACTGGAATTCAGGCAGCGGAACAATTCAAGATTGCCTTTTTGAAGAAGTTAACGATTTGCAAATTATGAATTTTCCGGTTATCGTTAACTGATTAACAAGCAACTGGAAAATTCCCCCATGGCCGACTCGCAGGAAATCAACGTCAAAGCTTTCTTGAAATTCATTCGCCGCGCGGAGCACAAGCGCGAAGATGATCTGGTCTATTACCAGATTTTCGGCAACAAGAAGACTTTCAGCGACACCTCGAAACACCCGAACGTCCTCGGCCACGGCTGGGGCAAATCATCCACCGCCGCCGGCGCCTATCAGATCTTGTACAAGACTTGGAAAGAGGCGGTGGAAAAAGGCATCGTCAGGGATTTCACCCCGGCTTCGCAAGATGCCATCGCGATCTGGAAACTGAAAACCCGCCATGCACTCGTCTATGTCCAGGCCGGCAATGTCGAAAAAGCGATTCCACTGCTGCGCAATGAATGGACTTCGATGCCGGGAGCCGCAGAATCCAATATGTCAATGGATGAAGCAAAACAGCTCTTCAATAAATACGTTGCGGAATACGGCGGAAAATGAAAAATCCCGGCTTGCGCTTGACGCTCATGGCATTGGCGATGCCCCTGCTTGCCTCCGCTGAAAATGCAGCACCGCCAATCCGGCAGGAGCAAGACAAGCTGGTTTGCGGCGACGCGGAAGTACGCGCCACATCGAGTTGCCTGAGCTTTACGGATCAGGAAACTCAATGTAAAAAGCAAACGCTGCAACTGAGCAACCCCAGTAAAGGCATCTCGAAAAAATTGCCGCACGACGGCAAACCAATGCGGCAGCCCTTCGTCAAGAACGGCCCGGTGCTGGACGCGATCGCCACCGGCTGGGCCTGCGTCAAATCCGAATCGGGTACACCGTATATCTACTTGGCCTATACCTGCGTCGAAAGTGAGCAACGGCCCGAATGCGCCGGCACCAACAAGGAATGGGGCAGGGTTTTCGGACTCGACGGAAAGAATTTTACGGCCGGCGTGCCGCGGCGCGGCGCGGCGCTGGAGCGCGTGTACAAACAGCTGGGATTGTCCGGAGCCGTCGAGCAGGGAATACAGTTGCAGGGCTTGAACTATTAGTGGCCTGTAACAATCGATTTGGAAGTGAAAGGTGCATACCCTGCGCGCCGAACATGCGACAGGCGCTTTCGAATTGGCTGTTACAGACTAGACCAGACTAGAGCGTCCAGAGCGGTTTGCCGGTAAATTTTGGCAGTTGCATGGGATGGCGACCCGGCCTTTCCCTGATGTAATATGTCGTACCGCCACTGCACTGGGAGCCGCCATGTTGCCGAATTGCCTGCGCTGGATTCTACGTAGTTCCGCCTTCACCGTCATCCTGCTCTTTGCCCAGACGGCAAGCGCATCATTTCATTTGTGGCAGATCAACGAGATCTACTCGAACGCCAGCGGTACGGTGCAATTCATTGAATTGACGACCACTTCCGGCGGCCAGCAGTTTCTGAGCGGTCACGCGATTACTGCCTCCCAATCCGGCGGTGCCACACGCACCTATAATTTTACGACCGATTTGCCGGGCGACTCGGCCAATCGAAAATTCTTGATTGCAACCCAAGGCTTCGCTGATCTGCATCTCGTCACACCTGATTATGTGATTCCGAGCGGCTTCCTGCCGTTGTCGAACGGCACGGTCAATTTTTCGGGTGTGGATACCATAACCTACACCGCCTTGCCAGGCGATGGCGTGACCTCCTTGGGACGCAACGGCGTCACCGCAGTCAATTCGCCGACCAATTTCGCCGGCGCCACAGGCACGATTCCCGGCGTGACTGCCAGGGTCCAGGCGCTCTTCGTCAACGCCTCCACCAGCACCAACAAGACTTCCGTCGTGCGCCTCATCAACACGACCGGCAGCAGCGGAACCCTGACCGCCACCGCATACGATGAAAACGGCAATCAACTTGGAACAGCCGGCGCCAGCCTCGGCAGCATCGCGGCCAACCAGAGCGTGACGTTTACCTCGGCCAATCTAGAAACCCTCCTCGGCTTCACGCCCAGCGCGCCCACCGCCAAGTATTCGATCTACTTTACCGCAACGCTGGCTGGCCTTCAGCTCATCAACAGCACAAAAGACATCGCGACCGGTGCGCTGACGCTGTCGCAAGCGCAGTACGGCGACCGCAGCACCGGCGCCACCGCAAGCAGCGTGACGCGCACGGCCTGGTTCATCAGTTCATCGACCAGCGCCAACAAGACCAACGTGCTGCGCCTCATCAATACCAGCGGCCAGTCAGGTTCGCTCAGCGCCAGCCTGTACGACGAGGACGGCTATTTCTTCACTCAAGGCAGCGTGCCGCTGGGCACCATCAATGCGCACCAGATGCTGTCCTATACTTCGGCCCAGATCGAAGCGGCCCTGGGATTTTCGCCGATTTCACCGACCGCGAAGTACCGCGTGATATTTACGGCCAATGTGCCGAGCATGGAATTGATCAACTTCACCAAGGACATCGCCACTGGCAACCTGGCGCTGGTGCAGGGGCAAATCGATGACCGCCCCAGTTCGACCGCCACCAGCTCGACCCGCAACGTGCTGCTGGTGAACCCCTCGACCAGCAGCGCGAGCACCACCGTGATGCGCATCGTCAACCCCAATGCCGTCAGCGCCACGGTCACCGCCACCGCCTACGACGAGGCCGGCAACGTGGCTGGCAGCGGCACGCTGGGTACGGTCGTATCCAACCAGATCCTGGCCTTGACATCGGAGCAGATCGAAACGGCCTTGGGCTACAGCCCGAGTTCAGCCACGGCCAAGTACCGGCTGGTGGTAACGGCCAACTTGCCGACCTTCGAAATCATCGACAACACCAAGATTCCATCCAACGGCAACCTTTACCTGGCTCAGGCGCAGACCGACAACCGTGCGGCGAGTACAGCCGGCACCACCACGCGCAATGCCTTCCTGCTCTACCCCGCAGCCAATGCCACCACGACTTCCGAGCTGCGCATCATCAACACCACCGCGCAAAGCTCTTCCTTGATCGCCAATGCCTATGACGACAGCGGCGCCCAGATCGCATCAAACGTGACGCTAGCGACCTTGGGCGCCAATCAGATGCTGAGCTTCACTTCAGCGCAACTGGAAAGCTTGATCGGCTCCAGCGTTGGGGCCGGCGCAAGATGGCGCCTGGTGCTCAGCGCCAACCTGGGCAATTTTGAATTGCTCAATTATGCGAAGGACACGGCAAGCGGATTGCTGGTACTGGCGCAGCCGCAGACCGAATGATTTCCCCGGCCGCGGCAGCATGTACATACACTGTCTATCTGGCCAGACTGCAGATTATGCGATCTTCGGGGCCGCTTACGAATAGGTGAAAAGCCCCGGCGTAGACCACCACCGCCGGCCCGGCGGTCGCGGCAGCGCGGCCGTTCCCCGGCAGTTCACTCCACTGCCCGCTGCTGCCGGGACCTATCAGATTTTGGAATATGCCGCTTCCCAGCCCCCTGACCGCGACCAAGATACCGGCAAAGTGGCCGGCCGCGGCGCCCGGCGCTGCAGTGATAATTCCGCCGCCCGACACTTCCCGCCATGCGCCCCACTCGCCGGTAGAGAGATCCCGCGCGTTTTCATATACGCCGCCGCCGATCCCGCGAACGTACAGGTAGAGGCTGCCGAACGTCGTCGCCGCAGGACCATGCGTGGTAATCCCGCCTCCCGGCACTTCGCTCCAGCCGCTCCAACTGGTTCCGGCCAAGGTATTGGTGTATATGCCCCCATTGGTGCCTCTAACGAAGAGATCCAGTTCGTCAGAGGCACCGAGACGCTGAAACGTAGCCGCTGCAAGCCCATACGTGCCGATCCCGCCGCCAGGCACTTCGTTCCACTCGCCCCAGCCTGCCGGCGTCAAGATATTGGCATAGATGCGGCCGGTCGCATTGATGATAAACAAGTGCAAATTGCCTCTATACACCACTGCGGCAGGCCCACTGCCACCTGCAATGCCGCCACCCGGCACTTCGCTCCATCCGCTCCAATTCGCAGAGGCCGATCGAAAGACGTTGGTATAAATCCGGTCGGTGCCGCCGATAACGAACAGGTGTAAGTCATTGCCCAACACCGCCGTTGCCGGTGCGGTACCGGTTGTGATGCCGCCTCCGGGAACCTCGGTCCATTTGTCGCGCTCACAACTTGTCTGCGCATACGAGAGGGGACTCATCCCCAAGCCGAATAACAAACCGAGACAAATGGCTATAAGCCATGTCCGAAATTTTCTCGCTTTCATTGCCGTCTCCTTCAAGCCAAATAAATTTGAAAGAGAGGGCCGTTTTCCGGTTCCATTCAACGGCACCGATATTGACAAACATCGGGTGGCGCATATCGGGGGTGCATGTTTTTTCCAGATATTAAGCTCTTCAACGAGCCGCCGGCGGCTCGATAACATGCAGGCAAGGATGCCGTGTTTCAGGGCGAGATGGCAGCAATCATGTCGAGCTCCACTGCCGCGTTTTTAGGCAGTTGATAAATCCCGACCGAGGTCCGGGTATGGCCGCCGTCCGGCGAAAATATCGCGTACAAGATGTCGGATGCAGCATCAGCCACCTCGCTTTGCTGGGTGAAGTCAGCCGCGCTTTGCACATACACCGTCATCCGCAGAATCTTCCTTACCCGATCCAGCGAGCCAAGCGTTTGGCGCATTACCGACAATGCTCGCAAGACCGAAATCCGGGCGGCGCGACGCCCCTCTTCCAGCGTGGTTTCCTGCCCGACGCGGCCGGTGACCATAATGACGCCGCGAACACGGGGTATCTGCCCGCTGACGTAGATTTCGCCGTCGTATTCGACCGCGGCTTCATAGTTTGCACCGGCACGGAATTCGGATTCGAAATCGATTCCGAACTCTTCGAGCTTTTGCTTGAATAGCGTGTCTCTTGTTGCAGTCATGGATGCTTGCTCCCTTTTCAGTTTAAAAAATCTGTGTCATTTGCGCGCCGCCTCTATCAAGCGGCCAAGGCTCTCTTTTTGCCGTCCGGCGGCATCGAAGTTGGCCTCGTCCAGCCAGCGCTCGAATGCTTCTTTGACAGCCGGCCATTCCTTGTCCAGCATCGAAAACCAGGCGGTATCGCGATTGCGGCCTTTGTAAATCAACGCCTGCCGGAAAATCCCTTCGAATTGAAATCCATAGCGCAACGCTGCGGCACGCGATGGTGCGTTCAGGCTGTCGCACTTCCATTCGTAACGGCGATAGCCGAGCTCATCGAAGATCCTGCACATCATCAGGAACATGGCTTCGGTAGCGGCGCGCGTGCGTTGCAGGCGCGGCGAGAAATTGATGTGGCCCACTTCCGCCACGCCGCAAGCCGGATCGATGCGCAGGAATGCGGCGACGCCCGCCGGCTTGCCGTCGGCCAGATCAACAATGGCATGGAACATCGGGTCACTCTTGCCGCTGAATTTTTCCAGCCAGGCGCGATAGGCTTGCGCATCGACCGGCGCATCGGCAGAGAGATAAGTCCAGTTTTTTCCGACCGCATCAAGACTGTTCGCTTCATACAAGCCCTCTGCATGACACGCCGGATCGAGCGGCTCAACCCGGCAGTAGCGCCCGATCATCGGCGTCGCTCCTGGAAAAGGACGCGCAGTCCAGCCGGGAACGGGAAACCCGACGGCTTGGTTGAAGGCGTTTATCTGTGTACTCATGCCGGCTCTCCGATGTATTGACGGGTTCAGAATAATCTTGATATTGGTATGATAAAAGGTCCAATTTCGGAAAATTTCATAAAGCCAATGAAAAAGACCCCGGTGCCGTCGCCCTTCCCTTTCGATCTCACCGGCATCAGGCTGGCGCGAGACAAGGGCCTGAGCGATCAGTTATATCAAGTGCTGCGCGACCGCATCCTGGCAGGGCAACTCGATTGCCTGGTCAAGCTGCCGACTACGCGTGAACTGGCTCTTGCGCTGCAGGTATCGCGCACCACCGTCATCCGCGCCTACGACCGTCTGTATGCGGAGGGCTATATCTTGGCGCGGGTCGGTGACGGCACGTATGTCGCGCCGCCGGCATCCGATATCCCCAAAGCGCCGGCCAGAAAAAGCCAGGTGGCGATAAAGGAATTGTCGGCACTGGCCCAAGGACTCGCGCCACTGCCGGCTCCCCTCGTGAACGGCGGTGCGCCGCGCGCATTCCGGCTGGGCGTACCGGCGCTGGACTTGTTCCCAAGCGCGGTGTGGGCGCGCTTGCAGGCGGATTTCTGGCGCCGTGCGCCGCAAAATCGCATCAGCTATGGCGATCCCGGCGGCGACATCAGGCTGCGCGAAATGATCGCCGGTTATTTGCGCAACGCGCGCGGCCTGGTGTGCGAACCGACGCAGATCGTGATCACCTCGGGTGCGCAGCAGGCAGTGTTCCTGTGTACCCAATTGCTGCTCGACCCCGGCGCCAAAGCAGCAATAGAAAATCCAGGCTACCCGCGCGCAGCGAACGCATTGCGCCTGGCCGGCGCAACGGTGACCGGCATCGCGGTCGATGAAGAAGGTTTGGTCACGGATCAACTCGCCGCAGAGCGCAATGTGCGGCTGGTGTACACCACGCCGTCTCACCAATATCCTGGCGGCGCGACGCTATCGCTGGCACGGCGGCTGGAATTGCTGGCCTGGGCGGAATCCGGCAAAGGCTTCGTGCTGGAAGACGATTACGATGGCGAGTATCGTTACAACGGCACGCCGCTGGCTTTGCTGGCTTCGCTCGACCGCAGCGGGCGAGTGCTGTATATCGGCACGTTTTCGAAAATCGCTTTCCCCGGCCTGCGCCTGGGCTATATCGTCGCACCTCCTGTGCTGACGGGGCCGTTGACCATGCTGCGCTCGCATTACGATCGGCATTCCTCGGCCGCCGACCAGTCGGTGATGGCGGAATTTATCGCACAAGGGCATTTCCAGCGCCATGTGCGTAGAATGCGCCGCGCCAGCCGCACCCGGCGCGACACGCTGCTGGCGGAGTGGGACAGGTTGCGGCCGGGCGGCCTGGAGTTGCCGGAAATCGCAGCCGGGCTGCACGTGACGGTCCGGGTTCCAACGCAAAAGAACGAGCGCGAGTTGATTGCCGCCGCCGCGCAAGCGGGTGTGGAGATCGATCCCCTGAATCGCTTTTGGCTGCCGAAATCAAGGCCTGCCGCCGATCAAGGCGGTTTGGTGTTGGGGTTCGGCGGTGTGGACAAGGCCGCCATTGCCGCGGCAGTACGAGCTTTGCATAAGGCTTGGCGCTGACAAACTCGCGCGAGTGCAAAAAGGGGGAATTGGTGCGGCTGGCGGGGATCGAACCCACGACCCTTGGCTTCGGAGGCCAATACTCTATCCACTGAGCTACAGCCGCATGAGATGAAAGATGCGAAGGCAAGCAGGATACCGTTTTTCTGCCTTGCCGTCCATGCAAAACGGCGATTTTCCATTCCAAATCAAACGCTTTACATCTATAATCAAGAGTTTTGGCAAGGTGTTGCGCCGCAACACGCGGAATCGAAGCCTTATCAACGCCCCGGCCTCCCACAAGTTTCGAAATTTGCATTGAGGGAATAATGAGCGAAGCACACAACGAACACGAATCCGCTATCAAGACACCCAAGCAACTGATCGTTGCGGTGATTGCGGCCTTTCTCGTCCCGATCGTCGTCATCGTGCTGCTGGTGCAATATGTCACCGGTACGCGCCAAGTCGGTGCCGGTTCCGGCGCTCAGACTCCCGAAGCCATCGCCGAGCGCATCAAACCTGTGGCGGATGAAGGCTTTGTGCTGAAAGACGTCAACGCCCCAAAACAATTGCTGAGTGGCGAAGAAGTTTATAAAGCGACCTGCGCCGCATGCCATGGAAGCGGCGCTGCCGGCGCACCGAAGCTCGGGGACGCAGGCGCCTGGTCTGCGCGCATTGCGCAAGGCTACGACAAGCTGGTGGCAAACGCGATCAGCGGCGTGCGCGCGATGCCGGCAAAAGGCGGTAACCCTGATCTGGACAATGTCGAAGTCGCCCGCGCCGTGGTCTACATGGCGAATCAAGCCGGCGCCAAGTTCAAGGAACCTGAAGTAAAGGCGGCACCTGCTGCTGCGGCTTCTGCATCCGCCAAGTAGGCGCGGTGCACTTCACAAAAAAAGCCGACCTGTGGGTCGGCTTTTTTTGTTTGTGTTTTTGTTTGTGAAGCGAGCTTGATTTTTACCTAGTGCTGAGGCTCATCAATTTCGAAACAAATAAAAGTGATGAATTGTTGCGTCAAACCAGGCGCGAACCGCAGCGATAGCTGGCCTATCGCGAGGATTCCAACGCGGCCGGCGAGGCGACGTAGGGCGCGGCAAGGCACACTTTTATGTTTCGAAATTTATGCGTCTCAGCACTAGTGTCCTAAGTAACTTGACTGGCCGCTTGCTTGACGCGCAGCATCCCTGGCCTTTTTCCTTTTGACCATGAAACCGGCGGCGACGCCGACCGCACCGGCGAGCAACGCACCACGCAGTACCGGTTTAAGACGCACTTTTTTCAAAACGGAAAACCCGCCCGCGATCAGCGGAACCACGGTTCGCAAGCCGATACCGCCCAGTGTGCCGCGGCTCTTCAGGGCGCCAAAGGCGGCAATCGCGAGGTTACGGATAATGCTTTGGGCTAGGGATTCGGCTTGCAATTTCGCCTGCACGGCATTCTTTGCGCTGCTCAGAGCGGACCGATACACGGCGCCCTTCGCCAAAAGAATTTCCTTGCGCCGGGCCAGCGGCAAGCGGGATTCATACTCTGTCTGATTCGGCATTCAGCACCTCAAAGCAAGGCATCACGGTCATTGCGCAATTCAGCCAAAGTAGTTGGCATCGACAGCTTGCCCTGTTCGAGCATGGAGCGCGCATATCTGAATAAACCGAGCGCCAGCACTGTAAACAGCACGGCGATGATCAGCAGGATCTTCCATCCCAGCGCGTCCCAACTCAGGAATACCGCCAGGACCGTCCAGTAGGCCACGGCAAACCAGACGGCAACGATCCCCAGCCCGTAAATCAGGGCAAGCTTCATGAAGTTGCCTCGCACTTCCGAGAATTCGAGCGCGGCAAGTTCGATGCGGCTCACGAACAACCCGGAGAGGTTTTTAGCAATCGCTATCACGCCGGATATAAGGCTGGGATTTACATTGGAAGAAGCTGATTGCTGATGTTCCATATTTCCAGTCAAAGAGGGTCAAAGTAATTTCTCAAAAACTTCGCGAAAACTCTGACCCGTCCATTTCCTGATCAGAGGAGGCAGAGCAATTTTTGCAAAGGGCTGCGAAAAACTCTTACCCGCCTTTTTAAAAATACGAATTACTTGCGTGCAATCAGCATGCCGACCAGCACGCCGACGCCAGCGGAAATCGCTACGGCTTTCCAAGGGTTCTCTTGCACGAAGTTATCGGCGGTTTCCGCCATTTCCTTGCCGGTTTCGATGGCGGCGGTCTGCACTTCTTGCGCCTTGGCCATGGCCGTTTCCAGCAAACTCATCCCGCGTGCGCGCAGGGCATCGGCTTTTTCGCCGGTTGCTAAGGTTGCTTCCCGAAATAAATCCTGTGCGTCTTTGACCAAGGTCTTCATATCGCTTTGCACGGTTTTTATATTGGATGACAACATGGCAAACACTCCTCAAGGTAATTAAAATTGACGCAACATACACCAAAGGTAATATGCCACACAAGCGCGGGCTGTTGATAGGCTTTAGATATCAAACTTTGATGCACATCATGCCGGGGCTGGCGGCGCAGTCAACGCATTGTGATGGACGCAAAAATTAATTTGCGCGTGCCGGCAGCGGCAACCACACCCGGAACGCGCTGCCATCTCCTGGTTCGCTGCGCACATCAATGCGGCCGCCATGCTGGGCAACGATGCCGTAGGACAAGGAAAGTCCGAGGCCGGTCCCCTGCCCGACCGGCTTGGTGGTAAAAAACGGTTCGAAAATGCGCCCCAGATGTTCCGGCTGAATGCCGCTGCCGGTATCGGCGACCTCGACCCAGACCCAGCCGGTTTCATGTCCGGTGCGGATGGTGATGACGCCCTCGCCATTGATGGCCTGGCTTGCATTCATCAGCAGGTTCATGAATACCTGGTTCAGTTGTGCGGGAACGCCCTCGATGAGCGGAATGTCCCCGTATTCCTTTTCGATGCGCGCCCTTTTGCCGATCTCGCTGGCGACGATATTCAGGGTGCTGTCGATGCCGGGATGCAAGTCGACCAGTTGCCGCTGCACTTCGCCTACCCGGGAGAAATCCTTCAGGTCCTGGACGATGCGGCGCACCCGCTGCAAACCGTCCAGCGATTCCGCCAGCAGACTGGTCAAGTCCTCGCGCAGATAGGGCAGATCCAGGTTTTCCCGCGCGCGCCGCACTTCTGCCAGCAAAGCCGGATGGCCGCTCAAGCCGCTCTCGGCACGCTCGTACACATCCACCAGCCGCAATAGCCCGCTCGCATAATCCTGCAGCGTCCCCAGGTTGGAATTGACGAAAGCGATCGGGTTGTTGATTTCATGCGCCACACCGGCGGCAAGTTGGCCGATCGAAGCCATCTTTTCCGACTGCAGCAGCTGCTGGTGCAATTCTTCCAGGCGATGCTTGCTCTGCTTGAGCTCGGCATAGCTCTCGGCCAGCGTCTGTTCGGCGCGCTTGCGTTCGCTGATGTCGCGTGCGAAAGCGAACACATGTTCCTGGCCGGCGAACTCCTGGTAATTCAAGGCCACTTCAACCGGCGTCAGCATGCCGCCCTTGACCCGCACCATGGTCTCGAAGGTGTGCGTGTGGGCCTGTTTGATGCGCTCCCAATACGCCGGCCACTCCTCTTGCTTGACGCCGGCATCGATATCGTAGGCATACACCGCCAGCAGATACTCGCGGCTGTACTTCAGCATGCGGCAGGCGGCATCGTTGACATAGCTGATGCGGCCGTCGCGCGTCAGCCAGAACACGGCGTCGACCGCATAGTCGACTGAATATTGGGTCAACCGCAATTCGGCTTCGGCCAAGAGGCGCACCGCCACTTCCTGGGCCAGCCTGGTGTTCTGCTCTTCCAGCTGCCGCCGCATGGCGCACAGGGAGAGATGGGCATTGACCCGCGCCAGCACCTCCTCGATTTGAAACGGCTTGGTCACATAGTCGACCGCGCCGGCCTCGAAGCCGTTGACCTTCTCGCAGGCATCGGTCAACGCGGTCATGAAAATCACCGGGATTTCCTTGACCTTGTCGCTGGCCTTGAGCCGGCGGCAGGTTTCAAAGCCGTCCATGCCGGGCATCATCACATCCAGCAAAATCAGGTCCGGCAGCGCGAACTGGGCGCGCTTGATGCCTTCCTCGCCGTCTTGCGCGACCACCACGCGGAAGTCGTGATCTTCCAGATAGTCGACCAGCACGCCGACATTGGCGGGCGTATCGTCGACAATCAAAATCGTCCGCCCTTGGTGGCCATTGTTTGCGCTGGGCCTCATGGTTCTTGCCTCCGTTGCACGTATTGCTCCACCATCTCGACGATGGCCTTGGATTGATAGCCTTTTGCCAGCAGGCTCAACTTGTCGGCAAAGGGCTGGTATTGCGCGCCCAGCGTGGCAATATGCGCGGCGTGCCGACGGATGTCGCGCATATTGCCGGCCAAGGCCAAGTCATACAGGACTTCCAGCTCTTCCGGCGGCGGCGCCAGAAGCGGGCCGGAGCTTTCACCTGGCGTCTCCGCTTCCGGCTGCGCCCGCCCCTGATCCTCGATCCACACCAAACCCAGGAAGCGGCCGATCTGCAGCAGCAGATCATCCTGGTCGATCGGCTTGGTCATGAAGGCATTCGCGCCGGCCGCCATGCTGTCCTCCAAGTCCTCCGGCGTGGCGCTGGCCGACACCGCAATGATCGGCACCTGCATCAAATCGGGATTGCGGCGTATGCGGCGCGTCGCTTCCAGCCCGTCCATCACCGGCATCATGATGTCCATCAGGATCAAATGCGGCCATGCCGCCTGCGCCTGTTCGAGGCCTTCCTGGCCATCGGCCGCCTCCAGGATGGCGAACCCGAGACCGCTCAGCAAATCGGCCAGCATGGCCCGGTTTGCCTCCACGTCGTCGACGATCAGCAGTTTTTTGACAGGCCCCTGGTAACCGCTCAAGCGGCGCCGCGGCGGACGTGCTGCGATCGCGGCATCGGCCAGCGGCACCGTCAATTCGAAACTGAATACGCTGCCCAGGCCGAACTGGCTGCTGACTCGAATGTCGCTGCCCATCAGGCGTACCAGTTGCCGGCTGATCGACAAGCCCAGGCCGGTGCCGCCGAAGCGGTGCTGCACGTCGCCGACCTGCTCGAAGGGCTGGAAGATGGTTTCGAACTGATCCTGCTGCATGCCGACGCCGGTGTCATGCACGTCGAAACGCAGCCGCGTACGGCCTGCTTCGGCCGCCGCAACGCTCACGTACAGGTTGACTTGGCCGGCATCGGTGAATTTGACCGCATTGCCGAGCAGGTTCAGCAGGACTTGGCGCAAGCGCTTCTCATCGACCAGTACCGCCTGCGGCATGTCGGGAGCCGGCTGGTAGTTGAAGATCAAGCCTTTCTGTTCAGCCTTGACCCGGATGATATCGGTGATGACAGTCAGGAAAGCATGCAAGTCGACGCTATTGTTGAACAGTTCGAATTTGCCGGCTTCGATCTTCGACAAATCCAGCAGATCGGTGATCAGGGTCAGCAAGTGTTCGCCGCTCTGCTGGATGGTGTTCAGGCCGGCAGCCTGGCGCTCGTCGAGCTTCTTGTCGCGCTTGAGGATCTGGGCATAGCCGAGGATGGCGTTGAGCGGCGTGCGCAGTTCATGGCTCATGCTGGCCAGGAAGGTGCTCTTGGCCTTGTTGGCGACTTCGGCGCGCTCCTTGGCGATGGTCAGCTCGGCGGTGCGCTCCTTGACCAGTTCTTCCAGATGCTCGCGGTGGCGCTTCAGCTCTTTTTCGGTCAGCGCGCGCCGTTCGATATCCTTTTCCAGTTCGCGGTTCTTGGTTTCGATTTCATCGAACAAGGCCTGCAGCGCCTGGCGCGTGCTTTCCAGGCTGGCGCCCAAGTTGCCCAGTTCGTCGTCGCGGCGCCAAACGAAGGGCTCGCCCAGGTCGCGCCGCGCCAGCCGTTGCGATTCGTTCATCAACCGCCGTAATGGCACCAGCAGCCGGACCTGGAGCAAGGCCACGATCAGCACCAGGCTCAGCAGCAATTGGCCCAGCACGGTCAGCACGAACGCCTGGCGGTCGCGCGCTATCTCGGCATCGAGCTGGCCGCTATCCATCTCGACCGTCACGTAGCCGATCACATTGTTGTTGTAGACCACGTCGCGGTCGAGCCTGAACTGACGACCTTTGCGCCGTTCGGGATGTTCCTGGCTCAGGAAAGAGCCGAACTTCTTGTCGCGTACGAATATCGCTGCCACCCGTTCGTCGCCCAGCAGCGACTCGAACAAGGGCCGGCCTGCATCATGGCTAAGATTCCACAAGGGTTCCTGCATCCCGAGCGTCAGGATTTCGGTCAGGCGGCGATGGTCGGACGACAGTCTTTGCGCCATCGATTGCTCGCGCTGGCCCAAGGTCAACAGGCTGCTGACAGAAACCGGGATCATCAGGCCGACCACCACGGCCAGCACGATCGAGGCGCGCAGTTTCATGCGCATCGATCGCTCCGCGTGTTACGCCCTCTCACTCCTGCGGCAAGCGCCCGAGATCGGCGTATTTCTTCCTGTTGCCGTGTTTCCAGTTCGGCCATAGTCTCTCGCTCCGGCGGACATATTTCCTGTTCTCAATTGTGCACGATTCGCTGCTTGAGGTGGGAAAATAGTACCGGCCAGGAAGCGGAGATCGTGGTGAAAATGAGGAACAACAGGATTCGGATTCACGTACCTTTTTGCCTGAGTTCGGCAATGCCTTCGATGCTGCCGATCCGGATCAGGACCGGATTCAAGGACATGGCCGGCTGGATCGGACGCCAGGCAAACAGCCATTCCTTCTGCGCCGCGTAAGACTTCAGCTTTGAAAACGCCGCCCCCAGCGGACTGGGCATGCCGTAGGAAATCGCCGCATCGATACCGGCCCAGTTCGGCAAGGCCAGCTGCGCGGCACGATGGATACGCTCGCCGAATTGCTCGGCGTCATGAATGATCAGGCAGCAATCGGTACCTGGAAAGGCATCAAACAAGCGTTCGTCCCACGCCTGACCCAGGCTGAGGGTAAGGTAACCAGCCGCAACCGATGGCCGCCCGCCGGCCGGGGCGAATGGAAGAATCGGTTCGCCGCGCAACTGGCTGCGCTGCAAATCGTCCGCCGCCGGACGCAGGCGAAACTCGCCCAATTGCAGGGAACGCTCCAGCCAGCGCCGCTCGGAATAGCGATAAAGCTTGGGCGGACGCTGGCAATCTATCTTCGGCATAACATTCCTGACAAAATTCATGGATTAAAAATGGCGGGTTCGGCCTGCAAGGCTCGCACCCGGTCCGGCATATGCGCAATCGCCTCAGGAATAGCGCGCATCCAGCCGGCCTTGCTCGGCCAATTGGCGGATGATGCGGATCGTATCGATGTCCGCTTCCTGGTAGGCGGACTGGCGGAATTCATTGTAAAAAGCGTCGACCGAACCGGCAGCCTCATCGGCGCCGTCATCGTACTCGAAGCGCACGCAAAAGATGCCGGGCTGCGGTTCCTCGATCGACATGACCAAGCTCGAGGCGGGGATATCTTTTTGCTGCGGGACCTGGACTTCGATTTTTTGTTGCGGCGCAAAACTGACGCGGTCAATGACCGTCAGCTCGCCGTAATGCTGCTCGCGCGATAAGCCGTCTTCGGTACGGTCGAAGATGCGGCAACTGTCCATCCAGGGCACGAACATCTGCGGCGACTCCACCCGCAGCAGCAAGCCGTTCCAAAGTTGCGTACGTGTCAAGGGTTCGATCAGCGGATTGAGCGGATCGTTGATTACGAGGATGTGGTTGAATTTCATCGGGAACCCAGGCATTTCATGTTGTAGAAGTATACGGTCTGGGAACCCTGCTTCCCACGATTGTTTTGTAATAAGAACCTATCCCAGCAAAGAGCGCGCCCCACCAGAATTTCCGGCAAACAAACCGCAGGGGCACCGGAAAATGAGAAGAGCCCACCCAAGGCAAAAAACCCCTGCGCTTTATTCGAACTCCAGCACCAGGTCCGATTCCGCAAACGCCACGCAAGGCAGGATATAGCCGTCTTTCTCTTCGTCGGCGCTCAGCCCCGGCCATTCGATGGCATAGCGCACACGCCCGCTCTTCATGCGGCACATGCAGGTGCGGCAGGTGCCGTTGCGGCAAGAGCTGGGCAGCACGAATTTCGACAGGCGCGCCGCTTCAAGCAGCGAGACGGAGGGCGGCGCCTCGAATTTCCAGCCCCGCGATTCGATCCATACCGAGAAATTTTGACTTGGTGCGCACATGCGCTGCATTGTGCCACACGAGAGAAGCGCGGGAAGACCATTGTCCCTTCTCGCTCGAACGCGCCCCCTGCTTGAGTTCATAACAGGCTCTAAGTAGGTACGCAAAAATTACTGTCAAATCTCCATAGACAATAGCCTGGAGAGGGATGGCGATGAAAGGGATGAAGTTGAGCAAGGAAGAAGATCGTACCTTGCGTGAGATGGGAATTCATCATCCGCATGCTCGTACCCGCAGGCGCGCCCAAGGGGTACGCCTGCTGGGCAAAGGCTTGACCTTAAAGCAGGTGGCCGAGGAATTTGAAGTTCACCTCAACAGCGTCGAGCATTGGCGGCAATGTTGGCTACGATTGGGCTTGGTCGGGTTACAAGAAGGGGCGCGCAGTGGTCGGCCGCCGTCCTTGTCGCGGCAGCAGCGCAGGGCATTGGGCGAATTGGCCCAGGCCGAAGGCGGCACGTCGCGCTCGCTGTTGCAGCGCTGGCTGGAGCGAGCGAAGCAATGCGAATTGTTGTATTTCGACGAGAGCGGATTTGGCCGGTCTCCGCCCATCCAGTCTGGGTGGATGCCCAGGGGGCAAACGCGCCGTGCTCTCTCGGGCTGGCACCAGCAGCGGGTCAAGGTGCTGGGCGCGCTGCGCCACGACGGCGCATTCATTTGGCGCCTGCGCGAGCAGTGCACGGCCAGGGAAGATGTCATCGCTTTCCTGGATGACTTGGCCAAGCAGGCGCACACCGTGTGCCGCATCGTGGTACTCGACAATGCCGGTATCCATAAGGGAGCGCCGATGGAAGAAAAGCGCCGGCAATGGCAACAGCAAGGGTTGTATCTCTATTATTTGCCGCCGTATAGTCCAGAATTGAATCGGATTGAAGTCCTCTGGAAGCAGGCCAAGTATTTCTGGCGTCGTTTCGTGTACGTCACCGGCGAAGAATTACCCCAAGAGGTCCGTTCCATCATGGAAAAATTCGGCAATACATTCGCAATTAATTTTGCGTAGCTACTTAGAGCAGTTTCAGCCTGACCGTACAGGAGCCAAGGGTGAGTCGAGAAGCGCAACCGTACGAATGGTACGGTGAGCATCGCAGGCGCAAGATTGGCCGTGTGCGGTCAGGATGAAACTGCTCTAGGTAACTTGTTTTTGAATTGCGACTCGGCAGGCCGCGAAAACAGGGCTTATCTGACAGCACGCTGTCAGGCACCTGTCAGTTTGCCGTCAAACGTGCCGGGATCGACTCTCGCGGCCAGAATCCGCCCGCTGCCATTGCGGCGATCGCCGGCTTCGCATGCGGAAATCCTAGCCGGAAGAGCAGGAGATTTTTCTCCCAAGCTTGGTTACAATACCGCGCCGACATGCAGTTTCTTGATGAAAAAATCATCCCGACTGAACTGAGAAAAATGACCCGCAGCAAAGCAGGCCTGAAATCCGAAATACGATTTGCCGACCACTTGAGCGTAGGCTTGCTGGCGCGGGTATTTCCTCTCGCACTGATCAACGAAACACTGGATACCCATGCCTGCAATAGCGCGCGGGTACGGTCGTTTCCCGCCTCCACCGTGGTGTATTACACGATGGCTCTGAGCCTGTTCCCGAATGCCGCTTATGAAGAAGTGTTCAGCGCGGTAGTGCAAGGCTTGTCCCATGGCGACAGAGCGCCGGCGGCGGTGGTGAAATCGACGATCAGCAAGGCTCGCTCGCGTCTCGACTGGCGTGCGCTGCAGGCGATACAACGGCGCTGCTGCCGCCCTTTGTCCATGCCTGCGCATCCGAATGCCTTTTTTGCCGGGCATCGTCTGGTCGCAATCGAAAGCGCCGTGCTCGAGGTTTGCGATCAAAAAGAAAACGTACAAAGCTTCGGCTATCCGGCCGGATCAGGCGAGCAAGGCGGAGGTCCGCAAGCACGCTATGCGATCCTGGTCGAGTGCGCCAGCCATGCCATCCTGGATGCCGAACTAGGCGCTTGCAGCCAGACCGGCGCCGGGATTGCGACACCTCTATTGCGCAGTCTTGCGCCTGGCATGCTATGCCTTTCCGATGGTGCTGCGCTTAACTGGTCGGACTGGAATGCGGCAAAAAACACCGGCGCTCAATTGCTATGGCGGATTGCCGGCACGGTCAGCCTGCCGGTAGAGAAAATGCTGGGCGACGGCTCCTACCTGAGCCGGCTGCAACCCGCTCAGGAGGAACGGGAAAACGGCTCGGCAGACATCGTGGTACGGATAATCGAGCGCCGCTTGCCGGGGGTTTCCGCAGACACGCCCAAGCTGCGCCTGTTGACCACGCTGCTGGACGAACAAGCCGCGACGGCAGATGTTTTGACGGCGCTGTATTGCGAGCGGCCACAGGTCGATCTGCACTTGGCGCAAAGCCGGCGCACGCTGCGCAGCAAAACGCCGGAACTGGTGCGCCAGGAATTCTACGGCTGGGTGATGGCGCACTATGCCGTACGGTGCCTGATGTACCGCGGTGCGGCGCCTGCTGAATTGGCCGAGCGCAGCATGCACCCGCGCGTTGGACAATACGCCGCGTGCGAGGGGCTGCCCTAACTGAAGCGCAAGCCTCTTCTCTAAACCGGAAACGCCAGTTGAACGTGCCCGCCCAACCAACGTTGCCAGATTTAAATCAGTCCTGCTTCCTTCAACACTTCCTGCGCCGCGCGAAAGGCATCGACCGCCAGCGGCACGCCGCAATACACGGTGGCATGCAACAGCACCTCGCGAATTTCATCCATCGTGGCACCGTTGTTCAACGCACCGCGCACATGGCCTTTCAATTCGTGGACGCGGCCGAGCGCGGTCAGCATGGATAGCGTGACCAGGCTGCGGGTCTTGAAGTCCAGCCCATCGCGGCACCAGACCGTGCCCCAGGCATTGCGCGTGATGTATTCCTGCAGCGGCGCGGTAAATTCGTCGGCATTGGCGAAGGCTTTTTCCACGAATGCCTCGCCCATCACCTGCTTGCGCACCTTCAAGCCGTCCTCAAATTGTTGATCCATTTTGTGTCCATAATCAGAGGGGGTCAGAGTAATTTTCGCAACAAACCGCGAAAAAAAACTCTGACCCGCCTGCAATAACCTTGAGGGGGCCCGAGTAATTTTCGCAACAAACCATGAAAAAAACTCTGACCCGCCTGCCAAAGAATTTGACGATGCCGCAATCGGAAACCCTTGTCAATCCATGTTGCCGTTCGAGCCATTGCCTAAGAGTAGGCGCTGATACAATACGACGCTTCTTTTCCGCTGGTCTGTACGTATGTCGAATCCCCCCGCATTTGGTCTGAACGCTCCGCAAAGTGAAGCCGTCAAGTACATGGATGGTCCCTGTCTGGTGCTGGCCGGTGCCGGTTCCGGCAAAACCCGCGTGATCACCCAAAAAATCGCACACTTGATCGAGGACTGCGGCTACGAATCGAAGCATATCGCCGCCCTTACTTTCACCAACAAGGCCGCGACCGAGATGCAGGAACGTATCGCCAAGCTGCTGAAAGATCCAAAACAAGCCAAGAACCTGACGGTCAGCACCTTCCATTCACTTGGCGTGAAAATCCTGCGGCAAGAAGCGAAAAATCTTGGCTTGAAAGACCGCTTCTCGATCATGGACAGCGACGATTGCTTTTCGTTGGTGCAGGATCTGGCCGTCACTACCGACAAGCAATTGATCCGCCGCATCCAGAGCACCATGTCGCTCTGGAAAAACGGCTTGGTCGATCCCGAGACTGCATTGAGCAAGGCCACGACGGAAGACGATGCGCAAGCTGCGCGCATCTACCGCAGCTATGTCGCCACGCTGTCTGCCTACCAGGCGGTCGACTTCGACGATCTGATCCGGCTGCCGGTCGAGCTGTTCCGCACCAACGAAGCGGTGCGCGACAAATGGCAGCGCCGGTTGCGCTACCTGCTGGTCGACGAATATCAGGACACCAATACCTGCCAGTACGAACTGGTCAAGCTGCTGGTCACCGGCCTCGGCAAAAAGCCGATGTTTACCGCAGTGGGCGATGACGATCAGGCAATCTACGCCTGGCGCGGCGCTACCATCGAAAACCTGAAAACCCTGCAAGTCGATTTTCCCAACCTGAAGGTGATCAAGCTGGAACAGAACTACCGCTCCAGCACGCGCATTTTGCAAGCGGCCAATGCGGTCATTTCCAACAACCCGAAGCTGTTCGAAAAATCGCTATGGTCGGAACACGGCTTGGGCGACCCGATCAAGGTGTTGGCGATGCAGGACGACGAACAGGAAGCCGACCAGGTCGCGATCATGCTGTCGGCCCATCGCTTCGAGCGCCGCGCGAAATTTTCCGACTACGCGATCCTGTATCGCGGCAACCATCAGGCGCGCATATTTGAAAAAACCCTGCGGCGTGAACGCATCCCCTACGTGATGTCGGGCGGCCAAAGTTTTTTCGACCGCGCCGAAATCAAGGACATCATCAGCTACCTGCGCCTGATCGCCAACGAAGACGACGACCCGGCTTTCATCCGCGCGGTCACCACGCCCAAGCGCGGGGTCGGACAATCGACGCTGGAAGTGCTGGGCTCGTTTGCCGGGCAATGGCAATGCTCGTTGTTTGAAGCCATCTTCAAAGGCGGCATTGAAGCCAAACTTGCCGACCGCCAGTTGGCTCCGCTGCGGGCATTCGGCAACTTCATCAACCAGCTCGAAGCACGCGCAAGCAGGCCTGGGGAAGACGCGGCCGAACTGCTGGACGAGATGATGAAAGAGATCAACTACGAAGGCTATTTGTACGACAACTTCGACGACCGCCAGGCGCAAAGCAAATGGCAGAACGTGCTCGACTTCACGACCTGGCTAAAGGAAAAAGGCACCGGCGGCAAAGACGGCACCGCGGAGGAAAAAAGCCTGCTGGAGTTGACGCAAATGGTCGCGCTGATGAGCATGTTGGACGGCAAGGATGAAGAGCCGGATGCAGTACGGATGTCGACGTTGCATGCATCGAAGGGGCTGGAATTCCCGCACGTGTTCCTGGTCGGCGTGGAAGAAGGCATCCTGCCGCACAAAGGCGACCCGGATGCACCGATCGAAACGCTGGCCGCACGCATCGAGGAAGAACGGCGCCTGATGTATGTCGGCATCACACGGGCGCAACGCACGCTGCATGTGAGTTGGTGCAAGAAGCGCAAGCGCGCGCAGGAAAGCGTGCATTGCGACATGTCGCGCTTCATCAAGGAGATGAAGCTGGATGAAGGGGATGCCGTGCCGACCGAGGCGGAAGCGATTACGCCGCAGAACCGGTTGGCGAACTTGAAGGCTTTGTTGCAAAAGCCAAAAGCGGGGTAAGCCGTTTCGGCGCGCGGCATCTTGATGCCCGCTGGTTTATCCAGGATGAGGAAGAGGCCAAGTTCATGCTGACTGCAGCCACCGTCGTCTTTCCGAAGCCGAAGGAAGCGCTTACGCATCAAAGCGATTTTTTACAAGCCTGCCAGCACCGCGGTAACGCCAATGCCGTGTATTTCTAAGGCAGGGCATTCGATCTCATCGGCAGTTCTTGTTTCTCGCGCCAGGAATCGCCGCAGGCGTAAAATACGCCTGCTCGCCCGTGCACCCACCTTTCTATTGTGAAGAATCCAACGTGATCGCTGAAGACCGCATTGTCCAGATTGAAATCAAAGTCGCACGCCAGGAAGACATGGTTGAAACCTTGAACCAGACGGTCTACCGGCAGCAAAAGAAAATAGATGAATTGTCGGCGCTGTGCACGGCACTGGCGCGGCGTATCAAGGAAATGGCGAACGGCGACAGCGGATCCGGTCCGCTCAATGAAAGGCCGCCGCACTATTGATCCGCCCAGGGCCTGTGATGAATGCAACCAAGCTGCAGCCCCACTACCTTCCTGAATTCAAATACTGCAATGGAAAATCAAAACGACGCGCTGCGCGCCAAGATCAACATGGAAACATCGCGCATGCCGTGGCAGGAATTGCTGCGCTATTTTGCCGGCGGATTCGTGATCGCCGTGAGCGACGAACTGGACCTGGTGGAAGTGGCTCTGCACATGACGAACGACGACAAGGCAACGGTCGCGCAATGGCTGGCCGAGCAACGCATCGGCCGGGTCTCTGATGAGCAAGCCCGGCGATGGCTCGATGCAGAGGCATCGCTTTGGACCGTAGTCGTGAAACCTTGGATCCTGGTACAGCTCAACAAGACCGTCTGAAAAGCTGCTCAGGGTCCCGCAAAAAAAACGGCGCGCCCGCTCCATTTTTTCTTTGGGCCTCCATTCAACATTCCGTTTTTTGTATTGCTCGATGGCTGCTAAAGTGCGCTCGTGAGCAAAGGTGTGCTCACGGCCGGCGGGGACTGCCCGTCCTTTCTGGTCTGTCTCTCGTTTTGCGAGGGAAGCGAGTCAGCAAAGAGTTGCCCGGTGTCTCCTGGGATTGGGAGTGGGGTGTTGTCATGCTCCACTCCATTTTTGTCTTGCGGCAAAAATGCCGGAAGAGGATCATAAGCCTTTAGAGTGATCTTCCTGTTCAACCGGATTTTTGTGTGAGGGCTTTATGCGCAATACGATGATGCTTCTTTCTGCGGCAGCCTGGCTGCTGGCACCGGCGGCAGCGACCGCCATGGATACGCTTGGCAAGATTCGCGACACACAAACCATAGTGATCGCCTATCGCGAGGGCCAGTCGCCCTTCTCCTTTATGGATGAGGAGCGCAAACAACCCAACGGTTATTCGGTGGAACTGTGCATCAAGATAGCCGAAGCGGTCAAGAAAGAACTGAAGCTGTCCAACCTGAAAATGCAATTCGTTCCGGTCGACTCGGTCACGCGATTTACCGCGCTGATTGAAAACAAGGCCGATCTGGAATGCGGCTCCACGACCAACAACGCAGAGCGCCGCAAAAAAGTGGCATTCACGATTCCCCATTTCTTTTCCAGCGTGCGCGCGCTGGTGCGGGCCGACTCCGGCATCAAGAACTGGCCCGACCTGCGCAATCGCACGGTGGTCACGACCAAAAATACCACCACCATCAATTTGTTGGACCACCGCAATAACGTGCGAGCGCTCGGCATCAAACTAATTGAAGGCAACAATGACCAGGAGTCATTTGCGCTGGTCGAGCAAGGCAAGGCCGACGTGTTCCCGATGGATGACGTGCTGTTGTTCAGTTTGCGTGCCGAATCAAAAAAACCGGCCATGTTTTCGATCGTCGGCGATCCTTTGTCGGTTGAACCCTATGCGATCATGTTGCGCAAGGACGATCCAGCCTTCAAGAAAATCGTCGATGCCGAAATGGTACGAATAATCAGCGAAGGGGAGCTCAATCGTTCCTATGAGCGCTGGTTCACGCGCCCGGTGCCGCCCAAAGGCCTCAACATGAACATGCCGATGGGCTATCTGCTGCGGGATTCGCTGCGGTTCCCGACCGACAAGGTCGGTGATTGAGGCAGCAATTTACCGGAATTCTCCCCAGCAGGAATGGGCCGGAACGGCGAATCCGAATGCCGCCGCCGGCCTCGTTTGACGGCCTGCCAAACCGCTCGCTTCCCCCTACGCGCAACGTGTAGAATGGCGCATTTTCGATTGATCGCCATGTGGTTCAAGAACCTTCAGATTTACCGTCTCCCCGCCCCCTGGGCCATGACGCCCGAGCAATTGGAAGCCTGCCTGGCGCCGCACGCATTTACACCTTGCACCAGCCTGGATCTGCAAAGCCAGGGCTGGCTCTCGCCGCGCGAGAACGGCATGCTGGTGCATACCGTGAACCGCCAGATGCTGATCTTGCTCGGGACCGAAAAGAAGCTGTTGCCGGCCACCGTCATCAACCAGGTGACCAAGGCCCGTGCGGCCGAGATCGAGGAACAGCAGGGCTTTCAACCCGGCCGCAAGCAGATGAAGGACATCAAGGAGCAGGTCACCGATGAGCTGTTGCCGCGCGCCTTCAGCATCTGCCGCAATACCTGGACCTGGATCGATCCTGTCAACGGCTGGCTGGTGGTCGATGCATCCAGTCCGGCCAAGGCGGAAGAAGTCATCAAGCTGCTGATCCAGGCGGTCGACAAGCTGCCGCTGGAAACCTTGCATGTGGCGCGCTCGCCGGTGGCGACGATGACCGACTGGCTGGCTGCGGACGAGGCGCCGGGCGGCTTTACCGTCGACCAGGATACCGAGTTGCGCGCCAGCGGCGAAGGCAAGGCCACGGTGCGCTACGTGCGGCATACCTTGGAGGCCGACGACGTGCGGCGCCACATCGCAGCCGGCAAGCAATGCACACGACTGGCGATGACCTGGGCCGACAAGATTTCATTCGTGCTGACCGAGTCGCTGGCGGTGAAGCGGATTACGCCGCTGGACGTCCTGAAGGAAACCGATGCGACCACCAGGAACGACGATGAGCGCTTCGATGGAGACATGATGCTGATGACCGGCGAGCTGGCGAAATTGATCGCCGACCTGGTCGAGGCTTTGGGCGGAGAGATGCGGGATCAAGTCGCGGCAAACGCGCTGGCAGCCTGACTCTCGTAGCGTGCGCAACGCACGCTACATCGCTGAATTCTTCCAACAAATAAAAAAGACGCACCGAAGTGCGTCTTTTTTATTTACTGGCGGAGTGGACGGGGCTCGAACCCGCGACCCCCGGCGTGACAGGCCGGTATTCTAACCAACTGAACTACCACTCCTAAACTGCGAAATCTTTCATACACGTGCCCGACCGCTGGTGGGTGCTGAGAGGCTCGAACTCCCGACCTACGCCTTGTAAGGGCGCCGCTCTACCAACTGAGCTAAGCACCCAATGCCACTTAGCCGGAAAAACACGTTACGTTTGTCATCACGTCTGAAGGGGGCGAAGTATACAGGGGTTTTTCGTTTTTTACCAGCCCATCGTTAATTTAAATTGCATTGGACCACTGCGGCAGGGTTTGGGCTTGGCGATACGCGGCAAGAATTCCGAACAATTTGCCTATGAATATGCCGTTGAATAAGCCATAAAGAGCGCTTACGACGGAGACGAACCATGCTTCCTGCCGGTAACCGGCATGCAGCGCCAACGTCACACCCACTGCGTACTTGGTGCAGAAAATTCCCATCATCAGCATCAGCGGAATCCAGCTGCCGCGCTGGAATACGACGCCGCGCCGCGGATCGGCACGAACATTGTCTAGGTTAAAAAGCTGCCAACTCAACACGCTGCCGAGCACAACCGCCGCCAGCCAAACCAGCACCGCCGTCGAGCCGGCGCCGAATGCGCTGAGAATGCCTTGGATCGAGAGCGCCAGCATCACGATCGGAATGATGAAAACCTTTTTCAGCGAAGTTTCGCGGTCCAGGCTGGAGAGCATTCCGCGATAAACCAAAAATACCAGGATGGCCCAGACCCATACCGGTGTATTGGCGATGATTTGCTGAATCATGTTCATGTGGAGTTCCTTGGCTGAGTTGGTTGTTAGGATTCGAAATAATGAAGTGCAGCCATTGTGCCGAGCCAAGCTTTCCTTGATAAGGCGCCTGCGACGAAATGCAGCAGGCGGGGGATGAAACAGGGATTTTCGGGGGCGAACGTTTATTCAATGAAGGTGCTTGATCAACACCGGCCATCCGCATTACTGTTTAATTTCCTCTCCACCGGAGCAGCGATGAGCTATCAAGACAAGGTTGCGATCGTCACTGGCGGCGCATCCGGCATCGGCAAAGCCCTATGCCTGGCGCTGGGACAAGCCGGCGCACGCGTGGTGGTGGTCGACATCAATGAAGCCGGAGCGGTGGCAACCGCGGCAGCCATTCTCGGTCGAGGCGGCAAGGCCGAGGCACGCGCGCTGGATGTGCGTTACATCGCCGACCTCGACGGCATGGTGCAGGACGTGGCTGCCAGGCATGGCACGCTCGATTACATGTTCAACAACGCCAGCCTGGCTGTCGAGGGTGAAACGCGCGATTTGACGCAAGCCGACTGGAAGCTGGCGATCGATGTCAACTTGATGGCGGTAATCCACGGTTCGCTGGCCGCCTATCGGGTCATGACAGCGCAAGGCAGCGGCCACATCGTCAACACCGCCTCGGCAGCCGGCCTGGCGCCCATTCCGATCCTGACCGCCTACTCGACCACCAAGTTCGGAGTGGTCGGCTTTTCCGAAGGCTTGCGGGCCGAGGCGGCCGGCTTGGGCGTCAAAGTCACAACCCTCTGTCCAGGCTTTATCGAGACCAGAATTTTCGGCTCCTCGGTCAGCGTCGGCGCCAGTTCGGGCGAAATGCGCAGCTTGATTCCCTTGCCTCTCCTGAATGCGGAAGATAGCGCGCGCCGTATTCTCAAGGATGTGGCGCGCAACAAGGCGCTGGTGGTCTTCCCGTTTTATGCGCGCCTGATCACGTGGCTTTACCGCCTGTTTCCAGGACTGAGCGCCTTGATAAGCCGCAAGATAGTCAGGGATTTCCGTGCGATCCGCAAGGAAGGCTATCGCGATGTGCGCAAGCACGATTGAAGGGTTCCGTCGTTTTCCGGGATAATGCACCGCACCGACTCAGCACATCCTCGCCCCTGACCAATCAAACCTGCGCCCATTTGCTGGCGCTGCTCGATCTCGGGTATTACGGGAAGAATTACTGCAGCAGGGTTTCGACGACGACATCATTGCCACTGGCATGTGCCGCGCACGCCGCGCCTCGAAGGAATCAATCATCCCAAGGTGCTGTCTTATCTTGACGTACTGCGCGATAACGCCACAGCCGGCAAGCGCGTTGCGATCATCGGCGCAGGCGAGTGCGAGCGGGCCGCGTTTTCCTATGGTCGGAGGCGCGGCATTGGCCGCCGAACTGGGTGACAAACGGGCGATTCAGGAAGGGGCGGAATTATCTGCAAGACTGTGAGCGATCATGAAACCTGCACGTGCTCTTCTTTTTCCGGCGGTCTTGCTGGCGGCTTGCTCGACACCGTTGCCGCCATCCTCTTCTCCGCCGGTGGAAATCGTCGAGCGCACCGGGAAAAGCCCCGCCGAGAAACCGCCCACCACAAGCGACGGCACGGCAACCGCCATGACGCTTGCCGGCTACAAGCAGTTTCTCGCAAAACGCATATCCGAAGTCAATTCCCTGCAGGTCTACCCGGGCCGCCCGCAAGCGCTCCTGCGTTCTGTCATCGTCGCAAAGTATGTAATCGACGGCAACGGCCAGCTGCTGCACGCCGATATCGTGCGCTCCAATCACGACAGCGCTAATGAGGCCAGCACCCTACTTTCGATAAAGAATACCGCACCGTTTCCGAAGCCGTGGCCGCCCCTGTTGCGCAATGGGCGGATCGAAATTACAGAAACTTGGCTGTTCAACAACGATGGCCGTTTTCAATTGCGCAGCATCGCCCAAGCGCAAATGGCCGAGTAATACCCGTCATTGTAAAAAACGCAACAGGAAAATCGATGGACTTTTTCGTCTCGCAAGGGTGCAGCGAGGTATGAGCGGGAGGTTTAAAACGGCACGCCGTTTGCCTGCGAACGATCCCTGCGAGCCGCCGGCGAAGCAGCCAAGCTGAAAAGCGCGATTTGACCGTTATGTTTTACGAGGATGGGTATAAGAAGCTGTTCAAGGTCCGCGACCGGCTCAAACCAAGAAAATTCTCGCAGGCCGGGTTGATGTCGACGTAGCTGCCTTTAGAATAGAGCTTTCACGCAATTCTTTTCCTTCTGGATCGAATTCGAGCCAACCGGCCGGGTCCGCGCCCTCTTCCCCATCATGAACAACCAGCCATCGACCACCGCTCAAGGTAAAACCGCCGCCATCATCGGCGGCGGGCCGGCCGGGCTGATGGCGGCCGAGATCTTGGCACAAGGCGGCGTACAAGTCGACCTGTACGACGCAATGCCGTCTGTCGGGCGCAAATTCCTGCTTGCGGGCAAAGGCGGGATGAACCTCACGCATTCCGAAGCGGCGCCGGCCTTCTTGTCGCGTTACGGTGCGCGCCAACCGGAAATCGCGCCCCTGCTTGAAGACTTCGGGCCGGACGCCTTGCGCGCCTGGGTACACGGACTCGGCATCGAGACTTTCGTCGGCTCGTCGGGACGGGTTTTTCCCACCGACATGAAGGCGGCGCCGTTGTTGCGCGCCTGGCTGCACCGTTTGCGCGCGGCCGGCGTGCGCTTCCACATGCGGCATCGCTGGCAGGGATGGCGCGCCGACGGGACATTGCATTTCAGTACGCCGCAGGGCGAAACAGAAGTGCGAGCCGATGCGGTGCTGCTGGCGCTGGGCGGCGCCAGTTGGGCGCGGCTCGGCTCGGACGGAGCATGGCTGCCTCTGCTGGCGCAGCGCGGGGTGGCGGTCGAGCCATTGCAACCGTCGAATTGCGGCTTTGATATTGGATGGAGCGAATATTTTCGCAGCCGTTTCGCCGGCCAGGCTGTGAAACCGGTTGCCGTCAGCCTCAGCGGCGTGGCAGGGACTTGCCCCCCCAGGCGGGGCGAATTCATCCTCACCGAAACCGGGGTCGAAGGCAGCCTGATCTATGCCCTCTCGGCCGCACTGCGCGAACAGATCAACACCAATGGCAGTGCCTTGGTCCAACTCGATTTACTGCCCGATTGGAAACCGGAACGCATACTCGATGAAGTATCGCGGCCGCGTGGATCGCGCTCGATGGCCAGCCACTTGCAAAGCCGCCTGAGCATCAAGGGGGTGAAGGCGGCGCTGCTGCGCGAACTGGCCTCAGCCCGCGATTACGCCGACCCGGCGCGTCTGGCCGGAGCAATCAAGTCGCTGCCGCTGCGGCTGACCGCAGCACGCCCGATCGACGAGGCGATCAGCAGCGCCGGCGGTGTGGCATTCGAGGCCCTCGACCGGCATTTGATGCTCAAGGCCTTGCCCGGCGTATTCTGCGCCGGTGAAATGCTGGATTGGGAAGCGCCGACCGGCGGCTATCTGCTTACCGCATGTTTCGCCGGCGGCCGTGCAGCCGGGCTCGGGGCACTGGCGTGGCTTGAAAAAGCGGCATGACAGGTCAACGGGACAATCACGGATTGCCCGGTCGTTTCTAGTAGAAACTACCGCGTACAAGTGGTTTAATAAAGATGTGTGCGACAGCACGAACCGAGGACAAACATCATGAGTGCCGATAATCTCAAGGAATCGCTCAAACAATTGCATGCGAATCTGGAAACCGCCGGACCAGTCGATCCGGAACTCAAGCAACTCCTGCAGGTTCTGGAAAGCGACATTCAGCAGTTGCTCTGCAAGGAAGGCGAAGATACCTCGGAAGCCAGCGGCCTGGCAGACCGGGCGCAAGCCATTTCGGCGAAGTTCGCGGCAGAACATCCGCATGTCGAGCCGGTGCTCCGGGATTTGGGAAACATCCTCTCCAGCATGGGCATTTAGAGTCTATTTCGTTTGCCCCGACGCGGGACGAACACGACCCGGACGCGCTTTTCCGGTACAATCCGGCCTACCCTTGGAACCGGCGCAGGCCGTCCAAGGAATTGATAAGTAGTTGATATTCTTCGTTTTTCTTCAATGCTGCCGCTACGGAGGCAGCGTTACAGGCTGATTGCGCGCGCAACCCTGTCGAACCGCTGTCTCCAGGATTATGGCCTCTCCAAAAAATCTGTTTTCGTACGTCCCCAAAGGGGCAAACCGCCCTGCTCCCGCTCCCTTCCTGCCGATGTCGCGCAAGGAGATGGATGTGCTGGGCTGGGATTGCTGCGACGTGATCCTAGTCACCGGCGACGCTTATATCGACCACCCCAGCTTCGGCATGGCGCTGGTGGGACGTTTGCTGGAGGCACAGGGCTTCCGCGTCGGCATCATCAGCCAGCCCGACTGGCTGTCGGCCGAGGCCTTCCGCGTGCTGGGCAAGCCGAGGCTGTATTTCGGCGTCACCGCCGGCAACATGGATTCGATGGTGAATCGCTATACCGCCGACCGCAAGATCCGCTCCGACGACGCGTATACGCCGAACGGCGAACCGAACAAACGGCCCGACCGCACGCTGGTGGTGTATGCGCAGCGGGCGCGCGAAGCCTATCCCGACACCACGATCGTGATCGGCAGCATCGAAGCAAGCTTGCGCCGCATCGCGCATTACGACTATTGGTCGGACAAGGTCAGGCGCTCGGTGCTGCCGGACTCCAAGGCCGACATCCTGTTGTTCGGCAATGCCGAGCGCGCGCTGGTCGATTTGACGCACCGCCTCGCCGCCGGCGAATCGGTCAAGAATATCCGCGATTTGCGCGGCACCGCCTTCATGGTGCCGCGGGGCTGGAAACCGGCCGAGGATTGGACCGAATCCAATTCGACCCGCGTCGATACGCCGGGACGGGTCGAGCCGCATCCCGATCCGTACGAGATGAAGTCGAAGGAAACCGCCAGTTGCGCCACCGCGCCGGCAACGACGGCGCCGGTCGAGAAACCGATCCTGATCCTGAGCCGAGAAGAGCGCCAGGCTGCGCTCAAGGAAAAGCACAACAAGACCGTGATCCGCCTGCCTTCCTACGACGTGGTGAAAGACGATCCGGTGATGTACGCGCATGCTTCGCGCGTGTTCCACATCGAATCGAATCCCGGCAACGCCCGCGCATTGGTGCAGGCGCACGGGGAACGTGACGTCTGGCTGAATCCGCCGCCGCTGCCGCTGGAAATGGATGAGATGGATGGCGTGTACGGCCTGCCGTATGCCCGTTCGCCGCATCCGGCCTATGGCAAGGCGCGCATCCCGGCCTGGGAAATGATCCGTTTTTCCGTCAACATCATGCGCGGCTGCTTCGGCGGCTGCACCTTTTGTTCGATCACCGAGCATGAGGGCCGCATCATCCAGAGCCGTTCCGAGCCATCGATCCTGCGCGAGATCGAAGAGATCCGCGACAAGACCCAGGGCTTCACCGGCACCATTTCCGACCTCGGCGGCCCGACCGCCAACATGTACCGGCTGGCCTGCAAGGACAAGAAAATCGAGGAGTCCTGCCGCCGCCTGTCCTGTGTCTACCCGACCATCTGCTCCAACCTCGGCACCGACCACAGCAAGCTGATCTCGGTATATCGCAAGGCGCGCGCGATTCCCGGCATCAAGAAGGTGCTGATCAGTTCCGGCCTGCGTTACGATCTGGCGGTGCGCTCGCCGGAGTATGTGAAGGAACTGGTCACGCATCATGTCGGCGGCCTGTTGAAGATCGCACCTGAGCATACCGAGGAAGGCACCTTGTCGAAGATGATGAAGCCGGGCATCGGTACCTATGACAAGTTCAAGGAAATGTTCGACCGTTTTTCCAGGGAAGCCGGCAAGAAGCAATACCTGATTCCCTACTTCATCGCAGCCCATCCCGGCACCACCGATGAAGACATGCTGAACCTGGCGCTATGGCTGAAGAAAAACAACTTCAGGCTGGACCAGGTGCAAACCTTCATGCCGACGCCGATGGCGATGGCGACCACCATGTACCACAGCCGCAAGAATCCGCTGCACAAGGTGACCGCCGATTCGGAAGTAGTCGAGACCGCGCGCAGTGGAAAAATCCGGCGCCTGCACAAAGCCTTCCTGCGTTATCACGATCCGGAAAACTGGCCGATCCTGCGCGAAGGCCTGACCCGCATGGGACGCGGCGATTTGATCGGCAATGGGGAAAAGCATCTGGTGCCGCGCTGGGAACCCGGCGGCGGGCTGGCCTCGGCCAAGCAACGGGCGGAAGCCGTGCCGGCCAAGCTGGCCCAGGCCAAGGCGCGGACACGTCAGGATTTCGCCAAACCACTGACGATGCCGGCTCAGCGCAAGCGGCCGGCCGGTGCCGCGAAAACCGGCAGGAAGCAAGGCTCGGGCGGGCGGTAATCCGTAACATGCGCTGGGTGCACGACTCTTCGTCACAAGAGGGAAGGCAAGCGCAAGAAGTGGGAAATTTCGCCCGCACCGCGCACGCTGCCTCGCTTCGCCGCTAGAGCAGTTTCAGCCTGACTGTACAGGAGCCAAGGTTGAGCCGAGAAGCGCAACCGTACGAATGGTACGGTGAGCATCGCAGGCGCAAGATTGGCCGTGTACGGTCAGGATGAAACTGCTCTAAGCACCCATCGGCGAACACAGCTCAACCAGCGTCCCGTCAGGACAGCGCACCCACGACACGACCTGCCCCCAAGGCTTGGTTTCCGGTGCGCTGATCGACACCGCGCCGGCCGTCACGGCATCAGTGTGCGCCTGCGCCACATTTTCCGTGACCAGACCCAATTCCATGCCGAGCGGCTTGCCTGAAGAACTGGCTGCGACATAACCCTCCGGGAAATGCATTTCGCCCAAGGCGTGCGCGGCGAAGGCCAGCGTGGTTTCGCCGGTATCGAGTTCGCCGTAGGTGCCTGACTCATGTAAAAAGCGGCGGCTGAAGCCGAAGGCCTTTTCAAAAAACGCCAGCGATGCATCGACATCCGGAACATAAACGATGGTGTAACCGAATTTCATACGAACTCCTTTTATTTGCAAATGCCGGGTCGAATTCGACCCTGAATTCAAAGCGGGGTTGCGCTATGCGGTCTTCCTGAGAAGAAAGCTGCCTAGCGGTAAAATACACGCTTCCGAATCCCGCCGATCAATGCAGTGCCGACCCCGTCAACCCTGCCGCCGCGCAAGATCATACACTGCGATTGCGACTGCTTTTATGCGGCCGTCGAGATGCGGGACAACCCTGCCCTGCGCGGACTTCCGGTCGCGGTCGGCGGCCGGCCCGATCAGCGCGGCGTGGTCGCCACCTGCAATTACGAGGCACGGCGCTTCGGCGTACGCTCGGCGATGGCAATGGCGCAAGCGCTGCAGCGTTGCCCCGGCCTAGTCGTGCTGCCGCCGGCAATGGAAAAATACCGGATCGCGTCCAGGCAAATCCTGGCGATCTATCGCGACTACACTGAGCTGGTCGAACCGCTGTCGCTGGACGAAGCCTACCTCGACGTCACCCGTTCCTCCCACTTCAAAGGCAGCGCGACCCTGATCGCGCAAGACATCCGTGCCCGCATTGCGCAGACGGTCGGCATCACCGCATCCGCCGGCGTGGCGCCCAACAAGTTTTTGTCGAAGATCGCCAGCGACTGGAACAAGCCCGACGGCTTGTTCGTAATCCGCCCGCATGAGATCGATGCTTTCGTCGCGCTCCTGCCGGTGGATAAATTATTCGGCGTCGGCAAGGTCACGGCGGCAAAATTGCGCCGGCTGGGCGCCGAGACCTGTGCGGATTTGCGCGCCTGGCCGCTACCGGACCTGCAACATCATTTCAGCAAGTTCGGCGGCAGGCTGTTCAACCTATGCCGCGGCATCGATCCCCGTGAGGTCTGTTCAACGCAGGAGCGTAAATCGGTCAGCGTCGAGGAAACCTATACGATCGATCTGCCCGACCTGGAAAGCTGCCTGCGCGAATTGGTGCCGTTGCTCGACAGCCTCACGGCACGCGTACAGCGGGTCAAGGCTGAACGCAATATTCACAAGCTCTACGTCAAAATCCGGTTCTCGGACTTTCGCAAAACCACCGTCGAGTGCGTGGCGAATACGCTCGACACGGCGCAATTCCGCAAGCTGCTGGAAATGGGGTTCCAGCGTTACCGGTTGCCGGTCCGCCTGTTGGGTGCGGGAGTGCGGCTCAGCAAGGAAGAGTGCATGGGGCAGGCGGGTTTATTTGACGAGTGAAGCCCGCTGCATATTGACATTTTGTTGCAATCCGGTCATCTTTCGTCGGTTGTCGAAATTATAAATATCTGAAGGGAGAAAAAATGATGGACGCGCTGCCGATCGAAACAGATCAAGCCAGTGACATACCCCAGGCCTTGCCTGTCGAGAAGTTCTCGTTTACCGGCAGCGGCAGCGAATACTTCCGTATCTGGATCGTCAATTTATTACTGTCGATTATCACCCTCGGCATTTATTCCGCCTGGGCCAAGGTGCGCAAGGCTCGCTACTTTTATGACAGCACCCGGCTGGCCGGCAGCAGTTTCGAATATCACGGTAGCCCGCTGGCGATCTTGAAAGGACGCTTGATTGCGCTGGCCCTGATCGTCGGCTACCAGGGAATTTTCAGTTTTTCCGAAGTGCTTGGCTTGCTCATGCTCTTGCTGGTGGTCCTGGTGCTGCCTTGGCTGGTGTGGAAAAGCCTTCAGTTCAAGCTGTCCAATTCGAGTTACCGCGGCATTCGTTTCGGCTTTCGCGGTTCGCCCAGCAAGGCCTATGAGGCGTTTTTGCTGATGCCCCTGGTGGCCGCGATGACCTTGTATCTGGGATTGCCGTTCGCCCATCACCAGATCAAGAAATTCCAGCATGAGGAAAGCCGATTCGGCACCACCCACTTCTCCTTCCACGCCACTGCCGGCTCCTTTTACCTCAGCTATCTGCTCGGATTCCTGATCGTTGTCGGCGGCTTGGTCGGCATCGGGATCGTATTCGGCGGCACTCTGGTGGGGATTTTTGCGACCGGCATCGAGAATCGCGGCGCCGCCGGCATCGGTCTCTTTGCGTTGGCGCTCTTTGCCTTGTATTTGTGGGTCGTAATGTCGTTTCCGATCTTCCTGACTTTGATTCAAAACCTGATCTGGAGCAATACCAGGCTTGGCGCACACCAGTTCAAAAGCGAGATGAAGTGGAGCAAGGTGATCTTCATCGCCACCACCAATCTGCTGGGAATTTTCCTGACGCTGGGCTTGTTCATCCCGTTCGCGCAAATCCGCTCGATGCGCTACCGGATCGAGTCGATGTCCCTGCTGCCGGCCAGCAGCCTCGATCATTTCCTGGCCGGCACCCAAGCCGCCGCCTCGGCCACCGGCGAGGGTGTGGCCGACCTGCTCGATTTCGACCTGTCGCTGTAAGCCATGGGCATCCCTGCGTACTACTTCGACGGCAAGACTTCGCGCAGGCTGAGCGTGGAATTGGCAGTCGAGGCGGGCATTGCCTCGATCAGCGGCGATGCCGAGCGCCACTGCCCGATCGCCGAGTTGCGGGTATCCGAGCGGGTGCGCAACGCGGCGCGCAAGGTCACTTATCCGGACGGGGCCTACCTGGAAATTCTCGACGGCCCGGCGTTCAATCTCTTGCTGGCCGCCACCGGCCATCAGGATTCGCTGGTGGTACGGCTGCAGCAAAGCTGGCGCGGCGCGATCCTTGCATGGGTCGTCACGATCGGCGTGCTGGTGCTCGGCTACCTGTATGGCTTGCCCGCCGCGTCGGAGTTGATCGCCAAGTCGCTGCCGGAAAAAATCGAACGCGCGATCGGCAGCGAATCCCTGTCTTTCCTGGATAGCCGCCTGTTCGCGCCCAGCCAATTGCCGGCCGAACGGCGCGAAGCCATCGTCAGCCGCTTCAACGGCCTGCAGCTCCCCGCTGGCGAGCGGCCGGCTTACGAGATCGTTTTCCGCAAAAGCAAGATCGGCCCGAATGCCTTCGCCCTGCCTTCCGGCCAGATCGTGTTGACCGATGAAATCGTGAAACTCGTGGACAACGACGATGCGGTGATGGGCATACTGGCCCATGAACTGGGACATTTGCATGAACGCCACCTGATGCGGCGGCTGATCCAGAGTTCAGCCATCGGCGCTGCCGCGGCGGCACTGTTCGGTGATGTCTCGACTATTGTGGCCACCGTCCCTACCTTGATGCTGGACCTGAAATATTCGCGCGATGCCGAGACCGAGGCCGACGATTACGCGCTGGCGATGTTGAAAGCGAATGGCATCAGCCCGTCTAGCCTGACTTACCTGTTTGAAAAGCTGGGTGAAAAATCAGGCGATCCTCCGCCTTATTTATCAAGCCACCCGCCTCCTGCCGAGAGAGCGGAGCGGATGCGTAGGCTGCGGTAAATTTCAAGGAAAATGTTCAACAAACCGGAATGTTCATTATTATCGAAACATTGAAACCTATGCTGAACAAAATGCACAGGATATGGACGTAATGATAAATAGAAACATTGAGCCGCTTCCTGCGTCCTAAATATCGACCGGATCCACTTCCAACGACCACTTGGCGCGCGTTTTGATCTGCCGCAATGCCGCGGTCCAGGTTTTAAGAAATGCCTGCAAGGCCGGGCGCGACACCGATTCAATCAACAACTGGGCGCGATCGACATTGGCAACGCGCGTCATGCTCATCGGGATCGGATCGTTGACGGTGATGCCGGCCTGGACCACACAAGTACTGGCTTGCCGCAAAAAATCCAGTGCCGCTTCCAGTTCGGCCGCTTCCGCCCGCAACAACGCCTGATAAATGAAAGGCGGCAGGCTGGCTTGGCGCCTTTCCTCCAATAGCGAATCGGCAAAGCGATCGTAATCATGCGCCATCACGGCGGCATACAGGGGATGCTGCGGATAACGCGTCTGAATCAGCACTTCGCTGGCGCTGCCGCCTTCCTTTTGGGCGGCGCGGCCGGCGCGCCCCGCCACCTGCATCAATTGCGCAAACAAGCGCTCCCCGGCGCGGTAGTCCTGCGAAAACAATGCCGTGTCCGGATTGAGCACGCCGACCAAAGTCAGGTTTTGAAAATCATGGCCCTTGGCGACCATTTGCGTGCCGATCAGGATATCCACTTCGCCACGATGAACGGTATCGAAAGCGGCTTGCGCACTTCCCTTGCGCCGGGTCGAATCAGCATCGATGCGCATGATCCGGGCTTGCGGAAACAGGACTTGCAGGCCCTCCTCCACGCGTTGCGTGCCGCGGCCGAGCGGCTGGATGTCGACGTTGCCGCAAGTCGGGCAGGCCTTGGGAATACGCTGCTCCAGCCCGCAATGGTGGCAGCGCAGGCGGCGGTCCAGCTTGTGCAAGACCATGAAAGCGGTGCAACGCGTGCAATTGCTGATCCAACCGCAAGCATCGCAAGAGACAACCGGCGAGTAGCCGCGCCGGTTGAGGAACAACAGTGATTGCTCACCACGCTCCAGACGCAGCTTCAATGCCTTGATCAGGGTCGAAGTGAGTCCTTCAGCCGGTTTGTCGCGCTCCATGTCGATCAGCCGGACCTTGGGCAGCACGGCATCCTTCGCCGCCCGTTCGCGCAACTCCAGCCGGCGATATCGACCCGATTGCGCGTGGTGCCAGCTTTCCAGCGAAGGTGTGGCGGAACCCAGCACGATCGGAATTGCGAGTTGGCGCGCGCGCCAGACGGCCAAGTCGCGGGCCGAATACCGCAAGCCTTCCTGCTGCTTGTATGAAGGGTCATGTTCTTCATCGACAATGATCAACTTCAGGTGCGGTAACGACGCCAGGATCGCGAGCCGGGTGCCGAGCACGATGCTGGCTTGGCTGGCATGCCCGGCCAGCCAATGCAACAGGCGCTCCCCTTCGGCCAAGCCGCTGTGCAAGGTGGCGACGGCGACCGTTGGAAAACGAGCGCGCACATTGCCTTCGAGTTGCGGCGTCAGGTTTATTTCGGGCACAAGGATCAGAACTTGAGCGGGATTTCCCGCACTCGCAGCCTGAGCCAGGATTTTGGCGGTTGCCTGCAGGTAAACCTCGGTCTTGCCGCTGCCGGTCACACCGTACAACAGGATTGGAGAGAAGCCTTGGGCGCCTGCAATCGAATCGGCAGCTTGTTGTTGCGCGGGGCTGAGCAAGGGCGCCGGTGCCGGTGAGAAATCCCCTTGCACCGCGCTCTTCCCCAGCTTTTTCAAGGCTCGGTCAAGGGAGACACTCTTGGCGGCACGCAGGTTTTTCGGCAAGCCCGGTATTGCGACTTCTCCCAGCGGGCGCTGATAGTATTCCGCCGCGAAACTGCACAATGCGAGCCAAGTGGCTGACAGCGGAGCGAGTTGCGAACGCAGCGCCAGAACATCCTTCAGCTTGTCCGGCGGGACGTCGGTCTGTTCACCGATGGCAACGATCAAGCCGATCACCTCGCGCCGTCCGAAAGGCACCAGAGCCAATTGGCCGACCGATGGCAAACCAGAAGTAGCAGCATCCCCCGTCCATCGGTAATCGAAAAAGAAGTCAAGAGGGGTGTCGAGCGCGACCTTGAGAATGCGGTGTTCCACGAAGTTAATGTGATACTTGAAAAAATGGGCTAACTAGCGGTTTCATAAGCGCTTTTTAAAATATCCACAAAGACTGTGGATAACTTTGTGGACAAACACCCCTTGACAGCGCAAAACACTAGATTTCATCGGGGTTTCTATAAATTGCTCAAATTCGGGGCAAAAACTAATCCCTTTAAAATCAATAACTTAAAAATTGACTTAGTGAAAAAGAATCAAGGTTGTTAAATATTTTTTTCAGCTTCACGGGTATTCGGTTTTGTGAATAAGTTGAGGGTAACTATGCTGGGAGGAATGATTTTCGGGATTCCCGCTTTCCAACTTTTCTGCTGGTATTGTTGATTCGCTATTGGCTTTCGCAAGAAAAAATCGGCTAGCAAAACGGCCATTGATTACCCAGAGTCAAGAGCAAGTTCCATGTGGTTATTGGTGCACCGCAACAAAAACTTAACGAAAACCTTAAGGAAGAGCCCTAAGCTCCGGTTTCTTAAGCGCTTTTTCTTCTATCCACAAAGCCTGTGGATAACTTTGTGGACAAGGCGCTCTTGACAAGCCTGAACCCCAGATTTTATGCGGGTTTCAATAAAATGCTGAAATGGAAAGCAAAAAATAATCCCTTTAAAATCAATAACTTAAAAAATCAAGAAGGTGCAAAGAAATAAATATGCTTAAATTTTCTTGCTGCCATGCACAAA
The DNA here is from genome assembly GCA_966211965.1 of uncultured Burkholderiales bacterium. Classification (GTDB taxonomy): domain Bacteria; phylum Pseudomonadota; class Gammaproteobacteria; order Burkholderiales; family Burkholderiaceae_D; genus CBIHON01. Next base: position 132,532 of record CBIHON010000005.1, on the reverse strand, counting down.
TCCGGTTTTGTGAATAAGAGGCATGGCGACGCCCCGGAATAGGACTTTTTTCTCAGTTTTCTCAAGAAAACTGGTTCGTTATGGAAATCCCCGTACACCTTATCCACAAAACCTTCCTGCCCTCCGGGAAACTCAGCCACGCATCGTCCGGCTGATTTGATGCACTGCCTCCACCATCACCGAGACTGCCTCCGGCGGCGTAAATTGTGAAATGCCGTGCCCCAGGTTGAACACATGCCCCACTCCCGCCTCGGGCGCGCCGAACGCTGCCAGCACCCGGCCCACTTCGGCACGGATCTGCTGGGCTCCGGCAAACAACACCGCCGGGTCCAGATTGCCTTGCAGCGCCACCTGCTGCCCTACCCGCGCACGCGCCTGCCCCAGATTGACCGTCCAATCCACCCCTACCGCATCCGCCCCGATTCCCGCCATCTGTTCCAGCCACAAGCCGCCCCCCTTTGTGAAGACGATGCACGGAATGCGCACCCCTTCCCGTTCCAGGCTCAACCGGCTCACGACGTCCCGCATGTAGTCCAGCGAAAACTGTTGATAAGCGCCATCGGCCAACACCCCGCCCCAGGTGTCGAACAGCATCACCGCCTGGGCGCCGGCATCGATTTGCGCATTCAGGTAAGCCGCCACGGCCGCGGCATTGTTGCGCAGGATGTGGTGCATCAGGTCGGGACGCTGGTACAGCATGGTCTTGACGGTGCGGAAGTCGTCCGAGCCGCCGCCTTCGACCATGTAACAGGCCAGGGTCCAGGGGCTGCCGGAAAAGCCGATGAGCGGCACCCGGCCATCGAGTTCGGTGCGAATTTGGGTGACGGCGTCGAAGACGTATTGCAACTTGCCCAGGTCGAGCGTAGGCAAGGCCATCACGGCGCGTTCGTCGCGCAGCGGGCGTTCGAACTTGGGACCTTCGCCGTCGGCGAAATACAAGCCCAGGCCCAAGGCATCAGGCACGGTGAGGATATCGGAAAAGAGGATGGCGGCGTCCAGGGGATAGCGCTCCAGAGGCTGCAGGGTGACTTCGGTGGCGTAGTCGGGGGTCTGGGCCAGTTGCAGGAAGGAGCCGGCTTTTTTACGGGTGGCGCAGTATTCGGGCAGGTAGCGTCCGGCCTGGCGCATGAGCCACAGGGGCGTATAGTCGGTGGGCTGCCGTAGCAGCGCGCGCAGGAAGGTGTCGTTTTTGAGGGGAGCGAATTGGGGCATTGGAGAGAGGAAAGGCTTTTCAGTAAGCCGTTATTATCTCATCCCGGAACGCACTAAAAAATGCCGAAACAGCCCTCGGCAAAATTCACCTCGCAAGCCATTCAAAAAAGCTTCTAAATATTTTTCAGATTATTTTCTGAAGAAGCCGGTCCAAAAGTCTCATGCAAGTACGCGACCTGGAGCAAACACATGAAGAGGAAAAAATTGTGGGGTGCCGAACCGCAATGCGCGCAGGAATTGGCAGAAGCAGCGCGCCGCGAAAATAATGCCCGTGCCCGCAGCCGCATGCTGGCAATACGGCATTTGTTAACCGGCCATGACGCCGACGAGACCGCGGGATTATTCCTGATCGGCCGCTCCCAATTGTATTACTGGCTGCATCGATATCGTGCTGAAGGCGCAGCCGGTCTGCGCGACCGCCCTCGGCCCGGCGCGCCGAAACATCTTAAAGCGGAAGACGAAAATGCCTTCCGGATTCTGATCGAAGCAGAATTCCCGAAAGGCGCCGCCAACACGGCATATCGCGTGGAAGTAATCCGACATCTGCTGCACGACCGGTTCAATGCGCGCTACTCCCTGTCCGGCGTGTATGTTCTGCTGCAGCGCTTGGGCTTGTCGCACCTGGCAGCTGCCGCGCATTCCGCGACCAAGTCCTGAACGGCAATATTTTCATAGGGAAGCGCCGGTCGTCCGAAGACTTTTTAGGATGAAAATTTGCACCAAAAAAATCTCGCGCACGCACCAAAATTCACCTTGAAAAAATTTTAAAACCGATAAAAATAATCGGGCACATGGAGATCCCACCCTGGTCCACGCGAGAAGATTGCGACGGAGAGGGGACGGGACAAGCTTCGCTGGGAGGCTGGTGTGGCGTCCCAAAATAGCGCAAAAAATTTTTAGGCCGGCAGTCGACCTGTTTCACGATGGTGCGAAAGCGCGCAGGCCTGAAGATGTTGGGTATTGCGCCTACTCGTGACCCCACACCAGGACGAGCTAGCTGCAGAGCGCGCCGCCGGATATCGTTTCCCTCGGTTCCGAAGGCGTTAAGAAACACGAAACGCGCGCAGTGGAAATGCCCGGGTCGCACAGGAAACTTGCAAATCCGGCGCCGGCGAGACAGCGAGCCGGCCGGTCCGATGCAAGGATTCGAGCGATGCACCGGGCAACCAGTCGCTTACATGTGGAGTCATATATGAACGAGTTTCAACAAAATCCTTATTCCGGCGGACTTGGAATGATGGGAGCAGCGTATGCGCCTCAACAACTCGGCCCGCAGGGGCTGCTAGGTGGATTGTTTGGCGGCCCTCTCGGTGGTTTGGTAGGTCGAGGCATCGGCGGCATTTTCGGGAACCCGGGAATGGGTAGCCACATCGGACAGATGGCAGGCGGTATCGGGGGTGCCTTACTGCCGTTCGGCATGGACCCAATGACCGCCGCAGCTTATGCCCAACAAGCGCAGCAAGGTCAATTCGGACAACAAGGCCAGCTAGGTCCGCAAGGCTGGTTCGGCAATCTCCTGGGCCAGGTCGGCCAGCCTCTGGGCGGCGCCATCGGCGGCATTTTCGGTCAGTCCGGTCTCGGCCAAACGCTCGGCGGCGCGGCCGGACAGCTCGGCCGCATGCTGCCCTTCAATGCCGATCCCATCACTGCCGCCTATGCCCAGCAAGCCCAGCAGGCGCAACTGCAACAGGCTCTGCAGGGACAGCAAGGCCAACAGTTCAGCCCGCAAGGCTGGTTCGGCAATCTCCTGGGCCAGGTCGGCCAGCCTCTGGGCGGCGCCATCGGCGGCATTTTCGGTCAGTCCGGTCTCGGCCAAACGCTCGGCGGCGCGGCCGGACAGCTCGGCCGCATGCTGCCCTTCAATGCCGATCCCATCACTGCCGCCTATGCCCAGCAAGCCCAGCAGGCGCAACTGCAACAGGCTCTGCAGGGACAGCAAGGCCAACAGTTCAGCCCGCAAGGCTGGTTCGGCAATCTCCTGGGCCAGGTCGGCCAGCCTCTGGGCGGCGCCATCGGCGGCATTTTCGGTCAGTCCGGTCTCGGCCAAACGCTCGGCGGCGCGGCCGGACAGCTCGGCCGCATGCTGCCCTTCAGTGCCGACCCCGTCGCTGCCGCCTATGCCCAGCAAGCCCAGCAGGCGCTGCAGGCCCAACAAGCGATGCAAGCGCAGCAGCAAAGCCAGGGACAGGGCCAGCAAGCCGCCAATTATCCGGGATACCAGGCAGGCCAGGGAATGGGCATGCAGGCCGGGAATTACGGCGGACAGTACATTCACTAACCCATAATCAAGTCGTCCAGCGCGCGCCAAGCCGCCGCCGTTCCCGCGGGCTTGGCGCCTTCAAGGAGAGTTCGCATGTCACCGATTTCAAACGCGCCCGGTACTGGCCATTACATTGTTCGATCGGAGGATGCGGGGCAACTCGCGGAATTCGTCGAGGACATCCGACAGGACCCCGCCGTCAAGCTGGTGGATACGATCGGCCCGACCAACCAGCCGCACACGGTTGTGGTCGCCATGAGTCCCGAAAAAGCTCTCTCTCTAGAGCAGCGCTTCCGCAAGAATTCAACCCCGTTGATCATTGAACCTGATCGTCCACTCTCGCTCTTCGGCGAGACCTGAGACGCCCAAGTTGGAATAGAAGGAAACAAAATGGCCAAAATGCCCGAATCCGCGAATGCAAACTCATCCGACACTGCATCGCCCAAAGGGGACGGCGCACCGTCCCGCCCCACACAAAATCCCGGCGACGCCCGGCCCGGTGAAGCGCGCGCTCCTGAAGTTCGAGGTTCTTCGGCGGCGACCGCCGCAGGCGCGTCATCCGGCGGCACGCCGGCCGCAGGAGCCGGAGAAAGATCCGGCGAAACATTGCAACCCGGCAGCGCGACGACACGGCGTGGACGCGCCATCTCGGAAAGAAAAGGGCAATTTTTAATCGCGCCGCGCAGAGCACTCGGCATGCAGCCGATGGGTATGCAACCGCTGCAGTTCAATCTGGTTGAGCAAACGCTGCGCGCAAGTCCCGATATCGAAATAGTCGACACGGTAGGTCCGAAAAATATCGTCGGCGCACTGGCCGACGGCATGGGCGATGTGCCCAGCGTGCTGGTCGCAAAAATGACTTCGCAAAAAGCGAATACGCTGCACCAGCAGGCACAAGGCCGCCTGATCATCGAACGCGATCATCACTTGAAATTGATGGACCCGGTGTTTCAACAACCTTCCCTGGTCTCCGGCCTGGTCCCGACCGGCGGCCCGGTATTCAATGCAGCCTTTGTCGTTCTCGGCAAGGACGAGATGCCGTTGCCGGAGGCCGAAGTCTACATGTTCGGCAGCCTGCTGCCCGCCAACGGCATCACCGACGCGCAAGGCCGTGTCACCTTGAGCCTGTACGGCGAAACGCCCGACTCGATCCATGCCCTCTACGTCAAGCCGAAATCGGACCACTGGAGCTTTTACCAATTGCATCCGGAACTCAGCGCCGACGAACCCAACGTGGTCTGCGTACGGCCCCTGGCCGATTGGCCGGCGCTGGCCACTTTTCCCAAGGAACAGATTTTCGGATGGGGCCAGAAAGCGATGCGACTCGATCAGCTGCCCAGCAACTATCGCGGCCAGGGCATCAAGATCGCCGTGATCGATTCAGGCGCGGCGACCACGCACGATGACTTGAACAAGATCCGTTTCGGCTTCGATATCATCAACAAGAAAACCAACCCGAATACCTGGAACGAGGACAGCATCGCCCACGGCTCGCATTGTGCAGGTGTGATTGTCGGTGCGGACAATGCGCTCGGCGTGCGCGGCTTCGCGCCCGATGCCGAAGTCCACGTATGCAAGCTGTTCCCAGGCGGCCAGATCAGCCATTTGATCGATGCGCTCGAGTACTGCATCGAAAAGCAGATCGATGTGGTCAATCTCAGTCTGGGCGGCGCCGAACCGTCCGAGGCGCTGGAACAGCAGATCCTGCGCGCCAAGCGTGCCGGCATCGCGTGCATCGTCGCGGCCGGCAATTCCGGCGGTCCGGTGCAATATCCGGCCTCTTCGCCCAACGTGCTCGCGGTAGCGGCAATCGGCAAGCTCAACGAATTCCCGCCCGACAGCTACCACACCCAGACCCTGACCCAGTTCGTCGATGCCAACGGCTTCTTTGCCGCCAAGTTCTCGTGCTTCGGTCCACAGGTAGCGGTATGCGCGCCCGGCGTTGCAATCACTTCGTCGGTGCCGAAAAATAACTATGCGGTATGGGACGGCACCTCGATGGCGGCGCCGCACATCACCGGTCTGGCAGCGCTGGTGCTGGCGCATCATCCGGAGTTCCAGGCGGCCTTCCGGACCAGGAGCGCCGAGCGCGTGGAACGCCTGTTCCAGATCATCAAGGCCAGCGCGCGCCGCGTGAACGTGGGCGATCCTAGCCGTACCGGATTCGGCCTGCCCGATGTGCTGGTCGCAGTCGGTCTGCAGACACAAGCCGGGGTGCCGATGATGCATGGCTTCGGCGTCGCGCCGCAGATCGCGATGGGCGGCCTGCTGGGCAGCCAGCTCGGCGGACGAGCGCAACCCGCTGCTTTCGGCGGGGCCGGCCTCTCCCCTACGGCTTATGCCGAGCAGGCACAGCCGCAACAGCTTGCACAGCAATGGTTCGGAGATCTTTCGGGGCAGTTGGGTCAGCAGCCGATGGGCGCCCAGATGATGAGCGGTATCGAACCCTTCGCAGCCTTCATGCCGCCGTTCTATGGTCAGCAGCAGTTCGGCGCAGGCATGCAGGGCTACCCGTTCGGTTTGCCGCCTTCAGCATTCGGCCGGGCGATATGGTGAGGCAAACACAGCGCTGAGCGGCTGAGACCGGACCGGAAGACTTTGTGTGCTTCCGGTCCGGGATTCGCGACCGGGCGAAGGCGTTTAACCTTTCCAGCCGGCCTTCTTGCTGCACTCTTCGTTTTCTTTCTTGTGCGTCTTTTCCCATTGCGTAATGGACTGGGTTTCGTTGTCATCCATTTTGCTGTTCATGCAGGTGCAATAGGTTTTCACCGTCTGCGCGGTTTGACCCTGATCCTTGTTATCGGCGATGCATTGGTTGATCCATTTGGTGTCGTCGGCTCCTGCAAAAGCCTGGCCCCCAACGAGGGCGGATGCCGCAAGAAATAGCGCATGGAATTTCATTTTCATCCTGTTTCTCCCTTTGAAAGAAAAGCGAAATAAGCATCGGGTTGTCACAGCGCGGGCATGAACTGCCCTCAAGAAATGTAGCATAGCTTGCTGCGTTGCAGACGAGCGGCGCTTGCATTTCTTCCCATTCGCTCCATGCCATCAACGGGTGATAGCGGCGGCTCGAATCGATCCATCCGCACGGCGCATGCTACCCGCCGCGTGGCGATCCCGATCAAATCCCGCCCATGCACAAATACTTGATCACCAGGTAATCATCCATTCCATACTTCGAGCCTTCGCGTCCCAGTCCGGATTGCTTGACGCCGCCGAAGGGCGCAACTTCATTCGAAATCAAGCCCGTATTGATGCCGACCATTCCGCTCTCCAAGGCTTCGGCGACGCGCCAGATACGGCCGATGTCGCGTGAATAGAAATAGCTGGCCAGGCCGAACTCGGTATCGTTGGCCAATGCAATCACCTCTTCGTCGGTCTTGAAGCGGAACAGCGGCGCCAGCGGCCCGAAAGTTTCTTCCTTGGCGACGCGCATGTCGGCAGTCGTGTCGACAATCACGGTGGGCTGGAAAAAGCTGTGGCCGAGCGCGTGGCGCTTGCCGCCTGTCAGCACGCGCCCGCCCTTCTCCAGCGCATCGGCGACGTGCTGCTCAACCTTTTCAATCGCGTCCTGATCGATCAAGGGGCCTTGCGTCACGCCGGGTTCGAGACCGTTGCCGACCTTGAGCTTTTCCACCGCGGCCACCAGTTTTTGCGCGAAGGCCTCGTACACGCCATCCTGCACGTACAGCCGGTTGGCGCACACGCAAGTCTGGCCGGCGTTGCGGTATTTGGAGACGAGCGCGCCCTCGACCGCCGCATCCAGATCGGCATCGTCGAACACAATGAAAGGCGCATTGCCGCCGAGTTCCAGGGACAATTTCTTGATGGTCGGTGCGCATTGCTGCATCAACAAACGCCCGACTTCCGTGGAACCGGTAAAGCTGAGCTTGCGTACGGTCGGGTTCGACGTCATCTCGCCGCCGATGGCGCGCGGAGACCCGGTCAGCACGCTGAATACACCGGCCGGCACCCCCGCACGTTCCGCCAGCACCGCCAGCGCCAAGGCGGAGTACGGCGTCGCTTCGGCCGGCTTGACCACCATCGGGCAACCGGCCGCCAACGCGGGGCCGGCTTTGCGGGTAATCATAGCGGCCGGGAAATTCCACGGCGTGATCGCGGCACACACGCCGATCGGCTCCTTGATGACGATCAGGCGCTTGTCGGCCCATGGCGATTGCAGGGTATCGCCGCAGACGCGCTTGCCTTCTTCGGCGAACCACTCGATGAAGGAAGCGGCGTAGCCGATTTCCCCCTTGGACTCGGCCAGCGGCTTGCCTTGTTCCGCAGTCAGGATCAGGGCCAGGTCATCCGCATTGGCCAGCATCAGGTCATTCCACTTGCGCAGGATCGCGCTGCGCTCCTTGCCGGTCTTCTTGCGCCAGCCGGACCATGCGCGCTCGGCCGCCGCGATGGCGCGCTTCGTTTCTGCCGCCCCCATGCGCGGAATGCTGCCAAGCACTTCGCCGGTAGCAGGATTGATGACTTCGATGGTGCTGCCGTCATCGGCATCGCACCACTCGCCGTCGAGGTAGGCTTGCTGGCGCAGCAACGAGGGATCTTTCAATTGCAACATGAGAGTACTCCTGATGTAAAAATTAGATTCGAATTAAATTCGTGCAGCGGCCTTGTTGCGGCCGCGCAGCCATTCGAGGATCAGCAATAAACTGGTAGAGAATAAGATCAGGATAGACGCTAAAGCGGCGATTGTCGGGCTGATGTTTTCGCGGATGCCGGCAAACATCTGGATGGGCAGCACCAGGAACAACAGCGTCAACACATTCGCGCCGCGCAAGATGAAGAACCAGGCGCGCTCGGCGACGGACAGATACGACGGAAATACCGGCAGAATTTTCATCGCTTACCCCATGTTCACATCGATTTTTGCGAAGCGCCCGTACACCGTGTACAGCACCAGCGTTGCGGCAAACATAGCCTGTCTTGCTGGTGATCAATACCCATGGCTAATATTAATGTGGAATTAATGTGGATATGGCCCTATAAAATAGAGCCACTTTGGTTTATTCGATGGATCCACCTTTCCCAGCGGTGCGGGATTCCCGGCCCAAGCGAAAAAACCCGGCTTCGCAGGAAGGAGGGGAGTTCCGGGCAACACCTGCAGCGGCAGGTTTCGAGCCAGGCGCAGCCGGCAGCAAGCGGCAGGCTATGCGAACGCCACAAATGCGGCGACCACGATCATGCACAATCCAAACCCTATCCCCTGCGCCCGCATCGCCCGCGGCGTCTTGATCCGGCTGAAAATGAGCTGCCCGGCATAGATCCACAGGAAATGGCACGCCAGCCCGACCACGACGAACGCCAGCGCCATCTGTACCACCTGCGAGGCCAATGGCGCGGCCGGGTTCAGGAATTGGGAAAACATTACCAGGATCATCGAATGCACTTTCGGATTGAGCGAAAGCGAAACGAAACCGTCGGCGAAACCAAGCGGCTTCAAATCCGCCGGATCGGACATCGACGAGGACTGAAAAAAGCACCAGGCCAGATACAGGATATAAAGCGTGCCGCCCCATTTGAGCAACTCGTAGGCCAACGGATGCTCCTTGAATAACTGGCTCAGGCCAAAGCCGTACACCAGGCACCAGAACAGATTGCCCGCCTCGAACCCCATCCAGAACGGCACCGTCCCCTTGACGCCGAATTTGCCGCCGGCCGCGGCCAGAATGGTGTTGCCCGGCCCGGGACTGACGATCATCGGTATCGCGAAGCTGAGGATCAGCCCCCATATTTTCAGTGCAATCATTGCGCCTCCTGTTTGTAAAGGAAACGATTACACCGCGCTTTGTGCGTCCGGCAAAACGATGTATTCTCATCCTCTCGATAAGAAAAATTGATGAAGCTCTCATGACGCGCCGTCTGCCTCCGCTCACCGCACTACGCGCCTTCGAGGCAGCGGCGCGCCATCGCAATTTCACCCGTGCGGCGGCCGAACTGCACGTGACGCAGGCGGCGATCAGCCACCAGGTCAAGCAACTGGAGGATTGGCTGGACTTGAAGTTGTTCGAGCGTTACGGCCATGCCTTGACGCTGACCGCCGAGGGCAAGGCCTACCTGCCGGATTTGAGCGCGGCGCTGGACGCGCTGGCGGCGTCGACCGAGCGGCTGGCAGGCAATGGCGTGGCTGGACCATTGCGCATCACGGCACTGCCGTCCTTTGCCGCCAAATGGCTGATGCCGAGGCTGGGCCGCTTTCGCGCGGTGCAGCCGAAGATCGATTTGCATGTCAGCAGTTCATTGGAACCGTATGACTTTTCCGGCGGCGAATTCGATCTGGGCATCCGGCTCGGACTGGGCCGCTGGCCCGGCTTGCGCGCCGATCTGATTTCGCGCGAGCGGCTGTCGCCGCTGTGCAATCCGACTGTACAAAATGGTGCGCATCCTTTACGCGCGGTGGCCGACCTGCGCTTTCACACGCTCTTGCACGACCAGCCGCGCGATCTGTGGCCGCGCTGGCTGGAGATGGCCGGCGCGGGCGAAGTGGATGCGAATGGCGGCCCGGGTTTCAGCGATTCGAGCCTGGTGCTGCAAGCCGCGATCGACGGTCATGGTGTAGCGCTGGGGCGCGTGTTCCTGGCGGCGGACGACATCGCCGCGCAGCGCTTGATAAAACCCTTCGAGTTGGACCTGCCGAATGACTACAGCTATTGGCTGGTCTATCCGAAATCGTCAGCCGCCAAGGTGCGCGTGGAGGCGTTTCGGGCTTGGTTGCTGGAAGAGACCAAGGCGTTTCGCGAAGCCTGAATTAGAACCTATCCCAGTAGGAGGCGGCGCCGGATTGTGCGTGAGAAAGGAGTGAGGACAAGGCGCGAGGAGTCCGCATGGCTGGCTATGCAACGACGAACAACGCAGTCCGCCCCCTTTATCACGCGCAAGGCGGTGTCGAGCCCTACTGGGATAGGTTCTCAAGAGCCGCTCCCCCAAGCCGCGAAGAATTTGCTGAGTTCGGCATCCGGAATCTGCTGATCCGCATAGCGGAACGTCCCGGTCTCGCGCATCTCCTGCGCCGCCTGCCGTATCAATCCATACGTCGCGCGCGCCAAGCTGCCGCCGATGCTGACGCGCTTGACTCCGAGCGCGTGCAGCTCGGCCGCCGAGAGCGGGTTCCCGGTAAAGCCCATCACGATATTCAGCGGCCCGTCGATTTCACGGCCCAGCGCGCCGATAGCCTTGATGTCGTCGTGCGGCCGCTGTCGCGTTACTAGATGAAGCCGGACAATGCGCGGCGCGGTTTGATATTGGGGTATGCCTGCGTGCCGGATGAATTGATCAAGCCCACTTTCGATCGGTTGGCGAAGATTATCGCGCTGCATTGGAAGGAGAGGTAGGCCTAGCGGACAAACCATTCACGCCGCACTCAAGGCGCACTCAGCACCATCCGGTCGCGTCCTGCCGCCTTGGCCTGGTAGAGCGCGGCGTCGGCGGCTTCGATCAAGGCTTCGGGCGTGTCGCCATGGGTCGGATAGAGCGCCAATCCCAAGGAAACGGTGATATGGCCCAAGGGGCGAGTGCCGTGTTGCAGCTCCAAGTTCCGCACGGCATCCAACAAGTTGCCCACCCGTTCTTCCGCCAACGCGAGCGAGATATCGGGCAGGAGCACGACAAATTCCTCGCCGCCAAAGCGGCATATCACGTCGCTTTGCCTGACATGCTCTTCGAGCACGCGCGCCACGTGTTGCAATACGCAATCGCCGGCATCGTGGCCGAAGCGATCGTTGAACAGCTTGAAATGATCGACGTCGAGAATGGCGATCGCCAAGTGGCTATTCTTGCGCTGGGCCCAGGCCAGCTCATGGCGTATCGTCTCGTCCATGAAACGGCGGTTGTACAGACCGGTCAGGGGATCGCGAATCGATTGCTGACGCAGGGTTTCACGCAAGCGGATGTTGGCCACCCCCAAACCGGTCTGCTCGGCCAGCGCGCTTGCCAGTTGATGCCGCAGCTCCAGTTTTTCCTGGTCCGGAGCGCCGCGGTGCTCGACGAACAGCAAGCCGAAGATTTCGCCGTGCGCCGTCAGCGGCAGGCAGGCATAGGGAAAGCGCGGGTCCGAATGGCCGTACACATGCGCGCAGCAGGAAGAGGCTTGCGGATGATCGAGCCGATAGACTTGCGCCTGGCGCAATGCGTGGCATGCCGGTGCCGGAAAACCATGGCCCGGAAAGCCGGCATCGCCCCAACTGGCGCATTCGATCAGATTGGCCCGCGTCTCGTCCATCAGGTAGAAAGCGCCGGCACTTTCCGGAAACAGGCGTGGCCCGTATTCATTGATGGCCGTATACGCTTCCTGCAACGATTGGCACGCTTGCAGATAACTCGACAGCTCGCTCAACAAGGTAGCGTCGCGGTAAGTCTGTTCGACCACCGCCAAGCCGCGCTCCAGGCCTTCCTGGGCCGCTACCTGCATTGCTTCGGTGTGCTTGCGCTCGCTGATGTCTTCGCTGACCCAGATCGTCCCTTGCGCCAAGTCCTGCTGATCGACTGCGCTGATATGGCTGCTCAACCACAGCTTGCTCCCATCCTTGCACAGCGCCTCCCACTCCTGGGTGCAGCTTTTCCCGGCGTTGATCGCTTCATAGGCAGGCAGGACGAAGGCATTGAATGCTTCGTCCGAGGTGAAAAAAATGCGTGTCGGCCGACCTGCCAATTCGCCCGGCGCATATCCCAGCATTTGCTCCAGGCCGCGATTGCAGCGATACATCAGGTTGTTTCTGACCAGGTTGATGCCGACATTGGCGTTGTCGAAAATAATTTGCTGCTCCTGCAGCGTTTGCTTGAGCGCAGCTTCGGTGCGCTTGCGCTCGGTGATATCCTGCGCAGCCCAGATCGCTCCCTTGGAGGGGTCCAGCGGATCGATCGCGCTGCCGTGATAGCTGCACCAGATCAGGCTGCCGTCCTTGCGCATCATTTCCCATTCGCCCACCGAACTGCGTCCGGCCGCAATGTCGGCGTAGGCGAGCCGGCCGAGTGCTTCATAGGATTCGTCGGTTGGAAAAATGATGCGCGTCGATTTACCGGTCAACTCGCCATGCTCGTATCCCATCATTGCCTCCAGCCGGCGATTACAGCGCTGGATCACCCGATCCTTGGCCACTTCGATGCCGACCAAGGCATTGTCGAAAATGGCTTGCTGTTCCAGTACCGTATGCTGCAGCGCCGCCTCGACTTTCTTGCGTTTGACGATGTTTTTCAGCAGCCAGCTGAAACGCCGGTTCAGGATCAGCAGGATCAGGCTCAGCGCAAGCGCCGCTTGCGCCAAGGCGGTGTACAGGAAGCGCCTGAAATCCGCACTCACGGCACTATCCATTTGCCCGCTATCCATGTCCAGCCGAACCTGGCCGATCCGGCTGCCGTGCCAGTGGATGGGCTTGCTTGCCGATTGCACTTTGCCTTGCCGACGTTGCGGCTGGAGGAACTCGGCGAAGCGGCCCATGGCTCTGTCGAAGACGACAATGCTGAGCACGCGTCCGTCATTGGCCACCGAATCGACCACCGCCTGGGCCGTATCGCGCTCGTTGCTGGAGAGCGATTTCGCCATCGCGCTGGAGAGAATGGCAAGCAGCACTTCCTGATCATTTTGCAAGATGGCGCTTAAGGTTTCGCGCTGCTTCAGATGCGTCTGCCACGCGTCATATAACGCACCGGACAACAAACTGAAAACGATAAGCAGAGCAATGACTTGCCGCAGCGACAAAGGCCGTTTCATGTGCGTTTCATCTGCGTGTCAGGTTCATTCTTCGTTCATCGGTTAAGCCGCTTGGTACGTCGGGCGCGCTCAAAGATAACGTGCCTTTACGAGCGGCGCAACCACTACTTCGCCTATTTTTGCGATCCGATGGCAAATGTAAAAGGCATTTATTCCCAATTGCAAAATACTGCTTTTTGAATTGCAAAATGGGCACATTTGAGCGAGATGCGGCCATTATTTCGTCCCCCCTTAATACACGCCGGCGATACCACCCTCGCCGTCGAGAGCGAGTGCTCGGTGCGAACAGGGAGCAATGTTTTGGACCGGGGATTGACGCCGCCATGATGGCGCATTCACAACCGGACTTCTTCCATTTCCTTGACCTCGATACTCGATCAAGTTACGGTTATCCGGACACCGGATCGATTGAAAAAGTTCGCACTTGGTTTGGCTGCTGACCTGGACATATCCCCGCAACGGCGACACTCTCTCAATCGCACCACAGAATTTTCCGTCGGCAGCGATCAACGAAAACGAAAAATTTGTATGGATAAAACCTCCGCCGATCGGCAAGACAGCCCGAGGAAATCGCACCCCGGCGGTATCGATTGCGATGTGCTGGTGGTGGGTGGCGGCATCAACGGCGCCGGCATCGCGCGCGATGCGGCGGGGCGCGGATTATCGGTAGTGTTGTGCGAAAAAGATGATCTTGCGGCGCATACTTCCTCCGCTTCTTCCAAGCTGATCCACGGCGGTTTGCGCTATCTGGAGAATTACGAATTCGGCCTGGTCCGCAAGGCGTTGATCGAGCGCGAAATATTGCTGCGCGCCGCCCCTCACATCATTCGGCCGCTGCGCATCGTGATGCCGCACGACAAAGGGCAGCGGCCGGCTTGGCTGCTGCGCATCGGCATGTTCCTGTATGACCATCTGGCAAGACGCGACTTGCTGCCCGGCTCGCGCGGCCTCGACTTGCGCCGTCACGCCGCCGGCAATCCGCTCAAGCCGGCATTCACTCGCGGCTTCGTATATTCCGACGGCTGGGTCGATGACGCACGGCTGGTCGTGTTGAATGCGATCGATGCCGCTGAAAAGGGCGCAAGAATTTTTACGCAAACCACTTGTGAATCGGCAGTACGCGCCGGGGATCGCTGGCACGCAGTCTTGCGCAGCGCCGACGGCCGCAATCTCGACGTCAGCGCGCGCTGCCTGGTGAATGCCGCCGGGCCGTGGGCCGCGCATTTTCTGCAAGCGGCAGTGCAGCGGCCCGCGGTTCACTCGCTGCGCTTGATCAAGGGCAGCCACATCGTGGTCAGGCGTTTGTTCGATCATCCTTATGCCTATATCTTCCAGCATCCGGACGGCCGCATCGTCTTCACGACACCTTACGAAAACGATTTCACGCTGATTGGCACCACCGACATCGACTATCACGGCGACATCGGCAAGGTCGCCATCGAGCAAAATGAAATTGCCTATTTGTGCGAGTTGACGAGTTACTACTTTCGCAAACCGGTCATTCCGACCGACGTAGTATGGTCGTATTCCGGCGTGCGACCGCTGGTGAAAGACCAGGCCGCCGCGGCATCCGCCGTCACCCGCGACTACCGCTGCGAACTGGACCGTGACGGCGCACCGCTGTTATCGATCTTCGGCGGCAAGATCACGACCTTCCGCAAGCTTGCTGAAGAGGCGCTCGATCTGGTCGCGCCCGTACTGTCGAACCGGGCCGGCAGATGGACTGCCGGCGCTTGCCTGCCGGGAGGCGATCTGTTCGATACGCAACCGTCAAATCGCTCGGTGCTTGGATTCGCGTCCTTCGTGCATCGCTTGCAGGCCGAGTATGGCTGGCTGCCGGCGGCATTGGCGACACGCTATGCACACGCCTACGGCACCCGGCTCAGGCAACTGCTGGCCGATTGCAAAAGCCTGCGGGACATGGGCGAAGAAATCGCACCCGGCCTGTTCGCCGCCGAAGTGAATTACCTGATGCGTCATGAATGGGCCGCCTGCGCTGACGACATTCTGTGGCGGCGCTCGAAGCTGGGCTTGCATCTTCCCCCAGGCACCGCGGAAAAGCTCGATGCGTGGATTTCGACGCACGCGGCCGGGCGGTAGGATCTATTGCGTTGACCGGCTTCAGGCCGCCTTCTTTTGCGCCGTTCCGAATTCGGAATACACTGGAGGCGAATGCAATGCCGCACCGTGTCCCCTTTCCATTCACGCTCCAATACGACCATGACCAAATTCGTACTCGCTATCGACCAGGGCACGACCAGTTCGCGCGCCATCCTGTTTGACCAAGCCGGCCGTATTCATGGCATGGCGCAACAGGAATTCCGCCAGATTTTTACACAGCCCGGCTGGGTCGAACACGACGCCGATGAGATCTGGGAATCGCAGCTGGCGGTGATTCGGCAAGTGCTGCGCGAGAATGCGATCGGCGCAGCCGACATCGCGGCAATCGGCATCACCAACCAGCGCGAGACCACGGTGCTGTGGGATCGCAAGAGCGGCGCAGCGCTGGCGCCGGCAATCGTCTGGCAAGACCGGCGCACCGCCGGGCTGTGCGATGCCTTGCGCAACGATGGCAAGGCGGCCCTGTTCCAGGAAAAAACCGGGCTGGTGATTGACCCGTATTTTTCCGGCACCAAGCTCAAGTGGCTGCTCGACCATGTGCCGCAGGCGCGGGAGCGTGCGGCGCGCGGCGAACTGGCATTCGGGACGATCGATGCTTGGCTGGTTTTCAAACTGAGCGGCGCACACGTGACCGATACCAGCAATGCCTCGCGTACATTGCTGTTCAATATCCGCACCCGGGCATGGGACGAAGAATTGCTGGCGCTGCTCGACATACCGCATTCGCTGTTGCCCCGGGTAGTGCCCAGCAGCGGTATTGCCGCGCACACTTACGCCGAGCTGTTCGGCACCGCGCTGCCGATTGCCGGCATCGCCGGCGATCAACAGGCTGCAACTTTCGGCCAGGCCTGCCATCACGCCGGCATGGCGAAGAATACCTATGGCACCGGCTGCTTCATGTTGATGAACACCGGGCGGCAAGCGATCACCTCGCACAACAACCTGCTCACCACCATCGGCTGGAGTTTCGGTGACGGCGCGGCGACGGTCGCCGATTACATGGTGGAAGGCAGCGTCTTCATGGGCGGCGCGACGGTGCAGTGGCTGCGTGACGGACTCGGCATTATCCAGGATGCTGCCGATATCGAAACACTGGCCGCCAGCGTGCCGGATGCCGGCGGCGCAGTGTTCGTGCCGGCCTTTGCCGGACTCGGGGCACCCTATTGGGATGCCTATGCGCGCGGCACCATCCTCGGCATGACGCGCGGCACGACCAAGGCGCACATCGCGCGTGCGGCGTTGGAGGGCATCGCTTACCAAAGCGTCGACGTGCTGGAAGCGATGCAGAAGGATTCCGCAATCGCGTTGAAAGAATTACGCGTGGACGGCGGTGCTGCGCGCAACGACTTGCTGATGCAATTCCAGGCCGATATTCTTGGCGTGCCGGTGGTGCGGCCGCAGGTCACGGAAACCACCGCGCTGGGCGCAGCCTACCTGGCCGGGCTGGCGGTCGGCTTCTGGTCTTCGCAACAGGAGATCGCCGCGCAATGGCGGCAGGAGCGATGCTTCGAGCCGCATATGCCGGAGGATGAACGCTTGCACCGGTTAGCCACATGGCGGCGGGCAATCGAGCGCACGCGAGCCTGGAGCGAGTGAAGCGTCACTCCATGTCAATCACCTTGAGGTGCAACTGCTTTCCGCTCCTGTGCACGCGGGCCGCCTCTTCCTTCAGCAGTCGTGAACCAATACCACGGCCCTGAAACTCGGGCATCAAAAAATCATGCGCACGAAGTGCAAAATATCTTGTTTCTCAACGTGGATTGCTCCCGCAAATTTCTTCCCCACCATGGCGACTCGAAATTTCTCTAGAGCAGGTTCAGCCTGACTGTACAGGAGCCAAGGTTGAGCCGAGAAGCGCAACCGTACGAATGGTACGGTGAGCATCGCAGGCGCAAGATTGGCCGTGTACGGTCAGGCTGAAACTGCTCCAAGGGGTGATGCTTCCAAAATCCGGCTGTTTGAAATTCCTCGTTCCAGCCCCACGCCCATTCAACATAGTTCCGCAGAGTAGTTTTATACGAAGCAAAGATCAGAGCCCGATCTTCTTGGACAGTAGCGCGCAGACAAACTTCATTCACGATGCCCAACGTTCGACATGAGCGGCAGGCGCAAGACGGCGTAGCGGGCTTGAGGCTGTCCGCTCGATGGAGGGGTTAGGCCATACTGGTGGAACCTTCGGCGAAATATCGCTTCGCTTTCGAGGAGAATCCGAATGCGTAGCCCCACCATGCCAGAAGCGGTGGCAGCAAAATGAGACGCCCGAGGAAACCGCCAGCCCGCTCCGCCTCGTTGGCATATCGGGTTGTATCGGGGCCCAGAAGGCTACAGACGCCAAGGCCAACAATGAGTGCAACCCCCAACCAACGACTCCAGCGCCATCGATGATAGATAGCAAGTGCGGCCATTGCGAAGACGGTGATGAGCAGCATCCGCCACAAGACCGCCACAGCCACGGCCCCGCCACTTCGAATTTCACTTGCATGCGAAACGACAGCAAATAGAAATCGGGCGGCGTTTATCGCAAAGAAGGCGACGAAGACGGACAGGACGAGCAGCAGAAGCCAAACAGCGATCGGGCGCGGAACAGCTTCCCGCGGGAAAGTGATCTCACGGTTCGTCGGCGGGACGTAGCGGTTGCGCTTCATTGGCTCAGTTGGTGATTATCGTGGGGCCTGACGTTCGACATGAGCGGGAGACTGCCGGCGGCGAAGCCGGCTGTAGGCTGTCCGCTTAATGGAGGAAAGCCGACAAGGCGCGTGGAATCTGTTTCACTGCAGTAAGCGAACTCAAGACTTTTGCCATTGGCAAAGGCGATAGTGACGTGAACATCCCCTGGATCCGTTCCGGAGTAGGCAACTCGCTCGACCGTTTGGCCAACTACAGACTCCATACCAGACAAGTCATTGAGCAGCCGCCCATAAGAAGGGCTCGAATTCTCTGCTGGCAGCGGCCTCTCCGACCTACGCCAGAAGACTGTTGCACATTCGAAGTACAACCGGTACCAGTGCTCGCCAAAGCAAAGGTGGGCGACATTGACTTGATCGGTAATTTTCAGATCTTCGTAGAAGTGCTCGAGTAAGAGGGCTGTGCAACGCTTCCCTGCGAGCTTGGGCTCCTCTCCATTGAGGCAGTAGCGAGGTTCGGCGGTGTTCATTGGCGGCTAACGTGATTTAATTTTCCTGTTCGTAAGGTATCCGATAAAAAGACCACAAACAACAAAAAGTAAGTCGACATTTTTTCCTGATCGATTTGATACCCGCGGGCCAATCAAAGCTTGGCATGGTTCTGGGTATTCCCTCAGCAAAGCATTTCCAGGAACCCGCGCGGCAGTCTACCGCGCCAGCATCATTTTGTGTGCAGACGCTCCGGCGTGCGTTTGTTCAGGCGTCGCGCCATGCCGGAGCGACCAAGCCTGCCAGTCCGCACACCTTGCGTCATAACTTTGCCAAACGTCTTTTGCGGCGCAGCTGCGACATCCGCCCAGTAGCGGAATTGCTGGAACATGCGGACGTCGGCGCGACGATGATTTGCACCTACGTACTGGCGGTGGTGGGCGGGGTTAAACGTCCGTTGGATGTACTCGCGACGCAAACGTCGCGGGACGAACCGCAGGCACCCGATTCTCTCGCGAAGGTTCAGGCCCTGCCGCTTGCCGTTTAACGGAGAATGTCATTGAAAATGCGGAAATAGCTCCCTCTCCCGCAGACGGGAGAGGGTTGGGGTGAGGACGCTTGCAGATCGCTGCCCTTGGCAAATACCCTCATCCCCGGCCCTTATCCCGCTAGCGGGATAAGGAAGCAGTTCTCGTACTTTCAATTACCCCCTTCAACGGATGTCCCTTGAGATAAAACCTGCCGTGCAACATAAGGTTTATCACGCATTCATCAGGCGTGCATATGCTCGATCTTAATGCAATGGTCCATGACCACCTTCAAGCCGGCGGCGCGGGCCTTGGCCGCCGCTTCCTGATTGACGACCCCGAGTTGCATCCACAGGCATTTCGCACCGATTGCAATCGCCTCCTCCGCAATGGGAAGGATGGCGTCGGATCTGCGGAAGCAATCGACAATGTCGATCTTGATGTTTTCTTTCGCCAGCGCTGCGGCTGCTTCAGTCAGGGAAGCATGACAAATCTCATTGAGAATGCGGTTGCCTGCATACGATGGATTGACCGGAACAATCCGGTAGCCGTGCCGCTGCATGTATTGCGCGACCTCGTGGCTGGCGCGGTTGGGTTTGTTTGAAAGGCCGACCACGGCGATGGTACGCCACGTCTTGAGTTGCGTCGGAATGGAGTCGGTGTCTTGATTCACGTCAATCTCCTCGTCAATATTGAAAAAGGCAGCCTAGGCTGCCTTTTTCATTGTACTGCCGCGCTACGTTTAACGCTTTTGGCGCAATTTCTGAATCGCCGCCAACTGTGCAATTGCCGCTGACAATTCAGCCTGGGCTTTTGCATAATCGATTTTGGATTCGCGATTGACCAATGCTTCCTCTGCCTTTTTCTTCGCTTCGGTGGCTTTCGCCTCGTCCAGGTCGGCACCGCGAATCGCGGTGTCGGCCAGCACGGTAACCGTATCCGGCTGCACTTCGAGGATACCGCCCGCGACAAAGACGAACTCGTCTTCCGCTTTGCCTGCAACCTTGATGCGCACCGCACCCGGCTTGATGCGTGTGATCAAGGGCGTGTGCTTGGGATAGATCCCCAATTCACCCGCCTCACCCGGCAACGCGACGAATTCGGCTTCACCGGCGAAGATCTGCTCTTCCGCGGAGACGACGTCAACGTGAATAGTATGTGCCATGTGGTTTCCTATCCGGTTTGTCATTCCCGTTCACACGGGAATGACGTGCCAGGAATTAGTTGAGTTTCTTGGCTTTTTCGATTGCTTCTTCGATCGTGCCGACCATGTAGAACGCTTGCTCAGGCAGGTGATCGAGTTCGCCGGAGGCGATCATCTTGAAGCCCTTGATCGTGTCTTTCAGCGAAACGTATTTGCCTGGGGAACCGGTAAACACTTCAGCAACGTGGAACGGTTGCGACAGGAAACGCTGCATCTTACGTGCACGGAACACGGTCAGCTTGTCTTCCGGCGCCAGTTCGTCCATGCCCAGAATCGCGATAATGTCGCGCAATTCCTTGTAGCGCTGCAGCGTGCCTTGAACGGCGCGCGCGGTCTCGTAGTGCTCTTGACCGACGACGTTCGGGTCCAGCTGGCGCGAGGTCGAATCGAGCGGGTCAACCGCAGGATAGATACCGAGCGAGGCGATGTCACGCGACAACACGACGGTGGAGTCCAAGTGAGCAAACGTGGTCGCGGGAGACGGGTCGGTCAAGTCGTCCGCTGGAACGTAGACGGCCTGGATCGAGGTGATCGAACCGGTCTTGGTCGAGGTGATACGCTCTTGCAGACGGCCCATTTCTTCGGCCAATGTCGGCTGGTAACCCACGGCGGAAGGCATACGGCCCAGCAGCGCGGACACTTCGGTACCGGCCAGCGTATAACGGTAGATGTTGTCGACAAAGAACAGCACGTCTTTGCCTTC
Organism: uncultured Burkholderiales bacterium; assembly: GCA_966211965.1. Classification (GTDB taxonomy): domain Bacteria; phylum Pseudomonadota; class Gammaproteobacteria; order Burkholderiales; family Burkholderiaceae_D; genus CBIHON01. Next base: position 111,671 of record CBIHON010000005.1, on the reverse strand, counting down.
GTCACGGAAACCTTCCGCGATCGTCAAGCCGGTCAGCGCCACACGCAGACGATTGCCTGGCGGTTCATTCATCTGACCGTAAACCATCGCCACTTTGGATTGTTCCGGATTATCCAGATCCACCACCTTGGCATCGGCCATTTCGTGGTAGAAGTCGTTACCCTCACGAGTACGCTCACCCACGCCGGCAAACACGGACAAGCCGCTGTGCGCCTTCGCGATGTTGTTGATCAGTTCCATCATGTTCACGGTCTTGCCCACGCCGGCGCCGCCGAACAGACCAACCTTACCGCCTTTTGCGAACGGGCAGACCAAGTCAATCACCTTGATGCCGGTTTCCAGCAGATCTTGCGACGGCGACAGTTCGTCGTAAGCCGGGGCACGGCGGTGAATCGGCGCGGTTTGCTCGTGGCTCACCGGACCGCATTCGTCGATCGGATTGCCCAGCACGTCCATGATGCGGCCCAGCGTTGCTTTGCCGACCGGCACCGTGATCGGCTTGCCGGTGTTTTTAATCATTACGCCGCGACGCAGACCATCCGAAGAGCCCAGCGCAATGGTACGGACGATGCCGTCGCCAAGCTGCTGTTGCACTTCCAGGGTCAGGTCGGAGCCTTCCATTTTCAAGGCATCGTAAACCTTGGGCATCGCGTTGCGTGGGAACTCAACGTCCACCACAGCGCCAATACACTGAACGATTTTGCCATCAGCCATGTTCGTTCCTTCTTCAGTAATTTAAATTCATTTCCATTCGGTTCCCTCCCTTTCAAGGGGAGGGCCAGGGTGGGGATGGGTTTCAGTCGATGACCCAGGAAAAACCTTTTCCTCACATACCTCCCTCTCGAAAAGGGAGGAACCGATCAGTTGTTAAACCGCGGCCGCGCCGGCGACGATCTCGGACAGTTCCTTGGTAATTGCCGCCTGGCGAGTCTTGTTATAGACCAGCTTCAGTTCGGCAATCACGTTGCCCGCATTGTCGGTCGCCGCTTTCATCGCCACCATGCGCGCCGATTGCTCGGACGCGAGATTTTCGGCAACGGCTTGATAAATCAGCGCTTCCACGTAGCGCACCAGCAGTTCATCGATCACGGTTTGCGCATCGGGCTCGTAAAGGTAATCCCACGAATGGTTGCCTTTATCCGCTTTCAGCCTGTCGGAGGACAATGGCAGCAATTGCTGCATCATCGGCTCTTGCTTCATCGTGTTGATGAAATTGGTGTACACCAGGTAGACCGCGTCCAATTTTCCGTCCTGGTATGCATCGAGCAGTACCTTGACGGGACCGATCAATTTATCCAGATGCGGGGTATCGCCGAGTTGTACCGCGTGCGAAACGACCTTGACGCCGATCCGGTTCAGGAAACCCAGCCCTTTGTTGCCGATCGCAACGGCCTGGATCTTGTTGCCTTGGCTTTCCAGTTCGCGAATCTTGGTCGTTGCCAGGCGCAGCGCATTGGTGTTCAAGCCGCCGCACAGACCCTTGTCGGTAGTGACGACGATGAAACCGATGGTCTTCGCCTTGTCCTGCTTGACCAGGAACGGATGCGTGTACTCCGGATTTGCCTGCGCCAGATTGGAAGCGATATTACGAATCTTGTCACTATAGGGACGGGCAGCCCGCATCCGGTCCTGCGCCTTGCGCATTTTGGATGCGGCGACCATTTCCATCGCCTTGGTGATCTTCTTCGTATTTTCTACGCTCTTGATCTTGCCGCGTATCTCTTTGCCTGCAGCCATGAGTTATTACTCCTTTAGCTCCAGTGAGATCAGAACGATTTTTTGAAATCGGCAATCGCGGCGGCCATTGCTGCTTCGCCATCCTTGTCGAGTTGCTTGGTATCTTCGATCTTCTTCAACAATGCGGCGTGGCTGGTCTTCATGAAGTTGTGCAGGCCGGATTCGAAGGCCAATACTTTTTTCACGTCGATGCTGTCGAAATAACCCTTGTTGACCGCGAACAGCGAAACCGCCATCAGCGAAATCGGCAACGGGGAATATTGCGACTGCTTCAGCAATTCCGTCACGCGGGCGCCGCGATCCAACTGCTTACGGGTCGCTTCGTCGAGGTCGGAAGCGAACTGCGCGAATGCAGCCAGTTCACGATATTGCGCCAAGTCGTTACGGATACCGCCGGACAGGTTTTTGATGACCTTGGTCTGAGCGGCGCCGCCGACGCGCGACACTGAGATACCGGCGTTGATCGCAGGACGGATACCGGCGTTGAACAACGATGTTTCCAGGAAGATCTGACCATCGGTAATCGAAATCACGTTGGTCGGAACGAAAGCGGACACGTCGCCGGCTTGCGTTTCGATGATCGGCAATGCGGTCAACGAACCGGTCTTGCCTTTGACTTCGCCCTTGGTGAAGGCTTCGACGTAGTCGGGATTGACGCGGGCTGCGCGCTCAAGCAGACGGCTGTGCAGGTAGAACACGTCGCCAGGATAAGCTTCGCGGCCTGGTGGACGGCGCAGCAACAGCGACACTTGACGGTAAGCCACCGCTTGCTTGGACAGATCGTCATAAATGATCAAGGCGTCTTGGCCGCGGTCGCGGAAGTATTCGCCCATCGCGCAGCCGGAGTAGGCCGACACGTATTGCATCGCGGCGGACTCGGAAGCGGAAGCGGCAACCACGATCGTGTATTCCAGCGCGCCGTGCTGTTCCAGTGCGCGCACCACGTTCTTGATCGAGGAAGCTTTTTGACCGATCGCGACATAGATACAAACCATGTCCTGGCCTTTTTGATTGATGATCGCATCAATCGCAACGGCGGTCTTGCCGGTTTGGCGGTCGCCGATGATCAGTTCGCGCTGGCCGCGGCCGATCGGCACCATGGAGTCGATCGACTTCAGGCCGGTCTGCATCGGCTGGGAAACGGATTGACGGGCAATAACACCTGGGGCGATCTTTTCGATCGGAGCGGTCAGCTTGGTGTTGACCGGGCCTTTGCCGTCGATCGGCTGGCCGAGGGCGTTGACCACGCGGCCTTTGAGTTCAGGGCCGATCGGCACTTCCAGAATGCGGCCGGTCGTCTTGACGGTGTCGCCTTCGGAAATGTGTTCGTACTCGCCCAGAATAACGGCGCCGACGGAGTCGCGTTCGAGGTTCAGAGCGAGGCCGAAGGTGTTGCCTGGGAATTCCAGCATTTCGCCTTGCATCGCGTCGGACAGGCCGTGGATGCGGACGATGCCGTCGGTCACGGAAATTACCGTGCCTTGATTGCGAACTTCGGCGCTGTCGCCGAGGCCTTGGATCCGGCTCTTGATCAGTTCGCTGATTTCAGACGGGTTGAGTTGCATGTTAACTCCTAATGTGTTTGGGACAGAGGGCGCCTGCATCGGCGCCAAGCTCTGTCCCGCAATGCTTAAGTTTCTTACGCGAGGGCTCTAACTGTTTCGGCTTACGAAGCCAGCGCAACTTGCATCTGTTGCAGCTTGGCGCGCACCGACGTGTCGAGCACTTCATCACCGACGACCACGCGCACGCCGCCGATCAGCGAACCGTCAATGGTCACCGAGGGGTTGAGCTTGCGGCCGAATTTCTTTTCCAGCGTCGCGACCAGCTCTTTCACCTGCGCATCCGACAGCTCGAATGCACTGATGATCTCCGCGTCTGCCGCACCTTCTTCCGCATTTTTCAACGCGTGGAATTGCGCGCCGATTTCCGGCAGCAGCGTCAAGCGGCCGTTTTCCACCAGCATGCCGATGAAGTTCTTCGCTTCGGCATTAACTGGGGATTTCAGCACGGAGATAAACGTGTCGGCGGTTTGCTGATCCGATACTTTCGGGTTTTCAGCGAGGGCCTTGACGTCGGGGAGGGCCGCAACTTGCGCCATCTCGGAAACCAGACCGGACCAGGCCGCCAGATTTCCGGATTTTGCTACACGGAATAAAGCTTCTGCGTAAGGGCGAGCAATCGTTGCGAGTTCAGCCATGATTACAGCTCTGTCTTCAGTTGGTTCAACAAGTCGGCATGCGCTGCTGCGTTGACTTCACGCTTCAGGATTTGTTCAGCGCCTTTGACTGCGAGGGTCGCTACTTCGCCGCGCAGCGCTTCACGCGCCTTGGTCACTTGTTGAGCCGCTTCTGCCTGGGCGGCGGCAATGATCCGCGCCGCTTCCTCAGAGGCTGTTTTTTTGGCGTCTTCGATAATGCCTTGGGCGCGCTTTTCGGCGTCGCCGATACGCTTCTGACCCTCGTCGCGGGCACCGGCCAGTTCTGCTTGCACACGCTTTTCAGCGGCAGCCATTTCGGCTTTGCCGCGATCGGCGGCGGCCAATCCATCCGCAATCTTCTTGGCACGCTCATCGAGCGCGTTCATCAGCGGCGGCCATACGAACTTCATCGTGAAAGCAGCCAGGATGAAGAAGACAACGAACTGCGCAATCAAAGTTGCATTTAAGTTCATGATGTTCCTTCTCAGAATAGCCAACGCCGGACCTTATGGCCCGGCGTAACGAGTGGGCTGATTAGCCCTTGAGGAATGGGTTAGCGAACGCGAACATCATCGCGATACCAACACCGATCAGGAACGCAGCGTCGATCAGACCGGCCAACAGGAACATCTTGGTTTGCAGGGTGTTCATCAGTTCAGGCTGACGTGCCGACGCTTCGATGAACTTGCCGCCCATGATGCCGATACCGATACATGCACCGATAGCGCCCAAACCAATGATCAAACCACAAGCCAATGCGACGAAAGCGACGTTAGTCATGAAAACTCCCTTAGATAGTCAAAGTCAAAAAATTAAAACCCAAAAATACTGCAAAAAACGGTGCTTGCTTCAATACGAATATGAGTGTCTTAGTGGCCTTCATGCGCCTGGCCGATATACACCAGCGTCAGCATCATGAAAATGAAGGCTTGCAGCAAAACGATCAGGATGTGGAAAATGGCCCAGATGGCGCCGGCGAAAACATGCATGCCGAAACCCCACCAGGTAGCGGTCGAACCGAGCAATGCAATCAACAGGAAGATCAATTCACCGGCGTACATGTTGCCGAACAACCGCATGCCGAGGGAAACGGTCTTGGCGACGAATTCGATGATGTTCAGGCCGAGATTGAAGATCCACAGCGCCGGGTGCGCACCGAAAGGAGCGCAAAACAGTTCATGCACGAAACCGCCGAGACCCTTGATCTTGACGTTGTAGAACAACATCAGCGCAAACACGCCCAAGGCCATGCCAAGCGTGCCGTTCAGGTCGGCGGTAGGCACCACGCGCTGATGCGAGATCGTAGTTTCCAGTCCGGCCAGATGAATCAGCGAGGAGAACAAGTCAACCGGCAGGAAATCCATCGAATTCATCAGCAAAACCCAGACGAACACTGTGAGGGCAAGAGGGGCGATGAAGCTGCGATTGCCGTGAACGATGGCTTTGGACTGGTCTTCGACCAATTCAACGATGATTTCAACCAGCGCCTGGAAACGGCCAGGGACGCCGGAAGTGACACGGTTGGCGGCTTTCCACATGAAGAACAGACCGAGCACGCCCATCAGGACTGACCAGAACATGGTGTCCATATTGATGACGGAGAAATCGATGATTTTTTCCTGGTGATGCGAAGAAAAATGCGCCAGGTGGTGTTGGATGTATTCAGAGGCGGTCGGAGCATTTTCCGATACCTGGTGTGCAGCGCCTGCTGCAGCCATTTCAGTTGCCATGTCAGTGCCTAAACAATAAGATGATGTAACTTTTCAGCGCCACAACGAACCCGGCGATCAGCGCCAGCCAGCTCAAGTCGTGGTACAGCCAGGCGACCGCGCCAAGCAGCGCGACCGTCAATGCAATCTTGATAAATTCACCGATAAAAAACGTCATCGGGTTGGCGCCGCCGGCTTTTTGCGCGTTTGCGAACAGGCGCAACGCAAACAAGCCATTCGGCACTACACAGCACAGCCCACCGAGAAGCGCAGAGAGCAGCGCCGGAACCCCACCTAACAATCCTGCAACCGCACTCGCAAAAATCGTGGCGGCAAGTTGCAAATAGACGACACGCAGCATACTGATCCAAGGTCGTGCGACCCGTGCACCATCAGGGTACGCAATCGGGGCAGCGTGATTTCTAGACGTTACTGTTGGGACTGTTCAAAGCCACGGGATTATACGGGTTTTCCACAGTGACCGTCAAACATCTGCGGCGCCGCAACGTTGTTTTTGATCCAAAGCGGTGCACTTGAAAAGCGCATGGCGCCGCCGTTTTTTGAGGACAGGGTGTCGCCGATACCTGCATTTTATCCGCGCAGTTTGGCGATAATGCCATCCAAGGTATCCAGATCGGCAAAGTCGATCAGTAACTGCCCCTTGTTTTTCGTCCCCAGCTTGATGGTAACTTGGGTAGCCAGCAAATCGGACAATTCTTCTTCCAAACGGGTGATGTCACGCGATTTTTCCTTGGCGGTATCGCGCGGCTTGTTGGCGGCGGCCTGCTCTGCAGTGGTGCGAATCACCAGCTTTTCCGCCTCGCGCACCGACAATCGCTTGGCGACGACTTGATTGGCCAGAGTGATTTGCGTGGCGCCGTCAACTGACAGCAGTGCTCTGGCATGCCCCATGTCGATATCGCCCGCCATCAACATGGTTTGCACCGGCTTGGCCAGGTTCAACAAACGCAGTAAATTCGAGACTGCACTGCGCGAACGGCCGACCGCGCCGGCTGCCTGTTCGTGGGTGAAATCGAAATCACTGATCAAGCGATGGATGCCTTGCGCCTCTTCCAGTGGATTGAGGTCTTCACGCTGGATGTTTTCAATCAAGGCCATCGCTGCAGCGGCCTGGTCATCGACGTCCTTGACCAGCACCGGCACCTCCGTCAACCCGGCGATTTGCGCTGCGCGGAAGCGCCGTTCGCCAGCGATGATTTCATATTTATCGCTGCCGTTGTGCGAGGGGATCGGGCGCACCAGGATCGCTTGCAACAGACCTTGTGCCTTGATCGAGGCCGCCAACTCATTCAAGGCTCCCTCGTCCATGCGGGTGCGCGGCTGGTATTTGCCGGCTTGCATGTCTTTGACGTTCAAGGTCGAAGGCGCGCCTGGTATCGTGGGCACCGCTTCGCTGAAATCGGTGGAACCGCCGAGCAGCGCGTCGAGTCCGCGGCCAAGGCCTTTGGGTTTTTTCGTGACCATGTCTTTCTCTGATTTTTTGCCGGCAGATCAGCGCCCTGCCTTTGCGCTTCGTCTGTTCCGCAATACGGAGGTTTTACAGCGATTGAATCCGTTCAATCATCTCCGCGCCAAACGCGATATACGCCTGCGCGCCTTTTGCCAGCGGGTCGAAGGACACGCCCGGCATGCCGTAGGACGGCGCTTCGGCAAGACGCACATTGCGCGGGATGATGGTTTTGAATACCTTGTCGCCGAAATGCTCTTCCAGTTGCGCCGACACTTGCTGCGACAGCGTCATGCGCGGATCAAACATCACCCGCAGCAAACCGATGATTTTCAGGTCGGTGTTGAGCTTGGCGTGCACTTTCTTGATCGTATTGACCAGATCGGACAGGCCTTCCAAGGCGTAGTACTCGCACTGCATCGGGATGATGACGCCATGCGCGGCGCACAGGCCGTTCAAGGTCAGCATCGACAAGGCCGGCGGGCAATCGATCAGGATGAAGTCATAATCCGCGTCGACCAATGCCAAGGCATCTTTCAAGCGCATTTCGCGATTGTCGAGCTCTACCATTTCGACTTCGGCGCCGGCCAATTCGCGGTTGGCGGGAAGCACGTCGAACTTGCCGGTTTCGGAAGTCTGGCGCGCTTGCCGGACCTCTGACATGCCCAGCAGTACTTGGTAAATCGATGCGTTCAAGCCGGTCTTGTTGATGCCCGCTCCCATCGTCGCATTCCCTTGCGGATCGAGATCGACCAGCAAGACGCGCTGGGCATGCTGTGCCAGTCCTGCTGCAAGATTTACCGCAGTCGTAGTCTTGCCGACACCGCCTTTTTGATTGGCGACGCAAAATATTTTGGCCATGGGATGTTTTAATTGGTGATCAATTGGTGGTCAATTTGATGCCGAATCCGATCAGGAAAATACCTGCGGCACGATGCGCGATTCTGGAGACATGCCGATTGCGCTTCAGCCTGCCGGAAATGGCATTGACCACCATGACCAGCACAAAGAAAAACATCACCGTCAGCACACTCACCGTGGCAGCCATGGCAAGCAAGGTCCATGCGCCGTGGTGGTTTGCGGGATCGATGAAAAGCGGGAAAAAAGCCATGTAGAACACGATGGCTTTCGGGTTCATCAAGGTGATCAGAAACAGGCGGCGAAAATATTGGCCGGAGCCGGCCGGCTGTTCTGCTGCGCCCTGCTCTCCCACTTTGGCACGCAGCAAGCTGATACCGATGTAAATCAGATAGGCTGCACCCAGATACTGAATTGCCTTGAATACCATCGGATTAGCCTGCAGCAAGGCCGCAACCCCGATGCCCGCCAACAGCATATGCACCCAGTCGCCGGTCATCGTACCGGCGGTGGCGGCCAAGCCGCCACGCACGCCGCTCTTGCCGGTAGCGGCGAGAATACCCAGCAATCCTGGTCCAGGAATCGCCAAAAATACCAGGACTGCAATCACAAAGCTTGCATAGTTGCTGATGCCGAACATGTTTTCTCCAATTGATTCGAATGGGTTGACTGTACCGGGATTCAGCTCGGCACTCTTTCGATAAAAACCAAATGACGCTCTGCGCCAAGTCCCGGCACGGCCAAGGGCTTTAGCCCGGTCGCTTTCCAACCGGAGGGCAAGCGCTCAAGCTCTTCCTTTGGCGCCACGCCTTTCATCGCAACAAAATGTCCACCGTCCGCCAATAGCTGGCCCGACCAAGTGACGAAATCGGATAAATCGGCAAAGGCGCGGGAAGTAATGACATCGAACTTTTGTTTCACGTGTAACTGTTCGACCCGCCCCGTGTGGACGCTTACATTCGTCAAACCCAGCTCGGCTTTGACCTGTGTCAGGAAAGCCGTTTTCTTGTGCACCGTGTCGATCATCGACACCCGCATGTCGGGCTTTGCTTCCAGCGCCCAGATCGCCAGCACCATGCCGGGCAAACCGCCCCCTGCCCCCACATCCAATACATTGTTCGCATCGGCAAAGGCCGGCACGGCGGCCAGCGAATCGAGCAAATGCTGGCTCACCATCTGCACCGGATCGCGCACCGCAGTCAGGTTATAGACGGCGTTCCATTTCGAAAGCAAGGCCAGGTAGTCGATCAGCAGCGTAATCTGCCGCTCGCTCAAGTCCAGTTGCAAAGCGCTGATGCCATCGGCCAGCAGGGACGTCAACACGGTACGATCAAATCCTTTCATTCCGCACGATCCTCAGGCCGCTGCTTGGCTATTGTCCGATTGGGCAAGGACGAAACCCTTGAACCCGCCCTTTTTGAGATGCACCAGCAACAAGGAAATCGCGGCCGGCGTCACACCCGAAATGCGTGAAGCCTGGCCCAGAGTTTCCGGGCGCTGCTTGTTGAGCTTTTGCCGCACTTCGATCGACAAGGCCTTGACGGCCATGTAATCGAAGTCGGCCGGCAGCTTGAGATTCTCATAGTGATCGTGACGTTCGACTTCACGCGCCTGCCGGTCGATGTAGCCGGCATATTTAAGCTGGATTTCGATCTGTTCCTTGACCGCCTCGTCTTGCACTCCGGGTCCGCCCAAATCCTGTCCGTCGATACTTTTCAAGCTCATCAGTCCGTCGTAGTCGACATTGGGACGGCGCAGCAAATCGGCCAACGCATATTCACGTTCGATCGCCTGCCCCAGCACCCGCTCGGCTTCGTGTTTGGCGAGAATACGTGGGCTGACCCAGGTCGATTTCAGACGCTCCAGTTCGCGTGCGACCGCTTCGCGCTTTTTCTCGAACGCGGCCCACTGCAGATCGCCCACACAGCCCAGCCGACGACCGATTTCCGTCAACCGCATGTCGGCATTATCCTCGCGCAGACTCAGGCGGTATTCGGCCCGGCTGGTGAACATGCGATAAGGCTCTTGCACGCCTTGCGTGATCAGATCGTCGACCAGCACGCCGAGATAAGCCTCGTCGCGCCGCGGCGTCCATGCCTCGCGGCCTTGGCTCTGCAGCGCCGCATTCAAGCCCGCCAGCATGCCTTGGGCGGCCGCCTCTTCATAACCGGTGGTGCCGTTGATCTGGCCGGCGAAGAACAAGCCTGCCACTGCCTTGGTTTCGAGCGATGCCTTCAAGCCGCGTGGATCGAAATAATCGTATTCGATCGCATAGCCGGGACGCAGGATATGCGCCTGCTCCAACCCGCGCATCGACTGTACCAGTGCAAGCTGTACATCGAAGGGCAAGCTGGTCGAGATGCCGTTCGGATAAAACTCGTTCGTGGTCAGGCCTTCCGGTTCCAGGAAAATCTGGTGCGAAGATTTATCGGCGAAGCGATGGATCTTGTCCTCGATCGACGGGCAATAACGCGGGCCGACGCCTTCAATCACGCCGGTGTACATTGGGCTGCGGTCCAGTCCGTTGCGGATAATGTCGTGAGTATGCTCGTTGGTATGCGTGATCCAGCAGGGCAACTGCTTCGGGTGCATCGCAGCGGTGCCCAGCACCGAAAACACCGGAACCGGATCGAGATCGCCCGGTTGCTCTTGCATGACTGAAAAATCGATACTACGGCCATCGATGCGCGGCGGCGTTCCCGTTTTCAAACGGCCTTGAGGAAGCTTCAATTCCTTCAAACGGGCAGCCAAGGAAATTGCCGGAGGGTCGCCCGCCCTGCCCGCCGAATAGTTGTTCAGGCCAACGTGGATCTTCCCATCGAGGAAAGTCCCGGCTGTCAAGACCACGGCGCGGCTGCGAAACCGGATGCCGACCTGGGTCACCGCCCCCGCCACGCGATCCCCCTCCACCATCAAATCATCCACCGCCTGCTGGAACAACCACAGATTTGCCTGATTTTCCAAGCGCGAGCGGATCGCTTGCTTGTACAGGATACGATCTGCCTGGGCCCGGGTTGCACGTACAGCCGGACCTTTCGAGGAATTCAAAATACGGAACTGGATGCCTGCTTCATCCGTGGCAATTGCCATCGCGCCGCCCATTGCGTCGACCTCGCGCACCAGATGGCCTTTGCCGATGCCGCCTATCGAGGGGTTACAAGACATCTGGCCAAGGGTTTCGATATTGTGCGTCAGCAGTAAGGTTTTTTGCCCCATGCGTGCGGATGCGAGTGCGGCCTCGGTGCCGGCATGACCGCCGCCAACGACGATGACATCAAATTCGGTAGGAAAAAGCATAATTCGCCTCGACGAGACGGTGGAGAGGGAGGCGAGATTATAAAGTCTTTTTTAGCGAATTCGCCCACTGCAATCAAATACATCCACTGTTTGTTTCACGTGAAACAAAGTCAGCTCGCAATCTGCAAAACAATAAATAAAATCAGCAAAACCAAACTGACGAAAAAAACCCACGCCGATTCGACACGCAAGTTTCCAACCAGCTTGGACTCGGATCTGACTCGGCTTAGCGCATTTGTTGGGGCAGAAATCGGACGTGATACTCGCTCGACATCACGTTTCGGCGCAAGCTCCGTTGCCCGCACGACAGGCTCAAGGGGCAAATAAATGTCTACTTTTGTGATCTTCCCCGGCCGTAAGACAAGTTCTTCGCTACTCGAGGGGAGCGACTTCGGAATACCGCTTTCCCTATCTTCAAGCTGTACGTCGGGGGAAATGACTGTAACCGGATCAAGGGGATCTTGTCGCAAAAACCCGGCAATCAGGCCAGAGTTGAGGAATTCCATCGCTGGTTCAGCCTCAGGCGTATCGCGCTCCTCAACCAGATCTTTGCCAAGCAAGCTGAGCAATGCGGATTCAAAGCGTCCTTCTGCCAAGCCTTTCAATTTTTCGCGTAAGCCGCCGTAAGACGTGACGCCATCCACAATGATCAATACCAGGCGCTCGCTTTGCGTCAAGCCATGGGTCTTATGCTGAATCTCGGCCAACCCCTTTGCGGTGCGGTGATAAAACGCATCCTCGTTTAACACGGCGAGCCTCTTCTTTACAGGTTTCTTCCACAGAGATTTAACGGAAACTGCGCGAGATCAGTGATACCGCAAGCATCAAAACCCCACTCACCAACGCAAGCCAATAAGCCCAATGCACACGCTCCGTGTTTTCGCTCCCCTCTTCCTCATCCTGAAGTAACTGCTCAGGCCAATTGTCCGGCAAGTTCTCAGCCGCATTCATGCTACGCTCCACCGAAATCGGTACCGGTACCGGCTCGGATTCCACTGGCGGCGTTTGAAACAAGGACGGAGGCGTAAGGTCTTCATCCTCCACCGCTAATTCCGTCAAAGGCTCCAAGGATATGGTGGAGGTCAACTCAGGAATCGACTCGGTTACCGGATCAAGGCCAGATCTTTCGGGTGATGGAACCGGGAGAGCGACGATATTTTCACTGGCGGCGACCGTTACCTCAACCACTGGCGCACCCTCGGGCGGTGCTACCTCAAGCGGTTGATTCGGCAGATTCGTTTCTTCGGCTTTTACCGCAACAGCCGGCGTCGTCACTGGGCTGTCATCAGTGCCGAACTCATCCTCCGGGTCAAAAGAAATAATCGTTACGGGATCGAGCGGATCTTGCTGTAAAAAGCGCTCGACCACAGTCGAGTCCAGCTCTTCGGCTTTCTGCTCCTGGACAGGAAACAATACTTCGAAAATCAAGCCTTCCCGCAATAAGGTGGCCAGAGCGCGATCAAAACGCTCCTCCGACAAGGCCCACACTTCTTTGCGTAACACGCCGTACGGTGTCGCACCATCGATAATGATAAGGAGCAGGCGCTCGCTCTGGGTGAGCTTGATGGCCTTGGTCCTGATCGTATCTCTGCCGGATTCTGTTCTTTGGAAGAGCGCCCCTGTATCCAAACCATACTCCCAATTTCATTGTTTCACGTGGAACAATTCTCTGCTTGAAAGCAAATCGTGAATCCTGGCTTACGTTGATCGGATCATTTTACTCCTCCGAACTTTTGCCGGTAAGCCTCATATTCAAATCGTCTAATACCGAATGAAAAAATCTCATGGAGCGTGGATAGCCCCCACACCTTCGCTGGCCCCCTTTATCCGCGCGCCTAGAGCATTTTTAGCCTGACCGTGCGGAGTCAAAGTCAGGCCGAGGAGCGGACGCGTACAGGCGTACGCCGAGCACCGGAGACCTGAGATTGGCCCGTACGGTCAGGCTAAAAATACTCTAGGTCACTGCTCTATGTCACGCGAAAATGCCTGGGCAATCTATGATGCCCTGGAAAAGTAAAAAGCCCCTGGACACTCGCATGTCCAAGGGCTCGAGAAAAGGCAGACTTGCATCTGCTTCAGGTACTCATGAGGTGTGCGGTTTCGAAAAGCGCGCCGCGATCTCGCCAACGATCCCGCGCCGAAATGCAAGCACGCAAACAATGAAGATGAAGCCGGTCACGATCGTCACTGACTCACCAATCGATTTGAACCATTCGACATTGGTCAGCATCGCGAGCCAATTGCCCAAATCACCCAATTTGTTTTCCAGCGAAATGATGATGATTGCGCCGACGATAGGACCGGCGATTGTGCCGAGTCCGCCGACCAGGGTCATCAGCACAACCAAGCCGGACATGGTCCAGTGCACATCGGTCAAAGTTTCGAAGCCCAGCACCAGCACCTTGGTCGCCCCTGCCAGGCCGGACAAAGCAGCCGACAAGACAAATGCCAGCAACTTGTATTTGTCGACGTCATAACCCAGCGAAACGGCCCGCGGCTCGTTTTCCTTGATCGCCTTCAACACTTGGCCGAAAGGAGAATGAATGGTACGTACGATCAAGGCAAAACCGGCGATCGCGATCGCCAGCACGATGTAATACAGGACCATGTCGTTCGACAGGTCCACCACGCCAAGCAGCTTGCCGCGCGGCACGCCTTGCAAGCCGTCCTCGCCACCGGTGAAGGGCATTTGCAGGCAAACGAAATACAGCATCTGCGCCAGCGCCAAGGTAATCATCGTGAAGTAAATCCCCTGCCGCCGTATCGCCAAACTCCCCATCACAAAGCCGATCGCCGCGCCGGTCAGAGTTCCCAACAACAAACCGATTTCCACCGGCAAGCCGAGCTTGGTCAACGCATAACCTGCAATATAACCGGCTCCGCCGAAAAACGCAGCATGTCCAAATGACAACAAACCGGTATAGCCAATCAGCAAATTGAAGGCGCAGGCAAACAAGGCAAAACACAGCACTTTCATCAAAAACACCGGATACAGCAAAAACGGTGCAATCAATGCGACTGCCAGAGCGATTCCATATCCAACTTTTTTGTTCATGATCTGAGGGCTCCCGATTATTTCTCTTTGCCGAACAAGCCGGCCGGACGGATCATCAGCACGATCGCCATGATGATGAACACCACTGTAGCCGACGCTTCCGGATAGAAGACCCGGGTCAAACCTTCGATCACGCCAAGCCCGAGGCCGGTAATGATCGAACCCATGATCGAACCCATGCCGCCGATCACCACCACTGCGAATACTACGATGATCAAATTCGAGCCCATCAGCGGGGAAACCTGGATTACCGGAGCCGCCAGCACCCCGGCAAACGCCGCCAGCGCGACACCGAAGCCATAGGTCAGCGACACCATCAGCGGCACATTGATGCCGAAGGCCTCGACCAGCTTCGGATTCTCGGTGCCCGCACGCAAATAAGCGCCCAGCTTGGTCTTTTCGATCACGAACCAGGTAGCGAAGCACACTGCCAGCGACGCAAATACCACCCAGGCACGATAATTCGGCAAAATCATGAAACCGAGATTGGTCGCCCCAGTCAAGGCTTCCGGTACCGAATAAGGTTGCCCCGAGACACCGAAAAACGACCGGAACAAGCCTTCCACCATCAGCGTAATGCCAAAGGTCAGCAACAAGCCGTACAGGTGGTCCAGCTTGTAAAGCCAGCGCAGCATGGTGCGCTCGATGAGGATGCCGAATGCCCCAACCAGCAAGGGGGCCAGGAGCAGCATCACCCAATAGTTAAGTCCCAGATAATTCAAACCCATCCAGGCAAGAAAGGCGCCCATCATATACAGCGCGCCATGTGCGAAGTTGATCACATTGAGCAAGCCGAAAATAACGGCTAGGCCGAGCGAGAGCATCGCGTAAAACGAACCGTTCACCAGTCCCAACAATAACTGGCTCAACATCGCTTGCAAGGGAATGCCGAAAATTTCCATGGCTACACGCGAAAAAGATCACCCGGCGAGCGGGTGAATGGAGTAAAAAAACGGCGCGTGTCAGACAACACGCGCCGCACATAGGACGCTTATTTCCAGAGACTGCACTTGGTCTCGGCTTTGGTCATGAACGCCTGATCGCCAGGGATCGTCTGCACGACTTTGTAGTAATCCCACGGATATTTCGACTCCGCCGGGCTTTTTACCTGCATCAAATACATGTCGTGCACCATACGCCCGTCCGGGCGGATTACGCCATTTTTCGTGAACATGTCACTGATCTTGGTAGCCTTCATTTTTGCCATCACGGCATCAGGAGCATCCGTACCAGCCGCTTTGACCGCATTCAGGTAATGCATGGTCGCCGAGTAATCGCCGGCCTGCAGCATGGTCGGTTCTTTTTTCATCTTGGCGAAATAACGCTTGGACCAGGCACGGGTATCGTCATTCAGGTCCCAATACCAGCCGGCGGTCAGGTACATGTTTTGCGTGAGCGGCAGACCGAGCGAATGGATGTCGGTCTCGAACATCAACAGGCCGGCCAGCTTCATGCTCTTGGTGATGCCGAATTCATTGGCCGCCTTGATGGTGTTGATGGTGTCGCCGCCGGCATTGGCCATGCCCAGAATCTGGGCCTTGGACGTTTGCGCTTGCAACAGGAAGGAAGAAAAATCCGAGGCATTCAAGGGATGCTTGACTGCTCCAACCACCCGGCCGCCGCTCGCCTTCACCACGTCGGCCGTATCCTTCTCCAGCGCCGCACCAAAGGCATAGTCGGCCGTCAGGAAGAACCAATCTTTTCCGCCCTGCTTCACGATCGCACCGCCCGTGCCGCGCGCCAAAGCCACCGTGTCGTACACGTAGTGCACCGTATAAGGCGAGCACTCTTCATTGGTCAGGCGCGACGAGGCCGCACCGATCGAAATAAATGGCTTTTTCTTTTCCGCTGCCACCTTTGCCATCGCCAGGTTAGCGGCGGAATTGGTGCCACCCAGCAACATGTCCACACCTTGCTGGTCGAACCATTCGCGCGCCTTGCTGGCGGCGATGTCGGCCTTGTTCTGATGGTCGGCAACGACGAACTCGATTTTCTTGCCTGCCACGCTGCCGCCGAAATCGGCGATCGCCATCTTCACCGCCTCTGCTCCGCCCGGGCCGTCGACATCGGCGTACACGCCGGACATGTCCGTAAGCAAGCCGACCTTGACGACATCTCCGGAAATCTGTGCCGATGCGGGGGCTGCAAAACCCAAGGCGGTCGTGACCGCGAGGGCAATCGTTTTCAGTTTCATATTCATGCTGTCTCCTTAGTGTTTACGCGGTTGCGTCAATGTATGAACCCTCACACGCCCAGCAGCGCGTGTAGCACGGGCATCTTGGCGTCCAATTCAGATGCAGCAAAAGTCTCGACGATCTGACCATGCTCCACTACATAAAACCGATCCGCCAAGGGCGCTGCAAAACGGAAATTCTGTTCGACCATCACAATGGTGTAACCCTTGGCTTTCAACGTCAGAATCATGCGCGCAAGCGCCTGCACAATCACCGGCGCCAAGCCTTCAGAAATCTCGTCCAATAGCAAGAGACGCGCGCCGGTGCGCAGAATCCGCCCGACTGCCAGCATTTGCTGTTCGCCACCGGAAAGCCGTGTACCTTGGCTCGATTTGCGCTCCTTTAGATTCGGAAACATCTCATAAATTTCCTCCACCGACATGCCGCGATCGGTCTTGGAGACAGACGGCGGCAGCAGCAGATTTTCTTCCGTTGACAGCGAAGAAAAAATGCCCCGCTCTTCCGGGCAATAGCCGATGCCGGCATGCGCGATCTTATGCGTCGGCATGCCGATCAGCTCCGTGCCATTGACCTTGATCGAGCCCTTGCGTGCGCCGGTCAACCCCATGATGGCGCGCAAGGTGGTGGTACGTCCCGCACCGTTACGTCCGAGCAAGGTCACGACCTCGCCCTGGTTCACGCTCAGGCTGATGTCATGCAAAATATGCGACTCGCCATACCACGCATGCAAATTGGAAATTTCAAGTGCTTTGGCAACCATCAATGTGCTCCTTCCAGCGCGCCTGTCGTGGTTCCCATATAGGCTTCCATCACTTGCGGATTTTTCGACACTTCTTCATAGTTGCCTTCAGCCAACAAAGCGCCTCGTTGCAATACGGAAATCTTGTCGCAGATACCCGAGACTACACTCATGTTATGTTCCACCATCAGGATGGTGCGTCCGGCAGATACTTTCTTGATGAGATCGGTGACCCGGCTGACGTCTTCGTGCCCCATGCCTTGGGTCGGTTCGTCCAGCAACATCAACTCCGGCTCCATCGCCAGCGTAGTGGCGATTTCAAGCGCGCGCTTGCGGCCATAAGGAAGGTCGACCGTGATCGTGTCGGCAAACTCGGTCAGGTCGACCTGCGCCAGCAAGTCCATGGCGCGATCGTTCAAGGAGGACAGGCTCTGCGCGCTTTTCCAAAAATGGAAAGACGTTCCCAGCGCGCGTTGCAATCCGATGCGCACATTTTCCATCACGGTCATATGTGGAAATACCGCGGAAATCTGGAAGGAACGGATGACGCCATGACGCGCGATTTGCGCCGGCTTCAGAGCGGTGATGTCTTGGCCATTGAAAAAAATCTGGCCCGAGGTAGGCACAAGAAATTTGGTCAAGAGATTGAAACAGGTAGTTTTGCCGGCGCCGTTCGGGCCGATCAATGCATGGATGTGTCCACGCTCAACCTTCAGGCTTACATTGTTGACGGCAGTGAATCCCTTGAACTCTTTGATCAAGTGATTCGTCTCCAAAATGACGTCGGCCATTCTGTCTCCTTGTGCTCATTTTTTAAGCATGATGAATTATTTTTCGAATGGTACAGAGTGCTGTGTGCTTCTGGCAATACAGTATAACTACCAGCAGTCAACGATTTGATGTGCCTCAATTTTTTATGCCGCACAGTGCAAACAAGAAGAAATCGCGAGACGCGTAACGCATGCGCGTGAGAGAAAAATCGATGGAGTTGAATAAGAAAATTACCTGAACGAAATTATTTTTATGGAGCAATCCCTTGGATTTTTAAAACGCTTATCTCCATGCAGCGCGAATAATTTGCGCCGCCTTTTCAGCAATCATGATAGTGGGCGAATTGGTATTGCCCGAGGTGATGGTCGGCATTACCGATGCATCAACCACGCGCAAACCAGTAAAGCCTTTTACACGCAACTGGCTATCCACTACCGCCGACTCATCATCGCCGCGCCCCATTTTGCAAGTACCGACAGGATGAAAAATCGTGGTCCCGATATCGCCCGCGACTTGCGCCAATTGTTCCTCGGATCGATATTGCAAACCCGGCTTGAATTCTTCCGGCGCATACTTTTTCAAGGCTGGCGCAGCCACGATATTACGGGCTAATCGCAATGCCCGCGCGGCGGTTTTCCGGTCCTCCGCAGTGCTCAGATAATTGGCAGTAATCTTCGGTGCGCTAAAGGGGTCGCCGGATGCGATACGGATATGTCCGCGCGAGGTCGGACGCAAGTTGCACACGCTCGCGGTAAATGCCGGAAATGCGTGCAAGGGTTCGCCGAATTTTTCCAGCGACAAAGGCTGCACATGAAACTCGAGATCGGGTGTGGCCAGGGTCGGATCAGACTTGGTGAATGCGCCTAATTGCGAGGGTGCCATCGCCATTGGACCGCTGCGGAACAAAGCGTATTCGATCCCGATTCTCATTTTGCCGAACCAGCTATTGGCTATTGTGTTCAAGCTCTTTGCATTTTTTATTTTAAAGGCCAGGCGCAGTTGCAAATGATCTTGCAAATTCTCGCCCACGCCCGGCAGATCCGCCATGACCGCGATGCCATGCTGCTGCAACAACGCCGCGGGACCCACACCTGACAATTGCAAGATCTGCGGTGAACCGACTGTGCCTGCAGCCAGGATCGTCTCACGCGTCGACTCAGCAAACCACTCCTGGCCGCCTCCGGCAAATTCGACACCGGTACAGATCTTTCCCTGCTCGCTCGATTCGATCCGCAAGCGTTTCACATGGCAGCCGGTCATGATGTCGAGGTTGCCACGCTGCCCTATCGTCTTCAAAAACGCTTTCGCGGTATTCCAGCGTATGCCGCGTTTCTGGTTGACTTCGAAATAGCCGCAACCCTCGTTATCCCCACGATTGAAATCTTCTGTCTTGGGAATACCGGACTGCGCTGCAGCCTCCCGGAACGCATCGAGAATTTCCCACGACAAACGCTGTTTTTCCACGCGCCATTCTCCTCCGCTGCCGTGAAAATCGTCACCGCCTTTATGGTAGTCCTCGCTCTTCTTGAATAGCGGAAGCACGCTATCCCAGCACCAGCTATCGTCGCCGGACAATTGCGCCCATTGATCGTAGTCCCGGGCTTGGCCGCGCATGTAGATCATGCCGTTGATCGACGAAGAACCGCCGATCACCTTCCCGCGCGGATAGATCAGGCTGCGTCCGTTCAAGCCGGCGTCCGCTTCGGTCCGGTACAGCCAATCGGTGCGCGGATTGTCGATGCAATACAGATAGCCGACCGGGATGTGAATCCAGATGTAATCATCCTTCGCACCGGCTTCGATCAAGAGCACGGAAACGTTCCTGTCTTGGGTCAGGCGATTCGCAAGCACGCAGCCGGCACTGCCGGCACCGATAATGATGTAGTCATACTTGCCGGCGGATTCAGCCATGGTCTCGCTTGTTTGTTGGGGAGAATTTTCCTGGCCCATGATGAGCCGCAGTTCTTACCTAGTTCTTACCTCGTACTTACGGACACATCTTTGACGCAACTGCGGCCCCAGCCTACTTCGCTACCGGCATCGTAAATTCCGCCCCCTTGCCTATCGTTTCCGGCCAGCGCTGCATCACCGATTTATAACGGGTATAAAAACGCACCCCCTCTTCGCCGTACGCATGGGTATCGCCGAACAGTGAACGTTTCCAGCCGCCGAAAGAATGCCAAGCCATCGGCACCGGGATTGGCACATTGATGCCCACCATGCCGACCTGAATGCGGCGCGAAAACTCGCGCGCCGTGTTCCCGTCCGAAGTGAATAAAGAAACGCCGTTGCCGAATTCATGCGCATTGATCAAATCGACCGCTGCCGCAAAATCCGGCACCCGCACCACGCACAGTACAGGTCCGAAAATCTCTTCGCGATAGATTTTCATGTCCGGCGTCACATGGTCGAATAGGGAGCCGCCCAAGAAAAAGCCTTGCTCGTGACCGGCCACCTTGACGCCTCGTCCATCGACCAGCAAACTGCCGCCGCTGCGGACGCCCTCCTCGATATAGGCTTCCACCTTTGCCTTATGCGCGGCCGTCACCAGGGGGCCCATTTCAGCGTCTGCCTCCATGCCGTTTCTGAGCTTGAGGGCCTTTACCCGCGGAATCAATGCTTCCACCAATTTGTCGGCCACACTGCCGACTGCCACCGCAACCGAAATCGCCATGCATCGTTCGCCGGCGGAGCCATAGGCCGCACCGATCAGCGCATCGACCGCTTGCTCAAGATTTGCATCCGGCATCACGACCAAATGATTCTTTGCACCGCCCAGCGCCTGTACCCGCAAGGGATATGTTCCCTGGCGCTTTGCCGCTTCGGTATAAATGTATTCGGCAATCGGCGTCGATCCGACAAAAGAAATTGCCTTTACATCGGGATGCTGCAACAGCGCATCGACCGCAAGCTTATCGCCCTGCACAACATTGAATACGCCATCCGGCAAGCCGGCCTGCTTGAACAACTCGGCAATCATCAGCGATGGCGAAGGATCGCGTTCCGAAGGTTTCAGGATGAAAGTGTTGCCCGTGGCAATCGCCATCGGCGCCATCCACATTGGCACCATGAAGGGAAAATTAAAAGGCGTGATGCCCGCCGTCACCCCCAGCGGCTGACGCAGTTGAAAATTGTCGATGCCGCCGCCGATGTTATCGCTGAACTGTGTCTTCAGTAACTGCGGAATGCCGCATGCGAATTCAACGATTTCCAAACCCCGGGTCACCTCGCCCTTGGCATCCGAAAATACCTTGCCATGCTCGCGCGTGATTGCCGCAGCCAAATCGTCGTGATGCCTCTCGATCAATTCCTTGAACTTGAACATCACCCGTGCTCTCTTCAGCGGCGCAGTCTCGGCCCAGCCTGGCGCGGCAGCTTGCGCCGCTGCCACCGCAGCATGCACTTCGTCCACACCGGCCAGCGCCACATGGCCCGTAACCGCACCGGTCGCCGGATTGAACACCTCTTGCCAACGATCGCTGCGGGATGCCGCCACCTGGCCGTCAATGAAGTGCTGGATCTGTGGGATGCTCGAATTGGGCATGAAAATTCCTTGGAAGTGAAGAAGTCATTTCCAGCAGAATATAGCCGCTTGGCCGCCGAATCCAATGAGTTATGATCAAGCTTGATATAAAGTCCGCTTATATCGATCAACAACACTGCCGGGAACAAGAATATGGACTTGGTTCAACTGCGCGCTTTCATCACGGTCGCGCATGAAGGCAATCTGACACGCGCGGCGGAACGCCTGCACTTGACGCAACCGGCGGTAAGCTTGCAAATCAAATCGCTGCAGGCTGAATTGAACCTGCAATTATTCACGCGCAAACCCAACGGCATGGCGCTGACTGACGACGGCGCCAAGCTGCTGCCGTTTGCCGAACGGGTGATCACAAGCGTCATGGAATTCCGCCAGGGTGCCGATGCCTTGCATTCGACCTTGTCGGGAGCGCTCGCTATCGGCACCATTCTCGATCCGGAATTCATTCGTCTCGGCCCTTTCCTGAAACGTCTGGTCGAATCCTATCCTCAACTCTCCACCCAGTTACAACACGGCATGTCGGGCTGGGTGCTGCAACAGGTCAAGGCCGGCACGCTCGACGTCGGCTATTACCTGGGCCGGCCAAGCAAGGAATTCCATCATCACATCCTGACCCGGTTCAGCTATTACGTTGTCGCGCCGCACGGCTGGAAAAGCCGGGTCACCGGCAAGGACTGGCCTGCCTTAGCCAAGCTGCCCTGGATCTGGTCCCCGCCGGAATCGGTCCACAACCGATTGCTAAGCAAAACCTTCGCCCAATACAAGCTGACGCCCAACAAGGTTGCGCTGGTCGACCAGGAACCATCGATGCTCGACCTGGTGAAGTCAGGTGTCGGTCTGTCGCTGGTTCGCGAAGCGGTCGCCCTGCACGAAGCCCATGCGCACGGTCTGGTCATTGCCAACGCTGTCAGCCTATCCACCGAACTTTCCTTCATCGCCTTGAACCGCCGCAAAAACGAGCCGACCATCGCGGCCGCATTCGAATTAATCAAGAGCCTATGGGAGAATTAAACCTGAAATCTCTTGTGGATAAGTTTAGGGATATCCATGGGAAGGCTTGTGAACAAAGCCCAAAATATCCCCATTGTTTTTTTTGTCCAGAATCTATCCTGTTCAGATACAAGGCTTATGCATGACTTATGCAAGAGCTAAGGGCTTGATTTTATAGAGTCTTATTGCCTTATCCACAGAAAAGCGCCAGTGTTAACAACTATCACTAGACATATATACAAACAACATTTAAAAAAACCGCAAAGCCCGTCATCGGCGGCCCCTACTCCAGTACAGACAAAAAATGACCAAACAAACCATACGGCTCGGATTGATTAGCGCCCTGCACCAGGAACAAGCCGGCTTGATCGAACTCATGAAGAACACGCAAACCGTCAAACGAGGTATGCGCGATTACGTGATGGGAACCTTGCTCAATATTGAATGCGTCTGCGTACTGTCGCGTATCGGCAAGGTAGCGGCCGCCACTACCGCCGCTACCTTGATTGAGCGCTTCAATGTGACCCACATCGTATTTACGGGTGTTGCCGGTGCCGCAGACTCTACGGTTGCGGTGGGAGACATCGTGGTGGCGGAAGGTTTGATCCAGCACGATATGGACGCCACCCCCTTGTTTCCACGATTTGAAATTCCCCTGACCGGTTTATCGACCTTCTTATCGGACAAATGGCTGACCGACCATCTGGAAGAGGCTTCCGATAATTTTATTTCTTATGATTTTGAAAACGATGTTGAAACTGCGGACCGCGCGACGTTTAAGCTGCTCACGCCCTGCATCCATCGTGGCTTGATCATCAGCGGCGACGAATTCCTCGATAGCCATGCAAGATTGGCGGAAATCAAAAAGTTGCTGCCCAATGCTTTAGCGATTGAAATGGAAGGAGCTGCTGTGGCGCAAGTATGTTTTGAATTCGGAGTACCGTTTGCGGTGATACGTACCATCTCCGATGGCGCCAATGAAGAATCGCCGCATGATTTCATGCAGTTTATTGAACGCGTCGCGTCAAGGTATGCATTTGGAATCGTGAAACGGTTTTGTGCTCGCATCAGACATAGCTAGAGCATTTTTAGCCTGACCGTGCGGAGTCAAGGTCAGGCCGAGGAGCGGACGCGTACAGGCGTACACCGAGCACCGGAGACATGGGATTGGCCCGTACGGTCAGGCTAAAAATGCTCTAAGCACGGTATTTCCGGTTTACAGTCTCAAGAAGCGAAGCGCGTCCAGGACGTTATCTGTACAACAATGGGTGTACGTTCCGTAACCTGAAGGGTCCATGATCAGCGGATACCGTCTTCAGAACCTCATTGCGACCATGCACAATGCGTGGATGACGCGTTTTGTTTGAGCAGCAAGCCAGTCAAGGCGTCCGCCGCCACCGCCTTGCTGTAATAAAATCCTTGTGCAGCAAGACATCCATGCGTTTTAAGAAAGTCGACTTGCTGGATGGTTTCCACACCTTCGGCCAACACCTTCAAGTGCAAACTGTGCGCCATTGCGATAATGGCGGTAACCAATGCCGTATCGCTTGAATTGATGCCAATGCCACGCACAAACGATTGGTCGATCTTGAGTGCATGCACGGGGAAACGTTGCAAATAGGCCAAGCTTGAATAGCCGGTCCCGAAATCATCGATCGACAGTTGTATTCCCATCTCGGCAAGTTGCTTGAGCGTTGCAATGTTATCTTCGCTGCGCTGCAACAGCAGGCTCTCGGTTATTTCCAGATCAAGCGCAGTAGCGGACAAGTTGGTTTCATTGAGGATATCTTTTATGACGGCGAGAAAGTTCGGTTGGTAAAACTGCCTCGCTGACAGGTTGACGGCTACGCGCAAGTGCGGGTAGCCGTCATCGTGCCAGCGTTTGAGTTGCCGGCACGCTTGGCGCAGTACCCATTGCCCGATCGGTACGATCAGTCCACTCTCTTCGGCAATTGCGATAAATGAGCCACATGAAACCGGCGTTTCCGTTCCGGCTTGCCGCCAGCGCAGCAATGCCTCGACCGAAAATATCATGCCGGTTTCCATATCTACTTGCGGCTGGAAATACAGGATGAACTCGTCCAGCATCAAGGCTTGGCGCAAACGGTTTCCAAGCTCAAGATGTTGCCGTGCCTTTTTGTTGAGCTCTGGCGTGAAGAATTGATAATTGCCGCGACCTTTTTCCTTGGCGTAATACATTGCCACATCGGCTGCGCGCATCAGGCTTTCCACATCGGTACCATCGTCCGGACATAAGCCGATGCCGATACTTCCGCCAACATGCAACTCGTTGTTGGCGACGATGAAGGGTTGATCGAGTGTATTCAGTATCTTTTGTGCCACCAGTGCGGCATCGTCACTGTTGTTATTATGTAATGCAATGCTCACCACGAACTCGTCGCCGCCGAGCCGGGCTACGCTGTCGCCTTCGCGCAAGCACTGTTGCAAACGATCGGCGACCAATTGCAGCAAATGATCGCCGACGTGGTGCCCGAGCGAATCGTTGATGTGCTTGAAGTAATCAAGATCGATGAACAATATTGCCAATCGGCTCTTGTTACGCAGGGTGTGCGCAATAGCTTGCTTGATACGATCCTGCAACAGCACGCGATTGGGCAAGCCGGTCAGCGCATCGAAATGTGCCATATAGCGAATTCGCTCTTCTGCCTGCCTTCGCTCGGCATTCTCCTCTTGCAATTTATTGTTGGTTTCAATCAGTTCGGCGGTCCGTTCCATCAATTCAGCCGTTCTTTCCTGAACCCGCTGTTCCAGGCTCTTTTGCAAGTTTCGCAACGATATGTGAGTTTTAATCCTTGCCAGCACTTCTTCTGTTTGCAAGGGACGGACAATATAATCGACGCCGCCGCTGGAAAAGGCTTTCATCTTGTCCAATTCCTGGTCTGCCGAGCTAAGGAAAATAACGGGAATATCACGCGTGCGCTCGTCCGCTTTGAGTTGCTTGCATACTTGATAGCCATTCATGCCTGGCATGATAATGTCCAGCAAAATGAGGTCGGGTAGAGTGAATTGCACAAAGCGCAGAGCCGTTTCGCCATCGGTGGCGGGGTGCACGATATAGCCATGCTCGCTCAGCATGTGCATCAACAAGCGCAGATTAGCCGGCGTATCGTCGACGATCAATATGCGCTTTCCATGCAGATTGTCATGATCCGCAATGACGGGCGCGGCGCTCATATCTGCTCCTTCGGAACTGCGCCCCGGATCAACCGCAGCATCGGGCTGTATTGAAATTCATCGGCCAGCATCCCGAGCAGGAAGACCTCAACGTCTCCGGATGAGCGCCACCGTGCCAGTTCGATGATGGCGGTAATATCGAGTGACTGACGCAGCGCGTATTCGTATCTGAAATGGGGGGACGCGACGGCATTGACATGGTCCGGATCGAACAGCTTCAGAACGGAGTCCGCTGTCGCGCTAAGATGAGCAAATAATTGATAGCCCACAGTCATGATTGCAGATTAGCTGGTTCAGGGCCGGCTTCCGACTTGATACGAACAATCTGCCATAGCAGATATAAGAGACAAACTATCCGTGTCGACAGGGGGCAACTGCCGTTTCCGTTTGAAGGACTACGCTTTTTCAATTCACCAGTAAGTTTAGACTTCTTATTCCCCAAAGCAGTTCAGCGACATACGGCAACAAGGAGAAATGCATGATCAAGGAATCTCTTCGGCGACGAGCGCGGTCGGGAAAAAATAATCTTCGGGCTATCGCATGATAAATGCGGCAAGTGATCCTCATGTATGCTCCTTCCGATCGATGTCCTGGATCAACTGCAGCATGCGGTTGTATTGAAATTCATCGGCCAGCATTGCCAGGGCATGCGCCAGCGGCGCATCCGGCACCTCGGCAATCGCATGCGCCACCGCCGCGGTATCGAGCCGGATCAGCGCCTGTTCCAGCGCGCTGCGCAATGCCGCCGGCAGCGTCGTCGCATCCACCGGCACGGAAGGATGACGTGCGGCGGGCACTTCTTCCTGCTGGACGATCCAGGTAAGCTTCAACAGCGCGGCCACATGCGCGAGCAGGCTCTCATAGTGGATGGGTTTGGTCAGGAAGGCATTTCCCCCAGCAGCCAGGTAGCGTTCCTGATCGTGGCCGGAGGCACTGGCGGAAATCGCGACAATCGGCACTTCCTTGAAGGTGGGCAGTTCGCGCAGGCGGCGCGTGGCTTCCAGTCCGTCCATGACCGGCATGACGATGTCCATCAGGATCAGGTCCGGCTGCAGCGCCTGGGCTTTTTCGAAGGCTTCTTTGCCATTCGATGCCTCGGCCGTGTCGAAGCCGATCTGCCCTAGCATGTCGATCGCCACCGCCCGATTTTCCGCCACGTCGTCTACCACCAATATGGTTTTGCGTGCTCCTTGGTACCCGGTCACGACTTGTTTGACGTCCACTTCAGCCATGCTGCCGATCACCGTCGGCAGTGCCAGTTCGAACCAGAACGTGCTGCCTTCGTTCAGACGGCTCTGGACACGCAGGTCGCCGCCCATCAGGCGCACCAGTTGCTTGGCGATGGCCAGACCCAGGCCGGTGCCGCCGATCCGGCGCCGCGCCTCGCCGGCTTGTTCGAAAGGCTGGAAGATGGTTTCCAGTTGATCTGCGCAGATACCGATGCCGGTGTCTTGCACCTCGAAACGGATTCGCTCCGCACTCGCCATGTGCACGCACAGCCGCACTTGACCGGCGTCGGTAAACTTGACCGCATTCGACAAAAGATTGAGCAGTACCTGACGCAGCCGTTCTTCGTCGACCCGCACCCAGTTTGGCAAGTCCGCTGCCATGTCGCAACGGAAGTTCAAATCCTTCTGTTCCGCTTTCACTTCGATCATCTCGGCAATGACGCGCAAGAAGCGGATGAACTGGATGTCCTTGACGTAAAGTTCCAGCTTGCCGGCTTCAATCTTGGCAAAATTCAGGATGTCATTAATCAATGTCAGCAGATGTTCGCCGCTTTTTTGGATCACGGTCAGCCCGGTTATTTCGTGTGCGTCCAAGGTCTTGTCCCGCAGTAGTATCTGTGCGTAACCCAGAATGCCATTGAGCGGTGTGCGTAATTCGTGGCTCATGTTGGCCAGGAAGGTGCTCTTGGCTTGGTTCGCGGCTTCTGCCGCGCTCCTGGCGCGCTGTGCTTCCGCAGCGACTGATTTCAGATGTTCAATGGTTTCAGCCAATTGCTGTGTCATCGTGTTGATGCTGGTCGCGAGGGTGCCGATCTCGTCGCGCGACTCGACTGTGGCGCGCGCCGCGAGATTGCCGGCCGCAACTTGCTCGGCCGCATCGGTCAAGCGGCGCACCGGGCCGACAATGCTGCGCCGGAACAGATAAGTCAGGGCGATACTGAAAATTAGCGCCAGCAGTCCGCCCGCCGCAGTTTGCAGGCGCGCATCGGCCAAACTGTTGCGAGCCCGTCCCAAGCCGGTTTGCAATTGCGCCTGCTGGCGCTGCGTGACTTTTTCCAGCAAGCCGAGCAGGACTTCCGCCTGGGGAGCGACTTCGGTGCGGTACAGGTACAAGTCTTCATAGGCATGCTCGCCGTTGAGGATACTGACGATTTGCAATGCCAGTTCGGCGAATTGCGCCCGGTCGCGGGCAATCGTGTCGAGCTTGGCGCGTTGTTCCGGTGACAGCAGGCGACGCTTGCCGGACAGGGTGTTCCAGACCGCCGCGTTGGTCGCCAGTTGCGGACCGTAGGCAAGCTTGAAATTGAGCTCTCCCGAAGCGCCATACGCCATCAGATTAGTCGCCATCGCGTCGAACGAGGTCTGGAAGCCTAGCAGATCGGTCAGCAGTTCCCGGTTTTGCGGCGATACTTCACGCGCCTTCTGGATGCCGATCATTGCATCGGTTGCATCCAGAATCCGTATCCGCAGCGCCTGGATATCGACGCGGGCGATACGTAACGCAGGCCGGTTCTTGAGCGGGTTGTCGTGCAACGCGAACAGTTGCCGCGGCAATTTGGCCCAACGTGCGTACGTTGCTGTCAGTTCGGTTATCCATTTTGCCTCTTCCTTGGACCAGTTATCGGACATGGCCTGTAAGGCAGCAAGATTTTTTTCAAAAACCTGCTTGGCCATATCGTACTGTTCGATGTCCACAGGGTCGGACAACACCAAGTAACCGCGCACGTTCAACTGCATTCTCAGCAGGCTGGCTTGCGCTTGCGCCGAAGCCTGCGATGCCGGCGCGCGTACGCTCTCGGTAAGATGGATATCCTTGGTGGCATTACGGCCTGCAACGAAGGCTAGTGCCGCCACCAGCAGCGTGACGACCGCCAATGCGCCGAAGCCGAGCGTGAGCCTGCGACCGATGCCGAATGGTGTCAGGTAGCGTGTGAAGGGTGTGATGAATTTCTTGATATGCACCTCACGGCCCCAGTGATGCCCGATAAGACCGTCGTTGCTGTTCGCGCCCGAGGCGGATCGTGATCTCTTCGAAATCGACCGCAGTCGCTTTCAATGCCGCTTCCGGACTCAATTGGCCGGCGGCCGCTTCCGCCAGATGCACATCGAGCGCTTGCCAGTAACTGTAGGCACCGGGAATGCGTAGATACGGCAACTGCAGCTTGTTGCTGAAATTGTTGAAATACGCCTTGGAATAGTCGCGGATGTCGGCTTCGTTCCAACCCGCCTTCAGATACGTCTCGATCTGTCCGCTGCCGTCCGGCGGCAAAAAGTGATACGTCCGCCCAGCATCGATGCCGTCCGAACCGCGCGCCGCATACACTTGCGACTTTTCCTTTGTCGCCATCAAGGCCAGCAGGTAATAAGTCGCTTCCGGCGCTTTCGAGTATTTCGAAATCACGCCTGCCCACGAACCGCCTGTGGTGTTGCCTACCGCGTTAGGCTGGGACGTCTTGATCCATTTATGCCGGGCGATGCTGTAGTACTCGGCCGTGCCGGGCAAGGGCGCCGAGCCGATCTTGCCCTTGACCTTGCTGCCTTCATCCTGCGCCAGCGCACCAAGATCGCCCCAGGTGAAAGCAAGCGCAGCACGTCCCGCTAGAAAATGGTCCCAGCTCTTGCCCAGATCCCAGTTGAGCATATCCTTGGGGCCGAACCGGACCAGGTCGACCAGCGCCGTCAATGCCCGCACATGGCCGGGACTCTCGATCAGCGGCTTCATCGTCTGCGGATCGAACCAGTACATTTTCGGATTGTCCGGGCCGATCACGAACGGTGCCGAAAACGACATGAAGTGGAACATGCCCTGTGCGCCGACCTTCAAATGCATCGATAAGCCATGATCGGGAATGCCGTCGCCGTTGAGGTCCTTGCCGTTGAAATATTCGGCCACATCCCGGAACTGCACCCAGGTCTTCGGCACGCCGAGCGGGTAGCGGTACTTTTGCTGAAATGCAGCTTGATGCAGTGGGTCGGCCAGCAAATCGCGGCGGTAATACATGATCTGCCCATCATGATCGTTGGCGACCATGTATTTCTTGCCGCCATAGGACAGCAAGCTGCGCGGTGCCGGCAATACATCGTTGATATTCCACTTCGGGAAGCGCGAATCGTTGTAGAACTTGTCGTAGGAAATGATGTAATCCCCAGTCACCAATTCGCCCAGCCACCAGGCGCCGGCATACGCCGCATCGTACTTGCCGGTACCGTTTGTCAGGTCGGACATGAAATTGGGGAAAAGATCTTGATGAGAAAGCTGAACGAGATTCAGCTTGGCGCCGGTGGCTGCTTCGAATTCGTTCTTCATTTCTCCGAATGCGCCTGCATTCTCGGCCTTTATCATCAACACCGTCACGTTTTGGCCGGCAAATGGACAACTGCCGGGCTTGCATGGCTGTGCCACCCGAGGCGGAACGATATTGCTGGTGTTCACCACAGAGGCTTCGTACCCTTCTCGTTTCGGCTTCCCTTCCTCTGCCGATGCAATCACGGCGAACGCCGCGATCAGCGCGCTCAACCATCTCATTTTTCCGTTCATGGCTTGCTCCTTTTGATGCTGCCATTAACTCATCCGCATGATTTTTTGTGAGAGACGCTCTTCCCATCCAGGGCGACGCTGGCATCTCTCTATAGAAAAGTCGGATATGAATCATTTGTAAAATCTAGAATCCGAGCGATGCTCGATAGGCACGCCGTTGCCGCTCGCGCCCGAGGCGGATCGTGATTTCCTCGAAATCGACTGCGGCCGCCTTCAGCGCCGCTTGCGGACTCAATTGGCCGGCTGCCGCTTCCACTAGATGCATATCGAGGGCTTCCCAGTAGCTGTAGGCACCGGGAATGCGTAGATAGGGAAACTGCAACCGGTTGCTGAAATTTTCGAAATACGCATGAAGATAGTCCTTCACATCGGCCTCGTTCCATCCAGCCTTCAGATAGTCTTCAATCTTTGCGTTGCCGTCAGGCGGCAAAAAGTGAAAGCGCCGGCCCGGATCGATGCCATCCCAACCACGTACCGCATACACATGCGACTTTTCCTTGGTCGCCATCAGCGCCAGCAGGTAATAAGTTGCTTCAGGTACTTTCGAATCCTTTGAAATCACACCTGCCCACGAACCGCCGGTGGTGTTGCCTACCGCGTTAGGCTGGGCCGTCTTGACCCATTTATGCCGGGCGATGCTGTAGTATTCGTCGGTGCCGGGCAAGGGCGCTGAGCCGATCTTGCCCTTGACCTTGCTGCCTTCATCTTGTGCCAGCGCGCCGAGATCGCCCCAGGTGAAAGTCAGTGCGGCACGTCCCGCCAAGAAGTGATCCCAGCTCTTGCCCAGATCCCAATTGAGCATATCCTTGGGCCCGAGCCGGACCAGTTCGACCAGTGCTGTCAATGCCCGCACATGGCCGGGACTTTCGATCAGCGGTTTCATGCTCTGCGGATCGAACCAGTACATTTTCGGATTGTCCGGGCCGATCACGAACGGCGCCGATAAAGACATGAAATGGAACATGCCTTGGTTGCCAAGCTTGAGAGGCAGGGACAAGCCATGATCCGGCACACCATCTGCATTCATATCTTTGCCGTTGAAATATTCGGCCACATCCCGGAACTGCGCCCAGGTTTTCGGCACACCGAGCGGGTAGCCGTACTTTTGCCGAAACGCGGCTTGATGCTGCGGGTCGGCCAGCAAATCGCGGCGGTAATACATGATCTGTCCGTCGTGGTCGTTGGCCACCATGTATTTCTTGCCGTCATAGGACAGCAAGCTGCGCGGAGCCGGCAATACATCGTCGATGTTCCACTTCGGGAAGCGCGGGTCGTTGTAGAACTTGTCGTAGGAAATGATGTAATCACCGGCCACCAGTTCGCCCAGCCACCAGGCGCCGGCAATCGCAGCGTCGTACTTGCCGGTACGGTTGATCACATCAGAAATCAGATTGGCGAAACGTTCCGCGGGCGGCAGTTGGACCAGGTTGAGCTTGGCGCCGGTAGCTGCTTCGAACTCTTGCTTCAACTCATAAACGGGGCCTGCGATTGCAATACCTTCCGTCGTCATCACGGTCACGCTCTGGCCGGCGAATGGACAACTGCCGGGCTTGCACGGCGGCGCCACTCGAGGTGGAACGATATCTCCCGCCTTGACCACGGCAGCATCAGAGCTGCCGGCTTTCGGCTTCACTTCGTTTGCCCCGGCAATCACTGCGAATGCTGCGATCAGCGCGCTCAACCATCTCATTTTTACGCTCATGGCCTGCTCCTTCTTGAACGTCACCACAATTAGCCTGCTCTTCGCGTGTGTATCGTGGGTCAGAAGTTCGCGGATAAAGAAAAGGCACGCACACGAATGTCTGACTCAAGACACTAAAAGCCGAGCGATGCGCGGTAAGCACGCCGTTGCCGTTCGCGCCCGAGGCGGATCGTGATCTCTTCGAAATCCACTGCAGCCGCCTTCAATGCCGCTTCCGGACCCAATTGGCCAGCGGCCGCTTCCGCCAGATGCACATCAAGCGCTTGCCAGTAACTGTAAGCGCCGGGAATGCGCAGATACGGCAACTGCAGCTTGTTGCTGAAATTGTTGAAATACGCCTTGGAATAGTCGCGGATGTCGGCTTCGTTCCAACCCGCCTTCAGATACGTCTCGATCTGTCCGCTGCCGTCCGGCGGCAAAAAGTGATACGTCCGCCCAGCATCGATGCCGTCCGAACCGCGCGCCGCATACACTTGCGACTTTTCCTTTGTCGCCATCAAGGCCAGCAGGTAATAAGTCGCTTCCGGCGCTTTCGAGTATTTCGAAATCACGCCTGCCCACGAACCGCCTGTGGTGTTGCCTACCGCGTTAGGCTGGGACGTCTTGATCCATTTATGCCGGGCGATGCTGTAGTACTCGGCCGTGCCGGGCAAGGGCGCCGAGCCGATCTTGCCCTTGACCTTGCTGCCTTCATCCTGCGCCAGCGCACCAAGATCGCCCCAGGTGAAAGCAAGCGCAGCACGTCCCGCTAGAAAATGGTCCCAGCTCTTGCCCAGATCCCAGTTGAGCATATCCTTGGGGCCGAACCGGACCAGGTCGACCAGCGCCGTCAATGCCCGCACATGGCCGGGACTCTCGATCAGCGGCTTCATCGTCTGCGGATCGAACCAGTACATTTTCGGATTGTCCGGGCCGATCACGAACGGTGCCGAAAACGACATGAAGTGGAACATGCCCTGTGCGCCGACCTTCAAATGCATCGATAAGCCATGATCGGGAATGCCGTCGCCGTTGAGGTCCTTGCCGTTGAAATATTCGGCCACATCCCGGAACTGCACCCAGGTCTTCGGCACGCCGAGCGGGTAGCGGTACTTTTGCTGAAATGCAGCTTGATGCAGTGGGTCGGCCAGCAAATCGCGGCGGTAATACATGATCTGCCCATCATGATCGTTGGCGACCATGTATTTCTTGCCGCCATAGGACAGCAAGCTGCGCGGTGCCGGCAATACATCGTTGATATTCCACTTCGGGAAGCGCGGATCGTTGTAGAACTTGTCGTAGGAGACGAGATAGTCCCTGGCCACCAGTTCGCCCAGCCACCAGGCGCCGGCAATCGAGGCATCGTACTTGCCGGCATGATTCATCACGTCAGAAAGAAAATTCTCGAAATTTTCGTTAAATGGCACTTGCACGATGTTGAGCCGTGCGCCGGTTGCCGCCTCGAATTCCGCCTTCACTTCCGGAAGGGGCCAGGAAATGACGCCATTCGACACAATCACCGTTACGCTCTGGCCGGCGAACGGACAAGCACCAGGCTTACATGGCTGAGCCACTTTGGGCGGCACGATATCGCCCGGCTTGACTACTGTGACCACAGCGCCGCGCTTTGCCTTGACTGGCTCGCGTGGCGTTGCCCTGAATTCCGGGGCGACGTCTGCCGCCGGACGCTCCAGCACATCCGGTGTAGTGCCACTGGCAAGCCCGGCTTGAGTCCCTGTTACAACGACCATGAAGATGGTTGTTAAAAGGAGGGAAGACGTGTGCGAATTCATATTGCCTGGATCAAGCCTTGTCGGCTCGCGGTGGCAGGAAAATACTAAATCAGGATTGACGCAAATCTTTATTTGTTCCCGAAAGGGAACAATCCAGCCAGCGGGCTCGACATCCAGGCGGAAAGAACCCTATAAGACACTCAATTGGTTACGTAAGTTCTATTTACCGCGTTGCGCGTGATGAAGGGTGCGGACTGCGTTGTTCGTCGTTGCATAGCCGGCTATGCTCACGCACAATCCGATGCCGCCCCCTACTGGAAAAGGTTCTAAAACCAGGTCTCGAACTGCACACCAAACGATATACCATTCGTCTTGCCGCCAAATACACCGCTGCTCGATAGAGCGCTTCCAGCAGGCGCTGCCGTCTGCGCTGCATCGTTCCATTTGGCATAAGTGACAAAGGCGCGCAATTCGGGCCGGCGCCAGAAGTCGTTTTCCGTGGCAAGTCTTGGCGCCAGGACAAGGGTGGGCGCAAAGGTAATCTTCGTCAGCCGCTGCGTCGCGCCGCCGTCGGCCGGCGTGATACGATCATGCCCCACCTCCCATTGCAGTTTGAGATTCTCACGCAAGGCATATACCGGGCGTGCACCAACGGAAGTCCAGGTTTGCGTTCCGGTCTTGCTCTTGTCTCGTTGTACGAGGAAGTTTGCCGAGCCGATCCATTTCGGACCGATCTGCCAGATCAACTGGTCAAAGACGCGCGTGCGAGTGACTTCTGAGTCCAGGGTAAGGTCGCCCGTGCCGCCGATTTTTATGCCGGGACCGACGCCATATTGCAACGCAAAGATGTTGTCGCCACCCAGGAATTTATCTTGCTTATGGGCTATCGACAGTGACCAGCCGTCATGCGCATTGGGTACCGACGAATCGGCGCGGATCACGGTGGCATCGAACTTGAGCGTGCCATTCGTATTGACTGGCAGGTCCTGGTAGGTGAAGGCATGACGGTTGGCAGGCTGCGTCTTGTCGACATCGTTGCGAAACAAGGCATAGCTGAACTTGCCCGGCCCCAGCGGAATACCGTCGATGCCGCCACCGACGCCATCCATGTGAACATATTTGAGGTCAAGTACATGGATATCCGGCCGGTTGTAATAGCGTTCCCCGGCCCAGATCGTTCCACCTTTCAGGGCATCGATGTGTTTAACTTCGACGAACGCCTGGCTCATGCGCAGCGAACTATCCTCGATACGGTATTGGGGATTGGGATTGGCGGCCGCTGCCATGGCGGTGCCGACAATGCTGACGCCGTTGGCGGTCTTGGCGAGTTCCTTGGTATAGGCAACTTCGCCAATGAAATCGCATTCATTGCCCAACCGGTATTTCGCTATTCCTTGCAAGCCAAAACACGCTTGCTCGCCATGAGAAGAGGTATTCTGTCCGACCCCGAATCTGACATAGCCGTGAAATTCTCCTTCGGCATCGCTGGCAAACCCATCGTCCGCCGCCAACCCCAACGCAACCGCAACCCACCATAACGCTGCTCTGGCCAGCCATGCATTTTCCACTGTGTTCATTTTGTTTCAAGGCTCCTCTTTTTGGTAGGGGACGGTGCAAAGATGAGTGTAGCTATCCAGCCGTTTCTTGAAGCGCCAACAGCATGGAGAAGTGACGCTCTATTGAGTCATCTCAATAGCTGCGATAAATGATCGTCACGGCTATCCTTTACGACGCTTATGTCGATTCCTTCCGATCACTATCCCGGATTAAGTGCAACATCCGCTTGTATTGAAATTCATTGGCCAGCATTGCCAGCGCATGCGCCAGCGGCGCATCCGGCACCGCATCAAGCGCTGCCGTCACCGCTGCCGTATCGAGCCGGATCAACGCTTGTTCCAGCGTATGGCGCAATGCTGCGGGCAACGCCGTCAGCGCAGCGATATCCACCGGCACCGCAGAACAGGCAGCGACAGCACCGTCATTCTGGTAGACAAAGCGCACCCCCAGATGTTTTTGCATCAATCCAAACAAGTCGGCTTCCTGGAACGGCTTGCGCAGGAAATCGTCGCATCCCGCCGCCAGAATCTCGGCACGCGCTTCTTCGAAGCTGCTGGCCGTCAACGCGATAATCACAGTGGCTGGCCCGTTGGCGCGGGCCTTGATGCGGCGCGTGGCGGCGCGCCCGTCCAGCACCGGCATGCGCATATCCATCCAGATCAGGTGCGGCTGCCAAGCTTCCCAGATCTCCACTGCCTCCTGGCCATTGGCGGCTTCGCGCACCTCGAAGCCGAGCGGGGTGAGCAAGCGCAACAGCAACTGGCGGGCTTCCTGGCGGTCGTCGGCGGCCAGGATGCGGTAGCGCGGTTGGCCCGGCGCCAGCGCTATGACTCGCCGCTCTGTCCGATCAGGCGGCGGCGCCATCGCAACTGCCTCGACCGCTTGCAGCGGAAGGTCGAAGCTGACCGTGGTGCCTCGCCCGACCTGACTCTCGATATGGAGTGTGCCGCCCATCAGGCGCACGAAATTGCGGCTGATCGTCAGTCCCAGGCCGGTGCCTTCCAGCGTCTGCTGTCCCGTCCTGGTTTGCACGAAGGGGTTGAACAAGTCATGCAGCTCTTCGGCGGCAATTCCCAGGCCGGTGTCCGTCACGGCAAAATGCAAGCGCGGGCCGGCTGGCGCGTCGAAACGGGCGATGCGCATTGTCACGCTGCCTTGCCGGGTAAATTTCAGCGCATTGTCAAGCAGATTGATCAGCACTTGCCGCAGCTTAAGCGCATCGCCGCGCACGAAAGGTGGCACCTGCTGTTCGACGTGCAGCGCCAGCCCACGGTCCTCGGCCTTGAACGCAAACATTTCTTCCAGTTCGTCGAGCAGCGTCTGAAGGGCGAAATCGGTTTCGTTCAATGCCGCGCGTCCGGCTTCGATCTTGGCCAGGTCAAGCACTTGATTGATAAGCGTGCGCAAGTGTTCGCCGCTGCGCAAAATGATGGCCAGGTCTTCCCTGGTTTCGCATGGCAACGCCGGTTGGCGTTGCATGAGACGGGCAAAGCCGAGCAGCGTATTCAATGGCGAACGCAATTCATGGCTCATGTTGGCCAAGAAGGTGCTCTTGGCCCGGTTGGCCGCTTCGGCTTCATCGCGAGCCGACAGCAATTCCGCCGTACGCTGTTGTACTGTTTTCTCCAGCTGATCCTTGTGATGCCTCTGCGCATCTTCATGCTTCTGGAGCGCTCCCATCATGGCGTTGAAGCTTTGACCCAGCCGAGCCACTTCGTCGGTGCCGGTGGTCGGCACGCGCTGATGGTAATCGGCTCGTGAATGTACCTGTTCAACCGTCTTGGCCAGTGTAGAGATAGGGCGGACGATGGCTTGTTGGAGAGCCGCCAGCAGCCCCACGGTAACACCCCCTAACAGGACGGCCATTCCTACGGCAAATACCAGCAAGGTATTGCGAGTTTGGCGGTTGATTTCGTCCAGGTTCATGGTGAGGTACAAATGCGCACCGTCTCGCAGGTTCTGAACCAGCACCACGGCATTGCGATCCATATGCACATAAACACCATCGGATTTGATCGGATAGTGCGACATTTTCGCGGTAGACCGAATACTGTAGCGGGCCAGAACCCTGTTGTCCCCCAAATTGATTTGCGCTTCCAAGATTTGCGGGGTAGCCCGTAACGTATCGAGAATTTCCTGGGCTCGGGTTGAGTCCTCGAAGGCGACCGCTGCTTCTGCGCCGACGGAAACTAATTGCGCATAAGGCGCCATGACCTGCCGGGCGCGGTTTTCCAGCGTGAGTTGTTCAAACAGCACAAACGCCGCACTCGCTGCGGCAAAGGCCAGCAGTGCCGCGATAAACAACACAAGCATCAATTTTCTGCGAATGGTCCGTTGCCGAAACATGATCATCGCCACTTCTTCACTACCCCGTTCTCTACTACGTCTCGAGAGACTTCCAACATCTTGGTCTGTATCGTCAAGGAAGCATAACGGGACTGATCGAGGTTAATACGCATTTCCACCCGATCCCCAACCTGAAACTGGATGATGCCGCCTTCGCGTAAAAAATCGGGCGCATCGCTCACCGTCAAGATCGGCAAATTTTTTAATTCCGCAAGGGCGGCACGGCGTTTCGCGGCATCCTGGTACGCGACATAGACAATCTGGCACCGAGGCAATTCATTCAGGGTTTCCGCGCGATGGACTTCGAATGGCCGACCCTGTTCGACGCGCCCCATCAGGGTTTTATCCAGAATCTCGCCAAAGGGATCATTGCCCAGAACACAAATTTGCCAGGAAGAGCGATCGTCGGTGAAAACATCGGCTGGCCAAGTTACATAATGGGTGAAATTGCGCAAGAAAGCGGCCTTGACCTTGTTCGGATTCGCCGTTACCAGTTCCGGGTCTGGGCTTGCGACAAGCTCTGGCAGATACAGCATGAGCAGCAAAGCGGTTACCCATCGACAAAAATCGCAGAAACGGTGAGCGCCGCCCACCGTCAAAATCCGGCCGTGAACGTCAGCAGAAACTCGCGGGGACGCGAGCGCGTGCTTTGCGAAGGCCGATAATATTCGTCGGCAAGGTTCCTGCCCATGAGTTCCAGGCGCATCTTTTGGCCTTGCCATGTCCATTCGTAGCCGACCGCCGCATTGATGAGCGCGTAGGTCTGGCGCGCGGATTCCGGCGTGTCCGGCAGGAGGGTCTGGTCGCGTACATAATTCACGCCGCCGGCGACATAAGCGCCCCGGAGCTTGCCTTGCGTGAAGTTGTAGCGCGTCCACAGGTTGGCCATGTGCGGCGCGCTCATTTGCAACGGGGCGTTGTGAAAGCGCAGTACGTTCTTGTAATTCGCCTGCCCTGCGGCATCGAGCGTGGACGGGTTTTGGGCAAGGATTTCCGCGTCACGGCCGCTGAATTCGGTAATCCGCGCATTCATATAGCTGTAGGAAAGATAAGCCTGCCAATTGTCCGTCACCGTGATCGTGGTATCCAACTCGACGCCGCGCGAGCGCTGCTCGCCGCTTTGAACGTTGTAGATCGCTACTGCGCCGGAAGAGTTCGTCACGGCAAGGTCGTTGACAATGTTCCGGTTGCGGATATCGAAGAAGCTGAGCGTGCCGGAGACACGCCCGCCGAACAAGCCGTCGGCCTTGAGGCCGATGTCGTAACCCGCGCCCTGGGTCGGTGCGGCGGGCTTGGTCGTACCGTCCGGCAGGTTAAGAATTTGCGAACCCGGGACGAACGACTCGGCATAGGAGGCAAATGCCGAGAGTGTGGGCGTAAGCTTGTACAGAACACCGTATTGCGGCGTCACCGCGCGCGCGGTGATGTTAGGTTCTATCTGGTTGGTTAAGTGATTGGTTTGCTGGCTTGCCGTCGAGGTCAGACGTGCGCCTGCCAGCACAAGCAAGCGGTCGCCGAAAAAGCCCCAAGTCGTGCCGCCGTAGATGGACTTGTCTAAATACTTGGTGGTCTGGTTGAACGCGCTCTCGGTGAGCGCGGAACGGGGAATCGTGACGACGCGGTTCCAGGTCGAGGGATTGCCCATATTCCAGAGCGGCAGCGGCGATGCCGTGGGGCTGCTGCCCAATGCCGGGTCATTGGGCGCCTGAGCGGCCCAGGAATCGAATCTACGGTCGACGTACTGGGCGCCGAGCAGCAGGCGCAGGCTCGTCGGGCCGAACGCATACTTGCCGACAGCCTGGGCTTCGTAAGTGGTGTCTTCGTTGGCATATAGTTGGCCTCTGAAACGCCGTCCCTGCAGGAGCGTCGTGTTATTGGCCATGCCAAGGTTGCCGGAAAAGAGCGCGTCGATCGAGTAATCCTGATGGGAGTAGCCGGTGCGCAGGTTCCAGTGATCGCCGGCTTTGAGATCGAGCCAGGCGCTTAGCCCCTTGGTATGGCTGCGGCGATAATCGGCGTAGGACATGCTGTTCCAGTTATTCGGCAGGCCCGGCACATCCACGCCCGACAGGTTGGGGTCGGTCGGCGTCGGCACGATGCCGACCTGAGTGCCGTAGCCCGGCTTTTGCATGACTTGCGGACGCTCGACCTTGAGGAAGTCCTCATACTTGAGCGAGACACTGACGCGGTCGTTGGGCTGCCACAGCAGCGACGGCGAGATGTTGCGGGAGTAGGCATCGTAAGGTTCCCAGTAGTGCATGTCCTGATCGTAGGAAGCCGCAACCCGGTAAAACAAGGTTTCCGACGCCGGCCCGGTCACGTCTGCATCGACACGGTGTTCGCCGTAGGAACCATAACGGGCATTGGCCGTTGCGGCGAACTGACGCTGCGGACTCTTGGTGATGATGTTGACGATGCCGCCAGGCGCGACCTGGCCGTAAAGAAACGAGGAAGGCCCCTTCATCACCTCCACACGGGAGATGTTGGTGAAGTCAAAGATCGACGGTCCATGGAAGCCATCGCGCAGTATCTGGACATTGCCCGGGGTAGAGCTGACGGCAAAGCCACGGATGCTGACATTGGCGTTGCCCTCGTTGAAATCGTTGCTGCGGTAGGTGACGCCGGGCGAGTAGCGCGCAATGTCGAAGATGTTCACCGGCTTCTGGTCTTCGATAAAGGACTCGGTAAAAGCCTGGATGGCAAACGGCAATTCGCGGATCGGCGTATCGAAGCGGGAGCCGGATACCGAGTTCGAGGCGCGGTAGCCCCTGTCCAGAAAAGAGGAAACCTCGAAGGGAGAGACCCTGACTTTCACCAGCTCGGCGATGTCCATCTCGGCCACATCTTGCTCATTCCCTTGCTGCGCTAAAACAACGGCGCGAGCGGATGGATGATCATGAGCAGGCATGTTGGCACGCCTTGAAGAGCGCTCGGTGATGTCGGCAGGCGGCACCGTATCCAGCGCTGCAAAATTTTCTGTCTTGCTATTGGTGAGCGGATTTGAGCGGTCATCGGCAAGAATGTCCGCGATTGCGAAAGGCAAGTGCCATAACAACAAACCATACACAAAAGCAACCGTGAATGTGACGCGCATGACGGAATGATGCTTGAAATGATTCATATGGCCTCTCCCTTGGCTGGTAGAGAACATCGGCTAGCTTGCGAAGCCTGAAACGGTCGTTGTAATCATTTCGTGAAAATGCATACTCACCGTTAATAATCCCGTGCCGAACGCCACGTGGCTTGTGCCCGGTTTCGTCGGCGTGCACCACCGATGCCTGTTGCATGCGCATGCGTGGCTCAACGTTGTTCCCAATCTATAGCTTTGTTTTGGAATCAGCTTGAATGCTATTAGTTTCCACTCGACGCAAACCATAAACTCTCGGCTTGCTTTACATCAGACCTGCGGGGTGGATGTGCCTCGCGCGCAATCAGGATGTTGGCGGGACGGATATCGTGATGCACGATCTCGGAAACATGCAGGATTTGCAGCAACGCGTATTCGTCTCTGAGGCGTACGCCATCGACGGCACCGGCGCCCTCGCGATCATTGACATTCCTTCAGGTGATCCTCAGCCGCGCATAACAGGGCAACACTGAGAGCCGCATGGATTATTCATGTCTGCTCCTTCTAGAGCATTTTTAGCCTGACCGTGCGGAGTCAAGGTCAGGCTAAAAATGCTCTAATCGACGTCCTGGATCAATTCCAGCATCCGTTTATATTGAAATTCATTGGCCAGCATGGCCAGCGCCTGCGCCAGCGAGGCATTTTTCACTTCTGCAATCGCATGCGCCACCGCTACGGTATCGAGCCGGATCAGCGCCTGTTCCAGCGTATGGCGCAACGCTGCAGGCAACGTCGCCAGCGCGGCGGCATCCACCGGCACCGAAGAATGGATGGCAATGTCTTCCTGGTAGACAAAGCGCACACCCAGATGCTTTTGCATCAACCCAAACAAGTCGCCTTCCTGGAACGGCTTGCGCAGGAAATCGTCGCATCCCGCGGCCAGGATGTCGGCGCGCTGCTCCTCGAAGCTGCTGGCCGTCAACGCGATAATCACGGTAGCTGGCCCGTTGGCACAAGCCTTGATGCGGCGCGTGGCGGCGCGCCCGTCCAGCACCGGCATGCGCATGTCCATCCAGATCAGATGCGGCTGCCAGGTTTCCCAGATCTCCACCGCTTCCAGACCGTTGGCGGCTTCGCGCACCTCGAAACCCAGCGGGGCCAGCAAGCGCACCAGCAACTGGCGGGCATCCTGGCCGTCGTCGGCGATCAGGAGGCGATAGCGCGGCTGGCCCGGCGCCAGCGCTATGACTTGCTGCTCTGTCCGCTCGGTCGTCGGTGTCATCGCCACCGCCTCCACTGTTTGCAGGGGCAGGTCGAAGCTGACCGTGGTGCCCCGCCCGAGCTGGCTGGCAATG
The DNA here is from genome assembly GCA_966211965.1 of uncultured Burkholderiales bacterium. Taxonomy (GTDB): domain Bacteria; phylum Pseudomonadota; class Gammaproteobacteria; order Burkholderiales; family Burkholderiaceae_D; genus CBIHON01. The sequence goes on along the minus strand of CBIHON010000005.1, from coordinate 69,410 downwards.
TGGAGTTCGCCACCCATCAGGCGCACGAAATTGCGGCTGATCGTCAGTCCCAGACCGGTCCCTTCCTGCGCCAGTTGCCCCGTCCTGGTTTGCACGAAGGGATTGAACAGATCCTGCAATTCCTCCGCACTCATCCCCGGGCCCGTGTCGGCTACCGTAAAGCGCAGGCCGGCCGGTACGGTGCGGCGGGTAATGCCCACCGTCACGCTGCCTTGCCGGGTGAATTTCAGCGCGTTGCTGAGCAGGTTGATCAGCACTTGCCGCAGCTTGAGCGGATCGCCGTGCACAAAATGCGGAATGTCGTCTTGCTCGACATAGAGCGTCAAACCCTGCTCGTCCGCTTTGAAAGCGAACATGTCTTCCAATTCGTCGAGCAGCGCATGGAGGTCGAAATCGGTGTCGTTGAGTACCGTTCGGCCGGCTTCGATCTTGGCCAGGTCGAGTACCTGGTTGATGAGTGTGCGCAAGTGTTCGCCGCTGCGCAAGATGATGGCCAGGTCTTCCCGGGTTTCGGGCGGCAACGCCAGCTGGCGTTCCATGAGACGGGCAAAGCCGAGCAGCGTGTTCAACGGCGAACGCAGTTCATGGCTCATGTTGGCCAGGAAAGTGCTCTTGGCCTGGTTGGCCGCCTCGGCAACATGCCGCGCTTCCCGCTCGGCTTCGGCCCGCTTGCGTTCAGAGAGATCGAGCACGAACGCGACGCCGGTTTCCTGGGATTTTTCAAAGAAGGTGACGCCGATGAGAATCGGAATGCGGTTGCCATCCTTGCGGATGAATTCCTTTTCGTAGGGGGAAACACTGCCGGTTCGCTTGAGCTCTTCGATGGCGGGTGCATCGGTCTCGCGGTATTCCGGCGGCGTGAGGTCCGTCCATCGCAGTGCGCCGGATTTCAAATCGTCGCGCGAATACCCGGTCATGTGCAGCAACGCCTCATTGGCCTCGGTAATGGCGCCTTGCAGATCCCAGAAAAACATTCCGATGATGTTGGAATCGACCAGACGCTGGATGCGGGCATGGCTTTCCCGCACATCGGTATAGAGCCGCGCATTTTCCAGCGAGATCGCGGCTTGGCCAGCCAACAATTCCAGCACCTGAACCCGGTCCGGCGTAAAGGCATGGGTGGTCAGATTGTTTTCCAGGTAGAGCAGGCCGACCAGGGCGGATTGGTGAAGAATGGGCAGGCACAGCACAGACTTGGGGTGCTGTTGCGAAAAATACGGATCTGCCGAAAACGGGTGCGGTTCGGCCGCATTCATCAACAGCACCTGTTCCCTGCTGCGGCAAACATAGTTGAGAATAGCCGTAGGCAGCCGCCCTTGCGGCGAGGTTGTCCTGTCGTGCAATCGTATGCCTCGCCCCGGCTGCTCGACATGCGCATCGGCCACGAGCGCCAACTTATCGTCATGCTGGGCCAGCAACAGATAACCCGCCTGTGCGCCGGCATTTTCAAGCACGATGCGCATGAGTGTGTCGATCAGCTCCTCCAGCACGATGCGGCCGGAAATGGCTTGCGAGGCTTTGGCGATCGATAGTGCATCCAGTTGCGCTACGCCGGCATCGGCGGTGTTGTGGTCCGGCAGCGCGCGCAATTGCGGATAGCGCTCGTCGAGTTGCTTGACCTTGCCATGCGCCTCCCAGCGCAGATAACCGGTGCGCGCATTGCGCAGGTGGCAAATGCCGCTTGCTTCCCAGCCATGATCGAAATGAAAGCGGCCAGCCAACTCACTTGCCAACGCCTCGTTCTGCACGAATCCGTTTAGGCGTGCCGAACGGATGGCCTGTTCGTAGAGATTTATTGCGTCCAGATCTCGCCCATCGATTCGGGCGGCTTCGGCGCCTGTCAGCGCGGCGCGGTTCTCAAAATTGCTCGGGCAATTCTCCGTCCACATTAGGAGTTGCCGATGGTGAGCGGCCAAGGCTGCGGCATGCTCTTGTCGCTGCTCGGGCGAAGCGCCGTCACAGGCTGCGGCACGGGATAGCGCGCCGTAAAAGTGATACTCAGCCGTTTCGAACAGCGACAGCGATGTCCACAGCAGCCGTTTTGCTCTCGATGCGGCCGCGATAGCCGCATCATAGTCGCCGGCAAGAAAACGCGCCTGCAGTTTGCGGACCCAATACCAGCATTCGGGAAACGCCAGATTCGGGTTGCTGGAAAAATGGCACTCCATGCGGCGCTCGTCGAATTGCTCGTCGTCCAAGGAACCGAATGTCGACGTGAGCCCGCGCAATGTCCGGATAAGCCCGAGCTGCGTGGCGATGATGTCAATGGCGAATCCGAATTGCCTCTTCTGCACAAATGCGAGGCTCTTCTCGACATCATGCTGGACCTCCCCGAGTGCATTGCCCGTCGCGAGCATATTGGTGATCAGGCAGCAGAGAAAGTACGATGCTTGATTGAGGTCGCCGGTCTTATTTGCGACCTCGAAACCGCGGTGCAGCAAATCGGCGGCAGTCTTGATATGCTGCGTCCATGGGATCACGGCAATTGCAAGGGCCAGATAGACCATGGCCTGGAAGCGCTTCAACCCGCGCTGCTCGACCAGTTCGTAGCTCAACTGGCCGAACGCAAATCCCGCCTGATAGTCGCCGAAGCGTGTGCCGGCAACGATGGCAAAACATCCATAAGGCAGACACGAACCGTCACAATTGCCATGTTCGAGGCTGAGAGTTACTCCTCGGCAGGCAACGAGCGCATACAGGTTTGCATCCGTATATCTGGCAGGCGCCATGAGCTTGGTCAAAACATCCATCGTCGCGAGGGATGCCGGATCGGTCATCGCCGGCAGGTCAATCAGTTCCCCGATTGTGCGCTTGCCGAGTTGATGCCGGACCTGCTCGTATTCGCGTCGCGTGTCCTGTTCTGTCGGATGTGGCGACCATTCGATGCCCAGATGCCGAAAGTAGTCGAGACCGGCTGCGATGGCGCGATCGCTCCGATCAAGAGCCGTGCATACATCCACGCGCAGACAAGTGACGGCGGCGCGATCGACGACATTGAGCGCTTGCCTCCAGAGCGTATCCAGCTGCTTCTCCGCCGCCGCCACTTCGCCATTGAGGAATTCGCACTCGGCCCGTAGAAATCCGATCGCGAAGGCAAGCTCGTATTGCTGCTCCCAGCAATCCTTCTCCAACAACGCCGCACCGGCTGCAAGATAGGCGAGCGCCGACGCATACGCTGCTGCCGCCCTGGCTTTCCGGGCAGCGCGTAAGTTGATCTGAGCCGATTGCGCTTTTTCGTCAGGATCGGCCAGGAGCGCTGCACCCCGGTTGAACTGATTCACGACCTCGAACAGCGATTCGGCCAGTTCATCCTCTGTCAGATGGGCCACGAGCAGGCGGGCAATACCCAGATGGATTTCGCTGCGATGCTCCTGTGGTATCAGCATATAGGCTGCTTGCTGGATGCGGTCATGCAAAAATTTGCAGACGCCGCCGGTACAAGCGATAAAGCCTTCGTGAACTGCTGCCGCGAGTTGCCGGGCGGCCTCGCCGTGCTCCTGTTTGCCGGAGACGATAGCAAGACGGCGCAGGTCGAACCGGTTGCCCAGACACGATGCGAGCTGCAGGATGGTTTGTGTGTCGGACGGAAGCAGACGCAATCTGCCGACCATTAAGTCAACGACATTGTCGACAAAGTCCTTGGTGGCGATCCGGTCGAGATTCCACTGCCAGCCGCCACGTTGCGCATGACGCTGCAGCAAACCCTCGTCCGGCAATGCGCCGAGGAACTGGGTGAAGAAGAACGGATTGCCGCCGGTTCTCTCGAACATCAGACGCGTAAGCGATTCGCACCGTGCCGCTTGCGCATGCAGCGTATCGGCGACCAGCTGATTCAACGCCGCCAAGGGCAGCGGCGCGAGTTCGATCGCAGTCACCGGCACCCCGCTTTGCCGGATTGCCTCTATGCTGGCTCTTAAGGGATGCTCCGGGCCGACTTCGTTGTCGCGATAGGCGCCGATCAGCAGCAGGCTGCCGGTGTTCGGATGCGCGAGCACGTGCTCGATAAGTTCCAGGCTGGCGGTATCGATCCACTGCAAGTCGTCGACGAACAGTACGAGCGGACGTTCCTTGCCTGCAAATACGGCGATGAATTCCCGGAACACCATGCGAAAACGGTTTTTCGCCATGGTGGGCTCTAGCGTCGGCACCGGCTCTTGCTTGCCGATGATGAGTTCGATCTGGGGCAGTACGTCGATGATCAGCTGGCCGTTGACGCCGACTGCTTCCTGAATGCGCTGACGCCAGGCGGCAATGCTTGCCTCGCTTTCGGACAGCAACTGTTGCACCAGTTCCCGGAACGCCTGGGTGAGGGTGGCGTAGGGAACGTCACGCTGGTACTGGTCGAATTTGCCGGAGATAAAGTAGCCGTGCCTTTCCGCAATCGGTTGCCGCAATTCGCCCACCAGCGCCGACTTGCCGATGCCCGAATAGCCGGAGGCGGTGGCCAGCGCCGATTTGCCGCTGGCGGCCATGTGCTCGAACGCGGCCAGCAGCGCCGCCCTCTCCTGCTCGCGTCCGTAGAGCTTGTGCGGAATCCGCAAGCGGTCGGAAACATCTCGCATGCCGAGTGCGAACGGCGCAATCTCTTCAGTCGCCTGCCATTGCGCCAGGCAATGCTCCAGGTCGGCCAAGAGACCGCCGGCGCTCTGGTAGCGTTCTTCCGGCGCCTTGGCCAGCAGTTTCAGCACGAGGTCCGACACGACCTGGGGAATGTCCGGTACCAGCTGATGTGGCGGGACAGGCATGCGGGCGAGATGGCAATGCACCCATTCCAGCGCATCGTCCGCCTGGAACGGCAGTTGTCCGGTCAACAGGCGATGCAGCACGATTCCCAGCGCATAGAAATCCGTCCGGTAATCGGCGTGGCGGTTCATCCTGCCGGTCTGCTCCGGCGAAACATAGGCCCAGTCGGCTACAGCAGGACGGGCAGAAGTTGCCCCCTCGCGCGAGGTAGCCTGGCTCAGGTCCGCCAGTTTGACCTGGACGCCGTCGCGCGCCAGCAGGAGGTTGGCAGGACGCAGATCGTGATGCACGATGCCGGCGGCATGAAGCGCCGCCAAGGCGCGGGCCAGCTGGATGGCAATGGCGAGCGCCACCGGCAGAGCGAAGCGCTGCTGGCGCGCCAGCACGGTGTCCAGTCCCTCGCCGGCGAAGTGCTCCAGGAGCAGGGCCAAATGTCCTCCCTCCTCGTGCAGGACAATCGGTCTGAGAATCTCGGACACATGCAGCAATTGCAGCAACGCATATTCGTTTCTGAGACGCATGTCATCGGCCACACCGGCACCATCGCGATCGAGGAATTTCAGAAGGACGGCTGTGCCGTCATGCAAATGACGGGCTCTATACAGTTCACCGCCAGCAGTCGTGCCAATCCGCTCGATGAGTTGATAGTTACCAATATTCACGGCTGCTGTCTGCCGGCCAAAGAAAATAGGCTAAAGACATCACCAGGGGGGGGCCAATCGCCTGCCCGGCATGAGTCCCCGCTGCAATAGCAAGCAAGCGCTTTTCCGGAATAAAAGAAAAAGGGGGGCGACGTCACGTTGTCTAATTCACCTGGTCTCATGTCTGCTCCTTCGCATCGGCATCCCGGATCAGCTGTAGCATCTGGTTGTATTGAAATTCATCGGCCAGCATTGCCAGCGCATTGGCCAGCGGCGCATCCGGCACTGCGCCAAGCGCTGCCGTCACCGCTGCCGTATCGAGCCGGATCAGCGCCTGCTCCAGCGTACCGCGCAGCGCCGCGGGCAGCGCCGCCAGCGCAGCGATATCCACCGGCACCGTAGAACAGGCTGCGGCGGCAAGGTCTTCCTGGTAGACAAAGCGCACCCCCAGATGTTTTTGCATCAATCCAAACAAGTCGGCTTCCTGGAACGGCTTGCGCAGGAAATCGTCGCATCCCGCCGCCAGAATCTCGGCACGCGCTTCTTCGAAGCTGCTGGCCGTCAACGCGATAATCACAGTGGCTGGCCCGTTGGCGCGGGCCTTGATGCGGCGCGTGGCGGCGCGCCCGTCCAGCACCGGCATGCGCATATCCATCCAGATCAGGTGCGGCTGCCAAGCTTCCCAGATCTCCACTGCCTCCTGGCCATTGGCGGCTTCGCGCACCTCGAAGCCGAGCGGGGTGAGCAAGCGCAACAGCAACTGGCGGGCTTCCTGGCGGTCGTCGGCGGTCAGAATGCGATAGCGCGGCTGGCCGGGCGCCAGCGCCACCACCCGGTGCATCACCTGATCGGGTGGCAGCGCCATCGCCCCTGCCGCAACCTCCACCGACACCGCCTGCAGCGGCAGGTCGAAGCTGACCGTGGTGCCTTGTCCGACTTGGCTGTCGATATGGAGTTCGCCACCCATCAAGCGCACGAAATTGCGGCTGATGGTTAAACCCAACCCGGTCCCTTCCTGCGCCAGTTGTCCTGTCCTGGTTTGCACGAAGGGATTGAACAGATTCTGCAATTCCTCGGCACTCATCCCAAAGCCGGTATCCGTCACGGCAAAGCGCATGCGGGCCGGCGCATCGAAGCGGACAATGCGCACCGTCACGCTGCCTTGCCCGGTGAATTTCAGCGCATTGCCAATGAGGTTGATGAGCACCTGGCGCAGCTTGAGCGGATCGCCGCGCACGAAATGCGGAACATTGTCTTGCTCGAAGCGCAGCGCCAGGCCCTGGTCCTGCGCCTTGAGGGCGAACATGTCTTCCAGCTCGTCGAGCAAGGCATGGAGGTCGAAATCGGTTTCGTTCAATGCCGCGCGCCCGGCCTCGATCTTGGCCAGGTCGAGCACCTGGTTGATGAGCGTACGCAAGTGTTCGCCGCTGCGCAGGATGATGGCCAGGTCTTCCCTGGTTTCATCCGGCAAGGTCGGCTGGCGTTGCATGAGGCGGGCGAAGCCGAGCAGGGTATTCAAGGGGGAGCGCAGTTCATGGCTCATGTTGGCCAGGAACGTGCTCTTGGCGGCATTGGCTGCTTCGGCGCTCTTGCGGGCGGCGCGTTCGGCTTCGGCTTGCCGGCGCTCGGTCAAGTCGAGCACGAAGGCCACGCCATGTTCTTTCGAGCCTTCGAAGAGAACGGCGCCGATCAGCACCGGGATGCGGCTGCCGTCTTTGCATACAAATTCTTTCTCATAGGGGCTGCACGTCTTGGTGGTGCGCACTTCCGCCGCTTTTCGCTCATCGAGCGCCTTGTATTCCGGCGGCGTCATGCGCTCCCAGTTCACTGCGTCGGCCAGCAAGTCTTGCCGCGAGTAACCGATCATGCGCAGAAAGGCATCGTTGGCTTCGGTGATGTTGCCGCTCAAATCCCAGAAGAAGATGCCGATGATGTTGGACTCGACCAGGTGCCGGATGCGCGCTTCGCGTTCCCGCAGATCGGTATATAGCTGCGCATTTTCGAGCGAAATGGCAGCCTGGGATGCCAACACTTCCAGTACCGTGACGCGATCAGGCGTGAAGGCATGCGTGACGAGATTGTTTTCCAGATACAGCAAACCGATTACCGTGGCCTGGCGCAGAATAGGCAGGCACAACACGGACTTCGGCCGGCGCCGGGAAAAATAAAGATCGCCGGAATACGGATGCGACGCTGCCGCGTCCGCCAGCAGAACCGGCTCTCCGCTGCGCCGCACATAATTCAGGATGGATTCCGGCAAATCCGATGCGGCAAGAGTGGATTCCCGATGGAGTTGCACGCGTACGTTCTGCTGCGCCACATGGGTTTCGGCAACAAACGCGAGCTTTGCTGCACGCACGAGAATCAAGTAGCCCGCTTGCGCACCGGCGTTTTCGAGCACGATGCGCATCAGCGTATCGACCAGTTCGTCCAGCACGATCCGGCCGGAGATGGCCTGCGAGGCCTTGGCCACCGAGAGCAGATCCAATCGGGCCAGCGGTGTGGCGAGAGCGATATCCGGCTGCGCCTGCAATTGCCAATGGCGGGCTTCGAGTTGCCTGACCTTGCCGTCGGCGCCCCAGCGCGCATAACAGTCGCGCGCCTGCCGTAGATAGGTGTCGGCGAAGGAGTCGAATCCGCGCGCGCGGTAGAACGCGGCCGCAAGTTCATAAGCTAGTCCCTCGTTCTGGATAAAGCCGCTGTCGCGAGCCGATTGAATCGCTTGCTCGTAGAGGTGCATCGCGTCCAGTTCGCGGCCTTCGATGCGGGCGATCTCGGCGGCTACCAGCGCGGCGCGATTGGTGAAGTTTTCGGGGCAGTTTTGAGCCCATTCCGTTAATTGCTGGTGATGGGCGGCCAGTGCGGCGCGGTGCTGCATGCGTTCCTCGGGACTTGCCTGATCGTAATGCGCAGCGTGCGCGAGCGCGCCGTAAAAATGATATTCGGCGACTTCAATGTGCGATGGCGAGGTCCACAGCAGGCATTGCGCCTTCGCTGCGGCTGCCACGGCGCTCGCGTAGTCTCCGGCAAAAAATCGCGCTTGCAGCTTGCGCACCCAATACCAGCAGGCGCCAATCGCCAGACGCGGGTCCTGCTCCAGGTGACGCTCGAATTGCGCTTCGTCGAACCCGGCATCGTTGAAGGAAGCGAAACTGGGGGTCGCGCCGCGCAGAGTGCGGATCAGTTGCAGTTGTCCGGTCAGGATATCGATCACCAAGCCGAAGCGCGCCTTGCGCGCAAAATCGATTCCATGTTCTGCCTCGCGTTGTATGTCGCCCAACTGCTCGCCGCCGGCAAGCAGGTTGGTGACCAGGTGGTTGCAGCTGTACAGTGCGAAGGTCAGATCGCCGTTTTCGTTGGCAACCTCAAAGGCGCGCCGCACCCAGGCGCAGCCAATGTGGAAGTGCTGTGTCCAGGGGTTGACGACGTTCCCGAAATGCACATATACGCGGGCCTTGAAGCGATCCAGTCCGCGCTGGTCCACCAGATCCAGTCCCAGCTTGCCGAAGCGGAATCCGGCCTGATAATCGCCGAAGCGCGGTCCCAGGAACATGCCGAGCCAGGCATAACCCAGGCTCGACCCATCGCTGTGGCCATGCTCCAGGCTGAGGTTGGCCATGTGGCCTACCACCAGGCCCGGCAGGTTCTCGTCGGTGAACAAGGTGGGCGGCAACATCGTCGTGAGCACATCCATCGTCGCACGCGAATCGGGATCGCTCATCAAAGGCAAGTCGATCAGCTCTTCGATTTCGCGCTTGCCAAGCTGCTGCCGGATACGTTCGAACTCCTGTTGTACGTCGTCGCGGGTCGGATGGGGCGACCATTGCACACCGACGCGCCGCAGATAGGCAAGACCAGCCTCGACCGCGCGGTCGCTGCGATCGATGGTCGTGAAGAGGTTTACGCGCGCGCAGGTGACGGCGGCCATGTCGGGGTGATTGGCGGCGCGCTCGGCCAGCATGGAAAGGCGTCGTTCCGCTGCAGCCAGATCGCCGCTCAGGTACTCGCACTCTGCCAGGTGGAATGCGAGCGCGAAGGTGAGTCCATAGCGTCGCGTCCAACAGTCGGGCGACAGCAGCGCGCAGCCGGTCGCCAGGTAGGTCAGCGCCGCGGCATACGCCGTCGAATCCTGGGCGCGCCGGCCGGCGATGAGATTGAGTTCGGCCAGCCGCTCGCGCTCGTCGGGCAGGTCGATCAGCTCGGCGCCCCGATTGAACTGGTTGGCGATCTCGAAGATTTTTTGCTCGATCTCTTGCGGCGCGGTTTGCGACGCGAGCAAACGGCCTATCTTGAGATGTTGCGCCGCGCATTCGCTTGCCGGGATCATCGAATAAGCCGCTTCGCGGATGCGATCGTGCAGAAAGAGGTAGGTGCCGTCCGAGCGGAACACGAGTCCGGTGCGAACCGCTTCCCATAGGGCGGCATGGAGCTGTACTTCCGATGTACCGTGCAGCAGACTAAAGTCGGTGGTCGCCGCGCTGCTGCCGAAGCAGGCGAGCAGTTTCAGCGCTTCCTGCGTGGCGGCGGGCAGGCGGTGCAGCTTGCCGAGCATGAGGTCGACCACATTGTCGGTGAAGTTCTTGGCGTGGATGCGGGCGATGTCCCAGCGCCAAGCTGCCGCGTCCGGCTCGAACGTGAGCAACCTCTCTTCGGCCAGCGCGGTAAGGAACTGGATGGTGAAGAAGGGATTGCCGCCGCTCTTCTCGTATACCAGCGTCGCCAAGTTCCGGGCGTGTTCTGGCATACAGTGCAAGGTGTCGGCGACGAGCCGTTCCACGTCGTCCACGAAAAGGGGGGCGAGCACGATCTCATGCACGGGCACCTTTCCAGCCCGGCGAATCCCCTCCAGCGTGCGCGTCAGAGGATGCAAGGCATCGACTTCATTGTCCCGGTAAGCGCCGATCAGCAGCAGATGGCGCACTTCCGGTTCGGCGACCAACTCTTCCAGCAATTCCAGCGTGGCCGCATCCAGCCATTGCAAATCGTCCAGGAACAGCACGAGGGGGTGCTGCGGCTGCGCGAACACGCCCAGGAAGCGCCGCAATACCGTCTGGAAGCGATTGTGCGCTTCTTGAGGCGGAAGCTCTTGCGCCGGTGCTTGTTTTCCGATGAGGAACTCAAGCTCGGGAATGAGTCTGACCACCAGCTGGCCATTCATGTTCAGCGCCGTTTGCAGCGCGTCCCGCCACCGGCTCACCTGCCCTTCGCTCTGGCCCAGGATTTGTCGCACAAGGGCGCGGCAAGCCTGGGCCAGCGTGGCATAAGGGATGTCGCGCTGGTATTGCTCGAACTTGCCTGCGGCAAACAGGGCGCGACGTTGCACCAGTACCTGGTGCAACTCGCCCACCAGCGCCGACTTGCCGATGCCGGCATAGCCGGACACCAGCACCAGCGCCGGCGCACCGTCGGCGGCGACCCGTTCAAAGGCACTCGCCAGGAGCGCGATCTCGGCTTCCCGTCCATAGAGTTTCTCCGGGACCAGCAATTGGGCCGAGGCGTCATGCGCGCCGAGCGGGAAGGCGTCGATGCGTCCTTGCGACTGCCATTGCGCAAGGCAGTAGCGCAGATCGGCCTCAAGTCCTGATGCGGTTTGGTAGCGCTCTTCGGCCGCTTTGGCCAGCAGCTTCATGACGATAGCCGAGAGCGCTTCGGGAACGCCCTCCACACACGTGTGGGGTGGCGTCGCCTGACGCGCGAGGTGGCAATGAAACCACTCCATCGGGTCCGAGGCGGTAAACGGCAGCGCGCCAGTCAGCATTTGGTAGAGCGACACGCCCAGCGCATAGAGGTCACTGCGGGAATCGATCGAGCGGTTCATGCGGCCGGTTTGCTCGGGCGCCATGTAGGCCAGCGTGCCGGCGATGTCTTCGGGTGGCGCGAGCGGTTGGCGCTCGCGCGGCTGGCGCGTGGCGATGCCGAATCCCATCAGATGGACCGCGCCGGTGCGCCAATCCACCAGCACGTTGGCCGGCTTGATGTCCTTGTGGACGATGCCATGTTGATGCAGCCGAGCCAGCGCGGCCGCCATCGCGCTGGCGATGACCAGGAACAGCATCACCTCCATCGGTTGCCCGAGGAGACTGTCGAGAGGCTCGCCGCCGGGGTCTGTCAGCAACAGCATGGTGCGGCCATCCCGGCGCACCAGCGCCAGAGGGCGAACCGCCCATTGCGGATCGAGTTCGTCCCGCAACGCATACTCGTTTCCGAGCCGATCGAGGCTCGCCGTGCTCGGGGAATCGGACGCAACTGCCTTCGCCAGCTTCGGTTCCGCGGCATCCGGTTCCCGCACCCGGTACAGGACGAACTCGACATCGCGCCGCACGAGCTCAAGTTGCCAGCGTGACGGTTTCATTGATAGGGCCATTGCAACTTTCGCTCAGGACACGGAAATGACAGCCGAGTCGATATCCATCCCTTCATAGCCGGTGCGCACGGAAAATTCCGCTAGCTGAATTTGACGTAAGCAGCATGTCAAAGTTCGCGAACCGAGCAGCAAGCGCTTTGTCCAATGAAGCGGATGTTTGGTTCGGCTTGCAGAAAGAACCGGCAAGCAAAAACAGGTAGCATAGGTAGCGCGCGATGTTGATGAAGAACGCCATGATAAAAAGTTCGGCGATGCGGATTGCGTGCGTTTTGTCGGTCCTGGGCGCACAAGCAGTCGCGGCATCGCCGCTATGCGACAAATCGCAAATCCGGCTGGTCAATTCGATGCGCGAAATCGCGCAACCCTATCACGCCAACGTGGACAAAGGCGGCAGGATGTTTGCCAGATGGGCGGGGCTCGAACAACGCTACGTTCTGCAACTCAACCAAGGCGATTCCGACAAGCAGGTATCGCTGATGCGGGGATTGTTGACCACCAATCCGAAATGCACGATCTTCAATGTCGAACCGAATGCCGATCCGGTCATCAAGCCCATGGTCGATACGGCAAACCGGTCCGGCGCCTGGATCGTCACCCACTGGGCGCATGGCGAGGGCCTGCATCCGTTCGACGGCAACGATCAATGGATTGCCCATGTGGCGGTTAACAGTCTCGATGCCGGCGTGGCGATTTCGAAAGCCTTAACCGATGCCATTGGCGGCAAGGGCGGCATCGTGGCGCTGCAGGGCCGGCTCGATACGGACCCGGCGCGCAAGCGTTTTGCCGGCTTGCAGCAGGTGTTGAAAGACAGGCCCAGCATCCGGCTCCTCGATCAGCAGAGCGCCAACTGGGACCGCACAGCAGCCTTCCCGGTCATGCAGACCTGGTTGGCCAAATATGGCAAACAAATCCAGGCCGTGTGGGCAGCCAATGACGACATGGCCTTGGGCGCGCTTGAAGCGCTGCGCGCGGCTGGCCTGGCCGGCAAGATTCCGGTAGTCGGCGTCGATGGCATTCCAGAGGCGATCGATGCCATCGGTAAAGGGGAGATGACCGCTACGGTATCGAGCGATGCTTATTACCAAGGCAGCATCGGCTTGGCGATGGGCGTATGCGTGCTCACCGGACAGGTGCCGTTGCCGAAAGTCTGGCCGAAGGAAAAGCGCGAGTTTTATCTGAAGCTCCAGGTCATCACGAAGGACAATGCCGCGCACTATCGCGGCGATCCGCAACCATCGGCCTACATACCTGAATGGGATTGCGCCCATCTATGGAACCGCAGCACCGGCCCGGCGTTCTGAAATTTGCCCGTTTGCAGCTTTGGGGGCCGGGCCTCGCACTGATTGTTCTATGCGTGGGCTTCAGCCTCGCCGAGCCGCGCTTCGCCACTGTGGAAAATATGTGGGCGATTGCGGACCGCTCTGCCATTCCCTTGATACTGGCGGTCGGAATGACCTTTGTGGTGTTGCAGGGGGCGATCGATTTGTCGATCGAAGGCGTGATGGCGGCTTGCTCGCTGACGCTCGCCATGCTGGTTCTCAACAGCCGCAGCGGGCTCGATCTCGGTTTGCTCGGCGTCGCGCTGGCCCTGCTGCTGGGCCTCGTCATTGGTGCTCTGAACGGGATGGTGGTCACGCGGCTGGGTGTGCCGTCCTTCATGGCTACGCTCGGCGCCTGGTCGGCGGCCTTGGGATTCGCGATGTTGTTGTCCGGCGGCCAGCCGCCGTTGATTCAGGATCAGACCTTGCGCGCCTTCGGCCTCGGTCGGACTGGGACGATGCCGAACCTGGCTCTCGTCGCCATCCTGGTTCTGGCAGTGGGTTACATGTTGCAGCATTACACGCGCTTTGGCCGCTACAGCATGGCAATCGGCGGCGGAGAGGCGCTGGCACGCCTTTCCGGTCTTGCCGTCGATCGCTACAAGGTGGCGGCTTTTGCCTTTTCCGGATTGCTTGCCAGCCTGGGCGGGGTTCTGGGATCGGCGCAGATCGGGTTGGGCCATGTCGATATCGGCCTCGGGCAAATGCTGGGGACGGTCACCGCAGTGGTGATCGGCGGCACCTCGCTCAGCGGCGGTCGCGGCGGCGTGCTGCAATCGGCGGTGGGAACCCTGCTACTGGCCGTGCTCGCCAACGGCATGATTTTCGTCGGCATTACGCCCAACATACAAAAGGCGGTGCAGGGTGCGATCGTTCTGGCGGCCTCATTGCTGGCGACGTGGCACTTGCGCAACCGTTTGCGGAGCGTCGCATGAGCCAGACGGTGCTGCGTGTCGAGCGGGTGAGCAAGCGTTTTTCCGCCATCCAGGCATTGGACGAGGTGTCGATCGAAGCGCGCGCGTGTGAAGTGGTCGGACTGGTCGGCGCAAACGGCGCGGGCAAGTCTACGCTGCTCAAGGTACTGGCAGGCCTGTGCCGGCCCGATGCCGGACGCATCGTTTTGCGCGGTCAGCCACTCAAGCTGAAGAATGTTTCCGCCGCAGCCGAGGCGGGCATCGGCATGGTGTTTCAGGAACAGTCGCTGCTGCCCAATCTGAGCGTTGCCGAGAACATTTTTCTGGGCCATGAAGAGGCGGCATTGCGCGCCGGCTTCTACCGCTGGGACGCGCTGCATGCCTTGGCTGCGGCGCAACTCGACAAGCTCGATTCCGTCATTTCGCCGGCGGCGCAGACCGATACCTTGTCTTTCGCCGAACGGCAGGTGGTCGAATTGGCCAAGGTTCTGACGCTTGAGGAGCGCACGCAGCACCAGCCTGTCATCTTGCTCGATGAGCCGACTTCCATGCTGGACGCCAGGCAGCTTGAAACCGTCCTGGCGCAGATCGAACGCCTGCGCGCACGCGCCTGTGTCGTGTTCGTGTCGCATCGGCTTGACGAGGTGCTGCGTGTGTGCGACCGCATCTACGTGATGCGCGATGGCCGCTGCGTCGCCCAGCGTGCGCGGGAAGACTGCAAGGTCGCCGATCTGCAGGAACTCATGCTCGGCTCCGGCGGCGAAGACGGTCGGCAGGCGACGCCGAGGTCAATTGACGTGTCGCTCCGTCAGCCTGCACCCAGATTGCGCGTGCATGCGCTCAGCCGCGCCGGCAGCTACCAAGCGGTCAGTTTCGAACTGCAGGCCGGTGAAGTGCTCGGCATCGCCGGCGTGGCCGGCTCCGGGCGCGAGAGCCTGTGCCGCACGCTGTTCGGCGCCGAGGCGCCGGATAGCGGCGAGATCGTGCTCGACGGACAATCAATCCGGCTGGGCGAGCCCGCCGATGCGGTCCGGCTCGGCATCGGCTATGTGCCGGCCGAGCGCCATGCCGAGGGCCTCGTTGCCGGGCTGAACGTGCGGGAAAACATGACGCTGGCGCATCTCGGCGGCTTGCGCCGCGGCCCCTTCATCGACCTTGCCTACGAGAAGGACATGGTCGAAAGCTGGATAGCGCGGCTGCGCATCACCCCCCGTGCAATGGAGATGCCGGCGCATCATCTCAGCGGCGGCAACCAGCAGAAGCTGGCACTCGCGAAATGGCTGATTGCGCACACGCCAAAAATCCTGATCCTCGACCATCCCTTGCGCGGCCTCGACGTCGGCGTCAAGGCGGAGATTATCCTCCTGATCCGCGAGCTCGCCGGAAGCGGCATTGGCATCATGCTGATTGCCGATACGCTGGAAGAACTGATCGCACTGAGCGACGCCATCATCGTAATGAAAGACGGCGTTGTTTCAGGCCGTTTCCCCGCTGCTGCGGCACAGCCGTCCGCGCTTCAGATTCTTGAGTGCATGGTCTGACATGCGCCGGCTTAATTGGCATTCTCATACGGGCGCTTCCGGCAAGGGCGGGCTCCGGACCGGCGGCTTGCTTGCGCCCTTCATGCCGTTCGCGGTTTTGCTCGCCTTGCTCGCTGCCGTGGGGCTCGCCGAGCCTGCGTTTCTGTCCCTCGGCAACCTCAGCGTGCTGGCCGGCGAATCGAGCGTGATCCTGCTCTTGGCAAGCGGCCAGACGCTGGCGATCCTGCTCGGCGGCATCGACCTGTCGATGGCCGCGCTGGCCGCACTGGCCTCGGTGTTGATCGCGCTTGTGCTGCCTTCGATGGGCGGCGTCGGCGTGCTGGTCGTGCTGGCGTTGACCACTCTGGTCGGCGCTTTCCAGGGCGCATTCCACGCGCGCGCGCAGATACCCTCGATCGTCGTCACGCTGGCCGGCTTCGGGCTATGGTCGGGCATCGCGCTGGCAATTGCACACACGACTATACCGGTCAGCGCCGGCTATGCTGCCGTCGGCTGGCTTGAAGGCAGCAGCTTGGGGTTGCCGCACTCCTTCGCTTTTGCGGCCGCGGCGCTCATTGTCCTGGCCGCCTCTTTGCGCTGGCTCCCGCTCGGCCGCGCCATCTATGCAATCGGCTTGAACCCAAGGGCGGCACTGCTCTCCGGCATTCGCGTCGGCCGAGTGAAAATCCTTGTTTTCGCATTGAGCGGGCTATTCTCCGGGCTGGCCGGAATGGCGATGGTGGCGCGCACCTACAGCGGCAACCCGACCATTGCCGACAGCCTGCTGTTGCCGAGCATTGCTGCCGTCCTGATCGGCGGCAACGCCATGACGGGCGGAGTTGGCGGGCTGGGCCGCACCTTGATCGGCGTGCTGACAGTCACCGTTCTTCGAGTCGGCATCGCGGCGGTCGGCCTCGATCCCGCCTACGAACCCATCGTCTATGGCGTGCTGGTGGTGGTGGCGGTGGCGCTCACGATTGATCGTTCCAGGAGTCTGGTAACGAAGTAGCCGTCAACTGGATGATTATTTCGAGGCTCTTCGGGCTACCGGCTTATCAGTCAAGTCTGTATGGGGAATGAAGCAATTAATGTTTTACAACGGGATTTACTTGCCATATTGCCCTGTAAGCCTCTTTGTACGGGATTCCTGAATCTATTTCGCGGGTACCAAGCTGTTGCAACAACTGTGTTGTGACCACGATAGGTTTGGTAATGTAGCCGCTTGGGGCGTTTCCAGCGAAAGCCCGATTCAATTCATCGGCCAATTGCCAGCCTTGCATATTCGTCGGCTCGGCCACTGTCGCAATCTGTTGCGATCGCCCTCCTCTGATACGGCTAAGCGCCAGATTGGAGCCGTCGCCGGCGGATACGTTTTTAATGTCCAACCGCCCAATTGAAACGAGAGGGACATTCATGGCGTCAAAGTACACATCGTTTATTGCCAGTGTGTGAGTCCAGGCTTTACCATAGGTTTTATCCAACCGGACAACGGCAGACGGAATTTCCGTCTTCGCGTTCGATATGGGAAGGTTTTCCACAGATAGAACCTTGCACGTTTTACACTGTTCAATAATCTCTTTCATGTGCTTCGTTTTTGCGTTGGCTACCGCGAAACGACTGTCATTAAAGATGATGACGCCTACATTCTCTTTTCCGTTGTGGATCGCATATTCAGCTGCCATCTTTGCAACTTCGGAAGATTTCGTCGCAATATTAATGAACAGTTCTTTGGTCGGCCCCGGTTCCGCTGCAGCGTGCCAGCCGGCCAGGATAATCTTTGATTGTTTGGCAAGAGCGATTGCATCTTCAAGCCCTTCAACTTGAAACCCGCCAAGGACAATGGCATCTTGGCGGGAACGGATCGCAGCAACAAATGCGGCACGGATCGTTTCTACATCGCTTTTCCCATCTTCAATGCTGATGTCCCAGCCGAGTTCCTGGGTTGCCGCAAAAAAGCCTCGATACGCTGCCGAAATGCCGCCATTCTTGAAATCTTGAGAAATGAACAGCACTTTTTTCCCGGCTTGTTTGACCGGGCCGCTGGTAGGCCCATCCCATTTTTGCGCGAACGCTTGCTGCCCTATGGATAGAGCGATCACGGCGCCAATGCACAGGCGAATTGACCAAGTAGGCAGGATTTTCATTTTGGCTGGATTGGACAATTATCTGACCTTCGAGTTTGAGAGCGATGCCGATTCCGGCTATGCATGCTGCTCTATGCTCTATTCTACTGCGGCGCGCACATCACCACGCCCTCTCCCGACCACCCGGCGGCGATGGCTTGCTGGTACGCGGCGTTGCTGCTGGTGTAGCGATGGTTGGCATCGATGCCCCGTGCAAAGCCGTTGTTGTAGGCGCGATAGACCGGCACCAGTCCGGCGGCACAAGTTCCTGCCGATGCCGGCGTGATCGAGAAATCGTTGGTCTCGAATTTCCAGCTCTTCGCATTCGCGTTGTAAATCGACTTGATGTAGCTGCACTCTGCCGCATCCGCCGTATAGAAATGCGAATTAGGCCCATACATCGTTTTGCTGATCGGATCGGTCGCGCTATTGCCGTAGAAACGGCACACCTGATTGCTGCCCCCTGCGTTGAATGTGCCGCCAGTCCGCTGCCAGCGGCCGACCGCACCGGTATCGACCAGCGCTTGCTCGGCCGGGTCGGCGGTGATGAAATAATGATCCAGGTCGGGGTTATAGAATTCAACCACTTTAGACGCTGTCGCCGGCGTGCCGGACTGCACGATCAAGGGCAAGTCCTGGGTCGGATTCAAGGCCTTGGCGTCGCCCGTTGTTTCGGTGCCGTAAATATCGTAAGAAGTGACGGTGCCGGTCAGTTCGGCGGGCACGCCGGACCATAGCACGTAGACCGAGGCGCCGTTCACGGTGAAGCGGTACTGCCCCGGCGCCAGTTTGCTCGAAGCCGTGAAATTGCCCAGCTTGGCTTCCAGCAGTTTGTTGGTGTAATAGGGCAACAGGAGCGTGACGGTGTTGTTTCCGCCGCTGGTAAAAAAGGATTGAGCGTCGGAAAAGAAACGCTTGACGCCGCCGTTCAGGCCGGCAGCATAGAAGCGCGTGTACCAGGAAGCCGCCTGGGTTTCGGTCAGGGAGACGAAGCCGCCAGGCGGCACATTGATGACCACGCCGAATTCGGTTACCCAGATCGGCTTATCGGCGCCCAGCGCATCCTTGACATTGGCGAGCTTGGTTTCAAAATCGGCTACATCCTGCGCGCCGGGGTCTTTGCCCTCGTTGTAATGCAGCGCAACGATGTCGATGTACGGCTTGCCGCCGCGGCTTGCATATTCCCACCAAAAGTCCCCGCCCTGTTTGGTCTTGTCGAACTGGGCGGCGCCGCCGTTGAGCACCTGGCAACTCGGGCAGGCCGCCTTGACGGCGTTGTAACCGCGTTTCATGAATTCGACGAAGGACGCGACGTCGCCGCGAAATTGTCCGCAATCGGCCCCTTCCGGCTCATTCTGCAACTGCCAGTATTTCACGCTGCGCGTCAGTCCCGCCATATCGCCGGTGCCATCACCGTCATAGCGCTCCACGGTCGCCTGCAACATGGCGGCGAAGGCGTCCAGGTTGACGTAGCGGTCCATTTTTCCGCCATAGGCCAGGTATTTGTAGTCCTCGGTGAAAAAGTGCTGGCATTTCGCCGGCGCCGCCGGCCGGCTGACCAGGTCCCAGCTCGCAAACGGCATCGCCACCCCGACATAGTCGACTCCGTAGGTTTGGTAATTCTGCACCAGCACATCCATCAGGCTGAAATTGTATTGACCCTGCGCCGGTTCGATCATGCCCCAAGGCAGGTTCGCCACGTCGCGAAACGCCGTGATGCCGCCGGCCTGCATCACCGGCCCCAGCGCGGACAAGCGAGAAGTGATCAGGTTGCGGGCATCCTGCGTCGCCGCGGAATTCTGGTAAAAGGCCTGTGGCCCCTGGCTGACCAGCGCGTTGTCGGCGACCGTGCCGAGGCCGTTGAAATTCTGCACGCCGAGAACCGCGAAATGCGATGCATCGCCGCTGACCGGCGCAGCGTTGCGCAACCACGATGCCACCTTGGCTGCCGTTGAAGAATCCACCGCCGCCTGGCTGCCGATTGCGCAGAGTGCGAGCGCCAATCCCAATGCAATCCGTTTCATCGTGCATTCTCCCAAGGTTGGTCTGGTAGCCAGCTTGATGCAGATTTTTCCGCGAAATCGGAAAGACGCGGTCGTGAAAATGTTGATCGCTGCGGAAGATTCTCAATGTACACCTGGGTATGCCGGCGAGCAAGGCGGACGGAACTTACTGTATCCGAACCTTCTATCCGAGTACCGCTAAAATCAAAAGCCGCTGGCGTTGTTGCTTCTTTTTGCCGTAGGTTGGTACTGTTCGCATCGGCGCGCCTGGCCAGCGGAATTTATTGAGAGGTTCTTAAGCGCTCCGGCGGCGCGCGAGAGCGCTTTGCCCTATACCTCTAAGGTCATCAAGCTTGCATTCCCGCCGGCTGCGGTTGTGTTGACGCATAACGCCCGTTCGGCAACGAGGCGCCACAGAGGTATGTGTTCCCCTTCGGTCGTCTCGATCAAAGGCACCAAGGCCCCTTCCCGGCCTGCCAAAGCGATGCGTAGCTGATGCGCTTGCCCGGTTTCCACCAATGCGATGTGCAAATCGCCGTCCTGGACCCGCTCCAGCAATTGGATTGCGTCGCGTACCGCGCCGGGCAGGCCGGCCGGGATCAAGCCGACGGACGCGGTCAGCACGCATGCGGTATTGCCGGTGGCCAGCACGGCGGCCAATTGATTGAGCAGAGCATCGACGCCGGAGGCTGCGCACAACACGGCGCCGCGTGCCGCGAAGGACAGCGTATTGCGCTCGCCGGTCGGACCGGGCAAGGCCAGCGCGGTATGCAAGGGCGTGTTGTGTGCGTACTGTTCACCGAGCGCGGCAATGCGTTCGTGGCCGTGCAGCTTGGCCCAGGCCAACAGCGCATCGAGCGGCGAGATGCCGTTTTTCTGCGCATGGATCGTATGGGCACCCAGGGTAACGCTGGGGTTGCGTTGCAGGCGCTTCAGATACAAAGGGCCGCCGGCTTTCGGGCCGGTGCCGGACTTTCCTTCGCCGCCGAAAGGCTGCACGCCGACTACCGCTCCGACGATATTGCGGTTCACGTAGATATTGCCGACATGCGCGTGGCTGGTGATGAAATCGATGGTCTCATCGATGCGCGAGTGGACGCCCAGCGTCAAGCCGTAACCGCTGGCGTTGATCGCCTCGACCAACGCCGGCAATTGCTCGCGGCTGTAGCGGATCACAT
The DNA here is from genome assembly GCA_966211965.1 of uncultured Burkholderiales bacterium. Lineage (GTDB taxonomy): Bacteria > Pseudomonadota > Gammaproteobacteria > Burkholderiales > Burkholderiaceae_D > CBIHON01. The sequence continues at coordinate 48,605 of CBIHON010000005.1, read as the reverse complement.
GCAGGACCGGGCCGAATACTTCCTTCTGCAATTCGTCCAGCGCACCGATCTCCAGCACTGTCGGCGCGACGAAAGTGCCGTGCTGGTGTTCGGCCGGCAAAGGCAGCTGATAAAAATTTTTCGCGCCGGTTTTCATCTTGTCGATATGCGCGCACAAGCCGCGCTGCGCTTCTGCGTCGATCACCGGACCGATGTCGATCGAGAGCCGATCCGGATTGCCGATGCGCAGTTCGCGCATCGCGCCGCGCAACATCTCCAAGGTTTTTTCAGCGATATCGTTTTGCAGGAACAGCACGCGCAGTGCGGAGCAACGTTGGCCGGCGCTATCGAAAGCCGAGGTGATCACGTCTTGCACCACTTGTTCCGGCAGCGCGCTGGAATCGACGATCATCGCATTCTGTCCGCCGGTTTCGGCGATGAAGGGAATGTCGCAGGATTCTTCCACCGAGCGCTTGGCGAGCGTGCGGTTGATCAATTGCGCGACTTCGGTCGAGCCGGTGAAAATCACCCCCCGCGTACGCGCATCGGACGTCAGCCCGGCGCCCACGGTTTCACCGCGCCCCGGCAGGAACTGCAACGCGCCGCGCGGGATGCCGGCCTGGTGCAGCAACTGCACGGCACGGTGGGCAATCAAAGGCGTCTGCTCGGCCGGCTTGGCCAGCACCACGTTGCCGGCGGCCAGCGCGGCGCTGACCTCGCCGACGAAAATCGCCAGCGGAAAATTCCAGGGGCTGATGCAAACCACCGGGCCGAGCGCCAGCGTATTCGGCAAGCCGTGCACCTGCGCCGCGTAATAGCGCAGGAAGTCGACTGCCTCACGCACTTCGGCCACGGCATTGGGCAGCGACTTGCCGGCTTCGCGTATCGCCAGCGCCATCAATTCAAGCTGATGCTGTTCCAGCAGATCGGCGGCGCGCGACAAGGCATCGGCACGTTCGCAGGGCGGCAGGGTTTGCCAATTCATCGCATAGGCGTCGGCTGCGGCCAGCGCGGTTTCGACGTCTTCCCAGTCTGCTTCGATGACCTGGCCCACCACATCGCGCTGATCGGCCGGATTCAAAATCGGCTGCATGTGCGAAGCGCGGACCGGCCCGTTCAGCAGCGGCCCGGCATGCCATTGTTGTGTGCCGAAACGCGAGAATGCGGCATCGATATTGCGCAACACGTTTTCGTTGCTCAAATCCACGCCGGCGGAATTCTTGCGTGATTCGCCATACAGATCGAGCGGCAACGGGATGCCGGGATGGGGGACGCCGCCGAGTTTCTGCGCCGTCAGGAAAGGGTCTGCGATCAGCGAGTCGATCGCCACATTCTCATCGACGATTTGATTGACGAAGGAAGAGTTGGCGCCGTTTTCCAGCAGGCGGCGCACCAGGTAGGCGAGCAGGGTTTGATGCGAGCCGACCGGCGCGTAGATGCGGCAAGCGCGGTCCAGGTGGTCCTTGCCGACCACCTGGTCGTACAGTGTTTCGCCCATGCCGTGCAGGCATTGGAACTCGTATTCGGTGATATTTTTTTCTTGTGCCCAGGTATAGATTGCCGCCAATGAATGCGCATTGTGGGTCGCAAATTGCGGATAAATCAGATCCGTCATCGTCAGCAGCTTTTGTGCGCACGCCAGGTAGGAGACGTCGGTGTATACCTTGCGCGTATAGACCGGATAACCGGGCAGGCCATCGACTTGCGCGCGCTTGATTTCGGCATCCCAGTAAGCGCCCTTGACCAGCCGCACCATGAATTTACGGTCGCTGCGGCGCGCCAGGTCAGCCAGGTAGTCAATTACGAAAGGACAGCGTTTTTGATACGCCTGCACCACGAAACCGATGCCGTCGAAACCGGCCAGATCCGGGTCGAATGCCAGCGCTTCCATCAAGTCGAGCGACAATTCGAGCCGGTCGGCTTCCTCGGCATCGATGTTCAAGCCGATGTCGTAGCGTTTGGCCAGCAGCAGCAGTTTTTTCAGGCGCGGCAAGAGTTCCTGCATGACGCGTGCATGTTGCGCTCTCGAATAACGCGGATGCAGCGCTGACAATTTGACCGAGATGCCGGGGCCATTCTTGATGCCGCGTCCGTTCGAGGCGCGGCCGATCGCGTGGATGGCTTCTTCGTACGCGGCGTAGTACTTTGCCGCGTCATGTTCGGTCAAGGCAGCTTCGCCCAGCATGTCATACGAGTAGCGATAGCCGCGGGCTTCGTTGTTACGGCTGTTGGCCAAGGCCGCCGCGATGGTCTGGCCGGTGACGAATTGGTTGCCGAGCATGCGCATGGCCAGGTCGACGCCTTTGCGGATCAAGGGTTCGCCGCCCTTAGCAATCAGGCGGGTCAAGGCCGAGCCCAGACCGTGTTCGCTATTGGTGGCGACCAGCTTGCCGGTAACCAGCAAACCCCAGGTCGCCGCATTGACGAACAATGACGGCGATTCACCCAGGTGCTTGCGCCAATCGCCTTTACTGATCTTGTCGGCAATCAGGCGGTCGGCGGTTTGATGATCGGGAATGCGCAACAAAGCTTCGGCCAGGCACATCAAGGCGACGCCCTCTTCCGACGACAGCGAAAATTCGTGCATCAGCGCATCGACACCGGAGGCGCGGGTACGCTTGTTGCGCACCGCCTCCACCAGCTTGCGCGCCAGTCCCTGGATCGCTTCGCGCGAGGTTGCGCTGGGCTCGGCTTGCGCCAGCAGACTGCGCACCGCGGCACGCTCATCGGCGCGATAGGATGCTGTGATCGCTGTTCGCAAAGTCGTAGGCTGGCTCAGGATTTCGCTATGAAAAGCGGCAAACGGAACGGTTTGGGGAGGAACGACGGAAAGGGTGGCGTGGCTGCTAGGCATGACATGGTCTCAAAAAGAGTTTTTTGCCTCATGACCTATGACAAAATAAGGGTTCCGCATAGGTGCATGAGACAAGCAAAAATATCGGCGTTGCGCGAGGATTTGATTCTAATCGTGATTCCTTCGCATTAATTCTGGTAATGCTTGTTACTAGCAAAATTTTGTATTTGGTGAGAAAATTTGGCCGAAGAAAGTTTTTACAAGGATGTACCTATGCTCGACAAGATCAGCAAAAAAATTCTGAACGAATTGCAGAATGACGGGCGCATCAGCAACGTCGAATTGGCTTCGCGCGTCAACCTGTCGCCGGCCGCTTGTCTGGAGCGCGTGCGCAAGCTGCAGGAGGCCGGTTATATCGTCAGTTATACGGCGCAACTCAACCCGCAATTGCTCGACGTCTCGTTGCTGGTGTTCATCGAAGTGGTATTGGATCGCACCACGCCGGAAGTGTTTGAAGCCTTCAAGCGCAGCGTGCAAGTCATCCCGGAAGTTCTGGAATGCCACATGGTGGCGGGTGGTTTTGACTACCTGGTCAAGGCACGCGTGAAAGATATGAATGCCTACCGCGAATTTCTCGGCAAGTCGTTGCTGCAGCTGAAAGGCGTGCGCGAAACGCATACCTACGCCGTGATGGAAGAAGTCAAAAATACGTCGAAGCTGCCGATCAGGTAAGCGAAGATTTCAAGGACGGATGGTGCGTTCGACCGCATCGCCCGTGGTGGCAGTCAACTGTTCGCGCAGCCATTTATGCGCCGGACTGCGCGCATCGCGCTCGTGCCACAGCATATCCACATGCACGTCAGGCAATTTGAACGGCAAGTCCTTCGCGATCAAGGCGCCGGTCATGCCGGTCGACGCGATCAGGTGACGCGGCAAGACGGTCAGCAGGTCGGAATTCGCCACCACCCGCCCGGCGGTAAAAAACTGGTTCACCGTCAACAGAATCCGCCGTTCCCGATTGAGCTGCGCCAATGCCTCATCGGTCAAGCCGTGCGCGCGGCCGGAAAAACTCACCAGCAAATGATTCGCCGCGCAATAGGTGTCGAGCGTCAATTCTTCGTTGGCCAGCGGATGGTTCTTGCGCATCATGCAGACATATTGTCCGGAGTACAGCCGCTCATGCCGGATCGGCGTGTCCGGACCACCCGCCAGTTGCGCCACCACGCCGGGAAAGAAGCCGATCGCCAGATCGATATCGCCCCGCAATAACAGCGGCCGCGGTTCGCGCGTGGTCAGCGGCACCATCCGCACATTCACCCCCGGCGCCTCATGCTCGATCGCACGCACCAGCGAAGGTAGCCACAGCACGGCGGTCGCATCCGCCATCGCCATGCGGAAGGTGGCGCGCGCCTTGGAAACGTCGAAGCTGGTCGGCGCTACCGCCTCTTCCAGCGATGCGAGCGCCACTCTGACCGTCGGCCACAACTCTTCCGCGCGCGGAGTCGGCTTGACCCCATGCGCGGTCCGAATCAACAACTCGTCACCCAAGGCGTCACGCAAACGCTTGAGCGCATTGGACACCGCAGGCTGCGTCATCGCCAGGCGGCTGGCTGCGCGTGTCAGGTTTTGCTCGGTCATTACCGCATCGAACACACGCAGCAGATTCAAATCAAGAGTCAGAAAGCTCATGGCTGGGCCGAATAGGAGAGTGAAAAACTTGGCTGCCGCTCGGCAGCATTATTCATAAATAGTATAGCTGATATCCAATAATTAAATTGGATTTATAACTCGTCTTTCTCTATACTGCAATGCAGCAAAACGATTATTGATAAGTGAATAGGAGTAAATCATGTCTTTCTTAACAATCGCATATCCGGCTCAAGCCGCCTTTCCAGTAGCCCAAACCCTTGCTACCTACGCCCGTCCCCTGCTCGGATTGAGCGCGTTGGTCACCCTCTTGATGATATTCAAACCGATGTTGCTGGGTCTGTTGCGCGCCGCTTGGCTCGTGATCAAGCCGCGCCGCTCGCTCGAACAACGTAATGCAGACAGCAAGTTTCAAGGTGTGCTGATGTTGAATCGCATGGCCGAGGATCTTGACTGCATACAGCCCAGCCTGGCCGCCGAGTTGCGTTTGCTGGCCTCCCGCGGTTAAGCACCATGTTGCTGACGCTGCCGCGCGCGGCGTCCATACAGTGTCTCCTCCTCCCTTCCAAAGGTAGGATTTATGCCCCGCAAGCTTCGGCTTCGCGGGGCTTTTTTTCGCCGTTCCTTCAGAAACTGGCAACTGCGCGCAATGCCGACTCGACGTCGGCTTGATCGACATCCAGGTGCGTAACCCAGCGAATGCGCCGGATTGCGCGTTCTTTCACGCGCTGCGTGCCACTGGTCACCCGGATGTTTTGCGCCGCCAGGTGCTGAACGAATTCGAGCGCCAAATCTTCGGCCATATCCATGAAGACGATATTGGTCTGAGCCGCATGCACGATGGTGTGCCCTGCCAATTTGCTGTGGGCAGCAGCGATCCTGGCCAATTCCTGCGACAGCAACGCTGCATTTGCATGATCGTCGGCCAGCCGTTGCACATGATGCTGCAACGCGAAAATCCCCGCTGCCGCCAATATGCCGGCTTGCCGCATGCCGCCGCCCAGCATTTTCCGGGTGCGGCGTGCTTGCGCAATAAAGGCCTTGGAGCCCAGCAATAGCGATCCTACCGGCGCACCCAGGCCTTTCGACAGGCAAACCGACACCGAATCGTAGCCGCGGCAGATCTCTTTGGCCTGCTGCAGCGGGTCGCCGCCGCTTGTTGCAGCCAATGCCGCCGCTGCATTGAACAGCCGGGCGCCGTCGATATGGCTGCACAAGCCGCGCCGTTTTGCAAGCTCGGCCACTTCGCCCATGTAGGTCAAAGGCAGCACTTTCCCGCCAGTGGTGTTTTCCAGCACGATCAGGCGTGTGCGCGCGAAATGCGGATCATCCGGTTTGATCGCGCCTTCGATATCGGACAGCGCAATCGTGCCGTCGGCCTGGTGTTCCAGCGGCTGCGGCTGGACCGATCCCAACACTGCCATGCCGCCCGCCTCCCAGCGGTAGGTATGCCACTGTTGTCCGACGATCGCTTCATCGCCGCGCTGGCAATGCGTCATCAAGGCAATCAGATTGGTCTGGGTGCCGCTCGGCGCGAACAAGCCTGCTTCGAATCCCAGCATTTGCGCCGCCATTTCCTGCAAGCGGTTGACTGTCGGATCATCGCCCAGTACATCGTCGCCGACTTCCGCCTCCATCATTGCCTGTTTCATGGCCGCAGTCGGCCGCGTTACCGTATCACTGCGAAAATCAATCATGGCTTGCTTCTCCTCGTTGTTCGAAAACCAGATTATCTGCGCTTTTGACGGGAGGATGATTGCTGAGTGCGAAAGCAATCTGTGCATATAATGCACAGATGAAATTGCCGCCACTGGAAAATCTCCGTATCTTCGAAGCCGTCGCGCGTCTGCGCGGCTTTAGCGCAGCGGCAGAGAGTCTGGCCTTGTCGCACAGTGCAGTGAGCCGGAGGGTTTCGGAACTGGAGGCCCGGCTTGGTGTGCAGCTACTGCAACGAAACAGTCGCCAGGTCAGCCTCACGCCCGCCGGAAAAATCATGTTTGAAGCGGCGCAGGATGCCCTCAAGCGAATCCGGGATGCCGCAGCAGAAATCCGGCTGCCGATGCAGCAGCGTCCTTTGCTGGTTTCCTGCGAACGTTCGCTTGCGATGCGCTGGTTGATTCCCCGCTTGTCCGGTTTTCAGGACGCCAATCCGGAAATACCGGTGTATCTTTCCACCGGCGGCGGCGCCATCGATTTGGTACGCGAAAACATCGACTTGGCAATCCGCCGTGCCGACTTCGAACTTGATCCGCGCTTACCCAGCGTTCCCCTGTTTGCCGAATATATCGGCCCGGTTCGTTCGCCGCATTTGAACGCAAAGCTTGCAACGATGCGTTTGCATACCACTGGCCGTCCCGATGCGTGGTCATGCTGGGAGCGGCAAGGCAATGTGGGAAGAGAAAAAGCGGCCGCACAGGCAGCAACACGCGGGCGGGCCGTACCGCAGGATCAATATTTCGATCATTTCTTCCTGAGCCTGCAAGCGGCGGAAGCAGGTTTGGGCTGTGCGATCGCCCCCTTGTTTCTCGTCGTCGATAGTCTGCAAACAGGACGCCTGCTGGCGCCTTCAGGCTTCATTGCCGATGGGTCGCAATACATTGTGCTATTGCGCAAACCCTTGCTGCAGGATTCGCCGGAACAGCATTTCATGCAATGGCTGCAAGGCGCGGCTGCCGAAACCCTGGTCCAAGCGCAAAAATACCGGAATGGTTAAAGGAGACATGGAGACATGCCCGGCAATGCCAGAATCCGCCGGCGAATAAAAAGCGCGGTCAGGTTTCCCTGCCGCGCTTCCTCACGTCTCCTCCGCCTGTTCTGACGGCAGCTTACTCTTCTTTTATCAAGCCGCCAAACGTTTTTCCAACTGTTCCTTCACAGCTTCCAATTCTTTGGGCAAGTGATATTTCAGTTTGTCGAACAATTCGGTGTGCAGCTTCAATTCCGCTTCCCACGCTGCCTTGTCGATTGAAGTGATCCGGTCGAATTGGGTTTGCGTGAAGTCGAGGCCATCCCAGTGGAGGTCGCCGAAGGATGGGGTGACGCCGAAAATGTTTTCGGTGCCAGTGGCCTTGCCCTCGATGCGCTCCAGCATCCACTTCAGTACGCGCATGTTGTCGCCGAAACCGGGCCAGACGAACTTGCCGTTCTCGTCGGTGCGGAACCAGTTGACGCAGTAAATGCTTGGCAGTTTGGCGCCGGTCGCTGCGATCTTCTTGCCCATGTCGAGCCAGTGCTGGAAGTAATCGCTCATGTTGTAACCCATGAACGGCAGCATCGCGAAAGGATCGCGCCGCACCACGCCTTGCTGGCCGGCTGCCGCAGCCGTGGTTTCAGAACCCATGGTGGCGGCCATGTAGACGCCTTCGACCCAGTTGCGCGCCTCGGTCACCAGCGGCACGGTAGTCGAGCGGCGGCCGCCGAAGATGAAGGCGGAAATCGGTACGCCGGCGGGGTCGTCCCAAGCAGGATCGATCACCGGATTCTGCGTCGCGGCGACGGTAAAGCGCGCGTTCGGATGCGCTGCCTTGCGGCCGGATTCCTTGGCGATTTCCGGCGTCCAGTCCTTGCCCTGCCAGTCGATCAGGTGCGCCGGTGCTTCCTTGGTCATGCCTTCCCACCACACGTCGCCGTCATCGGTCAGCCCGACGTTGGTGAAAATGGTGTTGGCAGTCAGCGAAGCCATGCAATTGGAGTTGGTCGCGGTATTGGTGCCGGGGGCGACGCCGAAATAGCCCGCTTCCGGATTGATCGCGTACAGACGGCCATCCTTGCCCGGCTTGATCCAGGCAATGTCGTCGCCGATGGTGGTGACTTTCCAGCCTGCGAATGTCTTGGGCGGAATCAGCATCGCAAAGTTGGTCTTGCCGCAAGCCGACGGGAAAGCCGCGGCGACGTAGTGCTTTTTGCCCTCGGGCGATTCGACGCCCAGGATCAGCATGTGTTCAGCCAGCCAGCCCTGGTCGCGGCCCATGGTCGAGGCAATGCGCAGCGCGAAGCACTTCTTGCCGAGCAGTGCGTTGCCGCCGTAGCCGGAACCGTAGGACCAGATTTCGCGGGTTTCCGGATAGTGGACGATATATTTGGTCGCATTGCATGGCCAGGCGACGTCCTGCTGGCCGGCTTGCAGCGGCGCGCCGACCGAGTGCACGCAAGGCACGAATTCGCCATCGCTGCCGAGCACGTCATAGACCGCCTTGCCCATGCGCGTCATGATGCGCATATTGACCGCGACATAGGGCGAGTCGGACAGTTCGATGCCGATGTGGGCGATCGGCGAGCCCAGCGGGCCCATCGAAAACGGCACCACGTACATGGTGCGCCCTTTCATGCAGCCGTCGAACAAACCGTTCAGCGTGCTGCGCATTTCGGCAGGGGCCATCCAGTTGTTGGTAGGGCCGGCGTCTTCTTTCTTGGCCGAACAGATGAAGGTGCGGTCTTCGACACGCGCCACGTCCGACGGATCTGAGCAGGCCAGATAGCTGTTCGGGCGCTTGGCGTCGTTCAGCTTTTTCATGGTGCCGGAAGCGACCATCTCGGCGCACAGCCGGTCGTATTCTTCCTGCGAACCATCGCACCAGTAGATGCGGGCTGGTTTGGTCAGGGTGGCGATTTCCGCAACCCAGTTGATCAACTTCTGTTGTTTGATGTAGGACGGGGCGTTCAATGTGGCAACGCCACCCATGACGGGCTGATTCATAAAAACTACCTCCAATGCCAATAAAGAAAATTCTGTCTTGTCCCGGCACGGCAGGATCGTCGTCAGCTTGTGGCTAGCGCTTATTAACTAGCGGTACGGCGGTCTTGTCGAAAAGCGGTCGGATTGGCGACCGCATAGCCTGAAATTTGGAATAATCTTCAGGCTGATGGGCTTGCTTTAATGCGAAAAATAGGGGGCGATTGTACACCCGCGAATACCGGTTCTCAACGACTTACGACAAAATTGTAGTAATAATTGTTGACTTTAGTAGTAAGGTATTTTGTTTTTTAGGATATGCGTTATTTTCTTACGAAGAGGTGCGAGCTAGCGCACTTAGAGCATCCAGATTGAAATAACATTATTTTTCGGAAACTGACATCATCTGATTGCCGTTACGAAAGCGTATTGAAAGCTGGCCCGGACTATGATTTTTTACGAGCGGCGTTGCCGTCTCGATGCCGTGCAGGCACTTATCGCGGCGACAGGGAAATGGTGTGCCGTAAATGCAAGTTATACCTTCACGAAAACCCAATGAAAATTGCTATTCTCGACGATTATCAGGACTGTGTTCGCCATCTTGACTGCTTCAAGCTGCTGGAGGGCCACGAGGTCAAAGTCTTTACCAATTCAACACGCGGTGTCGGTCAACTCGCGATCCGGCTGGCCGATTTCGATGCAGTGGTGCTGATCCGCGAGCGCACCGTCTTGTCGAAAGCCTTGCTGGCCAAACTGCCGAAACTCAAATTGATATCCCAAACCGGCAAGGTCAGCGGACACATCGATCTGGGTGCTGCCGCATCGGCAGGCATCACGATCGTCGAAGGAGTCGGCGACCCGACGGCACCAGCCGAACTGACCTGGGCCTTGATCATGGCGGCCAGCCGCAAGATCCCGCAATACGCGGCAAACCTGAAACAGGGTACATGGCAAACCGCTTCCACCGCGCCAGGATACAACAGCCTGGGCACGGTCTTGAAAGGCAGGACGCTGGGCATTTGGGGTTACGGCAAGATCGGACGCATGGTGGCCGGTTACGGCAAGGCCTTCGGCATGAGCATCCTGGTCTGGGGCCGTGAGGCCAGCCGCGTCCAGGCGGTTGGCGACGGCTATCAGGCCGCTGCCTCGAAAGAAGACTTTTTCAGCAATTCAGACGTTGTTTCATTGCATCTTCGTCTAAACGACGCAACCCGCGCCATCGTCAGCGAAGCCGACCTGAGCCGTATGAAATCATCCGCCATATTCGTCAACACCAGCCGCGCCGAACTCGTTGCAAGCGGCGCGCTGGAGGCGGCCTTGCGCCAGGGCCATCCAGGCTATGCCGCGCTTGATGTATTTGAAACCGAACCTCTACCGTACGATTGGCCCCTGCTGCAGATGGAAAACGTCCTGGCGACGCCGCATTTGGGCTATGTGGAAAAGGATAGCTACGAGTTGTATTTTCGCGCGGCCTTCCAGAACATCGTTGATTTCGCCAACGGGACGCCGAAAAACGTCCTGCGGCCGGCGTAATCCGAAGCGAGCGCCCGGTTCCCGGAACCTGTTCGGGGTCTCACCGAGCCAGGTCGAACGGCGCGCCCGCGGCATTGCATAGGGGGTTGGCCTTGGCTCCCGCCGCATTCGATCCCCATAAGCGCGCCCAGCCCGGCGGCCAAGGCAAATCCGGCCCGGCATAGTCCGGCACGCCGCGCTTGACCGCGATGACCGGCAAGGCATCCGGCACCGGACCATTGCGGCAATCCCAGCCGAGCGTAAAGGCATAATCCGGCAACAAGGCATCGCACACCGTCTCAAACCAGGCGCTATGGTCTTCGTCGCGGCCCAGCGCCTGCGCCAATCCGTGCGGATCGAATTGCGCCAGCGAACTGGCCAATTCTTGCGGCGTGGCACCCGGCGCGTCGCCCCAGCCCATCACCGGATTGAAGTTGTAATCCGCGCCCGAGCCGTACCATCCTTCGCGCCACGGACGCTCCATCCAGTTGCGCTGCCCGGAAAACAGATGCCAGCGCCAGTGCAAGCCCGACGCCTTCGGCCAGCTATACAGGTAGAGCCGCTGATAACCGGCCCGATGCAGTTCGCGCACCATCGCCAGCAGCCGGGCATGCGGCATCCGTTCGGGCGGCGCGCGCCGGAACCGGATTGCTTCTCCATCGGCGTGTTGCACTTCGTCCGAAGACAGATTCAAGTCGAGCGTACCGATTTCGCTGCCGAAGCGCGCGGAAATCCAACCGGTCAGCAGGTTGACAGCCGTGATCACGCCATAACCGCGGTGGCGGTGAAAAATGATGGTGCCGGGAGCAAGGGGTTTCATGTTTCGGAAGCTAATCAGGTTCGTTAAAGGCCCATCTTAGTGTAGCGGGATTAGTCCGCATTTGGGGAAGGGAATTTGCTTTTCCTCGCCTAAATTCGAAGCCCCGGGACGACGCGAAAACGGCCCATGTTGTTTGTTGGGCGGGTAGAGTTGATCTCGCCGTTCCAGGCTTGCACTGACTGCTTGCATGCGGCTCTTTTCAAACCCGAATCAAAATGAGATTTGCCTTGATACAAGTTGCAACAGGATATTGATTGATCGTCTTCAAGTCGAAGAACGCTGAAAAAAATCCGTTTCAGAATTCAATCGATGATCGTGCGTATGTGTGCAACACGATGAACCACAGGCGGTTCAGGCAGATATCCTGATCCTGATCCAGCTCATGAATTGAAAGCACACTGGCAAATCTGCCGTTGGTCCGCGGAAAAATAGCGGATATGCCATATCGGCATAATCCGATGCAGATATGGCATTGGATCGTCCTCGCCGAGTCGTCTACGATAGCTGCCCGTCCAGCAGGACGGGAGCGGGTTTACCGTTCTTATCTTTTAACCGGCTAACAGGAGCATCCATGGCAATCGCCGACGACTGCATTTTGGGTAATGGCGCACTCCATGATCGGTTCCTGCTTGCCACCGAAATCCTGACTGCGCTGGTGTCGAGCGCGCCGTGCCCACTCAGCTTCGCGCAATTGGAGAGCGATACAGGCCACCCGCTGACAGCCCTGGAGCAATCATGCGCAGGACTGTTGGGCACGCAGATGATCCAAGAGCATGCGGACATGCCCGGGCACTGGGTACTGGCCTGCGATCCGGCCCGCGTGACGCTGGAAGACGTATTTCGCTGCGTCCTGGTGCAGCAAGCGAGCCCCAGACGCTTATTCGCGGTGCGCAGGCGTAATCCGCAGCGCCGCTATCACGACGTCGACCTGCTGATCACGCAGGCGACGATAGCGATCAACCAAAGCGTCTTCCAGCACTTGCGTCAATTTCCGCTGGAGCGGCTCAAGATCAGCCTGGTGCACGATGCCGATCATGAAATGCTCCCGGGGCAGGAAGAAAGAACTCTACCTGGGCGACAGCGCCGTGATGGACGTCCTATGAGTTTGGCCTCAAACGGTATTTCAACCGCTGCGCCAGCCTGAACATCGGCCCGATGAGCATCACCAACGCCGCCATGCGCGCAACGTGGAAAGCGGTGACGATCGGCACGCCCAGTTGCAGGGTCTTTGCGGTCAGGCTCATCTCGGCGATGCCGCCCGGCGAAGTCGCCAAAATCGCGGTAGCCGGATGCATGCCGCTCAACCATGCCAGGCCGAGGCCGAACCCGGCCGCGAGCGACAGCGCGGCCAAGGCGCAAAGCGCGACGCTGGCCAGATAGCGCGGCGCCGTATGCAGGAACTCCGGCGTGAAACGGGTGCCGAGCGAGATGCCGATAAACAGTTGACCCAGATGCACCAGCCATTCCGGCAGCGCCGACAAATGCACGCCGGATGCAGTCAGCCCGATGGCGACCGCCAGCGGCCCGATGACCCAGGCATTCGGCCATTTCAATCGCATCAGGCCGAGCGCGCCCAGACTGGTCAGCAGCACCAGCACCGCCAGGCCGCCGTAATGGATTTCGCGCGATCCGGGGACATACAAATCGAGCCCGTGCACGCCCCAGAATTTGAAGCCGAAAGGAATGATTGCCACCACCATCATGATGCGCAGGCTGTGCGCTGCCGCGACCCGATCGATCGCTGCACCGTGTCGTTCACCCTGGGTTGCCATTTCGGAAGCGCCGCCGACTGCCATCGCGAAAAACGCAGTGGTTTGATCGACTCCCGACAGTCTGTGCAACAGCCAGCCGCACGCGGCTCCCAGCAGCAGCGCAAACAGCACGCCGATGCCGATATAGCCGCTGTATGAAGCCAATACCTCGAGCACCGCCGGCGTGAAATACAGACCGAGCGCAGTGCCGATCGCCCACTGTCCGGCTTGCCGCACCTGCACCGGGCAGCGCAGCTCGACGCCCGTCATGCGCGCCGCCGCGGTCGAAAACAAGGGACCGATCATCCAAGGCAGCGGCGTGTGCAGCCAGACGCAGGCATTGGCCGCGATCCAGCCGAGCAACAGGGTAAAAACAACAGAACGCGAACTTGCAGGATTCAATATTGGCTTTCAGCTTGGCCAGTTCGCCGGAGGCTTTCAAATTCTCCAGCACCGTTCGCACGTGTGCGGCCGGCGCTGGATTCGCTTGAGCCGGGGGGCACTTCTCCCGAAAATCTTCAGGACAAGCATGGCCCCGGCTGCAAGCTTATGATCGCCTAGCGGCTCAGAATACCCATAGTTTGTCCTGCGGCAGCTGCAGCCAATATTCGCCGGCTTCCAATTTGCGTGGTGCATACGCGCGCAGGCTGATCTCATTGTGGCCGCCGCGGTGGAACAGGCACTCCCAGCGGTCGCCCAGATACATGCAAGTCAGCAGCGGCAGCTTGATCGCATTGTCGGTCTGCGTATCGGAAATGCGGACCTGTTCGAGCCGGATCATCGCAGTGATGTCAGCGCCGACATTGCTGCCGCGCGCCGTGCCATGCATCGTGATGCCATCGATCTGCAAGGTCACGCGTGAACCTTCGCGCTGCATCACCTGGCCCGGCAGGCGGTTGTTGCTGCCCATGAACTCGGCGGTGAACAGGGAATCGGGCGTTTCATACATGCTTTGCGGTGCGCCCTGCTGTTCGATCTTGCCGTTGTTGAGCAACAGGATGCGGTCGGAAATCGCCATTGCCTCGGCCTGGTCATGCGTCACCATCAGGGCCGACAAGCCGAGCCGCACGATCAGCTCGCGCAGGAAGGCACGTGCTTCTTCGCGCAGCTTGGCGTCCAGGTTCGACAGCGGTTCGTCGAGCAGGATTACCGGCGGGTTGTACACCAAGGCCCGCGCAATTGCCACGCGCTGCTGCTGGCCGCCAGAAAGCTGGTGCGGGAAGCGATCGCCCAGATGTCCCAGGCCGAGCTGGCCCAAGACAGTCTTGACGCGCTCGGCGATCTCGCTGCTGTTCATCTTGCGCAATTGCAGACCGTAGGCGACGTTGTTGGATACCGTCTTGTGCGGCCACAGCGCGTAGGACTGAAACACCAGGCCGAGGTTGCGTTCTTCGGCCGGCACTTCGATCTTGCGCTTGCCGTCGAAGAACACGTGATCGCCGATCTGGATGGTGCCCGACTTCGGGCTTTCCAAGCCGGCCACGGCGCGCAACAGCGTGGTCTTGCCGCTGCCGGAAGGGCCCAGCAAGGCGACCACTTCGCCGCGCTGCAATTGCATCGACACGCCCTTGAGGATCGGGTTGGCCGAGGCCCCGCTGCCATAGTCGAGGTGGAGATCGTTGACGCTCAATTCCGACATGCTGTTCTCCCTGAGATTCGCCGAAGACGATGTTCCGCCGCGCTTGATTTTGATCGGAGTCGCCGGCGTCGATGCTGCACTGCTCGTTGCGGCGCCTTCCGCGCGTTGTTTGATAATCGATAAGTTAGTCATGTAATTTCACTCCGAAACGTAACGCAATGCCCAGGCCAATTGCCACCAGGGCGATATTGATGAAAGACAGTGCCGCAACCAGATCGGTCGCCCCTGCCGCCCACATCGACACCAACAACGCACCGATTACCTCGGTGCCGGGCGAGAGCAGGTACACGCCGGTCGAATACTCGCGCTCGAAAATCAGGAATACCATCAGCCAGGCGCCCAGCAAGCCAAAACGCACCAGCGGCAGCGTGACGTCGCGCGTCACCTTGGCGCGGCTCGCACCGACCGCACGCGCAGCCTCTTCCAGTTCCGGCCCGACCTGCAGCAGCGCCGTTGAAATCAGGCGCAAGCCATAGGCCATCCATACCACCGAATACGCGATCCACACCGAGAAAATGGTCGAGCGCAGGGCGCGCATTTGCGGGATCAGGTGTTCGCTAAGCCATAGCGCGATGCCGTTGTCCATTCCCTTGAGCACATTGTCCAATGCCGCCGGCACGAACAGGAAAACCCAGAGGAAGGATAAGCCGGCCAGCAAGCCCGGAATAGCGCGCGGGACCAGCACGCTGTAGTCGAGGAAGCGCGTAATGCTGTCGGGCTTGCGATGCGCGGCCAGTGCGATCGCGCTGTAGCACATCACCGCCACGCCGCCGCCGATGACGCCGATCAGCACCGTGTTGACGATGCCGCGCAGCAGCGAGGGTTGCTCCCATATGTCGAGGAAATGCTGCATGGTCAAGGCTTCGGCCAGCTTCATGCCTTCGCCCCAATTCGACACGAAAGAGCGCAGCGCGATGCCGGAAATCGGCACGATGATGGTAAACAGCAGCCAGAAGGCGATCACGCCGAAAGCCACCCATTTCCATTTGCCCAGCGGCAGCGCTTTCTGGCGCGAACCTTTGCCCTTGATCGAGACATATTTGTTGGCCGACTTCAATAGCCAGCGTTGAAACAGGACCAACGGCAGGGTCACTGCGACCAGGCAAACGGCGACTGCCGCCATCAGATGATAGGACGGCGTACCCAGCTTGTTGGTCAGCTTGTACAGATAGGTCGCCATCACCAGGTGGCCTTCGGGGTCGCCCAGCACCAGCACTAGGCCGAACACTTCGAAGCCGAGGAAGATCACCAGTACGCCGGCATAAGCCAGCGCCGGCATGATCATCGGCAGCGAGACGTTGAGTGCAACCTGCCACGGCGAGGCACCGGTCACGCGCGCCGCCTCCTCCACATCGGAACCCAGGCTCTTGAGCGCCGACGATGCATACAGGTAGACATGCGGCACATGGGTCAAACCGGCGATCAGCACGATGCTGAAGAAGGAATAGATATTCCATGGCTGTACGCCGGTCAATTGCTTGACCCACAGCGTATAGAAGCCGACCGGTCCCATCGATACCACGTAACCGAAGGCCATCACCATCGGCGAAACGAAGATCGGCACCAGCAGCAGCGGCCCGATCCATTTCCGGCCCGGCAGATCGGTGCGCACCATCAGGAAGGCCAGCATCGCGCCCAGCGGAACCGCCACCAGGGCCAGCCCGCCGGCCAGCATGAAGCTGTTGGTGAAGGCTGCGCGGAAATCCGCATCTTCAAAGATGAAACGATACGAATCCAGGTTGATGATCTTGGTCGGCATGAAAAACGGCGCCGACAAGAAGCTCTGATAAAAGATAATTGAGAGCGGCAGGAAGATCGCGATCGCGGTCAGCGTCACGACCGTACCGCGTGGCCAGTTAAGGCGGGAAGTCATGGTAGTCATAGAAAAATAGGCGCCAGGTTCGTTTTCCCCTCGTCGGGGAGGTCGGCAAGCAGGTGCCTCTGCAATTCATGCAGGCGGCACCCTTGCCCCGATCCTTCCCCGGGATACTGTTACAGCGCTCCGGCGAAGGGAAGCAACGAGGATTATTTTTTGCTCGCGGCTTCTTTCCACTGCTTCAGGAAAGCCAGGCGCCTGGCTTGGTCCATGTATTGCAGCATCATCACGTTGACTTGCAGCGGTTTCAATCCGTTGCCGATGGCCTTGGTCAAGTCCGACGAGGTGGTTTCGCCGGTGACGTCGCTGCGGATCGCATACAGCTTGGAGTCGTTGGCGATGATGGCCTGTCCGCGCTTGGACAGGATGTAATCGAGCCACAGCTTGGCTGCGTTCGGGTTCTTCGCGGTCTTGCTGATGAATTGGACGCGCGACAGCACCAGTGTGTAATCCTTCGGAATCACGACGCCGAGGTTGGGGTCCTTCTTGGCGCGCACCAGGGCGTAGGAGCCCAGCACGTTATAACCGATCAGGTTTTCGCCGGAGGAGATGCGTTCCAGCATGGTGCCGGTGGACGACTGGACGCGGAGGTTGACGCCGCCCATGGCCTTGGCCATATCCCACATCTTGCTGTCGCTGACGCGCAAATCCTGCGTGATGAACATGAAGCCGACGCCGGATTTTTCGATATCGTAGGTGGTGACCTTGTCCTTGTACTTGTCGGCCTTGGTGGTCAGCAGCTTGGTGAAATCGGCGTGGGTGGCCGGCACTTCTTCGGCCGGCACCAGGCGCTTGTTGTAGACGATCACGGCCGGCTCGAAGGTGGTGCCGTAGGCCGTGTTGTTCATTGAGGCCCAGAACGGCAGCGCCGTCAACTCCTGGCTTTTGTACTGCAAGCCCATGCCGTCCGCCACCAGCTTGACCTGCAAATCCATCGCCGACGACCATAGCAGGTCGGCGGTGGCGCCGCCGGCCGCCACTTCGGAAATGTAGCGGTTGTAGATCTCGGTCGAATTCATGTCGTTGTACTCGATCTTGATGCCGGGGTACATTGCATTGAAATCCTTGATCAGCGGTTCGGCAGCCTTGGTGTCGGTTGCGGCATAGATGATCAGCTTGCCTTCCTTTTTTGCGTCGTCGACGATCTTGGCGTAATCGGCCGGATAGCCCGGCGGAACCTGGGCCGCGGCGTTGAATGAAACGGTTACGCAGAATGCGCTCAAGGCGGCTGCAATGATGCTCTTTGCAAACATGATGTCTCCTCTTGTTGATTAACGAACCAAACCTAAATCCCTGGATTGCCTGCTGTAGTTATCCACGGTTTTTTTTACATAATCCGTCAGTGACGCACCGGTCATGGCAAAGGGATACAAGCCATACGCGGCGCGTAAATTCTCAAACGCCGGCGTTGCCATCATCTTGTCAAAGGTGGCGACCCATTTACGGTAGTCGGCATCGCTTACCTGCGGGCCCATATACACGCCGCGTATGATCGGCCAGGTCACGTCGAAACCCTGTTCGTGCGCGGTAGGCACATGCGCCAGCGCACCGGGCAGACGCGCATCGGCCAGCACGGCGAGCACCCGGATCTTGCCTTCCAGCGCATGCAGGCTGGCTTCCGACGCATCGCCCGATACCACTTGCACATGATCGGCCAGCAAGGCGGTGAACGCTTCGCCGCCGCCTTCCAGTGCGACGAAACGCAAGCTCCTGGGATCGATCGCGCCTTGTTTTGCAATCAGTGCGACTTTCAGCCAGTCCTGGCCGCCGATCGTGCCGGAGGCGCCGATCACCACCTTGGCCGGATCGCGTTTCCAGGCTTCGATCAAGTCGTGCAAGTTCTTGTAGGGCGAATCGGCGCGCACGGCGATCATGCCGTAATCGGCGCCGAGGGCGGCGACCCAGCGCACATCGTTGACGGTGGCCTTGCCAAACTTGCCTTGGGCGATATTGAGCAGCGAGCCGCCGGAAAATGCCACCAGCGTGTCCGGCTCGGCGCGCCGCTGCGTAATGATCGAACTCCAGGCTACCGCACCGACTCCGCCGGGCAGATAGCTGATGCGCAGCACGGGAGGTTTTTGCGCGTCCGCATGGCTCGGCGGCATGCTCTTTTGCGCCAGCTTGCACGTCAAATCAAAACCGCCACCCGGCTTGGCAGGCGCGATGCATTCGGGCGCCGTCGGACCTGCTGCGGGAACGGCGCCAGCCGACAGCAGGATTGCGCTCAGAAAGACGGCGGTATGCTTGATTGCGGATTTGACGGTGATGCCCATGTTTCGATACCTGTCTCAAAGTACGTATGTATCTTAGCGAGCCAGTCTTTCAATTGGCTTTCAGAAACATTTTTATTGGCCCGGTCCGCGCAATCAGCGCCAGAACACGCCGTTCTTGCCGACCACGATCAGCTCGACAAAACCGGAGCCTTCATGATCGGTCGGCGAGTAACTGACAGTCACGCCGCCCAGGTCAAAGTCGCGTATCGTTTCCAAGGCCGTGATCAGCTTGGCCCGGGTTGGATTAGGACCGGCGCGGCGCAGGCCTTCCGCCAACAGTTTGGCTGCAACAAACCCTTCCAACGTAGCATACGACGCCGGCGGGGGATTCGCCATGCCTTTCAAGACCTTCTGGAATTCGCGCGTCACGCTGGCGCCGGCGTCGCGCGGATAGGGCATGACCTGCATCACGCCGACGCCTCGCCCGTCCGGACCCAAGGATTTAAAGAATTCGTCGGAGTTCACGTTTGACAACATGATGAACTGGGGCTGCAAGCCCTTTTTGCGCATCTGCTTGATAAAGTCGCTGCAGGCCGAGGGCGTGCATGCCATCAGTACGGCTTGGGGATTGACGGCGGCGATCGCCTCTACGGCGCGATTGACTTTCAAATCCTTGCGGTCGTATTTTGCGACCACCAGCGGCTTGAGCTTGCGTATGTCCAGATTGCGCTCGAACCCGCTCAGCCCATCCTTGCCGAAGGAGTCGTCCTGGTACAGGATGGCCACTTTCTTGATATGCAGCGTGACCAGCGATTCCACCATTTTTGCCGCCTCGTCCTGATAGCTGGCGCGCAGGTGGAATACGTAGGGATTGAACGGCAGGCGCAGCGATTGCGCTCCCGAGAACGGCGCCACCAGCGCCACCTTTGCTTTCTGCGCCAGCGGCAATGCAGCCTCGACAGTCGGCGTGCTGCGATAGCCGAACAAGGCGATTGCGTTGTCCTGGTTCAGCAGTTTCTCGGTGTTTTTCCGGGTTTGCGCGATGTCGCGCTTGTCGTCGTACGTCTTCAACTCGATCTGCCGGCCATGGATGCCGCCTTGGCTGTTGAGCCAGGCGAAGTAGGCCAGCGCGCCTTCCATGTTTTCTTTGCCGGTGGCTTGGCCCGACAGTTCCACCGACTGGCCTATGACGAGCTTGTCGCCGGCAGTGCCATCTTGCGCTTTTGCAAAAACGGCGAATGTGAGTATGATGAAAAAAAGAAGGCGGTCCATGATGCGGTCTCCTCGATTTTATTTATGTGCTGTAAGCTTATGGGCAGCGCGCTTTCAAACCGCTTTCATTTCGATAGCTCCAATTCAAAAACATGCGCATCCTATTGGTCGAAGATCACGTCGAACTTTCACGCTGGCTGGCCAAGGCCTTGCATGATGCCCACTTGACGGTGGAGTGCGCGATGAACGGCGCCGATGCCGACGCCTTGCTGCATACCCAGGAGTACGGGCTGGTCATTCTCGACTTGAGCCTGCCGAAAATGGATGGCCTGGACGTGTTGAAGCGCATGCGGGCGCGCGGCAGCAAAACCCCGGTGCTGATCCTGACCGCGCGCGGCGGCTTGAACGATCGCGTGCAGGGCTTGAATCTCGGCGCCGACGACTATCTGGCCAAGCCCTTCGAACTGGCCGAATTGGAAGCGCGTATCAAGGCTTTGCTGCGCCGCACCCAGGGCAATGAAGCGGTGATCCTGACCTGCGGCGGCCTGTCCTTCGACACGGTGTCTCGCATGTTTACTTATCGCGGTGCAGCATTGGGGCTCACGCCGCGCGAGCATGCGGTGCTGGAAGTGCTGATCACGCGCGCCGGCCGCGCCGTCTCCAAGGAAAAATTATTCGACGAAGTATTCGCGCTGGACGACGACGCCAACCTCGACGCGATTGAAATTTACATCCATCGGCTGCGCAAAAAGCTCGAGCGCGCCGAAACCGGCCGGGTCGCCATCACCACCTTGCGCGGTCTCGGTTATTTGCTGGAAGCGCAGGAGCCCCCCAAATGACGCGCGATGCCGCTTGCTTCAGAGTCCGGCATGCCTAAATCTGCAGGGGCGGTGGCGCCATTGGGCAGTTTGCGCGGCCAGTTGTTGCGCTGGTTGCTGTTTCCGCTGATCGTGCTGGTCGTGATCGACGCGGTGTCCGTGTACAGCAATGCGCTCGATGCCGCCGACCTCGCCTATGACCGTTCCCTGCTGGCTTCCACCCGCGCGCTGGCCGAGCGGGTCTCGATCGTCAACGGCAAGGTGGTGGCCGACGTGCCGTACGTCGCGCTCGACAGTTTCGAGACCGATACGCTGGGGCGGATTTATTACAAGGTCAGCGGCATCAACGGTGAATTCGTGTCCGGCTACGACGATTTGCCGGGACCGCCGCCGAACGTGCCGCGTTCGGAAATCTACCCGGCGCTGGTGCGTTTTTATCATGCCGCCTATCAGGGCGAGCCGATACGTATCGCTGCTCTGCACCAGCCGGTATACGACGATTCGATGCGCGGCATCGCCTTGATCATGGTCGGCGAAACCCTCGAGACGCGGCGCGGCCTGTCGCGCAAGATCCTGTTCGACACGCTATGGCGCCAGGCCGTGCTGGTGATCGCGGCGGCCCTCCTGGCCTGGTTTGCGGTGCGTTTCGTCCTGCGTCCCCTGATGCGCCTGAAGCTCGATGTCGAAGCGCGTACGCCGACCGATCTGACCGATTTCGATCCGGCCCTGGTGCACAAGGAAGTGCGTCCGCTGGTGGCCGCGATGAACGGTTACATGGCGCGCCTGCAAACGCTGATTGCCGGCCAGCGCCGCTTCATCGCCGACGCTTCGCATCAATTGCGCACGCCGCTGACGGTGCTCAAGACCCAGGCTGAACTGGCATTGCGCGAATTCGAACGCAAATCAGCCGATCCGCAAGCGCTGCGCGAAATCATCGAAAGCATCGCCAACACCACCGACTCCACCGTACACTTGGCGAACCGCCTGTTGACGCTGGCGCGCACCGAACACGGCGCGGCCGAAGGCGAGACGCAGATCCTGTCGCTGGTCGATTGCGCACGCCAGGTCGGGCTGGAACTGGCGCTGCCCGCGGTGAAAAAAGAGATCGACCTGTCGTTCGAAGCGACCGGCGAGATCAGCGTAAACGGCAATCCCTTGCTGTTGCACGAACTGATCGCCAACCTGGTCGACAATGCGATCCGCTATACACCGGCAGGCGGCAAGGTGGCGCTGCGGGTGTATCTCGATCAGGCGGCGAACGGACAGGCGGTGCTGGAAGTGGAAGATAGCGGCATCGGCATTGCAGCCGCCGAGCGCGAGCGGGTATTCGCGCCGTTTTATCGTGCTAACTCGGCACAGCAGGTGAATGCGGACGGCACCGGATTGGGACTGACCATCGTGCGCGATATCGCCGCCCTGCATGGCGCATCGATCGCTCTGTCGGACGGCGCCGAGGGCTGCGGTCTGAAGGTGGCGGTGCGTTTTCCGTCAAATTAAATTTTTTAAAAAAGGAAGATAGATGAAGAAGCTTATATTTGCCACCGCCCTGCTCTCGGCCGGCTCGCTCGCATGGGCCGGCACCGGCGCACTGGAAAACCCGCAGCCGGCTTCGTTCGAAAGCGGCATCGGCGTGATCTCCGGCTGGCATTGCAGCGCGAACCGGATCGACATCAAGTTCGACGGCCAATCCATGTCGCAGGCTGCATACGGCACGTCCCGCAACGACACCACGGCGATCTGCGGCAAATCGAACACGGGTTTCGCACTGCTGTTCAACTACAACACCCTTGGCGCCGGCGCCCACACCATCAGCGCGCTGGCCGATGGCGTTGAGTTCGCACAAGCCGCCTTTACCGTCAACACGCTGGGTGGAGAATTCCTGACCGGCCTGGCCGGCAGCACCACCATCACGGATTTTCCATCGAGTGGGAAAGAGACCACCTTGACCTGGCAGCAAAGCAAGCAAGGCTTCGGCATCAGCGGCGTGGCCAATACCGGCAGCGGCAGCCTGACCGGCACCTACCAGCTCAAACGAATCTCGATTTCCAAACTCTCCGACGGTACCGTCCTCGATACCCAGGGATCGAACTTCACGGCGACCGGAACCATGGTCATCAACGGCAACAACCTGCAGCAATCGTTTGCCGTAACACTCAATGGACAATCGTCCAACATCACCGTCGGCGGAACGCTCAGCGACCTGGGCTATTACATCAAGTTCACCAGCAACGGCACCTCCAGCAATCTGCCCTTGATCAAGCGCGGCAGCGAAGTGATCACCTTGAGCGCAGGCGGCAGCGCTTCCGAGATCGATGTCTGGACCCGCACTTCCACCAGCGCCGATGCTCTCGCCGCCGACGCCACGGTTCCGGCCGGCGCTTCTTCGAGCGGACTCGGGGTCGCGTCGCGGCTGGGGATGCAATGATATCCGCGAGCCCGCAGCAAGGCTCGGCTGCATAGCAAAAAGGCAAAATGCGCTGCCGCGCAAATCAAATCCTGTGCCATCCTTTCCGCGAATTCAGGCAACATCCGGGCTAGAATGGCACGGGTACGCTAATTCAAAATGCAGGCGGCACGATGAGTTCGAGTTCAGCACTATCACTGCGCGATGACCCCGTTTTGCTGGCGGCGGCGTTCGAGAGTCTGCCGTACGGCATGTGCTTCATGGATGAAGCGGGAGCCTTCGCTTTCGCCAATCCGGCGTTTTGCCGCATGCTGGGCTACCCGCAGCAGGAAATCATCGGCCAGCGTTGGACCGTGATCGATTCGCAGCAGACGCCGGCCGACGCCCAACGTTTCCTGGCCGCGCTGATGGCGGGTGAACCCGGCGCGAGGGACGAATGGCGTCTGCGGCGCAAGGACGGTTCGCTGCTCAGCGTGCTGGCCGACTTCAAATCGCTGGCCGCGGAAGACGGCGCACGCCGGGTGCTGGTCACACTGACCGATCTGGGCCAGCGCCGCAAGCAGGAAGAGGCGCTGATCAAATCGGAAGAACAGCACCGCCAGGTAGTCAACAATGTCAACGTAGGCATCCTGGTGGTGCAGGACGAGCGCATCGTCTTTGCTAATGCCTGGCTGCAGCAGATGACCGGCCATCCGGCACAGGACCTGGTCGGCACACCGTTCACGATCGATGTTCATCCGGAAGACCGGGCGGTCATCATCGACCACTATGTCCGGCGCATACGCGGCGAAGACGTCGAACAGAATTACCGGGTACGCCTGCTGCACCGTCAGACCGGCGCCATCATCTGGGTTGAATTGTCGGCCGTGCTCATCGCCTGGGAAGGCCGCCCGGCCTCGCTCACCTTCGTCACCGACATCACCGCGCGCAAGCACCTGGAAGACAGCCTCAAGCAAAGCCTCGATGAACGCGAGACCATCCTCGCGCATGCGATGGTCGCGATCATTTTCCTTAATCCGGAAGGGCGCGTGCAATGGGCCAACCGTGCGACGTACCAGATGTTCCGCCTCGAGGAAGGCGACTATATCGGCCGTTCCCTGGAACCGTATTACCGGAGCCGCGAGGAATACCTCCAGGTCGGGGCCCTCGCTTCGGCCGCCATCCTGGAGGGCAAATCCTACGAAGACGAGCGGCAGTTGCGGCGCAGCGACGGCAGTTTGTTCTGGGCTTACACGTCGGGGCGGGCAGTCAATCCGCATGACACGTCGCGCGGCACGGTATGGGTGGTGCTGGACATCAGCAAGCGGCGCGAACTGGAGGAAAATCTCAACCGTTCCGAGGAGCAGCACCGGCAAGTGCTGAACAATGTGACCGACGGCATCGTCGTGGTGCAGGACTACCATATCGTGTATGCCAATCCAAGCGCGCTGGAATTGCTCGGCCGCACCGAGGAAGATCTGTTTGTTCACGAGTTCACCGCCTCGATCCATCCCGATGACCGCGCATCGGTGCGCGACCGCTACGAGCGTCGCCTGCGCGGCGACGAGGTCGAGAAAAGTTATTCCTTCCGCGTCATCAACAAGCTGAGCGGCGATGTCGTCTTGCTCGATCTGACGGCGGTGGTGATCGAATGGGAAGGGCGCCCCGCGACGCTCAGCTTCATCACCGACATCACCGAGCGCAAGCATCTCGAAGACAGCCTCAAGCAGAGCCTCGACGAGCGCGACACGATTCTCGAAAACTCGATCATCGGCATGGTCTTCCTGAACCCGAACGGCCGCGTCAACTGGGCCAATTCGGCGATGTTCCAGATCTTCGGCGTCGACCGCTACGATCCGATCGGCAAGTCGCTGGAAGCGTACTACCCCTCGCGCGAGGAGTACTTGAAGACCGGCGCCGCGGTTGCCGAAGCGGTGCGCAAGCGCACCACCTACGAAGCCGAACTGCAGATGCGGCGCGGCGACGGCAGCCTGTTCTGGGCCTATCTTTCCTGCCGCGCGGTCAATCCCGGCGATTCCTCGCGCGGCACGGTGTGCGTGGTGATGGACATCACCAAGCGGCGACAGCTCGAAGAGGACTTGAACAAATCCGAAGAGCATTACCGCCAGGTCGTCAACAACGTGACCGAATGCATCCTGGTGGTGCAGGATGGCCGCGTCGTGTTCGCCAATCAGCGCGTGTCCGAACTGACCGGCTATTCGGAGCAGGAGCTGTTCACGATTTCTTTCGTCAATGGAATTCATCCGGACGACCGCTCCCTGGTGATCGATCACCACATGCGCCGCCTGCGCGGCGAAAAGGTCGAACAGAATTATCAATTCCGCCTGGTGAACGTCCAGACCGGCGCCATCTACTGGGTCGAATTGTCAGCCGTGATGATCGAGTGGGAACAACGTCCCGCCACACTGTCCTTCATGACCGACATTACCGAGCGCCGGCGGCTCGAAGACAGTCTCAAGCAAAGCATGGCGGAGCGGGTGCGGCTGCAGACCCTGCAATTCGAAAGCGAACTCAAGGAAGCCGAAGTCGCGCGCCGCCACGCCGAAGAGAACACGCGAGCCAAATCGATGTTCCTGGCCAACATGAGCCACGAGATCCGCACGCCGATGAATGCCATCATCGGCATGGCGCACCTGGCGCTGCACTCCGGCCTGAATCTGAAGCAGCGCGATTACGTCGAGAAGATCCACAGCGCGGGCATTTCGCTGCTGGGCATCATCAACGACATCCTCGACTTTTCCAAGATCGAAGCCGGCAAGCTCGACATGGAGCAGATCGATTTCAATCTCGACGACGTGCTGGCCAACGTTTCCACCGTCACCAGCGGCAAGGCGCACGAGAAGGACCTGGAATACCTGTTCCGCATCCCGCCCGACATTCCGCGCCACCTGATCGGCGATCCGCTGCGGCTGGGTCAGGTGCTGATCAATCTGATCAACAATGCGGTCAAGTTCACCGAAGCCGGCGAAATTTACGTCGCTTGCCGCCGACTGGACGGCAGCGGCGACAAGGTCCAGCTCGAATTCGAGGTGCGCGACACCGGCATCGGCATGAGCAAAGAGCAAGCCGCGAAATTGTTCCGCGCCTTTAGCCAGGCCGACGAATCGACCACGCGCAAATACGGCGGGACCGGCCTTGGCCTGTCGATTTCAAAGGGGATGGTCGAACTGATGGGCGGAACCATCTGGTTGCAGAGCGAACCGCAGGTCGGCAGCGTGGTGCATTTCACCGCATGGTTCGGCTTGGCCAAAACCGAGGAACCGCAACTGGTGGTGCCGCAGGTTCTCAACGGTATGCGCGTGCTGGTGGTCGACGACAATCCGGTGGCGTGCGCAATCCTGGCCGAGAGCCTGACGGCGCTGCCGGTTGAGGTCGACATGGCGGGCGGCGGCCGCGAAGCGCTGGCGGCCATCCGCGCCTGCGACGAACGGCAGCAGCCGTATGGCGTGGTGTTTACCGATTTGCGCATGCCCGAATTCGACGGCATCGAACTGATCCGCGAAGTCAAACGGGATCTGGCGCTGCAATCGCCGCCGCGCATGGTCTTGATCAGCGACCATGGGCGCGACGAAATGCGCTACCGGCTCGAAAGCGCGCTGGCCGACCGCTTCCTGACCAAGCCGGTCAATGCCTCGGTGCTGGTCGATACCCTGGTCGGCTTGTTTACCCAGACTGCCGGCGGCGCCGCACATCGCGCCAATTTCAAGGTGCCGCGCTTCCGCGAGCTGTCCGTTCTGCTGGTGGAAGACAACGAAATCAACCAGCAGATCGCGGTCGAGTTGATGGAAGGCGCCGGCATCAAGGTAGCCGTGGCCGGCAACGGCCGCATCGCAGTGGACATGCTGCAGGCTGCGGCGCCCGGCGCCTACGACCTGATCTTCATGGATGTGCAAATGCCGGAGATGGATGGCCACGAAGCGACCCGGCGCATCCGCGCCGACGGCCGGTTCAACAACGTGCCGATCATCGCCATGACCGCGCATGCGATGGTCGAAGAGCGTGAGCGCTGCATTGCCTCCGGCATGAACGACCACCTCGCCAAACCGGTCAATCCGGGCGCGCTGTACCGCCTCATCGGGCGCTGGTGCCCGGCCAATATCCACCAGACAGAGCAAACCGAGGAGCAGATGCAAATGGAAGAAGCCGGCGCTGACAGCGAACTGGTGATCGAAGGGCTCAATGTCGAAGACGGCCTGGCGCGCACCTTGGGCAACCGTCAGTTTTACCTGCAGATGCTGGCGCGCTTTCGCGACGACCAGCGCGATACCGTGGCAAAAATCCGCGCCGCGCTCGATGGTGGCGAACGCCTGGCGGCCGAGCGTCTGGCGCATACGCTCAAGGGCGTGGCCGGGCAGCTCGGTGCGATGGCGGTCCAGCATTTGAGCGAGCAAATCGAAGCGGAGATTCATCGCAATGCGCCGCCGTTCGTATTGGCCCCCCTGCTGGAGCATCTCGAACACGACATGGCTGCGCTGCTGATGGCCATGGCGCCGGTGCTGCCGGTGCAGATCGCCGAGCCGAGCGTCGTTCCGGAAGGCGGCGTCGACCGCCAGGCCGCGCTTGCGATGATCCAGCGCTTCGCCGGCCTGCTGCGCGAATACGATGGCGAGGCGATCGATTTGCTGGGCGAGTCGAACGCACTGATGGCCGCCGCGCTGGGCAACGATGCGCACAAGCAGATCGCGCGCGCGGCGCGGCAATTCGATTTCGATGCGGCGCTGGCCGCGCTGCTGAAAAGCGCGCAGGCCGCGGACTACGACATCGGATGACGCCCGCGCCAAACATACTCTGAGGAAGACCTGGCCGATGACATCTGCTTGCCTGCGCAGTATTGGTATTGCCCTCGGGTTCGGCATCCTGGCCGTTTTGCTTGGGATCCTGTATGCCGGCGGCACGGCAGCCGATGCGGATCTCCGGCATGCTTTGTTGAGCGGCTTGGCCGGGCTGTTGCTGCTGCTGTCGGCCTGGGCCGTACGGCGCTTGCAACGGCGCGAGGCAGAGATTGCGCAACTGCGGCAGCAGATCAAAAGCAGCGATGAGACGCTCGAGTTGCGGGTTGCGCAGCGCACCGGCGAATTGCAGGCGGACCGCGATGCGCTCAAAGCCAGCGAAGCACGATATCGCATGATGGTCGAAAGCTCGAATGACGTGATCTGGACCATCGACGTCGCCACCAACCGCTTTACCTACGTCAGTCCCTCGGTGCAGCGCCAGCGCGGCTATACCCCGGAGGAGGTGATCGCACAGTCGGTCGCGGCGCAGCTTACCCCCGAGTCGTCGATCCGGCTGAGCGAGCGGCGCAACGATCGCCTGCGCCGCTTCATCGAGGGCGATGAAGCGCAGCGGCAGCTGGTCATGGAACTCGACATGGTGCATAAGGACGGCCACATCATCGCGGTCGAAGTGGAAAGCAACCTGGTCACCGATGAGCACGGCGTCCCGCTGGCCAACGTCGGCACCACGCGCGACATCAGCGAACGGCGCAAGCGCGATGAAGAGTTGAAAGACGGCCGCGAAAAACTGCAAGCCATCGTCGACACAGCCCTTGATGCGGTGGTGCGGATGGATTCCTCGGGCACCATCGTCGGCTGGAACACGCAGGCCGAAAACATCTTCGGCTGGAGCGGCGAAGAAGCGCTCGGACGCCCGCTGCATCTGACCATCATTCCGGAGCGTTTTCGCGAGGCGCATCTGCGCGGGATGAAGCATTTCATGAGTTCGGGCAGCGGCGCGGTGCTCAATACCCGCATCGAGATTTTTGCGCTGCATCGCAAAGGCCACGAATTTCCGATCGAGCTGGCGATCACACAGGTCAAGACCGAAGACAAGAGCAAGTTCGAATTCTGCTCCTTCATTCGCGACATCACCGAACGGCGCGAACGCGAAGAATCGCTGAAGGCCGCCAACCAGCGCGCCGAAGCGGCCAGCCAGGCCAAGGGAGCCTTCCTGGCCAACATGAGCCACGAAATCCGCACGCCGATGAATGCCATCATCGGCATGGCGCACTTGGCTCTGCGCTCCAACCTGAACCCGAAACAGCGCGACTACGTCGAGAAGATTCACGGCGCCGGCATTTCACTGCTGGGCGTGATCAATGACATCCTCGATTTCTCCAAGATCGAAGCCGGCAAGCTGGATATCGAAAATGTCGAATTCAGCCTCAGCAGCGTCCTCAACGACGTCTCCACCATCACCCTGGCCAAGGCTCACGAGAAAGGACTGGAATACCTGGTCCAGACCGCGCCCGAGGTGCCGCCTTATCTGCTCGGCGACCCCTTGCGCCTGGGCCAGGTGCTGATCAACCTGATTAACAACGCAGTCAAGTTCACCGACAATGGCGAAGTCACCGTTATCTGCCGCCTGCTTGAAACGGTCGAGGATAAACTCTTGCTGGAATTCGAGGTGCGCGACACCGGCATCGGCATGAGTGAAGAACAGGCCGCCAAATTATTCCAGGCCTTCAGCCAGGCCGATGAATCGACCACGCGCAAATACGGCGGCACCGGCCTCGGGCTGTCGATTTCGAAACGCCTGGTCGAACTGATGGGCGGCACGATCTGGCTGGAGAGCGAAGAACAAGTCGGCACCGTCATGCATTTCACCGCCTGGTTCGGCCGCTCTCACAAGCAAGAGCGGCGGCAAGTCGTGCCGGACGCAATCAACGGCATGCGCATCCTGGTGGTGGACGACAATCCCGCCGCCCGCGCCATCCTGTCCGAGAGCCTGGCCGCACTGCCGGTGGAAATCGACCGCGCCGTCAACGGCCGCGAAGCCCTGGCAGCGATTCGCGCCTGCGATCGGAGCCGTCCCTACGGCGTGGTCTTCACCGACCTGGAAATGCCCGAATGCGACGGCATCGAATTGATCTCCGCCGTCAGAAAAGACAGCACCCTCAAGGCCACGCCGCGAATGGTCCTGCTCAGCACCGAGACCTACGAGGAAATCAGCTATCGCGTCGAAAGCGCGCTGGCCGATGTGCTGCTGATGAAGCCGGTCAATTCGTCGATCCTGATCGATACCCTGATCGAGCTGTTTGCGCCGGGCGACGGCACGGCCTCCCATCCATCGTCCAGCCAGGTGCCGCGCTTCAAGGACCTCTCGATCCTGCTGGTGGAAGACAATGAAATCAACCAGCAGATTGCTTTCGAGTTGATGGATGCGGCCGGCATCGCGGTGCGCATCGCCGGCAACGGCCGCATTGCGCGCGACATCCTGTTCGAGTCGGGCGCCGAATGTTTCGACCTGGTTTTCATGGATGTGCAGATGCCCGAGATGGACGGTCATGAGGTGACGCGCTGCATCCGCGCCGAGTCCCGCTTCGATGCCTTGCCGATTATCGCCATGACGGCGCACGCAATGCAGGAAGAGCGCGACCGCTGCATGGCCTCGGGCATGAACGATCATTTGTCCAAACCGATCAATCCGGTCGAGCTGTACCGCACCATCAGCCGTTGGTGCCCCGCCCACGTGCAAGTCATGGACGCGAGCAAAGCGGGACTGCCGACGGCAAATGAAAATGAGAGCCTGGCCATCGAGGGCGTGGATGTGCAGGACGGCCTGGCGCGCATGCTTGGCAAGCGTGCGCTCTATCTGCAAATGCTGACGCGCTTTCGCGACAATCAGCACGACGTGGCGGCTCGGATACGCGCTGCGCTCGATAGCGGCGATCGGGTCGGCGCCGAACGTCTGGCGCACACGCTCAAGGGCGTGGCCGGGCAACTCGGTGCGACCGGCATGCAGGCACTGGCCGGTCAGTTGGAGTCGCAATTGCATCGCGACGCCACGCCGGAGCCGCAACTGCTGCAGCAATTGGAACGCGACATGTTTGCCTTGCAGGAGAGCTTGGCGCGCCTCTTGCCGGGATGCTGCGAACAGACGCGAACTGCGGTTGGCGAGGATGTCGACCGGCGCGCGATGCAGGATCTGATCACGCGCTTCGCCGGATTATTGCGCGACTACGACAGCGAAGCGATCGATTTGCTGAGCCAGTCCGGGAGCGTGATGATCGCTGCTTTGGGCAGCGAGGCGCATAAGCAGATTGCGCGTGCGGCGCGCCAATTTGATTACGATAGCGCATTGGATGCGCTGGTAAAATGCGCACAGGCACTTGATTATGATATCAACTAAGCTAAGCCCAAGTCCTGGGAGGGACAAACGCATGAGCCCGACGATGCAAGACTCGAAAAAGCAGACGATCCTGATCGTTGACGACACGCCGGATAACATCGCGCTGCTGTCGGCGCTTTTGAAAGATCAATACAAGATCAAGATCGCCACCAACGGTCTGAAGGCTTTGCAGATCGCCGGCAATGCGCCCTACCCCGACCTGATCCTGATGGACGTGATGATGCCGGAAATGGACGGCTACGAAACCTGCCGCCGGCTCAAATCCGACCGTGCCACCGCCGATATCCCGGTGATTTTCCTGACCGCCAAGAGCCAGGCGCAGGATGAGGAAATGGGCCTGAAACTCGGCGCCGTCGATTACATCAGCAAGCCGATCAGCCCGCCGATCGTACAAGCCCGCGTCGCCACGCATTTGCATCTGAAAAACGCACGGCAATTTTTGGCCGACCAGAACCGTCACCTGGAGCACCTGGTCAGCAAGCGCACCGAAGAATTGGCGAAGATGCAGGACGCGACGATTCTGGCCATGGCTTCGCTGGCCGAAACCCGCGACAACGAAACCGGCAACCATATCCGCCGCACGCAAAACTATGTCGCCGCACTGGCGCGCCAATTGCAAAGCCACCCGCGCTTTTCCGCCGTGCTGACCGCAGACAATATCGAGTTGCTCTACAAATCGGCGCCGCTGCACGACATCGGCAAGGTCGGCGTGCCCGACCGTATCCTGCTCAAACCCGGCAAGCTCGATGCCGACGAATTCGAGTTGATGAAGCTGCATACCGTGTACGGCCGCGACGCCATCATCTCGGTCGAAACCCACCTCGGCGGCAGCAACGGGTTTCTCACTTTCGCCCGTGAAATCGCTTATTCGCATCAGGAAAAATGGGACGGCTCCGGTTATCCTGAAGGTTTGAAAGGCGATGCGATTCCGGTTTCGGCGCGTCTGATGGCGGTAGCCGACGTGTACGACGCATTGATTTCGAAGCGGGTCTACAAGCGTGCTTTCAGCCATGAGGAGGCGACCGACATCATGCGCCAAGGCCGCGGCACCCATTTCGATCCGGACATCCTGGATGCGTTTTTCCAGATTGAAGAACGCTTTCGCGCGATTGCCCAGCAGTTCAGCGACAACGAAACTGATGAATAACACTGCAGCATCGTGCCATATGGCGGATGCAGCGAGAGGATGGGATCATGGCCGGCAAAGACAAAACGAAAATCCTGCTGATCGACGATAACGATGTGTCGCGTGCGATGTTGCGCTTCATCCTTTCCAGCGAGCCGAGCTACGAGGTCATCGGCGAAGCCGCCAGCGGCGCGCATGGACTGGAAATGGCGGAAAAGCTGCGACCGCATCTGATCTGCCTCGATGTCATGATGCCGGACATGAGCGGGCTCGACGTGCTCACGCAGATCAAGGAGCAATGGCCGCAGACTGTTGTATTGATGGTCACAGGCAATAACGATGCCGGCACGATCCAGGGCGCCGTGCAAGGCGGCGCCGGCGGCTATATCGTGAAGCCTTTCAACCCGGCAGTCTTGTTGGGAACGGTAGAGCGGGCGATGGCGAAGGGGCGCTGCGGCTAACGTGGAGTTGAATGCAAAAAACCCGCAAACCGTTTGGTTGCGGGCGAACTTTCCAAAGTTCTGAATTTGCGTCGATATTGTATCCTGCAATCAACATGACGCTTATCAATTAATTGAAGCGCCTCACTTCATTGTGCTTCATACGGCGGATCATTCTTTCATTATGCTCAAGCATGCGTTCCAGACGCGCTCTTTCATGATGAGAGATGTGGCCGTCGCGACTGGCCCGGTCGTATTCATAGCTGATATGGCGCAGGTTGTCCCGCAAAATATCGGCCTCGCCGCGGGTCAGCTTGCCTGAGCGGATGCCTCGCTGAATTTGCTCATGCTGCCCTTCTATGTCCGATCGGATATTCGCCAAGACCGATCCGGTTGCCAAGCTCATGACCAGCGCAATCAAAACGCCAAACAAACGCTTTTTCATATTTCCTCCCGTGTAGATATTGCAAAGCCAACAAAAGCCCGGACTGATTGCCGCACAGTGGCTGGCGGTACCCTGCTGCCCATTGAACAGTCTGGACAGTTGCAGTAATTCTAGTCCGGGTTGACTCGCGGTGAGGATGTCAATTTGTAAGAATTCGCCCGCTTTGAAACATTTGAAGCTGGGCAGCGATCATTGGCAGATTCAAATGGCGGTTTCGCGGGCCGTGCAATGAATCATGATTTCGATCACGGTGCCGGTGTTCTCGTCGACAATGATGATCTTTCCTTCGCCGCGTAGGGTGCCGCAACTTAATGCGATCTTCGGTCCCGCCGGTTCTGCAGGTTTTGGCGGCTCATCCTGCTGCGGTTCTGCCGAAGCAGCGATCTGCGTCAGCGATAGCAGGAAAATCGCGAAAATAAGCCGATACATGACAACCTCCTATGGGATGTCGAGCGGGAATGTGGCCTCATGGTGGAGAAAGCTGAAATCGCGAGGCCGGCGTGAAGCATGCAGAATTAGGCCGTGCCGTCTTTTTAAAAATCCCGCGCGCGCTTCACAAAGCCTTGACCAATTCCCTCCTAATCCTTTTTATCGGCTATCCGGGCGGTTAAACGTCTCGAATGCAAATATTTAACTTTAATTTCTTGCCAACAGGTATTGCTTGCGGCTTTCCTTGGACTCATGTCGGGGTTCCCTCACAGGGCTTGGCAATATCAACGTCACGTTCATTGATAGTGCGTAATGAACTTAAGAGAGCGCCGCCTTTCAAACGAGTTTCGGAGGTAATAAAACATCGCAACGCCATGTCGGCGAAGTGTAATAGAGAAAGAGCAATCTGAATTCAAGGAAGGAAAGTGAATGAAAGTACTGCCCATGTCCCCACTGCAAAAGGAAGGCGATTTATTCACCGTAACTTACCAAAATAAATCTTCTTCGAACGACATAGACCTGGAAGGATTGAAAAGGCGGCTCGCAACACCTAGTATCTGGTTCCTCGGCTATTGGGGATTGGAGGCGCTCCACACCATAGAATGCCAACAGGAACGCATCCGCACACTGGAGCGGGAAGCCAGGGAACTCCAGGCGGAAGTACGCGAGGTGGCGCGCGGCTTTAGAGCGATGATCAATCGCAACTGCGAATAGCAGGCGGAACCTTCAGCGGGAATACACCTCAAACTCGTTATAGCAGCTAAGCAGAGGCGGGCGATGAGGGCCGACAAACTTATTGGGTAAGTTTGTAGGTTAGTATTTTCCGAAAGAGTTGGCGATCGCAGACATGGCGCCACTGATGTGGCGCTCCGACGCATTGGTCCGGGTTCAACGCTGCCCGTGGCTCATGTGCTCATGATTACGTGATGGCGTTTGCCTTGGCATCCCGCAATAAGTACTGCCCACCTCTTCCCCCCGAAGCATTTGTTTAGCCCACGGTTCTCCATTCGTCACGTTTGTGATGAATTTTGCCCGCACACCCTAGGGTTGCGGGCATTTTTACTCTGGCGAAACCCCCGGGGGTATTGCCGAGCCGATCCAGAAGCTAGCCTGCGTTGTTGCCGGGATTGAGCGCCACAATGTTTTAGCGCAGCAGCAAGCTGCAAATCCCCGAACCCGCGCATCGGCCGCAGAACCAGAGCGAGGCAGGAGATCATCATGAAAAATATGTTGATTTTGTTGCCGCTGACGCTCAGCGCTTGTGCGGTACAGGGGCCTTACACCGAAGCGTACAGCACCTATGCGTATGGGGCGCCGGCATATTACCGCCCAGCACCTGTCTTCGTCGAACCCTACATTTTTTATAGCCATCGGTTTGGCCATAGCTGGAAATCCCATGGTCGCAGGTGGCATGGTTTTGGATCTGGAGAAAATCACGGCCCGCATATTGGCAGGCATCGTGGACCCTTGGGGCATATGCATCCAAGGGGACCAAGTTCCGCGCATGTGCCTCGGCCCGGACGAGGATAGGCATTTGCGAGGGAGGATGGTGCCAGCATGTTTCCCGATCCCCGGGTAATAGTGGGACCTCGTTGGACCTCCTTGGGCGACCGTTTATTTTCCGATGCAGAACCGCGAGAAAATCACCCCCAGCAAATCATCGGAGGTGAATTCGCCGGTGATGCTGCTGAGCTTCTCCTGCACCAGCCGCAGTTCTTCTGCAAACAGGTCGAGGGCCTGGTCGTTTTGCGCCGCAAGCTGGGACGCCACCTCGAGGTGCTGGCGCGCGGTTTTCAATGCAATCAAATGCCGTTCGCGCGCCAAGTACAGCGACTCGCCGGTCTGTTGCCAGCCGGCCAGGTGCAGCAATTCGGCGCGCAGCAGGTCGATGCCGAGTTTGTCGGTGGCCGATAAATAGATATGGGTCGAGCCGGCCATGCGGTCCACCGCCGGCCGGTGTCCGGACAGGTCGATCTTGTTCCAGACCCGCATTACCGGCACCCTGGCTGGGAAACGCGCGACAATTTCTTCGTCAGCGCGAGTCGGGCCACGGTTCGCATCCAGCAAGTGCACGATCACGTCGGCGGTTTCGACCGCGGCCCAAGTGCGTTCGATGCCGATGCGTTCGACCTCGTCGCCGGCATCGGCGGCATCGCGAATGCCGGCGGTATCGATGACGTTGATCGGGACGCCTTCGATCTGGATGGTTTCGGTGACCTTGTCGCGCGTAGTGCCGGCAATCGGCGTGACGATCGCCACGTCGGATCCGGCCAAGGCATTTAGCAAGGAGGACTTGCCCACGTTCGGCTGGCCGGCCAGTACGATGTTCAAGCCGTCGCGCAGGATCGCGCCCTGTGCGGCTTGGTTGAACACGCGCTCCAGCGACATGCGGATACGCGCCAGCTGGCCGCGTGCGTCGGATTTTTCCAGGAAGTCGATTTCCTCTTCGGGAAAGTCGAGCGTCGCCTCCACCAGCATGCGCAAATGGATCACTTGCTCTACCAGTTCATGGATCGCCTTGGAAAACATGCCGGACAGCGATTGCGACGCCGACTTGGCGGCCGCTTCGGTGGAGGCCTCGATCAGGTCCGCCACCGCCTCGGCCTGGGCCAGGTCGAGCTTGTCGTTCAGGTAGGCGCGATGCGTGAACTCGCCGGGCTGGGCCAAGCGCAAGCCGATGTCGTGGCCGGCTTCAAGGCAGCGTGTCAGCAGCATCTGCAGCACCACCGGCCCGCCGTGCCCCTGCAGCTCCAGCACGTCTTCGCCGGTGTAGGAATGCGGCGCCTTGAAGTAGATCGCCAAGCCTTGGTCGATCATGCTGCCGTCCTCGTTTTTAAACGTCAGATAAGTGGCATGGCGTGCCTGCAACTGCGTGCCGCGCTCCAAGCCGCATACCGCTTCGATCACCGGCGCCAGATTTTTCCCGGACAGCCGGACTACGCCGATACCGCCGCGTCCGGGTGCAGTGGCAATTGCCGCTATAGGAGAAGAGTCAAAGTTCATGAGGTGATTTTAAAACCAGTTTGATGAATGCCGGCAACAAAAAAGCCCGTGAAAAACGAATCACGGGCTTTGCTTTGCGCGAAATACAACGGTACTGCAAACCGCCATCGGGTTAAGCGGTCTTGCCGCCTTCCAGCTTTTTGTTGATCACCCATTGCTGGGAGATCGACAACACGTTGTTCACGACCCAATACAGCACCAGGCCGGACGGGAAGAAAAAGAACATCACCGAGAATGCGATCGGCATGACCATCATGACCTTGGCTTGGATCGGATCCGGCGGCGTGGGGTTCAGCTTGGTCTGAATGAACATGGAAATCGCCATCACCACCGGCAGGATGTAGAACGGATCAGGCGAGGCCAGGTCATGAATCCATCCCAGCCATGGCGCATTGCGCATTTCGACGCTGGCCAGCAAAACCCAATACAGCGCGATGAACACCGGGATTTGCACCACGATCGGCAGACAGCCGCCCAGCGGGTTGATCTTTTCGGTCTTGTACAGCTCCATCATCGCCTGGTTCATCTTTTGCGGATCGCCCTTGAAGCGTTCGCGGATAGCGGTCATTTTGGGCGTCACCAGCTTCATTTTTGCCATGCTGCGATAGCTGGCGGCGGTTAGGGGGAAAAACGCCAGTTTGATCATGATCGTCAACACGATGATGGTCCAGCCCCAGTTGCCGAGGATTTTGTGAATCTGCGTCATCAGCCAGAAAATCGGCTTGGCAACGATAGTCAGCCAGCCGTAATCCTTTACCAGTTCCAAGCCGGGGGCGATGCTTTCCAGGACGCTCGATTCCTGCGGGCCGGAGTACAGCGGCGTGTCGATTGTTGCACTGGCGCCGGGAGCGATGGTGCCGAGCGGGATGACACTGCCGACCGCGTACAGATTATTGTTGACCTTCTTGGTGAAAATTTCGCGCTGGACTTTGGCCGGCGGCACGAAAGCCGAGACGAAATAATGCTGGATCAGTGCGATCCAGCCATTGTCGGCCTTGGTAGCGTGCTCAGCCTTGTTCTTCTCGATTTTTTCGAAGTCCAGTTTTTGGAAATGCTCGGCCTCGGTGTACACCGCCGGTCCGGTAAAGGTGCTGTAGAAGGACGATTCACCTTCCGGTTTTCTGCCGTCGCGTACCAATTGCACATACAGCGATGGCGCGATCGGCGCCCCGCTGTTGTTGCTTACTTCGTGTTTCACATCGATGGTGTAATCGCCGCGTTTGAAGGTATAAATCTTGGTCAGCTTGACGCCGCCTTGTTCGGATTCGAGCACCAACTGGATTTGATTTGCGCCGTCCAGCGCGCGTGGGCCCGGCTTGGCAACGAAGGGGGATTTGTGGTTCGGGAAAGGCCCGCCGATCAGGCCGGTCTCGGCGAGATAGGTGCGGTGCTCGCTGTTGTCGAACAAGACGACATTTTTCTTCGGATCGACGCTGTCCTTGTGCTTCAACAGTTCCAACCGCTTCAATTCGCCGCCCAGGGTATCGATATCGGCCTTGAACACGTCAGTGGTGATGGTGATGAGTTCGCTCTGCACCGGCGCGGCTGCCGGAGTCTGACCGCCAGCCGGGACCGCCGTGGCCGCAGCGCCGCCGGCCGCAACCGCCCCGCTGGCCTGCGGCACGTCTGCCTTGGCGCTTGCGCTGCCGTTTACGGTCTTGGCCTGTTGTGCCGGAACCGGGAAGAACATCGAAGGCTTGCCGTTGTCGCGCATCCAGTTGTCCCACAGGATCAGCAGCGACAAGGAAAACACAACCCACAGTACGGTTCGTTTGATATCCATAAGTGTATTTGTCAGGAAGAATCAGGAATTCAAGAGTGGCTGCAACCGGAAGCGGTTGCAGAGGAAGCGTCGGGAGATTTCTTCGGGACCGGATCGAGCCCGCCCGGATGCCACGGATGGCATTTGCACAGGCGTTTGCCCGCGAGCACGCTGCCTTTCAAGGCGCCATGCTCGCGCAGCGCTTCGGCCGCATAGTCGGAACAGCTTGGGTAAAAACGGCAATTTTGCCCCAGATACGGGCTGATACCAAGCTTGTAGGCGCGTAACAAGATCAGCAGCAGGGTTTTCATCTGCCTTGCTCCGGCATGCGCTGCGATAAAAGCAGCTGCGTCAATTCAGTCCGCAAGGCCGATTTCAGGGGCGCGGATGTGGCTGGACCGGTTTTGGTATTTACCGGCTTGGACAGGCGCACGATGCAGTCGATCGGCGGCAAAGCCGCCTGCCGGAACAATTCGCGCGTGACGCGCTTGATCGTGTTGCGGGTGACCGCACGCGGCGCAAAGCGCTTGGCCGCGACTACACCCAAGCGGGCATGAGGCAGATGATTGAGCCGGGTATACAGCACGAAATGCGCTGTCCGCCGCACGGGGCGCAAACGAAAAACGGATGAAAATTCATCCGTTTTAACGATGCGTCGTTCCCGTGGGTAAGCCAGCGGATTCGCTTGCAGATTCGTTTGCGAATGCGCCTGTGAACGATCGCCGGTCACGCCAGCAGCAAGCGGTGCATTGCCTGGCTTAAACAGCCAGACGTTTGCGGCCTTTGGCGCGGCGTGCGTTGAGCACAGCGCGGCCGCCGCGAGTTGCCATGCGGACGCGGAAGCCATGAGTGCGCTTGCGGCGTACGACGGAAGGTTGGTATGTACGTTTCATTGTGGTCTCGTTAATCAGCAAAAAATAAATCGGATCGTCACGCCCGCGTGGAATTCTTGATGCGGTTTCTCTCGGGCGGGCGCGTGTTGGTACTGCTGTTACCGGCTATAGCCACAGTACAACACAACTGGAATTGCAACACTGCGCGCAGTGAACCCAGGATTAAACAGCATTTTCTACTTTCCTGTCAATCATTTGAGCTGCCTTGTCGCAATTGCCAATATTGATTTGCCGCACAAAATAAAGTGCGAGCCTGTGGATAACTCGCCCCGGCAAGAGTAGAATAGCGACAACGCGTGGCGAGTTCCAGCACCACAAAAACCGTCTTGCCGGACGTGGTTCAGGACCCGGTCAGGCAATATCAATGCGATTCCCACAGTATGTAGTTCGATGATTAATGAATAACTTCTGGCAGACCTGTTCCAACCAATTGGAGCAGGAACTGACTCCTCAACAATTTAGTGCATGGATTAAACCGCTGACGCCGCTCGACTTTGAAGACGGCCGGTTGCGGATAGCCGCGCCGAATCGTTTCAAGCTGGATTGGGTGAAAACCCAGTTTGCCAGCCGCATTACTGCGCTCGCCGCCCAGTATTGGGAAGAAGCGATCGAAGTGCAGTTCGTGCTCGATCCGCGCCTGACGGCGGCAAAGAAGCCCAGCGCCGCGCCGGCGCGCGCCGCTAACGGCCAGGATGCCGAAGCCGCGCCGGACGACGTGCCGGAACGCGTTCTCAATGGCGCCGGCCCCGTCGAAGAATCGCCGCGGCGCGACCAAAGCCGCATCAATACGGCACTGACTTTCGACAGCTTCGTCACCGGCAAAGCCAATCAGTTGGCACGTGCTGCCGCGATCCAGGTCGCCAACAATCCGGGCATTTCGTATAACCCGCTGTTCCTGTACGGCGGCGTCGGCCTCGGCAAAACGCACTTGATCCACGCCATAGGCAATCAGGTCCTGGCCGAGAATCCCAGCGTCAAGATCCGCTACATCCACGCAGAACAGTACGTTCGAGACGTAGTGACCGCTTACCAGCGCAAAGGTTT
Source organism: uncultured Burkholderiales bacterium (assembly GCA_966211965.1). Lineage (GTDB taxonomy): Bacteria > Pseudomonadota > Gammaproteobacteria > Burkholderiales > Burkholderiaceae_D > CBIHON01. The sequence continues at coordinate 7,999 of CBIHON010000005.1, read as the reverse complement.
CGATGATTTCAAGCGTTATTACCACTCGCTTGATTTGCTGCTGATCGACGATATCCAGTTCTTCGGCGGCAAAAGCCGCACGCAGGAAGAATTCTTCTATGCGTTCGAAGCCCTGATCGCCGCCAAGAAGCAGATCATTATCACCAGCGACACCTATCCGAAGGAAATCACCGGCATGGACGACCGCCTGATTTCCCGTTTCGACTCCGGCCTGACGGTCGCGGTCGAGCCGCCCGAGCTGGAAATGCGGGTCGCGATTTTGCTGAAAAAAGCTTCGCAGGAAGGCGCCAGCTTCTCCGACGACGTCGCCTTTTTCGTCGCCAAGCACCTGCGCTCCAACGTCCGCGAGCTCGAAGGCGCGCTGCGCAAGATCCTGGCCTACTCGCGTTTTCACGGCAAGGACATCACGATCGAAGTGGTCAAGGACGCGCTGAAGGATCTGCTGTCGGTGCAAAACCGTCAGATCTCGGTGGAAAACATCCAGAAAACCGTCGCCGACTTCTTCAACATCAAGGTCGCGGACATGTACTCGAAGAAGCGCCCGGCCAATATTGCCCGGCCGCGCCAGATCGCGATGTACCTGGCCAAGGAGTTGACGCAAAAAAGCTTGCCCGAAATCGGCGAGCTGTTCGGCGGCCGCGACCACACGACGGTGCTGCACGCAGTCCGCAAAATCGCTGCCGACCGCAGCAAAAGCCCCGAGTGCAATCATGAATTGCACGTATTGGAACAAACGCTGAAAGGCTGATCCGTGCTGCCTATCAGCCTGTGGATAACTTTGTGGATATCAACGGGATAATGTGTATGCATGTTGCAGATCGGGCAAGGCCCCCTACTTTGCTTTTCTTGTTCGGGGTGCTTTTCTGTCAAAATAGGTGTTTTGTTTGCCGTGTTTTTGCTGCCGTTTTTTCGTATCGTTTTTTTATATTCATCGACCCGCAAAAGTTTGTGTTTTTAAGTTCTCGGCCCAGCCAGCATCCGTTAACTATTATTACAAGGATATAAAATGCAATTGGTCAAAACTCCCCGAGATACTCTTCTCCGGCCACTGCAAATCGTGAGCGGTATTGTCGAGCGTCGGCACACATTGCCGATTCTGGCCAATATCCTCATTCGCAAGGACGGCGAGCGCGTATCTTTCCTGTCGACCGACATCGAAGTGCAAATCACCACGCACGCGCAGGTCGGCACCGGCGGCGAGGTTGCCGCCACCACCGTCGCCGCGCGCAAGCTGCTCGACATTCTGCGCGCCCTGCCTGAATCCGGCGACGTCACGCTCACCCTGGCCAACAAGCGCATGTCGATCCAGTCCGGCAAATCGCGCTTCGCCCTGCAGACTTTGGCCGCCGAAGAATTCCCGACCGTGGCGCAGGCCGAGCACTACAACGCCAAGGTCACGCTGCCGCAAAAAACCTTGAAGCACCTGTTCAACATGGTCCACTTCTCGATGGCGCAGCAGGATATCCGCTACTACCTCAACGGCCTGCTGCTGGTCGTCGACGGCAGAAACGTGATCGCGGTTGCGACCGACGGCCACCGCCTCGCGTTCTGCCAGGTCGCCACCGAGCAGGAATTCGCCAAGCAGGAAGTCATCATCCCGCGCAAGACCATCATGGAATTGCAGCGCCTGCTGGAAGACACCGACGAACCGGTCAACCTCGAAATCGCCAACAACCAGGTCAAGCTCACCTTCGCCGACATCGAACTGATCTCAAAACTGGTCGAAGGCAAATTTCCCGACTACACCCGCGTCGTGCCCAAGGGTTACAAGAACAACTTCACCCTCGGCCGCGACCAATTGCTGCGCTCTTTGCAACGCGCCGCGATCATGACATCGGACAAATTCAAAGGCGTGCGCTGCATCGTCACGCCCGGCAGCATGAAGATCAGCTCGACCAACGCCGACCAGGAAGAAGCGGTCGAAGAAATCGAAATCGACTACGGCGGCGATAGCGTCGACATCGGCTTCAACGTCACCTATCTGCTCGACGTGCTCAACAATCTGAAAAGCGACAACGTCAACATCGCTTTGGGCGACGCCAATTCCTCGGCACTGATCACCGTGCCGGACAATGCGGATTTCAAATATGTCGTGATGCCGATGCGAATTTAAGCCGGAAACCAGCCGAATTAATTTGGCAGCGTCCGCCCCTCTTGTTCGTCCCCTCTCCCCTCGCGGGAGAGGGCTAGGGTGAGGGGGCGTTAGCAAGAGACGCAACCGTGCAACCACTCCTCTCCTTTGGGAGGCAAGGAAGCCAAACAGTAGCGCCATAGAGTAAAAACCGAATGCAACAAGGGGCCGCGCACACCACGCCGGCCCCTTTGCCCCATTCAAGGATTCCAGTTTCAGCAGTCAGCAACCGTTCTTTCAGAAAGCAGTCCATGTCCGCGATCCCACAAGACAACAGCAACCAGCCCGAGCACACCCCAGTCCCCGCCGGCAAGGGCGACACCTACGGCGCCTCCTCCATCCAGATCCTCGAAGGCCTGGAAGCCGTGCGCAAACGCCCCGGCATGTACATCGGCGACACCTCGGACGGCACCGGGCTGCATCACTGCGTCTTCGAAGTGCTGGACAACTCCATCGACGAATCGCTGGCCGGCCACTGCACCGAGATCCACGTCACTATCCACTCCGACAACTCCATCTCGATCACCGACAACGGCCGCGGCATCCCCACCGGCATCAAGTGGGACGACAAGCACGAACCCAAGCGCAGCGCAGCCGAAATCGTCATGACCGAACTGCACGCCGGCGGCAAGTTCGACCAGAACTCCTACAAGGTCTCCGGCGGCCTGCACGGCGTCGGCGTCTCCTGCGTCAACGGCCTGTCCAAGCTGCTCAAGCTCACCATCCGCCGCGACGGCAAAATCCACCAGATGGAATTTGCCAAAGGCGTCACGCAAAACCGCGAAATCGAAATCGTCGACGGCGTCGCCACCTCCCCCATCAAGGTCATCGGCGAAACCGACAAGCGCGGCACCGAAGTCCACTTCTGGGCCGACGAAGAAATCTTCCACCACGTCGAATTCCACTACGAAATCCTGGCCAAGCGCATTCGCGAACTGTCCTTCCTCAACAACGGCGTGCACATCAAGCTCAGCGACCAGCGCACCGGCAAGGAAGAAGACTTCGCTTTCGAAGGCGGCACCCGCGGTTTCGTCGAATACATCAACAAGACCAAGGCCGTGCTGCACCCGACCATCTTCCAGGCCACCGGCGAACGCATGTCCGACCAGAACACCAACATCACCGTCGACGTCTCCATGCAATGGAACGACGCCTACAACGAACAAGTGCTCTGCTTCACCAACAACATCCCGCAGCGCGACGGCGGTACCCACTTGACCGGCCTGCGCGCCGCGATGACCCGCGTCATCAACAAGTACATCGAAGAAAACGAGTTCGCCAAAAAAGCCAAGGTCGAAGTCAGCGGCGACGACATGCGCGAAGGCCTCACCTGCGTGCTCTCCGTCAAAGTCCCCGAGCCCAAGTTCAGCTCCCAGACCAAGGACAAACTGGTATCGAGCGAAGTGCGCGGCCCGGTCGAAGAGATCGTCGCCAAGACCCTCACCGACTACCTGATGGAAAAGCCCAACGACGCCAAGATCATCTGCGGCAAGATCGTCGAAGCCGCCCGCGCCCGCGAAGCTGCCCGCAAAGCGCGCGACCTCACCCGCCGCAAAGGCGTGATGGACGGCCTGGGCCTCTCCGCCAAACTGGCCGACTGCCAGGAAAAAGACCCGGCTCTCTCCGAGCTGTACATCGTCGAGGGCGACTCCGCAGGCGGCTCCGCCAAGCAAGGCCGCGACCGCAAGTTCCAGGCTATCCTCCCGTTGCGCGGCAAGGTCCTCAACGTCGAAAAAGCCCGCTTCGAAAAAATGCTGTCGAGCGAACAGATCACCACCCTGATCGCCACGCTCGGCACCAGCATCGGCCCGGACGAATTCAACGTCGACAAACTGCGCTACCACCGCATCATCATCATGACCGACGCCGACGTCGACGGCGCCCACATCCGCACCCTGCTGCTGACCCTGCTGTACCGCCAGATGCCGCAACTGGTCGAGCGCGGCCACGTCTACATCGCGCAACCGCCGCTCTACAAAGTCAAGCACGGCCGCGACGAACGCTACCTCAAGGACGACGTCGAAGAAGCCAGCTACATGATGCAGATCGCCCTCAACGACGCCGCCCTGATCCCGAGCGAAAACGCCGCCCCGATCACAGGCGACGCACTGGCCGAGCTGGTCCGCCAATACAACACCGCCAACGCCATCATCATGCGCCTGACCCGCGCCATCGACGACGCGGCGCTATCGGCCATCATGACCGGCGTCGTGCTCAAGCTCGACACCCTGGCCGAAGCCGAACAATCCGCAGCCGAAATGACCAAGGCCATCAACGACCCCGCGGTGGAAGTCGTCGTCAAATCCGACGAGCTGTCCGACAAGCACATGCTGCGCATCCAGCGCATGTACTACGGCAACGTCAAGATCAGCGTGATCGACGCCGACTTCGTGCACGGCCCCGACTACCAGGTCCTGGCCAACGCCGCCGCCACCTTCAAAGGCCTGATCGGCCCCGGCGCGCAAGTGCGCCGCGGCTCAGGCGAAAAGGTCAAGGAATCCGCCATCGCCGACTTCCACCAGGCGATGAACTGGCTGCGCGACGAAGCCGAACGCGGCGTCAGCAAGCAGCGCTACAAAGGACTGGGCGAGATGAACCCGGAGCAGCTGTGGGAGACTACGATGGACCCGACTGTGCGGCGGTTGTTGAAGGTGCAGATTGAGGATGCTATTGCGGCGGATCAGATTTTTACTACGTTGATGGGGGATGATGTGGAACCGCGTAGGGCGTTTATTGAGTTGAATGCTTTGCAGGCGGGAAATATTGACGTGTAAATTTTGTCGGATGTCACAGTAAGTGAAAACTGTGTGAAGTTAGTGAAAAAGTATTCTGGAAGATATTGAAATAATCTTCTGAAGTGAAAAAGCCGACCCATTAGGTTGGCTTTTCGAATTGTAATGCGGCAATACAATGCCCTCTTTGACAGTCTGCATTCGGCCAGGACCGGTCATTCGCATGTCCCAACTATTCGGTATTTCTTTGGCAATATTCTCGCGGCAGCATGCGCCGCAGATTAACCGATAAATGGCCGCCACGCTACACCTTTTGGGGGCAAGCCAAGGATGTCATCTGCGTCAACACGCAGTACGCCGACATCGACGAACAGGTCGATGCGTTCATCGCACATCTGAATAGGCTGTCGAATCGGATGGTGTTGGCGACCTCGGGCGTCATGTCGGAACATTTTTGGTTGAAGCGTTCTCTGTTACGATAATTTTGCGGACCTGCTTAACATGCTCATTCGGCCACGCCTCACCGATCACTTCGGAATTCACAAGTCCCAGGCCGAACTCGACTTCGTCGTTCAGTTCTTGGACGAGGATCTGCCTTTGTATGTCGATCCGTTCCTACTCTGGAAATCTCCGTCTCAACAGGATCAAGCACTGCACACGTCAGTTACGAACTCCTTTAATCACCTCAACTACCTCTGCAAGAAGGGTAAGAAGGAAAAAGCTGCAGAAACGCTCATTGAGCTATCGGAATGCAAGGAAGTCGGTCTTGGCCTCTCCAAGTCTAGGCGTGGTGTTCGAATAAGCAGTGAGCAGGCCAACGAAGTCCTCCGGCTATTCGAAACTATCCCGGAGTATAGCCAGTTTGGATTTACTCACTTCGAGGCGATTCAGCTGTACGTTACAGGAATATCAAAGGACAGAGTCAGCGATATCTCGTGCAACTATCTGAAATCATTTCTCATCGACTACACCATCGAGCAGTGCGACCTTCACGGAATTCCTACCCAAGTCACATTACTGCCGTCGATCTACAACTACAGGTCAAATTCGTTCGATCGAAATGCCAAGGTTCGCCTACCGATCAACCCACACAACGGCGAACCACTTATCTTTACCCCAAAAAGGTGGCTGCGATTCACCCCCTGGATCAATTTCGAAGACTATTTCAAAACGGCCTGCCCTCGTGATGAGATATTCAACCCGAATGAGCCAATAGATCGAGTCAAGGTACTACAATACAATCGCGACAACTACGACGTTGTCGAGAAATACATACAACTCAAGGACAAAGCGGCAGCAGATTGCAAGAACGACCCGTTGTTCTCGCAGATTCCGGTTCTGTCGGCCCGAAGAAAACTGGCCGACCTGCTAAAGCTCCCGTCCGGCAAAGACGACAACGCAGATTCAAAATACGAAGACCTTTGTACGGAGCTACTGGCAACGCTCTTCTATCCGCATCTTGACTTTGCCCAGGCTCAGAGCCGCACGGAATCCGGGCGGCACATACGGGATTTGATCTTCTACAACAATCGGAGTATTGACTTTCTTGATGAAATCTTCACTGACTACGGCAATCGACAACTTGTCTTCGAGATGAAGAACGTAGCAAAAATCAATGCGGACCACTTAAATCAGTTGAATCGATACCTGCAGACTGGCCTTGGAAATTTTGGTGTATTCTTGACGCGCAACCCCTTGCCCTCTGCAATGTACAAGAACACTGTCGACCTTTGGTCTTCGCAACGCAAGTGCATGATTGCGCTCACTGACCCCGACATACAACTGATGGTTGATGTCTATGAAAGCAGGCAGCGAACTCCCATAGAGGTTCTCAAGAAGAAGTATGTTGAGTTTCGTCGTAGTTGTCCATCATGAAAGGATTGTCTTGAATTCATCAGACGTTGACAGGTTTGAAAAGCTGGCCGGCCAAGTCCTTGGTCTCTATGAAGAGATGTCGATACTCTCAAAGAAGAGCCCTAATGATGCGGTCAACAAGTTCAAGCTCAAATTTATTAATCGCCAGTTGAGCGAGAGCAACATACTTCTCGGTGAGCGCTACAGACCTTTTGATGACTTCGAAGTCTTCGATGAAGACGAAGTTCCTCAGAATAGCGATGTAGTCTTCATTCTTTCCCAGTACTTGCAGTGCATGGAGAAACTGAGGGGCGACTATGTTGTGCCTCGAAATGGGGTATGGTATTGGAAGGTCGAGGGCGAAGAAGGCGACCAAGTGGATGAGCAAGGCTATACGCTCATTCGATCAACCAAGCCTAAGTACTTGAAAGACTGACATGGGACAAAATCAGCCTAGGACCACGGCAAAGAAGGCGTCGACGCATGATGTAATGACTCCACTTCTGGCTGCTATGTTTGAGGAATTTAAGGACCTCGCCAAGAAAAAGCCTGACGCAGCCGTGAGCAAGAGTAAGCTCGTAATCGCCAATCGCCTCCTAAATAGAGTTCGAGAAGTCCTAGCCGATGAAGAATCGATCGAGTTCCTCGACTTGCTAAACGAGGACGACGTGCCACAAGCAAGCGACGTTACCTTGGTATTCTCTCAGTACGTAGCCGCGATGCATGCGTTCAAGGAGAAGTACTTTGGATGGAACGGTGCAGAGTATGCTTGGTTCCTCAAGTAGCGCTGCCAGTGAGGCTTATCCACACGTTTTCAGGCATGCGCAACTTTCAATTCCAGCGGATGCCTAGGGCTCCACTGAATCAAAATGTTGAACGGCAGCTTTCGGGAACTCGCTACGTCTGCTCAGGGTCGGTAGCGGACCCTCGGCTTTCGACTCGAAGCGGCCACTCAAGAATTCCATAAAATCGAGATTGCTTTGCCAACTTTTCCGTGGCAGCATGCTTTATGCCATTCGGTGGTTTCCAGGCCATGCAACAACGGACCAAAAGCTCATATTCCTGCATTTATTCAAGGAAAGATGCGGATGCCGTCGCGCGCTATTTTTTGACGACGGCTGCCGCAGAAGTTTGACATGGCCTACATATAGAATCCGTACCGAATTTGAGGGCTCTCCCCATCTCCAAGGTATTTCATTACCTCACCGACTTTGCGGGCGCATCCCAGGTAAGCGTCCATCCGCTCCACCTGGGCGGCGGCGCGCTTAGCTGGCAGACACGC
>CBIHON010000004.1:0-220821 GCA_966211965.1 uncultured Burkholderiales bacterium | reverse complement strand
GCCGCACTGCCTGGATCGCCCGCTCGAAGCCATCAAGTCCGTCCCGCAGCGGCGGGAAAAGCTGGGCGATACATCGTCAAGCGGACTGACGCCCGCCAGTCGCCGCACTGCATATATCGTCTTCAGCAGGCGGCACGAAGAACAAGGTTTGACCGTTCGCATCGGTATGGCTAGCCAGTTTGTCCGCGCTCAGATGTAGCAGCGCACCGTTGCGCCGATAGGCGAACTTCAATACGCCGCCGTTGACGAAATGAACCACGTGGGACTGCGAACCGACGATCTCGGTGGCGAAGTATCCTGTGATTTCAGACGCGTGGCGGATGCCGACCGAGCGCATGCCTTGCAGTCTGGCAGCTGCGCATTGATCGTTCAGGTCGATGGTTTGGCCGTCCTTGCGCACCGTGACGCTGCCGTCTGAACCGTATTCGATGTATGAGATTTTCATCGTAGTCCTTGAAGGTTTTGTCAAATGGCGAGCATAGATCATCAGCATGCAAAACGAGGGGAATACGGATTCGCTACCAATCCGGAAACGCACACGATGCCAGCTCCGCGAATCCGTTAAAGCCGAGCAGATATTACGGCCAATCCTACTCCCCCACCGCCGACCACATTCCACCGGAAAAAATCAGCACGGCACGCTGCCCTGTCTTCCAGTTTTGGAATCAAGCGAATCGGGATTCAGCGCAATTCATCAGTTTGCAGGAATCAATTATTTATCTTGCGCTGTGCTTCACCTGGCCGTTTTTGGAGATTGACAGTGAACAAGCCCGCAACGGCCGCACCGATGGAGAGACAATAGGCGGCTCGGTCCGTCCCGAGAACCAATAGCGCAACGGCGAAACTTGGAACGAAATACGCCATCGCCTTGCCAGTAAAAAAAGGAGCCGTGAGGCGCGTCTCTCCTTGGCACTTGGGGCAACGGGTCAAGGAGCGGATTTGGTAAAGGCGCACGTGCTGGTGACAGTAAGGGCATTGCATGGATCGTCCTTTTCTCGAAAGATTAATTGTTTGTTTGAGTGCAGCAGTTATTTTTTAGAGGGAATGTAATCAGCAATTAATTGTTTGACATTTTGATCTCCACGTGCAGCATATGTGGGAAATTGTTTTGCCTCTTCGGCGCTGATTGCTTGCTCGTTGTCGTAAATATCTACAGCTTTCTTCAGATGCGGAGCAGATCCATAAACGAAACGTATGTCTTTGAACTCTTCGCCAGGCTCATAGCCAGGAGTGGCCCCGATAATTCTCCAGTCTCCTTGTGTGCCCGCCTCCAGGAGCGAGTAGGTGGCAATCGTGGTAGGAGGAACCAGCCACTTGCCAAGCTTGGAATAATCGAATATCGGCTGTTCCGAAATGTAATCAAATATCTCAATGACTGCGCCAACCGATACCTTGCTCACGATCCGGCCAAAGCAAAACCGGCCGTCGTCCAGCCTGAACGCAAAAATATCACCTGGCTTGGGCTTTTGCCGCTTTGGGCGTTTCGCCGTTTTGATCGTGACTTGCTTGACTTCTTGCTCTTCGAAATCTGCCAGAACTTCGTCGTCCGCATTTACCCGGCAGGCAAGATTCAGCACGTATTCGAGTTCTTGCACCGTGGGTTTTCTGGACAAATCTTCCTGATACTCACGGCTGAATTCTTTCAAAAAATGCCGCGCTGAATCCTGCACTACATTGCCTACTTCTACTGTCAGTTCCGGATTGCCCAGTACATTCCACCATCCCATAAGAGTCAACCTACTTCATCCCCGGAAGGAGGTTATGGATAAATCAGATTCAATTACTTTTTAGAAGAGATGCGATCGGCGATAAATTGCTTAACATTCGTGTCTCCACGTGAAGCGTAACTAGGAAAGGCTTTGGCAGCATCGGCGCTAATCGGTTGCTCTTTATCAAACACATCCACAGCCTTCAATGCATTAGGAGCCGATCCATATACAAAACGTATATTTTTGAATTCATCGCCGGGTTTATAGTTTGGCGTATGCCCAATAATCCGCCAATGCCCATCTTTTCCAACCTCCAGCAGGGAATAGCTATCGATGGTCGTCGGCGGAACCAGCCATTTCCCCAATTTGGAATAATCGAACACTGGCTGTTCCGCAAAATAATCGAATATTTCCGCCACGGCCCCAATCGACACATCGCTCACAATTCTGCCGAAGCCAAATCGGCCGTCATCCAGTTTGAATGCAAAAATATCGCCGGGCGTGACCTTCTGCTTTTTGGGCCGCTTCGCGGTCTTGATAACGACTTGCTTAACTTCTTGTTCCTCAAAGCCAGCCAATATCTCGTCATCCGCGTTCACCCTGAAGGCAAGATTGAGTACATATTCGAGTTCTTGTACTGTAGGTTTTCTGGATAGATCTTCCTGGTACTCACGGCTGAACTCTTTTAGAAAATGTCGTGCCGAATCCAACACGGCATCGCCTACTGTTATCTCCGGATTCTCCGGTGTATTCCACCATCCCATCATTTCTCCTTTTCATCAAAATTCATTTAAAAATACGAAGTACAGCTATCAGCAGGCAGTGAGCTTGCCTTTTGCATTCTTATAAGCATTCTCGAAATAAGCCTGCCTTCCTCGATCGCGAGTTGTGTTGTTATGATCGAACGAAGCAACTTTATTTCCGCGTTGGTCGTAGGTCGTTGCATTCTTCAAGTCAGAACCAATTGTTCCGGTTTTCGTGCCGTGGTGTTCGATATTGGCCTGCTCGATACCGCGAGCTTCTCCATATGTCACATCCCTTGCAATTGGCCGCATTTCCGCATCAGGTGGAAGTCTTCCTGAGTCCCGATGCTCACCAGCACGGCGTTTCAAGTCATCGGTGATACCGACATAATAAGGCTCGCTACTACCAGGAGCATAAAGCCCGTACACGTTATAACCCGGCGTCGTCTCCGCAACCCAGCCCCACGGATCAACCCAGGAAACAGGGTTGGGCGCATAACGATAAAGATTAGCGCCGCCAGCCAAACCGATTGGATCGGGCGTGGTGAACCGCCCGATATCCGGGTCATAGGACCTGAAGGTGTTGTAATGCAGCCCCGTCTCCCGGTCCAGGTACTGGCCCTGGAACCGCAGGTTCTGATGAAACTGCGCCGGCCTCTCGGCTACCTTCAGCGGGCTGTCCACATCCGCATTCGGATCGACCTCATACCAGCTTTCCGCCACCGTGCTGCCCCAGGTCTTGTACACCGCCCGCCATACCAAGTTGCCGTTGTTGTCCGACAGCTCTTCCGGCAGGCCGTTGGCTTGTGTGTGGAAGTAATAGATCTGCGCCGTATCTTTCGGTTCGCCCTCTGCTACGGCAGGCGCGTTTTCCTTGGCCGCATCGTTCGCGGCCGGGGCCTTTTCATTCCATCCCGCCACTGCCCTGAAGGCATCGTCCCAGCCCGGGTTGGTGGGCGGAATCGATCTCGCCTTGGCGTTCGCACTCCCGCCCAATGCCAGTTTCGCCGCCGGGTGCGGCTGGATTGGTCCTGCGCCGTCGATGCGCGCCAGCGGGTTGTAGCTGTGCGGTTCGTACACGTAGGTTGCCTGCTTGCCGCCTCTCTGTTCCTGTAGCAGCCGCATGCCTTCCCAGACAAAGGCCGTTTCGCCGAAGGCATCCTGCTTGGCGATCCTGCGCCCCAGCGCATCGTAGCGGTAGTGGAACAACTGGTGCAGCGGCTTGCCGTCCTTGGTATTGCTGCGGATGACCGCCGCGGTGATCAGCCGGTGTTCGCTGTCGTACTTGAAATGCTGCACCGTATGCGCGCCGATGCGCTTGCGGATCATCCTGCCGAAGCCGTCGTAGTCGTAGCGCTTGTCTTCGATGACCTTGACGCGGTTGTTCCTGATCTGGCCCCAGCCTTCGTGCTTTTCTTCCGGGGTGAGGCGGTTGCCGGCCGGGTCGAAATAAAAGAATTCGCTCAGTTGCCGGATGCTGCTGTTGGTCGATTCGATGCGCCCGGTCTGGTCGTAGCGGTATTCGGTATTGCCGTTGAGTTTGTGTTTGGCGTTACGCAGTTCGCCCACCGGGTCGTATTGGTATTGCTTGAGCAACACGTCGCCGGCATCGGGTTTGCTGAATTTCTTTTCCCATTCGCTGCCGGGATGCCAGGCGCCGGGATTGAGAATGGCGGGCTGGGTCCAGACTGCGGTCTTGCGGCCCAGCGGGTCATAGGCGTAGCGGCTGGTGAGGCGCCCTTGCGTGCGCAGGACTTCGCGGTGCAGGTCGTCGCGCTCGAAGTCGGCGATCAAGGCGCCGTCGAGATTGATCTGGTGCAGGTGGCCGCTGCCGTAGTAGAGGTGATTGAGCGTCCTGCCGTCGGGCAGCATGGTGGCAATGCGGTTGCCCAGCGGGTCGTAGGCGTACTGCAGTTCGCTGCGGCTGTCCGCGACTGCGTCGATGGATTCTTCCTTGAGCAGTTCGCCGAGCTTGCCGTAGCCGAAGCGGTTGCTGTGCAGGGGCTGGCCGTCGGCCGTCATTTTTTCAGCTTGCAGCAGGCGGTCCATCAGGTCGTAACTGTATTGGTAACGCGCATCGGGCGTACGCTTCTCGATGAGGCGGCCTAGCGCGTCGCGCTGTAGTTCGATACGGATCGGCTGCACCGGTTGATGCCCTTCGACCACGTCATCATCGCCGGGCAGATCAGTGACGGCGCTGGCCAGGCCGAGCAGGTCGTACTCGATTTGCTGGCGCGTGCCGTCGAGGCGTGTTTCTTCGACCATGCGGTCGGCGTCGTCATAGCGGAAACGGTAGGGCTGGTTGTTTTCGTTGACCAGCATGGACAGGCGGTGCGCTTTGTCGTAACTGCATTTGATGTGCCGGCCAGCAGCGTCGTCGCGCCTGACGAGGTGACCGCGCAGGTTGTACTGGAAGCCGGTGACGCGATTGAGCGGGTCGATGGCGGCGGTAAGCTGTCCGGCCGGATCGTAGCGGTAGTGGCGGCTCGACCCGTCCGGGAAGTTGAGGCTGGTGAGACGCCCTGCCGGGTCGTATGCGTATTCGGTGGCTTGCCCGAGGGCGTCGATGCTGCGCGCGAGGTTGTTGCGGCCGTCGTATTCGTGGCGCGTGGTTTTGCCGGAGCAGTCGGTGTATGCGATGAGCTGGGCGCGGCTGTTCCAGGCCAGGCGTTTTCTGCCGCCTTTGGCGTCGGTGACCAGTATCGGCAGGCCGCGCGGTTCGTATGCATATTCGGTGTCATGCTGTGCCGGGTCGGTGACGCGGATCAGGTTGGCGCGATCGTCGTAGGCATAGCGCCAGGTGCCGCCATCGGGCTGGACGATCTTGAGGGGCGCGGCCCAGCGCTCATGCCACAGAGTCGTGGTGCGCCGTCCCAGCGGATCGGTTTCGGCGACGATCAGGCCGAGATCGTTGTAGTCGTATTGCAGGGTGTTGCCGCTGGGGCCGGTGGCGCGGGTGAGCTTGCGGTCTTCGTTCCATTCCAGCTGCCAGGCGTGGCCGAGCGCATTGCGGTAGCCGGTCAGGTTGTAGTGGGCATCCCAGCTCCAGCTTTGGACGCGGCCCAGCTGATCGGTGGCGGTGGTGCTGCCGCCTTCGGGGGCGAGCGCGTAATCGATGCGGTAACTCTCGCCGTCATTGGTCCAGTGGCGTACGACGCGCCGGTCGCCTTCCGGACCATTGCCGGCACCTGCGGCTTGCCACTCGTAATGGCAGGTGAAGCCTTTGGCATCGCCGTGTTCGGTCATCAGGCGGTCGCGGTAGGCAAAGCGGCGCACGGGATTGCCGGCGCGGTCGATGACTTCGGCCAGTTGCCCGGCCTGGTCGTGGCGGTAGCGCACCAACGTGCCGGTCTGCTCGCCCTCCGCCGCTTGCGTGAGGCGCACCGCATCCGCGCGCAGGCTGTCGCCGCTGTAGTCGATGTCGATCAGCCGGCCGATGCTGTCGGCTAGGGCGATCAGGCGCCTTGCGGCGTCATGGCGCAAGGCAATCCAGTTGCCGTGGATGTCCTGGATGCGCTTGAGCTTGAGAGTCTGCAGGGGCACGCCGGCTGCCGGCGCGCCGAACAGGTAATACTGCTGATCCAGGGTCTGGATTTGATAGTGCCCGCCTTCGGTTCTTCCGAGAATGACGCCGGCGACGGCGGCGTAATTGCTTTGTCCGGGGGCCAAGGCGGGGAAGTCGATTTTCCGGCCCTGGAAGTCGATGTAACAGATGCTTTCCCGGCCTTCCTCATCGCGGGTGATCTGCAGCTCGATGTTGTAGGGCACGCTCCAGCCCTGTCCGAACATGCCGTCATCGCGATGGTCGTGGCTGCTGTAGAAGCGGCTCCATTCGATCGGCAGCGGACCGGGCAGGACGAAGTCGGTTTCAGTGCCGCCGTCAAGAATTTTGCCGCCGGTCGCGGGATTGACCGGGTAGCCGATCAGCGAGCGGAAGCCCCTGCCCAATTTGTCACCCACCATGCCGGCCAGCAGGCCGACACCCAGGCATCCCAGCCGAGCCCAGGCGCCGCCGCGCATCATCAAGAGGCCGATGCCGATTTCAAGGGGCGTTTCCCACCAGTCCCGGTCTTCGGCGATCTCGCATACCGTGGTGGTGCCGCCGCCGAAGAAGACGTTCGGACTGCCTGCGGCAATCGCGCCGCCGCAGGCGATCTTGTCGTCTTTGCGGGCGGCGGGAAAGGTGTTGATGAAGATGCTGTCGGAACCCTGCGCCACCATTTGCGGCGGTTGCGAGTGCTTGGAGCATTGCGCGACATCGATTTCGGCGCGCGCGGCGGCGATATTATTGATCTTGACGTTGCTGGAACCGGAGATGATCTTGCCGGTGATGGTGGGCGAGTCGAAATGCGACACCAGATCGTCTATCTTTTTTCGCTTCCAGTCCGTGTAGCCGGTGGCGCCGCCGATAAAGCCCGCGACCAGGCCGCCGACGATGATGGCGCCGCAGCCCATCGTGGCGATGGAACCGCCCACCGCGACCGTGATCAACGCGGCCACGGCGACACCTTCCAGCAGGCTGGTGCCGACGTTCAGCGCGACTCGTGCCAATCGGCCCCAGACCGACATGTGGCCGATTGGATCTTCAAATCGTGCAGCAGCTTGCGCCATGGTGTTGTCTCGCGTGATGGTTCAGTCGAAAGGAAAAAGCCGGGAGGCCGGCGACGGTTCTAATTCAAGCGCGCGGCGTGAAGCTGGCGATTGCTTCGTCCCAGAGTTTTTTCTGGGCGGCGTCGAAAGGCGCGGCGGCGCTGCCGGTAAAGCTGAGGATGGTTTTTTTGTCCGGCATCAGGAAGACGCCCTGGCGCTGGTAGATCATCTGGTTTCTTTGCTTGAACTGGAACTCCAGCCGGATGCCCGCGATTCCCTTGGCCGAACCGCCCAGATAAATCGTTTCGCGGTGGGTCTGCTGAAATTTGCTGACTTGTTTTGCCAGTTCATTCAATTGCCGATCCAGGAATGCCTCCGGCGTTTCGCCTGGTTCGAGTTCGTCGCGTCCGATGACCAGCGTGAAACCGACGCCTGCGCCATACGGCACCAGGGTGTGGAGCGTGCGGTCCTTGAGCGCGTCCGGTGCCTGGATGCTGCCTTCGTTGAAATGGTAGAGCATGAGTCTGTTTCCTTGTAAAAGCTTTACGGGAGCTGCATCAGCAGTTGAGTTTGATTTCCTTGCCCTGCTGGTCCAGCACATCGGAAAAATGCACCGCGCCATTCTTGCCCTGGATGGTGATATTGCCCTCTGCATCCATCGTGATCAGGGATTTTCCGCACACCAGCGTGATGCTCTTGGCCGCGGCAATCACCACGTCCTCGGACTGCGACACCACCACCACCTTGTTCTTGGCGCACACATTCACGTCCGCCGCCTGCGAACTGACGGTGATGTTGTCCTGGGCGATCACGTTGGCCGCGCCGGTGGTCACGCGCGTGGCCCAGTCGCCCTTGCTGACCACCGTCGATTGCCCGCCGGACTCGACGTGGGTACTCATGCCTTTGGCGGCCATGACGGACAGTTGCGAGGCCGAGGTCATGGTGATGTGGTTCTTGGCATGGATCGAGACGCTTTGCCCGGAGCCGACGATCACCGGCTTGGGGCTGTGCAGGGTCTGGCCTTCGGGGCTGGCGACCGAGACGATGGGCTTGTCCATTTTCTTGGCGTACTCGTGCATCAGGTCGGCTTCCGGCATGGCGGGGTCGTGGCCTTTGGGCAGCAGCGTTTCCTTGCCGCCGCCGGCGGCATTGCTGACGGCCTTGGAGGCCAGGCCGCTGAGCAGGCCGCCTGCGCTGCCGGCGAGCGCGCCGAGCAATTGGCTCACGCCGGACTGCACTTGCTGGGTGATGGTGTCCTTAAGCATGTCCATGGCTTGCTGGCTGGCTTCGGCGCGGGCCTTGCCCGAGGCCAGCGCTTCGCCCAGCGCTTCATGGCCGTCGACGTTGTCGCTGGCGTGCTGGGTGGTGTGGTCCTGGGTGTAGGTGGAGAGCAGCAGGCCTTTGTCGGCGCGCACCGAGCCCCACAGGTTGGTGCGCAGCTCGAAGCCGTAGCCGCGCTGCGTGTGATTGCCCTGGTTCTTCAGGTACCCCATGTTCAATTGGGTGTAGCCGTAGTCGGTGGACAGTTCCAGGTGTTCTTCGCCTCTCTTGTCTTCGAAGCGCAGGCGGTTACCGCCGCCTCCGCCTTTGCTCCAGCGCGTCAGGATGCCGGACTGGGTGGCGTTTTGCGGCAGCTTCCAGGGCGGCATGTTGTCGGCGTTGTAGAAACGGCCGGTGACAATGGGATGGTCGGGATTGCCGTTGATGTATTCAATCCGACATTCGTCCCCGATGCGCGGGATGGTGATGGTGCCGCGCTGGGAACCGGACCAGGATTCTTCGACGCGTATCCAGCACGAGGAATTTTCGTCGAACTTGCCTTCGCGGTCCCAGGCCATCTGCACTTTGATGCGGTTGTATTCGTCGACCCAGATTTCCTGGCCGGGCGGGCCGGTGACGATGGCGGTGTCGCTGGCGTAGGCGACCGGATAGGGGGTCAGCCGTTCGGGCCGGAAGGTTTCGCTGGTGGGCTGGACGTTGAAGCTGGTTTCGTGGACGACGACGCTGGAGGCGACGCCGGTTTCGTAGCTGTTGTCGGCCCAGTCGATGTCGGCGGCGACGATCAGGTATTCGCGGTTCTGGTCCTTGCGCGGGCAGTTGGTGAGGTTGAAGCGGTAGCCGACGGCGAAGCCGCGCACGTTGGTGCGGCCGGTGGCGCGTTCGTGCGTGGTCTGCAGCGCTTCGGCCTGGACGCGGGCGTAGTTGGTGCCGTCGCCGGCTTCACGGTAGCCGCCCGGGTAGTGGTAGCGTTCCTGGCGGCTGTGCGGGTGGCTGCGCGGATAAGGCTGAATGACGTTGAGGTCGGCCTTGGGTTTTTTGAAATCGTAGTCGCGCAGGGTAAGCTTGCCGGTGTTGACGGTTTGGGAAATGCCCCAGAAGCTGATGTGTTCGCAGTCAGGAATGCCGGCTATCCCTTCCGGGTAATAAGGTATGGCGGCATGCGACGGCAAAATGGGCCGCGATGAGATGCTGTCGGACAGCACCATGGTGTGCACACCCATCGCATGTTCGAACCAGTACGATGCGCCCTCTTCCTCCAGCAGGCGGCTGATGAAGTTGAAGGTCGATTCGTTGTACTGGACCGTGTAGTCACGCATGCGGTAATAGCCGGTCAACTGGTCCTTGACCTGGATGCCGTTTTCCGACAACAGTTTCTTGACGATATCGCGCGCCGTCATCTTTTGGAAGATGCGGAAGTCATTGGTCAGTGTCAGGAAAAAAAGCTGGGGCTGAAGCAGGGCTTCGTAGATGAAATATCTACCGAAGCGCTGCGATTGGGAGAATTCCGTCACGCAGGCATTGATGTAGCGGCGGCTGCGGTCTTCCCGCTCGACTTCGATGGTTACCGACTGGCCGAGCATGGCTTGCATCGGGATGCTGTTGTCCAGGCTTGCCAGGCTCAGCCGATACTGGAAGAGGCGGCTGATTTCTTCCCTGCCTGTCATGGCGTGAAATAGCATGTCGGGAACAGGGGTGTGCGCTGTAAAGACTCTCATTGCTGGCCTTGGCTAGGAGAAAGAATTGAAGGGCGGAACAGGAAAATTCGCCTGTTATTCTAATGCAAACAAGTGACAAATCGCCATTAAAATATTCCCAACAATTCTTTATATTTCCCCGCCAAAATTTACAAGATTCCCTCCCGGAAAATAAAGATAAAAAGCTTGCTCCGCACTCCGTTTCGCCTGCTACATTCCGGCCGACAACAGCCCGCAGCCGATCAATGAAATCCCGGAGACATTTTTAAAAACAACTTTTCCTTTCCTGCTTGCCATCGCCCCCCGGATGCTTCGCGCAGCCAGCGCGCAGAGCAGAAATACGATGAAAACGATCAGCAGGAAAAGCGGGCCAAGAACGAACAATTGTTTTAAAACGCTCTCTTCCCGATTCAGGAACTGAGGGAAAAAGACAATCAGGAACCCGATGATTTTCGGATTCAGGAGCGTGGTGCCCAGGCCTTGGAGAAATGCATTTCCGGGACGCGCCGCTTTGCTTTCCTCTTCCTCGACTTTGCTTTTCAATTGCACGTAGCCCAAGTAGATCAGGTACAGCACGCCGAACCACTTCAAGAGGGAAAACGCCAGCGCCGACGTATAGAGAATCGTGCCGACGCCCGACAAGGTGAGCAGCAGCAGGATCGCATCGGCCAGCACGGCGCCGGCTATCGTCTGTATGCCTTGCGCCAAACCGCGGTCGATGGAATTCATCATGATCACGATCATCGATGGCCCCGGCATCAAGCTGACGACGGTGGTGGCGACGATAAAACTCAATAGCATGGCTTGCCTCCTTTTGCGGATTGAAGTTGGTAGGAATGAGGCATTGGTGGAAAGCCGCTTCCCTGTTTTCAGGAGCAACGATAGCCGTCTTCGCATTCGGTGATAAGCTGCGCTATTTGAATTTCATTGTGCGATATATTTGAATAATGATTGATGAACTGCGCGCCATGGCGATCTTCGCAAAGACAGTCGAGACGGGGTCCTTCCGCGGCGCCGCCGAGGAACTGGCGCTGTCTCCCTCGGTGGTCAGCCATCACGTTTCACAATTGGAAGAGCGGCTGGGCGTAGCGCTGCTCTATCGTTCGACACGGCGGCTGTCGCTCACTCACGATGGCGAACAGCTATTCGAATCGGCCAAGGCAATCCTGGCCGCGGCTGAAAGCGGTCTGAATGCAATCGCGCAGCGGTCGGCGGAACCGTCGGGCAAACTGAGCGTCACCGCACCGGCATTTCTCTCGCGCGGCACGCTGATCGAGGACATTGCCGCCTTCGCGCACGCCCATCCAAAGGTCGCGCTCTCGATCAATTTCAGCGACGTGAAACAAGACCTGATCCGCGAGGGAATCGATCTTGCCATCCGGATCGGGGCCTTGAAAGACAGCACATTGAAATGCAAGAAGCTGTTCGACGTGAAACGCAAACTGCTCGCCTCGCCCGGTTTTCTCGCCGATAAGAAGAAGCCGCGCAGGCCGGAAGATTTAAGCGGCTGGGATTGGATCGGCGTCAAAATGCGGCCGGACACCAAGACGCTGACGAATAAAAAAGGCGAGGTGCGCCAGATCGATTTCACGCCGCGCATTACGGTGGACAGCATCGATGCGCTCTGTCAATTGACAAGCGCCGGCCTGGGCTTGGCCACGCCGCCGCTCTTCCTGGTGGAACAGGAAATCCGCGCGGGCCGCCTGATCGAACCCTTGCCCGCATGGAGTGTGGAAGCGCTCGGGGTGTACGCGGTATGGCCGCCCAACGCGCCCAGGGAAAGTCTGACTTTTCGCTTTATCCAATTCCTGGAAAGGCAGGAGAAAGGACGTTTACGATGATCATGCCTTGCGACTGCGCCGTCAGCCTTCCTGCGCGCAAGGAATTCATCATTCGACCTCGCCAATCACCTTGTTCAATTTGCCGATGACTTCATCCGGCACCGACTTGCTGCACATGATGTACCGCCTTTCTCCAGGCGGCATGTCGGGGAAGCGGATCAGGTGAAAGTCCTGCAGCTTGAATCCGGCCTGCTCTACCAGGTAGGTTGCCTCTTCTTCCGCCAGGAACATGAAATCGGCGCGATCGGCCTGGATCATTTGCACCATTTGCACATTTTCGGCGACCGTACTGACGGTGCGCGGGCGCAGGCTGGCGAGCAGCCCATCGATAAACGAACCATACGAAAATTTGTCTTTCACCAGCACGCGGATATCCTTGCGTGCCAACACGCTGTCGAGCTTGGTCTCCTCTTTGACGACAAAACGGCTGTTCGCCAGGATCACGGTCGGCTTGTCGCGATAAATAGGTTTGGTGAACTTGGCGAACTGTTCGCGCTCGGGATTCTTGAACCAGCCTATCGCACAATTCATGCCGATAGTTTCCCTGACCAGCGCCAGCTGGCGATTGGTCGGCAGCTTGCTCCATATGACCGGGATGCCGGCGGCCTTGAAGGCATTGGCTGCAGGGGTTGCGGTGAGGCCGCCGGCCGACCCGTCGGCGGCCGGCATCAGATAAGGCGGACGCTCGTTGTAATTCAAGCTAATGATGTCCTGCGCCGAGCCCGGGAAAGGGCTCGCCAGGCACAAGGCAAACAGGAAACGTTTCACCTGCCTATTCGAAAGTGATCGCCTTGTTCAACTTGCCGATGACCTCATCTGGTACCTGCTTGCTGCACATGATGTAACGCTTGTCGCCCGCAGGCAGGTCGGGGAACCGCACTTGACGGAAGTTCTTCATGCTCAGCCCCGCCTGCTCGACCAGGTAGTCGGCCTCTTCCTCGGAGACAAACATGAAGTCGACGCTCTTGGCATTGATCAGTTGCAGCATCTGCGAGGTGGTACCGTTAGAGACGGTGATATTCGGCTTCGTTTTCGCCAGCAAGCCATCGATATACGGGCCGTAGGAGAAATTTTCCTTGGTCAGCACGCGCACGCCTTTGCTGCTCAAGGCTTCTTCCAGCCTGATGCCGTCCTTCAGAGCAAAGCTGCTATTGGCCAGCACCAGCCAGGGCTTGTCACGATAGATCGCCTTGGTGAATTTGGCGAACTGCTCGCGCTCCGGCGTCTTGAACCAGCCTATCGCGCAATGCAGGGCGCTCTCCTTGACTGCGGCGATCTGGCGTGTGGTCGGGACTTTTGCCCATACGACCGGAATACCGGCGGATTTGAAGGCATTGGCGGCAGGCGTACCCGTGAGGCCGGTTGCCGCGCCATCCGGACCGGGCACCAGGTACGGAGGTCGTTCATTGTAATTGACGGTTATTTTTTCCTGCGCCCAGCCACTTAACGGGATCAGCAAACACAAGCATGCCAATGTTTTTTTGCCACCGATAGTACTCATCATCGCCTCCGTTTATCAATATGAATGATTCGCGATTCAGCGGATGGCCACGGAACTTTGCCCGTGTGCCAGTGCAGAGGCCGTTGAGAATGGCCCTCTTCATTCTACATGGAAGATCAACGCAAAACGAGGATATATGTAAGCCGCGCACCTTATTCCGTCGAGCCTGCAGGCGCGTCCAGCAGCAAGCGCAACATGGCCATCGTGCGTGCAGTCGCACCGCGATGCTGCCGCGAGAATGCGGAGGCCTTGCGCCCCATCTCCTGGCGGTCATCTCCCGCATCCAGCATATGCATGGCCGCGCGCCACAGGCCGGCCGGATCCTGAACGCGCAATGCCGCGCCGGCCGCGACCGCATCCTCGCTCACCAGGCTGAAGTTGAAGGTGTGCGGCCCGATCAAGACGGGCTTGCCGAGTGCGCAGGCTTCGATCAGGTTTTGCCCGCCGAGCGGCTGCAGGCTGCCCCCGATGAAAGCGACATCGCAGGCGGCGAAATAGGCGAACATCTCGCCCATCGAATCGCCAAGCAGCACGCGCACATCCGCCGGCAACGCCTCCTCGCCCAAGATCGAACGACGTGCCATGCGCAAGCCGTGTGCGCCGATCAGGTGCGCCACTTCATCGAAGCGCTGCGGGTGGCGCGGCACGACAAGCAGCAAGGCATCGGCTCGCAATGAAGGCGGTAAGGCGTCGAGAATCATGGCCTCCTCCCCTTCGCGCGTGCTGGCGCACAGCAGCACCGGACGCGCACCGATCTGGGCCCGCAAGGCTTCTCCTTTCGCGACCATCGAAGGCGGCGGCGTCACGTCGAATTTGATGCTGCCGGTGACCTGCACCTGGCGCGCGCCGAGTTCGCGCACGCGCGCCGCATCGGCCTCGGTTTGCGCGGCCACGCAAGACAGTCCCTGTGCCGCCTCCGTCATCAAGGTACCGAACCTTTGCCCCTTGCGCAGCGAGCGCTGCGACAAACGCGCGTTTACCAGCGCGACCGGGACATGGTGCGCGACGCATTGCGCCATCAGGTTCGGCCACACTTCGGTTTCCATCAGCACGCACAGGCGGGGCGAGAAATGGCGGATGAAACGCGCCGCCATCCAGCCGGTGTCATACGGCAGGTAGGCTTGCCGCAGGCGCGGCGCATGCTTGCCGAACAGCGCCTGGCCGGTCGCGCGTCCGGTCGGCGTCATGTGAGTAAGCACGATGTCGTGCTCGGGATAATCCAGCAGCAAAGCGTCGATCAGGGGTTCGGCCGCCCGCGTCTCGCCGACGGATACGGCATGCAGCCAGATGCAGGGATTCTCCACGTGCCGAGCAGGCGGCCGGTAAAAACCGAAGCGCTCGGCCAGGTGCTGCCGATAGCCGGGTTCCTTGCGGCCGCGCCACCATAAGCGCGTCACCACCAGCGGCAAGGCCAGCCACCAGGCAAACGAATAAAGCAATCGCATTAACATAAAAATCGCGCAGCGACTCGGTTTGCCCCCTCTTCCGCTCGCGCGAGAAGGTGAAGCGAGAGATGAGCAGGGAATTCGGACGATATGTCGTGCGCCTGCGAACGGCCGCATGCGATCCGCCCGCGGAACAGTCTGCGCTCGCAAGCGCAGATGCGCCCTGCAAGGGATGGGGGTAAGGGCGGCCATGGCGCTTTCATGCTTTGTGGGGAATTTCTGCCTTGGCCCTTAGAGCCGGGTTGAGTTCATAACAGGCTCTAGATCTCTAGATCAGGGTCCGGCCGGTCAAGCGCGTGAGGATGGCAAGCGGGCTGGCGTCAGGATCGTATTGGCGCGCCACCGGCAAATGGAAGGTCTGCTCCATCATGTATTGGCCCGACATCACCGCATGCGAAGCCTGGTCGGAAAAACAGACCCAGACCGAACCGGGGGGGAACGGCATCGTCACTTGCGGGGCATCTTTTTGATATGCCAGATCGGATTTCATCCCGTCGTGCAATTGCAGCATCAGGTGATCGTATTCGCTGCGCAGCGACTTGGTGACGTGCAGCGCGCCGAGCGCTTTCGCCTGCCAGCGCGAATAGGCCTTGGCGCGCGGCAGGAAGCGTTTGGCGACCGCCTCGAAGGGTTCGCCGACACGCCATACGCGCGCCACGCCGTCCGGATTGAGGTTGGTGAAAACACGCAAGATGCGCTCGCCGTAATTGGGACGCGACGGAAATGCATCGACATGCAGGCGCCGGTCGTCGGCGCGCCACGACTGGGCGCGCGTCTCCACCTGCATCGGTCGGTAACTGGTCGGCGCCAGGCGCAAGGCGCCGGCATAGCCGGGCAGCAGCGATTCGATCAGCGTTTGCGCCTGGCTGCGGAAACGGCCGATCATCGCCGCCACTGCCTGCTGCGTGGCGGCATCGCCGTGCGCGCCTTTCAAGCGTGCGTTGGCATCGAGACTGATGTTGCGCGCCTTGGGATCGCGTATCGCAGGGTTCAGGAAGCGCCGCTCCTCCTCGTCCAGGTGAAATGACAGATGCGGCAGGTACAGCACCTTGCCCGCTTCGAGCGCGCTGATCCAGGCCTCATTGGGTGCACTGATGCGCCAGCCGGCCGCATCGATTTGGAGGATTTGCTGTTCCATGAGAATGCTTACGCGAGATTGGCCTGTGGCGGGCTTGCATTGTGCCGCGGATCCAGCAGAAACGCCACTGCGGCCTCCACCTCGGCGACGCCGGGCGGCTTGCCGAGGTCGCCCAGGTTGACGATGCTCGGCGACCAGTTGCCTTCGGTTTTCCAGCGCGGCGAATCGCAGTACAACTCGACGGTCGGGCGGTTGCAGGCGGCGGCGATGTGGGTCAACCCGGTGTCGACGCCCACTACCAGCGCTGCCTGCTGCGCCAGCGCGACGGCTTCCAGCATCGGCAGCTTCGGCAGCACGCGAGCGTTTGGCATTTGTGCGGCGAGCCGTTCGGCCGCTTGTTTTTCCTGCTCGCTGCCCCAAGGCAGCAAGACCGGCAGGCCGCGCGCTGCCAGCGATTGCGCAAGCTGTACCCAATGCCTGGGATCCCACTGTTTCGCCGCACGTGCAGTGCCGTGGAAAAACACCGCATAGGGCTGCTTCGGCAACCACGCCGCTTGCGCCGCATCGGGCGCCTGCAAATCGAAATCGGCCGGTTGGTCAACCGTGTAGCCGCCTGCAGCCGCCGCCACCAGACGCGCCCGCAACACCGCATGGGTATGCCGCTCGATCGGCACGCTCATCGTATGGAACAAGCGCGAGATGCCCTCATAGCCCGAGCCTTCAGTTCCGTTGGCCATGCCGACGCGCCGTCCCTGCGGCGCGAGCCGCGCCATGCGCATCACCAGCCCGGTCTTGAACAAGCCCTGGGTATCGAATACCAGGTCGTAGGCTTGCTGTCGCAAGGCTTGGCGAAAGGCGCGCATTTCGGCCCATGTCCGCGCTGCAAACGGGTTCCTGCGCCAACGCCGCAAGGCGAACGGGATGACATTGCGCACGCCGCGATTGAGCCGTACCAGGCCGGCATAGGCTTCTTCCACCACCCAATCGATTTGGGCGCCCGGATAGCGCCGCAACAGGTCGGCCACCATCGGCATGTTGTGCACCACGTCGCCGAGCGAGGAGACGCGAACGATCAGGATGTTCATTGGGACGGCAGTCCTGCTTATCCGCTCTCAGAACGGCAAGGCCGCATCGGGTTTGGCGGCCAGGATCACGCGCTTGAATTCGCCCTGGATGCGTGCCAGCGCTTTGGCGGTTTCAGCCTCGAAGCGCATCACCACCACCGGCGTGGTGTTGGAGGAACGCGCCAGGCCGAAACCGTCCGCGTATTCGACGCGCAGGCCGTCGATGGTGATGACCTGTTCCGCGCCGGGGAATTGCGCATCGCGCTGCAGCTTGTCGATCAGCGCGAAGTTCTCGCCTTCGCTCAATTTCAATTGCAGTTCCGGCGTACTGATCGATTGCGGCAAGGCGTTCAGCACGGCCGAGGGATTGCCGGCGCGGCTCAGCAATTCGAGCAGACGCGCGCCGGCATACAAGCCGTCGTCGAAGCCGTACCAGCGATCCTTGAAAAAGATATGCCCGCTCATCTCGCCGCCCAGTGGCGCGCCGGTTTCGCGCATCTTCGCCTTGACCAGGGAATGGCCGGTCTTGCACATCAGCGGCACGCCGCCGCGCGCCTTGACCCAGGGTGCGATATGGCGCGTGCATTTGACGTCGTACAGGATTTGCCCGCCCGCATGGCGCGTCAGAACATCTTCGGCGAACAGCATCAACTGGCGATCCGGATAGATGATCTGGCCATCCTTGGTGACCACGCCCAAACGGTCGCCGTCGCCGTCGAAAGCCAGTCCGATCTCCGCCTCGCCTTGCCGCAGGCAGCGGATCAGGTCTTGCAGGTTTTCCGGGTGGGCCGGGTCGGGATGATGGTTGGGAAAGCTGCCGTCGACTTCGCAAAACAGCTCAGTCACTTCGCAACCCATCGCCCGGTACAGATCGCCGGCGAAAGCGCCGGCCACACCGTTGCCGCAATCGACCGCAATCTTCATCGGCCGCACCGGCTTGATGTCGCCCGCAATGCGCTGGAGGTAGTCGGCGCGGATGTCGTGGGTGCGATAGCTGCCCTCGCCCTCGCTGAATTCGTTTTTCAGGATGGTTTGGTACAAGGCCTGGATCGTTTCACCGTAAATCGCCTCGCCGGCGAGCACCATCTTGAAGCCGTTGTAATCGGGCGGATTATGGCTACCGGTAACCATGATGCCGGATTGCGCGTCGAGCACATGGGTGCCGAAATAAACCATTGGCGTCACGACTACGCCGAGGTCGATCACGTCGACGCCGGTCGATTGCAAACCGGCCGCCAGCGCGCCGGAAAGCTCGGGACCGGACAAGCGGCCGTCGCGGCCGATGACGACCGTCCGTTCGCCTTTGGCGCGCACTGCGCTGCCGAAGGCCTGGCCGATTTTGTGGGCGACGGAAGCGTCGAGCGTGGTGCCGACGATGCCGCGGATATCGTAGGCTTTGAAAATGCTGGGGGAGAGTTTTAACATGGTTTTTAGTGGTCGAGCTACAACGAAATTTCAGGAAGCGATGGACAATCCCCTTCCCCCTGCATGGGAAGGGCTAGGGAGGGGGTAGCGCACTAGTTCATCCGAGCTGTTCCGTAGATCAACCGGCCGCACCCCTAGCCTAACCTCCCCCCTGCAGGGGGAAGGAACCAGGCCGCTAGGATTTTGTATGTCTCGCCATTTGTATGGATAGGATGTGTTTTCTATTTCTCCGGAACACGGAGGAAGGCAAAACCTCAATGCAACATCAATTCATCGCGCTTCATCGGCAACTGGTTCTGCGCGCGCCAGACGAAGTCCTCGATCCCGCATTGCGGCACATATTCAATCACCGCCTGCAACAGCAGCAAGCGCACTTCTTCATAATCAAACCGGTCGCATGCCGCTTCCAGCTTGGACAGCAGATCCTGCAGCACCAGCCACGGGAGTTCCGCTTCCTGGGCGCGCATGATCAGCGGATTCTCGGTTCCTTCGACATTGGCCCCGATCAGCAATTCCTCGTACAGCTTTTCGCCCGGCCGCAAGCCGACATGCTGGATTTCGATCGTGCCGTTCGGCTCGGTGTCGCTCTTCACTTCCAGCCCGCTCAAGTGCACCATGCGCTTGGCCAGGTCCATGATCTTCACCGGCTCGCCCATGTCGAGCACGAACACGTCACCGCCCTCGCCCATCGCGCCGGCCTGCAACACCAGTTGCGCCGCCTCCGGAATAGTCATGAAATAGCGTCGGATCTCGGGATGGGTCAGGGTGATCGGGCCGCCAGCCATGATCTGCTTACGGAACAAGGGCACCACCGAACCGGAAGAACCGAGCACATTGCCGAACCGTACCATGCAAAATCGCGTCTTGTTTTGCTGTCGCGCAAACGCCTGCAAAATAAGTTCGGCCAGGCGCTTGGTCGAACCCATCACATTGGTCGGCCGCACCGCCTTGTCGGTCGAAATCAGCACGAAGCTTTTCACCCCGGCGGCCATTGCCGCCTTTGCCAGACTCAGGGTGCCGAAGGCGTTATTGCGCACGCCTTCGATCGGATTATGCTCCACGAGCGGAACATGCTTGTAGGCAGCGGCATGGTACACGGTCTCGACCCCGAAAGTGGACAGGATGCGCTTGCATTTTTCCTGTTCCAGCACCGAGCCCAGGAAGGGCATCACCTCGACCTCGACCCGACAGGATTTCTGCAGCATCTGCAATTCCTGCTCGATCGAGTACAGAGCGTATTCGGACATTTCCAGCAAGACCAGCTTGGCCGGCTTAAGGCGGATGATCTGGCGACATAGCTCGGAACCGATCGAGCCGCCGGCGCCGGTCACCATCACCGATTTATTCGTGATGCAAATCGAAAGCAGACGCGCATCCGGTTCCGCCGGGTCGCGTCCGAGCAAGTCTTCGATTTCGATTTCGCGCACGTCCTGCACCCGCAGCACGCCGCGCACCAGGTTCTTGACCGGCGGCGTCACCTTGATCTTGACCTTGAGCGGCTCCATCCGGTCGAGGATGCGCTTTTGCTGGGCCCGGGTCAGGGATGGCATGGCCAGCAAGATTTCCTTGATTCTTTTCTTGGCAATGGTCGCCGCCAGTCCTTCGGAGGAACAGACCTTGATGCCGGCAATGGTCGCGCCTTGCAACTCCCGGTTATCGTCGATGAATGCCACCGGCAAATATTCATGTCCGGCGCGCAAGGCGCTCACCAGTTGCATCCCGGCCTTGCCGGCGCCGTAGATTGCCACCCGCACCGCGCCGCCCGGACCGCTGGCGCGCAGGAAATAGCCGCGCGCCAGGAAGCGGCTGGCCACCACGTACATGATGGCGCTGACCCAATAAATCCCGAGCACGCCGCGCGACACCCCCTCCATCAGACCGGCAAATTTCGCCAGCACGGTCAGCGCCATCAGCGACAGCGTTACTCCCATCACGACGATATACACGATCTTTTGATCGATGAAACGTATCACCGCGCGATATAGGCCGATGCGGATGAAAATCGGGATCGAGATTAAAGGCGCAGCGGCGATCAGCCAGGCGTATTGCCTCAAGACAACAGCGCTCACACCGTCATAGCGCAGCCAGATCGCCAGGTAAAACGACAGAGGCAGCATCACCAGATCAGCCGAAGCGGCGATCATTTGCTTATGTAAACGGGACAGATCCAGGAATGATTTCATCGGTACCTTTGCTGCCGGTTATTAACGCAAAGGCCACAGTTTAACAAAACGATCAGTGCTTTACCCCGTCACGGCGCAAGACTTTCATAAAAGTCATGAAAACAATCTTCAAATCCAGCCAAAACGACCGGCTCTTCAGGTATTCGACATCCATCCTGACCTTTTCGGAGATGGCCAGTTCGTCCCGGCCATTGATCTGGGCCCAGCCGGTCAGGCCGGGCAGCAGGGATTCGACGCCATGCGCACTGCGCAGCGCCACCAGGTCGTCCTGGTTGAACAGGGCCGGCCGCGGCCCGACAAAGCTCATGTCGCCGCGGAGAATGCTCCATAGCTGTGGCAACTCATCCAGGCTGGTCCGGCGCAGGAAAGAGCCCACCGGCGTCAGGAAACGGTCCGGATCGCGCAGCAAGTGGGTCGCCACCGCCGGCGTGTCGACCCGCATGGTGCGAAACTTCGGCATGCGGAAAATCGCATTGTGGCGGCCGATCCGGTCGGACCAATAAACCACCGGGCCGGGCGACGTGCATTTCACCAGCAAAGCCAACAATATCAGTACAGGAAGCAACAAGACCGCCAGGCCAAGGGCCAGGGTCAGATCGAATATTCTTTTCATTGCCGGGATCCGCGACTTTCAAGAAAATGCCGCACGGTTCGGTCGATGCCGTCCTCGAACGAATAGGGCGGGCGCCAAGCCAATATATTTTTGGTCGATTGGATATCAACCTGCAGCGAGTCTAACAGACGCCCGGCCACGCCGCCCTTGCCGAGCAGGCTGGCCGCGGCGCGCAGCAAGGCCGGCGGCACCGGAAACAGCGCATGGCCCCGGCCCATGGCCCGGGCCAGCGCAGCGATCAGTCCGGCGGTGCTGACGTCGCATTCGTCCGATGCCATGAAGGTATGGCCGGCGGCTGCCTCGGCACTGGCGCAGCGCACGATCAGATCGGCCAGGTTGCCGACGAAGACCAGACTGCGCCGGTTGTCCCGCACGCTGGCCAGCGGCAAAGGAATGCCGCGCTCGACGCAGCGCATCAAGGCCAGGAAATTCGCCTTGACGCCGGGGCCGTACACCAGCGGCGGACGGATGATGACCGCCTCCAGCCTGGTTTCCCGGGCCAGCCGGCGCAGGCCTTGCTCCGCTTCGCACTTCGATATGCCGTAGGGATCACAGGGGGCCGGTGCATCATCGGCATGAAACGGCCGCGCCGCAGTCGATTCGCCGTTCACCTTGACGCTGCTCAGGTAGACGAAACGCCGCACGCCGGCCGCGACGCATTGGCGGGCCAGGTTGAGCGTCGCCTCGACATTTATCAGCCGGTATTCACGCAGGCGGTCCGCGGTTCCGTCTTCGGTTTTATGCACGCGCGCCGCCAGATGCACCACCACGCTCACGCCGCGCAAGCATGCCTGCCAATCGGTGCCTGGATGGATATCGGCGACGATGCATGCCTGCGGCAGCGATGGGGCAGGCGTCCTGATGACCGGAACAAATCCGATACCGCGCTCCTGCAACATGGCGCACAGCGCATGCCCGACGAATCCGCCTGCTCCGGTGACCAGGAGTGTTGTCATGCTAGCCCTGAAACAAGCGCCGCATCTGTATTCTCAGATAAGCGGCGGAAGTAAAGAAGCGGCAGGCGCTCTGCAGGTGCCACAACAGATAGCGCAGCTTGCGATGGCTGGCGCGCTGCGCTTCATGGACGACCTTGGCGCGCCGGCTGACCAGGATCGCGCAACCGGCAAGACGTGCCCGCGCGCACAGGTCGACATCTTCGTAATACAGGTGATAGCGTTCGTTCAGGCCACGCAGTTTTTCATAGAGTCCGCGCGGTAGCATGACGAACATGCCGGCCACCCAATCGGGCATCAGCACGTCGTCCTTGCCTGGTATGCCTTCGCGCACCGGTGAAAACCGGAGCAGCTTGCGGACAAGTTTTTTCAGCAAAAAAAACGGCGTCGGGAAATTGCGCGCACTGTCCTCCACCTCGTGCGCAGCGTTCAACACCAACGGCGCAAAAATACTGTCGGGCGCGGCTGCGGCAAGCGCCAGCAGGATATCGAAAGGATCGTCCGGCAACCTGATATCCGGATTCAGCAGCACGAAATAATCCCCCCGGCTGAGTGCAAAGGCAGCGTTGTGATTGGCGGCAAACCCCTTGGGGCCGGCATTGCGGATCAGCGTTACCTCGAAGGGCAGCGCCTCGATATCAACCGCCAGCGATTCCGGTAAATTCAAGGTCAGCAGCACTTCCAGATCCGGGCGGCCAAGACGCGCCAGATCAGCAAGCAGGCACGCGACGGCGTCCCGGTTGCCGTGACTGACGATCGATAGCGAGAGTTTTTTATTGGGCATGTCGCGTGGCCGTTCCGCCTGGCAATCCGCCACGGAAAAAGGATTCCTATCCAGTCGTTGAATCGTAGGATGGGTGAAACCCATCACATAGGTATGTGATATGTATTGATCACGATGGGTTGCTCCTTGGCGGCCCCATCCATCCTACGAACCACGATCATCCACCTCAAATTAAAGGTTGACGAGCCGCCAACATCCGGAAATAAAGAGTCCGTCGAAAGATAGTAGTTTACCAATTTTCAACGCAGAAAACATCAGCCGGCCACTTTATCCGCAGGCAACAGGATGCCGAGCAAGACATCGATGCAGGCCGCCACGCTGGTCGAGCCCGTCTCAAGCGCCAGCGCGGGCGCAAGGGGCGCCTCATACGGTGCCGTCACACCGGTGAATTCCGGGATTTTTCCTTCTCTTGCCCGCTTGTACAGACCTTTCGGATCGCGCTGCTCGCACACCTGCAACGGGGTGCTGACGTGGATTTCGAGGAAAGCTTCCTGTCCGATGATACGGCGCGCGATCTCGCGGTCGTCGCGATAAGGGGAAATAAACGCGCTGATCACGATCAGGCCGGCCTCATTCATCAGCTTTGCCACCTCGGCGATGCGGCGGATGTTTTCGGTCCGGTCCTCATGCGAAAAGCCGAGATCTCGATTCAAGCCATGCCTTACATTGTCGCCATCCAGCACAAAGCTGGCGTGCCCCAATTCCAGCAGGCGCTTTTCCAGGGCAAAGGCGAGCGTCGATTTGCCGGCGCCGCTCAGACCGGTAAGCCAGACTGTCGCCGGTTTCTGCTTGAGCAGGCGGGCACGGTCCGCCGGGGTGACTTGGCCGAATTGCCATACCACGTCTTTTCCTGCGGCTGATTGATTCATTTTCATGTTGGAAGGCTTGAGTTAATGGGCGGCCGGCTCAGCTTATTACGTCCATACGCCCCTGGCAATAGATACCGGCCGATGGCGGTATCCTGTAACATCCTGTTTGCGCAGAATAGTCGCCAAGCCTGTGTCCCAGGCTAGCGCCCGCGATTTTCCCATGACAGCAAACATCATTCAACAAACTCACACCATCGTCCCGGATAATCTGACAAAAGCACGGGATGGCACATGATCCGGCTTTTCGCCACCGGGTTCAGGATCCTATCCCAGCATTTGCGCCAGGCAGGCTTGAATCCCCTGCGCTGGCTCCATGTCGGCTACCGCGGCGCGCGCTTGATTGTCACGGGCCGCTGGCTGCATCTGCTGAAAAAGCATACCCCTGCCCTGGCGCTCTATGCGGATTACCCGCAATGGGTCCGGCAATACGATACGCTGTCCGAATCCGAACTCTCGCGCATGAGGCTGGAGATGGCTGGATTTGCCGCAGCGCCGTCATTCACCTTGTATCTGCCGGCCGCCTCCCAGCCGGACTTGGAGCGCGTCGTCGCCTCGGTCCGGCAGCAGCTTTATCCGCATTGGCATTTGGTTCTGCAAAACGATCCTGCGCGTACCGACAATCTCCCACAGTTAACCAGCCTCAGAAAAAGCGATCCGCGGATTCTCGCATCCGCATCGACGCTCGATGGCGCCGCTTGCCGAAGCGACGCGCCGCAGTGGGTGCTGCGGCTCGACGGAACAGGCATTCTGCCGCCTCACGCGCTCTATTGTTTTGCCAAGGCGATTTTGCAAACACCTGATTGCGAAATGATCTATGCCGACCAGGACGCCATCGATGCAAACGGCCTGCGTCATTCGCCCAGCTTCAAGCCGGACTGGAATCCCGATCTGCTTACCGCGCAAAACTATGTCGGGCAGCCGGTAGCATTCGAAGCGCGGCTGCTTGAAAAAATCGAGGCCGAAGCGCAGGGAAAACATCTATCCGACTGGGAAAGGGTGTTGCGCGCCGCCGAAATTCTCGCGCCCGGAAAAATTCATCACCTGCCCCGCGTGCTATACCACCAGACCGCCGCACTCCTCCGCGATGCGACGGAGGAGCGAAAGGCACTGGCCGGGCATTGGGCAAGGCTCGGAAAAAATGTCAGCCTGGAAGAAACAGCCCATGGCTGGCGCTGCAAGCATGCCTTGCCCGTCCCAGCCCCAAAGGTATCGATCATCATTCCGAGCAAAAACAATCGCGAACTGCTGCAAAGCTGCATTTCGAGCATCCAGGCGCTGACCGATTATCCCGATTACGAAATCATCGCCATCGACAATCAAAGCGACGATGCCGCCACGCTTGAATATCTCCAACACCTTTCCACGCAGCCGAATATCACGGTGCTGCGCTATCCGTTCCCGTTCAATTTTTCAGCCATCAATAATTTTGGCGTCCGCCATGCCGCCGGCGAAGTGCTGGTCCTGCTGAACGACGATACCGAGATCATCGAGAAAGATTGGCTTGCCGAACTTGCCGGGCATGCACTGCGCCCCGAAATCGGTGCGGTAGGCGCT
The DNA here is from genome assembly GCA_966211965.1 of uncultured Burkholderiales bacterium. Classification (GTDB taxonomy): domain Bacteria; phylum Pseudomonadota; class Gammaproteobacteria; order Burkholderiales; family Burkholderiaceae_D; genus CBIHON01. The sequence goes on along the minus strand of CBIHON010000004.1, from coordinate 195,494 downwards.
CTGCTGCTTTACCCGGATCGCACGATCCAGCATGCCGGTGTTTTTTTCGGTGAAAACGGGATTGCGCAGCATCTGTTTCCGCATCATCCGGAAACCTATCCGGGCCCCGGCGGACGTGCCTGCCTGACGCAAAACCTGAGCGCCGTCACCGGCGCCTGTCTGGCGCTTCGAAAAAGCGTCTATCTGGAAGCGGGCGGGATGGATGAGACCCTGGCCGTTGCCTACAACGATATCGAGCTATGTCTGCGCGTGAAGCATTGCGGCTACCAAAACCTGTGGACGCCGTATGCCAAACTGATTCACCACGAGTCGGTGTCCAGGGGGCACGACAATTCTCCGCAAGAGATGGCGCGGCTGCTGGCCGAGCATGCGCACGTCAAGGCGCGCTGGCCGGAGGTGATGGAAAACGATCCTGCCTACAATCCGAATCTGTCGCTGACCGGATACAACTATTCTCTGGCCTATCCGCCGCGGGCATAGGCAACTGAAACTGCAGAACCGTAGTAACCGCAGGATGGGTAGAGCGCAGCGCAACCCATCATGGCCGTAAAAGGATAGATGGGTTGCGCTGCGCTCCACCCATCCTACGCCTTCACCGCAACGATAATGCCGACAAAAATCAAGGCGACGCCCACAAAATACTGTGGCTGAAACCGCTCCCCAAAAACGAAATGGCTGCCCAGCGGAACCAGCACAAACGCCAGCGCCATCAGCGGATAAACCCGCCCCAGCGATATCTTCTGCAAGACCCACACCCATGCGATCGAGGTCATCGCATACAGCGCCATCGCAGCAAAAAGCGTGGCTGCGGTTTTAAATGCAAAGAAGCTGCCGGTTTGCGCCAAGGATGAAGCGCTGACCTTGAACAATATCTGTCCGATCGCCAACCCAACCACGCAAAGAACCGCAACGATATAAATGAGCATCTTATTTTTCTGCCTTACGGACGATCGCATGGCACACGAAAAACAGGTTCAGGTCGATCGATGGAATCGGGAACGGCCACCATCCTTCGCTGCGCTCGGGGAAGTAATGCCGGATCAAGGCGATCAGGTTGTTGCATGAATTGACGTGTTCCCGTGCCATCACGTAGTCGTAGGCGATCCCTTGCGCCACGGCGTTTTTCCTGGGGCCGAGATGCCGGCCGAGCCGCCATGCCACGCCCGGGTCGGTCGGGATCAGGATCGACAGCATGCCGCCGTTTTTCAGAACGCGGCTCCACTCCTTGAGCACCAGGTGCGGCTGGTAAATATGCTCCAGCACGTGCGTCGCGATCAGGCGGTCGAAACTGTTGTCGGCATAGCTCAAGCCTGCGCCGCTTTGCGTTTCAAGCAGCAGCTTGCTGCCGTATTTCTGCCTGAGTTTGCGGCCGGCCACTTCCAGCGTCTTGGCGTCCAGATCGGTCAACACATACTGATCGAAACCATGCCGGACGAAGGCAAGGTGCTCGCCGGTGCCTGCACCGATTTCCAGCACCCTGGAAAAATGATCGCGCTCCTTGAAACGCTTTTCAGTGAGACGATGGCTGGCGCGCATGACGGCCGATTGCAAGGGGCTGGAATAATTCGCGTCGTCGTAGACATCGGCAAAGCGGGCGCGATAGTCGAGCCAGGCTTGATCTTCATTGCTCATTCGGTACTCCACTCCTGTTTTTGTGCTGACGCACTTCATGTTCAAGCGCCACATCCTCCGGCTTGCCGCGGCCGGCATATACCCGCGCATCGGTATGCAGCCTGGCCTGTAGAGGCGTCGCCGGCACGCTGGCCATATCGTAGTTCACAAATCCCAATATCAATTGCAAGCCCATGATGATCGGCAACGCCGCCAGCATGACGGTTCCGGCGCTTGCCAGGGTTCCCAACTGATGCAACTGAAACCAGCTGAGCGCGCCGAAAATCGTCCCGAAGCCGAGAAAGGCCAGGCCGAACACCAGTTCCAGCGTCGCGAAGTTGAAATTGCGGATGAAATAATTGTAGGCAATCCGTTTGCCCAGATTGCGCAAGTTCTTGAAGAGAAAGCGCGGCAACTCGCGCGATACGCTGAGGTTGGATTGCTCATCCCCGTATTCTGCAAACATCGGTATGTCCATCACCACTGCGCGCAGGGTATTGAGACGAAACAGCATGTCGCTTTCAAAGAAATAGCGATGGCTGATTTTGCCCGCCGGCAGCCGCCCCGCCACCTTGGCGCTGATCGCGGTATAACCGTTGGTGGGATCGAACAAATTCCAATAGCCTGAAGACAGCTTGGTCAGGAAGGACAGACCCGCATTGCCGATCAGCCTGATGGCCGGCATCTGCCGCACGGTTTCGATCTCGAAGAAACGATTGCCCTTGGTATAGTCCGCCTCGCCGCGCAGGATGGGCGTGACGAATGCGGGAATCAGCGCCGGATCCATTTGCCCATCGCCATCGACCTTGACGATGACGTCGGCGCCGGCATCGATGGCGGCTCGATAGCCCGATAGAACAGCGCCGCCGACGCCTTGATTGACGGCGTGATAGATCACGCGCACACGCGGGTCGGCACAGGTCTGCTCGACCAGCGCGCCGCTCTTCTCGGGGCAGCAATCGTCGACGATGAAGATCGCGTCGACGTCGCTGCCGATTCGTGGAATCAGCCCGCAAATATGGGCGGAAACTTTATAGCAAGGAATGACGACTGCGACCATTGATGATTTATTTGTTTGCGCCGTTTGGCTTTTCATTAGTGACCCCGGTTACTTGGTACCACATCCAGCCGTCATGCGCGTGCACAAGACGAATGCTCGGATTTTTTCGCAAACGCTCGCTGAATGCCTCCTGAGCCAGCACCAGTCCGGCGCCGGTCGTGCCGAAATCGAATCGTCCATCGTCGATCGTCACTTGGAGCATGTCCGGGTATGGCGACTCCACCGTATAGGTAGCCGGACCTTCAAGCGTCGAAACCTTGAACAGCAAATGCTGATAGCGGTTGATGACATCGGCCTTGCTTTTCTCGATGTTCAAATGCCGCCACAAACTCGTCTGCGGATAGTACAGCACCCCGTTGACCGTCGGTATGCCGGATGACATCAAGGCCATTGCCGGAATTTGCGTATCGAGCAAGAGTACCCTTTTATTCGATTTCAGGGGATCGCCGCTGCGAGCCAGCACCTTGCCGATATCGCTGCCAGGTTCGACTTTCTTGGGCGCAAAAGAAAAAGGATGGAACGGCAAGGTGGTCGCCGCATACAGAGCCAGGCTGATCGCCATGAATTTTTTTGTCTCGCCCAAGATCAGCCAGGCGCCGCTCAAGAAAAGCGCACACAGCAGGGCGACCGCCACGGCGGGCGTTATGCCGGCCAGCTCGCCTTTCGGATGCGCCGCAATCGCATAAGCCGCGACCGCAGCCCAGGCCAATGAGACCAGATAGGCGAACAACTTCTTTTTCTCGCCACTGACCACTTCCGATTTCATGCCCGCCAGCGTCAACCCGCACAGTACGATATAGGTCAAGCCGAGCGCAATGTCGGCGCGAAGCGGTTGAACACGATTCCAGAAAGTCAGGCGCGCAACGAAATGCGGTACGCCGTGCAGCATGTACCAAAGAGCAAAAGCCGCAAACAACATGATCGGCAGCATCAGATAGAGCGCCTTGCGCTCACTCTTGATCCGCATCGCGACCGCCACGACCAATGGCAAAAAGAGGTAATAAAACGAGGCGATCTCGCTCTGGTTGTTCGTTCCCCCTTCGATTTTATAAAGCGTCCCGATATTGGTGAAGCCGCGCAACAGTTCGTACACCGTCATGCCGCCGCCCGTGAGATCACGGACGCCGGGATAGACGGTATTCATCATCGCCTCGATAGCCGGCTTCGCATCGATCCACCAGGACCACAGGATCAATGCTGCAATGCCAGCAGCCAAGTGAAATGCAGCAAGCTTGCCTCCGTCCAGGCTCAGCGCGGCGCGATCGCGCAACACCAGACCGATCGCGATGGCAACAAACAAACAACCGACCGATACCTGCCACGGCGGGTAAAGCACCAGCACGAAGCCGGGAATAGCCAACCCCAGTACAAGGCCCAGAGCAACAAGCCGCCAGGGGCTTTTCTGCCGCAGGATCAATAGCGCGGCGCAAAGCGCGAGGCTGGGAAAAAAGACCGTATACGCCGGCCAGTTCGACCATGCCACGGAATAGGGAGACAGGCAAAACAAGAGCGACAGGAACAAACCCAGGCGCCATTGGCCCGGTATCAGGAAGCCGAACACGCCCCACAAGGCCAGCAGACAGCCGAAAATCGGAAACCACCAGTACCAGGCCAGAGCGCGCTTCAAGTCAAACAGAAAAAAGCCCCAGGTGGCAGGCTTGGCCAGCGCCGTCACATGTTGCACCGGTACCCCGGCCATGCCGACCACCAGCATGTTCTGTCCATCCTCGCCCAGATTGCGATTGACGATGGGGAAACTTGGTTGATGGTTGGTCTGGCCGATCGCCAGCGGCGTGATGACCATCCACTCATCGCTGCGTATGTGTTTGAGAAATAATGCGATGTGGGCCGATTTTGCCTCGACAAAGGGCGCCTGGTCATACAGCAATTTGAAGGATGAGCCTGTGAGGCCGACCGCAACCAAGCCTCCAAAGACCGCACAAATCAAACCGGCCGCAATCGCGGGCGGCGCAATCGTCTTGCCCGTTTTGGCTCTGACTTTTTCGACCAGCCATTCGCCGTGCAGAAGTACGACGTAAAACAGGCAAATCGCTGAAATCAAACCAAATACAATGGCGATCTTTTTGAAGAGACCGGTCGGCGTTCGATTGAGGACAATCTCTTGCGTTTTTGGATTGGGCACGAGATTGACGGCCGCCCCGTCGCTGATAGTTGCACGTACGGAAAGAGCGTACACGCCGTCTTTCACGGTCCTGGGGATCGCCGCAGTAACGCGCCAACCGGAATTCGCCCAATCGGGCCTGCCGGTTATCTTGGCAACCTTGGGCCGCGCAATGGTTTCAAACCTGCCCTCGTAGACAAGTTCATTGCCGAGCTTGATGGTCAGCGCGACCGGTTTCGATTCCGGATTGCCGGCGCCGGCCCAGCCGACGGCGGTAAAGTTGAAGCCGTCTGAAACAGGCGCTACGACGAAGGAATCCACTACTCCCCCGCCTTGGGTATTCGGCGCGGCACCAGCGGCAGGAATCACCCATGCAATAAAAATCAATACCAGCAACAAACGGAGCCTGGCCATCTGCCCCTGCAGCCACGGACCGGACCGCATCAGGCGGGATCTTTGACGCGCGATTGCTCGGCGCCTTTCAGATCATGCAGTTTTCGAGGCGCCGGATTCGCCACCGATGAAGAAGGCTTGCGTACTCCCGGCGGCTCTATCCGCGGCGGCCACGCCAGGCTGAAATCCTGATGATCCAAGGTTAGGTTGGGGCTGTATGCCGGGTCTTGTAAGAGTTGATCGCCCCAGCGCCGGTTCATGTACGCCACTTCTTTCGCGAAACGCGCCTGCTTCTCCGGCGTATCCTCGGTGCCGCGCGTGGCAGACTCGTGGTGGTACAGTTCGGCGAACGGCGTCCAAAGATTGCGGTAACCGGCTTCGCGCACCCGCAGGCAAAAATCGACGTCGTTGAAAGCGATGTGCAGGTCGGTTTCATTCAAGCCGCCCACTTCTTCGTAAATCGATTTGCGGATGACCAGGCAGGCGGCAGTGACCGCCGAGAAACCCTGGGTCAGGCTGGCGCGGCAGAAGTAGCCGAGCATGCCGCGCATCGCCTTGTAGTGCGCATGATTGGCGACGCCGCCAAGGCCCAAAAGGATACCGCCGTGCTGCAGCGTGTCGTTCGGATACCAGAGCCGCGCACCCACCGCCCCGATACCCGGCCGCAAGGCGTGACTGACCATTTCGGACAACCAGTCGGGTGAAATGACTTCGATATCGTTGTTGAGCAAGGCGACCAGTTCGCCGCGCGCGATTTTCACCGCCTCATTGTTCAGAGCCGAGTAATTGAAGGGGCGATCGTCGCGCAGAATGCGCACCTTCGTTTCAGCCTGCAAGGATTTGAAATACTCCAGGGTCGCCGGATCATCCGAACCGTTGTCGACGATCAGGATTTCGTAATTCAGGTAAGTGGTTTTTTCCAGGACGCTTTGTATGCATTGCCGTATCAGGTGCAATCCGTTCCGGGTAGGGATGATCAGGCTGACCAGCGGCAGCACGTCGGGCAGCGCATAGCGGACCCGGTATCCATAGCCGATCAGCTCGGCTTTGGCGGCAACGCCGCGGCGCTGGAAATGCTCATTGATCGCACGCTCGCCGGCCAGCATTGCATACGGCTTGGCGTCCAGCGATTGCGCCGTGCTTTCCATGTGCATGCGCCAGTGGTACAGCACTTGCGGAATATGGGCGATCTGGTCCGGCTCGATTTTTTCGACGCAGCGCAAGGCCAGATCATAGTCTTGCGCGCCTTCAAAGCCGACTCGGAATCCGCCGACTTCGCGCATCAAATCCGTACGGTACACGCCGAAATGGCTGAACATGTTATGCGAATAGAAGAGGTCCGGATTCCAGTCGCATTTGAAGTAGGGACCAAAGCGTTTGCCGGTCTCGTCCATCTTGTCTTCATCGGAATAAATCATGCGCGCGTCGGGATACCGATCAATGGCCTCGGCCACCCGGAACAGCGCATGCTCCGGCAACAAGTCGTCATGATCGAGCAAGGCAACCCAACTTCCTGCCGCAAGTTCCAGTGCGCTATTGGAAGCGGCGGAAATGTGGCCGTTCTTTTCACGCAGGACGATCTTGATGCGCTCGTCCTCGCGGGCATAACGCTGCAGGATCGGCCGGATGGCCGGGTCGGGCGAGGCATCGTCGGCAATGCACAATTCCCAATGCGGATAAATCTGCTTGCGGACCGACTCGATGGCTTCAACCAGCCATTCCGGCTTGGGGTTATACGTCGGCATCACCACCGAGATCAGTGGCTTGTGGGCCAGGGTGTCGATGCGGGTGCGCATCGCGGCGCGCGCCTTATCGGTCAGCGTGTCGTAGCGGCGTATCCATTCCGCGTAATTGTTGCGGTCAAATCCGGCTGCATAGCCAACCGGGCTGGTGGCCTGTGCATTGAGCGTCTGCAAGCGCTCTTTTACGCCTTCCCACCCTTCCCGCTTCAACACACCCAGGGCGTTGAAGAGGCTCGGCTTGAGGCCGCCGTTGCGTTCCATCGTGACATCCGCGGCCCTTTTCAAGCGCCGGGCTTTTTTGAGGTTCCGCGTCAGGAAGGTATCGGGGCCGGGCTGGCGCCCTTCCGCTTTGCCAAAAGTCAGATAGTGCGTATAGGGGTCGGTGCCGTTGTTGCGGACATCGGGGTTTTGCTCCAGATACCATGCCGCATCGAAGCGTTCGGAAAGCAATTCGCGCTTGATCCAGGCTTTGAATTCCCGCAGCGGACGGGTGAGCCGCCAAGACGCCGATGCATACAGGTTCTGCATGACCCGGTCGCGTTCGGCCAGCATCTGGTTCAGGTTATCGATATGCACGTCCTTGTCATGCAAAGCCTGCCCGAGCGCGTTGATCTGTTCGTCGCGCTCGGTGATCAGCTTACCGAGGTTGTCCGCATGCACGTCCTTGTCCAGCGCAAGCTGCCTGAGCTCGGCGATCTGCTCATCGCGGGCGGCGGCAATCTGGTCAAGGTTACCGATGTGAACGTCCTTGTCGTGTATCACGCCGTTGAGATAGACGATATGCGCGTCGCGCTCGACGACCAGTGCCTTGGCGGCCTCTCTCTGTTCGAACAACCGGTCAGCCAGCGCCAGGGGCGACTTGATGCGCTCGAATTCCTTCGACCATTGGGCGACGCGAGTGCGCAATGCCGGATCGTCCAACTGCGTCTTGTCCGCGGCCACATCGCGCAATGCCGCATAGATCTCGCGCGCCAGCGGCGGACAGGCATCGTCGAGCAGCAAATCATCCGGACCGTACACAGTATGACGCAGGCCTTCGTCAAGAAATTCGGACTTGTAGCGCTCCAGTTCCGCGGCGTCGGCATGCAGGGAAATCTGTGCGGCAATCCGGTTCAGCTCGCGCTCGGGCATCTCCATCAAGCGGTCGAAGTCGACCAGCACGCGCGGATCACCGGCGCTTTCGGACAAGCCCGTGATCACGTGTCCGAGCCACATTTGATAACTCTTCTCGGCCTCGAAACCATCGCGCTTGGCGAGCGACTTGATCACGCTCAGCGGATGGCGCACGCAGAGCACGTAGCTCACGTCGAAACCGCAGGCGACAAACACTTCTTTCCAGAACGGAAGCAGCTTGGCGACGCGCGGATCCTTGAAGCCGAAGATGGGAGCGGCGCCGGCTTTCTTGCGAAGCAATTCGACCGCGCGCAACAGGTAGCCGTTTTTGCGCAGGAAGACGACGTCGGCCGATTCGATCGGGGCGAGGTGGTGCCAGTCGCTGCCCAAGGCGCTTTGCATCTCCATATTCAGCGCATTGAGATCGATATCTTCCCAAAAGCCCTTGTCGTTGTTGCCTGCCTTGGGCGGCATGAAGCTATCGCCGAGATCCACTCCCAGAACCTGCAGCCCGCGCGTGATGGCGCTGGTGCCGCTGCGATGCATGCCCAATACGACGACCAGCCTGTTTTTCTTCATTTCCACAATCTCATCTCTTCGTTGCAACAGGTGTTGGCGCTCAGTTTCAGAAGGACAATCGAAACAATCGTGCTCTTCGCCAGGTTTTCTTTAGAGCCTCTAAATAAATGCCGCTAGCCAGGCACGCCGACGCAGACGGTACGGACGTACGGCAAGGAGAAGCAACAACGCCAGCGGCTTTTATATTTAAAGACCCTTAAGCAGGTTTCGTTACGAACGGATGTATTGCACAGGGCAAAAACCTCAAGGCCGGTCCGATAAAGGCAAGACGTGCGCTTGAAGAATTGCCGTCGCTTCCAAGGCCGCCTTGGTAGATTGAGCCCGGATTCCGTATAAAGTAAAATTGCCGATTATACTGTCGCGCACCCGCCTTGCGCGGGCACCGACAGCCAAGCCGCCAATTATATGATATGCGCTCTTTCCCTCACACCATCTCATTTTGATATGCGTCAATCCCGGGCCTTGCCGTGCCCTGCGCGCATCGGGAATCTGTCCCGGCCCCAAGCCGGCGTATGCGAGCCTCTTCCAAAAAATAAACAAGGGTTTTACCGATGTCCTCCGAAGCAGTGATCCGCGTACAAAACCTGAACAAGTGCTACCACATTTACGATAAGCCGCAGGATCGGCTCAAGCAAACACTATGGCGCGGGCGCAAGCGTTTTTTCCGCGAATTCTGGGCCATGAAAAACGTGTCCTTCGAAGTCAAGCGGGGCCAGGCCGTCGGCATCATCGGGCGCAACGGTTCCGGCAAGAGCACCTTGCTGCAAATGATCGCCGGCACGCTCGCACCGACCAGCGGCAGCGTCGAGGTCAAGGGCCGCGTGGCCGCCCTGCTCGAACTCGGCAGCGGCTTCAATCACGACTTTACCGGCCGCGAAAACGTCTACATGAATGGCGCCATTCTCGGCCTGAGCGAAGAAGAGATCAGCCGCCGCTTCGACGACATCGTGGCCTTTGCCGATATCGGCGATTTCATCGACCAGCCGATCAAAACCTATTCCAGCGGCATGATCATGCGCCTGGCTTTTTCCGTATCGGTCAATGTCGAACCCGACATCCTGATCGTCGACGAAGCGCTTGCGGTGGGCGACGCGGCTTTCCAGTACAAGTGCATGGATTGCCTGGAACGCCTGACCAGGTCCGGCACGACGCTATTGTTCGTGTCGCACGACATCAATGCGGTCAAGGCGTTCTGCGATCACGTGGTGTACCTGGCCAAGGGCGAGGTCAAGGCCGCCGGCAGCGCCAGCGACATGGCCGAGCTGTACATGCTGGATCTGAAGGACGAACAGAAGCGCGCAATGGAACAAGGCTCGGCGGTCATGCGCAAGGCCGCGTTGGGCGCCGACAAGGCGATCGCCTTCGGCACCGATCAGGGTCACGTTACCCGCGCCGTCTTTTCCGACAGCGGCAGCACGCAATCGGCCTTCTCAACCGGCGAACAGATCCGCATCGACGTCGAAGTCGAATACGATGCGACGATCAAGCGCCCTGCCGTCAGCATCGTGGTGTGCGACTACCGGATGATCGAACTGACCGGGCGCTATTTTTCAATTCCGAAAAATCCGGATGCAGGCCGGCGTGCCAAGGCCAGCGTCTGCTTTTCCTTTCCGGCCAACCTGAACAACGGCAATTACTTTGTCACCGCACGGCTGGAAGACCGTATTTCCGACAGCGACCTGATCCCGGTCGACAAACAGGTCGGCGCATTGTCTTTCAACGTGACCCGCCCTCCCGCCATGCATTTCATCGGCCTGGTGCATGTGCCGATCGAAGCCGGCGAAATCCCCCTCACCGCACATTCAAACTGAACCCATGCATTTTTCCGCTCAAGACCCGCGCTCCATCCTGTTCATTACGCTGGACTCCTGCCGCTACGACACCTTCATGACGGCCGATGCACCGAACCTGAAAGCGCTGGGCGAAGCGCAGCGCGCGATGGCGCCGGCAAATTTCACCTACGGTTCGCATGCGGCGATGTTCGTCGGCTTCACGCCAGGCATTGCGGCGCGAGCCGAACCCTTCGTCAATCCGAAATTCGGCAAGATCTTCAAGATCGCCGGCGCCGGATTCTCCAGCAAAGGCACAGAATTCATGACGCTCGCCGGCCGCAACATCATCGACGGCCTCAAGCGCAAAGGCTATCGCGCGCTTGGCAGCGGATCGGTCGGCTGGTTCGATCCCACGACCGAAACCGGGCAGCACCTGACGCAGGATTTCGATGAGTTTTACTTTGCCGGGAATACGCATTCGCTGTCGAAGCAGCTTGCCTGGCTGGCCGAGCGGCTCGATCCGGCGCGGCCGGTGTTCGCTTTCCTGAACATCGGCGAGACCCATGTGCCCTACTACTTCGAAGGCGCGCCCTGGAGTCCCGATTACAACCCTTGCGTGCCCTTTTCCGACAAGAATGATGCGAATGAATCGCGCCGCCGGCAACGTGCCTGCCTGGAGTTCGTCGATGGCAAGCTCGGCGCGCTGCTGCAAGCATTCGGCGCCGCGACCACCGTCGTATGCGCCGACCACGGCGACTGCTGGGGCGAGGATGGCTTGTGGGAGCATGGCATCCACCACGAGAAAGTGTTGGAAGTGCCTTTGCTGTTCCGGCTGGGGGCAGAAGGCTGACGCCCCGCGCTTCGACCATATCCAATGACTTCCGCCATCGCACTCGACCTGAAGCACAAGCGCAACAACCCGCGCAATTCGGAAGGCGCGTTCATCACGCTTGCCGACGGCCGCATCATGTTTGCCTACAGCCGTTATTACGGCAACAGCTGGAGCGACGTCGCCACCGCCACCATCTCGGCGCGGTTTTCGTCGGACGCGGGCAAAAGCTGGAGCCAGCGCGACAAGCTGCTGGTGGACAATGAAGGCGGCTGCAACGTCATGAGCCCTTCGCTGCTGCGCCTGAAGAGCGGCCGCATCGCGCTGTTCTACCTGCGCACCAATAACTTCCACGATTGCCGCATGTATCTGCGCACCTCGGACGACGAAGGAAAATCCTGGAGCGAACCGACCCAATGCATCCATGCGCCCGGCTATTTCGTCGTCAACAACGACCGCGTGATTCAACTGAAAAACGGCCGCATCGTGATTCCCGCGGCCTATCATCGGCCCAAGCTGGAAGCCGACCCGAACGCCTGGGACGCCTGGGATCCGCGCGCCGTTACGATCTTCTATTATTCCGACGATGACGGCGCCACCTGGAACGAATCGCGCGACTGGTGGACGCTGCCGGTGCGCAGCGCATCGGGCATGCAAGAGCCCGGCATCATCGAACTCGCGAACGGGACGCTGTATGCGTGGGCGCGCACCGACACCGGCAAGCAATGGGAAACCCGCTCGCGCGACAAGGGCCTCACCTGGAGCCCGCCGCGTGCTTCGTGCTTTTATTCGCCTAATTCGGCATTGTCGATGAAGCGCATTGCCGCGACCGGCGACCTGCTCGCGGTATGGAACGATCACAGTCCGCGCTGGGATTTGCCTGACCCCGTCATGGGCACAGGTTTCACCGCAAATTCAAGCTGGGGACGCACGCCGCTGGCCATCGCATTGAGCAAGGACGAAGGCAAGAACTGGAGCGGCGAACAATTGATTGAAGACGATCCGCGCCGCGGCTTTTGCTACACCGCGATCCATTGCGTCGAGGATGCGGTGCTGCTGGCTTATTGCTGCGGCGGGGTTGCAGGCGGCGTGCTGCAAGACTTGTGCATTCGAAGAATTACGCTGGATTGCCTGTATCGCTAATTCCTTATATCCGCGTCATTCAATATGAAACCTTCCGCCGGCAGACCGGCACACCAGCGTTTCCAGATGATTCTCAGTGCGGCGGAGATATATCGCGCCGCGCCCTGCGGTTGATTCAAACCGGCTTTCATCATTTTGCCGCGCAGCGCCGCTCTCAGGCGAACCAGTTCCGACAAATCTGCGGCTGCCGCCTGGGCTCTCGCCACGTACTCGTCGGGCGTTGCCGCAATCCAGTCCTGCATGCCAACCGGCCCAAGCGCCGCCGCGCCCTGACGCTGCGGCGGTGTCGGACCGGCCAGGCTTACCACCGGCACCCCCATCCACAAGGCGTGGCGGGTGGTCGTGCTGCCGCAGTACGGAAAGGTATCCAGCATCACGTCGATTTCCCCATGCATTGCCAGGTAGGTTCGCATGTCGACATGAGGATAAAAAGTCACTCGCGCTCCGTCGATTCCCCGCGCGCGGAAGTCCTCGCGTAATTGCGCCTGAATCTGTTGATTGTTTACGTAGCCGATCACCATGCGCGACTCAGGCAGCGCCCTCAGCACGCGCGCCCACAAATCCATTGTGCCGGTGCTGATTTTGATCGCGCGGTTAAAGCTGCCGAACGTGAAGCAGCCCTTGGTCAACGCCGGCAAGGCATTGACCTCGGGTGCATCGGGGGCGGGTTGAAACGCGGTGTGCACCGGTACCCGGATCACCTTTTCAATGTATTGGTCATCCAGCATCCCCGCCGGCGTGCCGCATTCGCTCTTGAAGCAATAATCCATCGCCTCCAGGCCGGTCGTGCCCGGATAGCCGATCCAGCCGACCTGCAAGGGCGCCGGCTTGCGGGCAAGCGTCAGCAAGCGGTTTTTTGCGGTGTGGCCGGAGAGATCCAGCAAGATATCGATGCGGTCGCCGCGGATTTTCTCCGCAAGCGCAAGATCGGACAAACCGGAGACCGGATTCCAGACGGCGAAATGGCGCTTCAGCCTTTCCGTCACCTCGTCATCGATGTCATGATTGGCGTAAGCATGCAAGGAAAGCGTCGCATCGCGCGCCAAATTCTCAAGCACCGATTCGATGAAATGCGCCACCGCGTGGTTGCGAAAATCGCCCGACAGGAAACCAAGCCGCAGGCAGCGCTCAGGTTCACGCGAATTGGCATGGCGCGGCCAAGCCGATTTCAGCGGCGTTTCAAATTGAAGTCCGAAGCGGCGATGCTCAAGAAAGAGCGTCGCCGGATCGGCCGCCTCATCATGATCGAGGCAAAACAGCAGGCAATGATGTATCTCCGCCGAATCGGGTTCGATTTGCCGGGCCGTGCGGAAACTTTCTATCGCTTCCGCGCTTCGCCTCTGCTCCATCAAGTTATTGGCCAGGCACACATGGATATCGACCAGATCGCCGTTTAAGGCAAGGGCTTGCCGATAACTGGTCTCGGCTTGTTTGAGCATGCCTTGCGCATCGAGAGCCCGCCCCAGGTACCCATATGCATCGGCATAGTCCGGCCGGATTTCCAAGGCCTTTCGCTGACTATCGGCCGCCTCACGATGCCGCTCTTGCGCATGCAATACCGCGCCCAGATTGCAATGCGCTTCGGCATACTCGGGATTGAGTTCCAGTGCTTTGCGATAGCTTGCTTCGGCTTCCTGCAACTTGCCTTGCGCATACAGTGTGACGCCAAGATTATTATGCGCGCCGCAGTAACCGGGCGTTTGTTGAAGCACGCGTCTCAAGCTTGCCTCGGCCTCCTGGAGCCGGCCAAGCGCGTTGAGAATGCCGCCCATATTGCTATGCGTCTCCACGTCGTCGGGCGACAGCCGCGCTGCGGTCCGCGTGGCTTCCAGCGCTTCTTCCAATTGCCCTTGCTGCTTCAACATCACGCCCAGCACCTTCCAGAGAAACCCATGGTTGGGAAAGCTGGCTATCAGGGCGCGGGCAAGCGCCTCTCCCTCGGCATAGCGGCCTTGATTGTGCAAGGCAAATAATTGGTCAATCAAATTCGGCGCCTGAACAGTGTTGCAACTTGAGATGAGCCGGCCAACGGTGAGTCTGTCATGACTGCCTTGTTCACGCCGTTCGGCTTTCGCGGATATCGAGAATCTGTGAAGAGGATGCGGTCGGCAATTCTAACGCATCCTTGCCAATTGCCGCTTCCTTCGATGCACCAATTCCGGGGGAAAGCCTGCCGACCGCCGGAACCTTCGAGTCAGCCGTGCAATTGGCGGAAAGCGCGAGCTTTCCTTTGATCCTCAAACAGCGCCGAGGCTACGGTTCAATCGGAGCCCGCTTCGTAACCGACATTGAGCAAATTGAAACACGCAATGTCGGCAGGTGATACTATCTCGCGCAGCGCGTCATTCTCCCCGCGCCGGGTGGGCCCGAATCGTTCGGCTTGCACGAAACGCAAACCCTGCTTGCTGCGTTTTTTCCGCACCGCTTCCGCCGGCCCGCCTCCGGTGCAAAGCAATGTGGCGTTGCGCGCCAAGTAGGCACACATTATAGCCATCGACAAGGATGCGCTCGCGCACTTGCAGCGGGAAGCCGTATGGCGGCGGCCCTGCTGAGATGGATAGGGACGATCGGGAAGATGAGTGGTGAAGACGACTTGAAGGATCGGTGAATGAAGCTCGTTATATTCGGCTCAGGAAACTTTGCCAGCCTGGCGTGGTACGTACTCAAGCATGACAGCCCGCATGAGGTCGTCGGCTTCACGGTGAACGCGGCATGGTGCAAAACCTCCACCCATCACGACCTGCCGCTGGTACCGTTCGAATCACTCGAACAATATTTCCCGCCCGCGGAAACCGCGTTGATGGTTCCTCTCGGCTGGGCCGACTGCAATCGCCTGCGTGCAGCCAGATATGCAGAAGCCAAGGAGCGCGGCTATACGTTCGCCACCTATGTCTCGTCGAGAGCCATGGTTTGGCCGGATTTGAACGTCGGAGAAAACTCGATGATCTATGAAGGCGCCATCGTCCAACCGTTTGCTAAAATCGGCACCAGTTGCATCCTGCGTACCGGCAGCCACGTATCCCATCACGCGGTCCTGGGCGACAATGTATTTCTTGCAGCACATGCGGTCGTGGCCGGCAACGCAGTGATCGGGGATCGGTGCTTTTTGGGATTGAACAGCACCATCCGCGACGGCGTGACACTTGCGCCAGGGTGCGTGGTGGCCGCCGGCGCGCTCGTGACTGCAGATACCGAGCCGGACGGCTTGTATGTCGGCGTGCCTGCACGGCGCCGGCCGTTGCCTGAAGATTTATAACTTCCCCCTAAAAACTCACCATGAATTCTTCCGCTTTGCCGATGATCATCAATCTGGCCCCCACCGGTGCGGTTGCCGATGCAAGCAAGAATCCTCACGTTCCTCTCACCCAGGACGCGATTCTGGCCGATGTGGTCGCCTGCGTCCGCGCCGGGGTATCGATGGTGCACTTGCATGTCCGGGACGATGCGGGCAAGCCGAGCGCCGAGGCGGCGCGCTTTCGCGGATTGATTTCAGCGATTCGCGCCACCCCGGAGGGACGGGAAATCATCCTCTGCGCCAGCACCAGCGGCCGGCACGGGCAAGATGCCCAGCAACGCGCCGCGGTATTGGATCTGGAAAGAAACGCCAAACCGGACATGGCCAGCCTGACTTTAAGCTCACTCAATTTTGCGACGGGAGCGAGCACCAATACGCCCGATACGATACGTTTTTTGGCGAAGCGCATGCTGGAACGTGGCATCCGCCCAGAACTTGAAGTCTTTGATTTGGGGATGATCAATTTTGCCAAGGCCTTGATTCGGGAAGGGCTGATTACGGCTCCCTATTATTTCAATATCCTGCTGGGCAACATCGCCGGCGCTCAGGCAACCCTCAATGATTTATCTGCCTTGGTCAACGCCCTGCCTGAAGGTTCCCTGTGGTCCGTGGCAGGTATCGGCGACAGCCAAAGAACGGCCGCAGGCTTGGGCTGCGTCATGGGATCGGGCGTGCGTATCGGCTTGGAAGATAATCTTTGGCAGGAGCGGCAAACGCGAATACCCGCGACCAATCTCCAACTCGTCGAATGGCTCGCCGGCTTGGCGCGTGCATATCGCCGGCCCATTGCAACATCATTCGAGCTGAGGCAATGGCTGGCCTGATCAGTTGGTCAAACGGTCGAGTTTCTAGTGCTGCGCCATCCCCAGCTACCGCGCGTCCGCTTCGACTTGCAAGTTGTTGTTCTATAAAAATTTGAAACGCGGTATATTGCCGGGAACATACTTAACAAAAAAATCAAGCTGAAGAGAGGGGCTTGCATCACGTCGCCATGTATATGGAGATATTGCACGGTTGATATTGGCCAAGGCGGCCCTGCTTTCCTTCCCGTCCTCTCTTCCACTCCCGCCAATCGGATTACGACAAACCACGTTGGCGGCTCTGCCTGAAACCGCCATCCAAAGGAATTTAACATGAACTATCACGTCTCCACCATGCTGCGCCCACTCTTGCCATTGCTGCTGGCTTGCACATTCGCCCAACAGGCGATCGCGGCTGCGCCTACCGTCACTACAAACGCCGCGAGCAGCGTCACCGACACTGGTGCAAAACTCAACGGAACCGTGAACGACAACGGCAAGTCCACCACGGTAACCTTTGAAGCAGGAGGCACCACCAGCTATGGCACGACGCTTACCGCCACCACTGGAGGAATATTAAGCGCCGGATCAGGCGCCACGGCAGTCTCGGTGAACGTTACCGGACTAAGCTGCAGCACCACCTACCATTTTCGCGCCAAGGCCGTCAACAGCGATGGCACGACGCTCGGCGCCGACCAGCCTTTCACCACGACCGCCTGCGTCCCCGGCGCATGCGGCAGCGACAACGGATTGACGCTGACCACGCCCCCCACCAACTTGTGTAACGGCGGGACCGCCAGCAGCGTTACGTCCACCCCGACCAGCTATACCTGGAGCTGCGACGCAAGTATCGCCTCTGCATCGTGTTCAGCCACCCGCGAATATGCGGTGACCAGCAGCGTATCCGCCGCTGGCAACGGCACCATCAGCGCAAGCCAGAACGTGGCCTACAGCAGAACCCCCAGCTTCACCCTGACCCCAGCCACCGGGTATTACACCGCCTCCGTTACAGGCACTTGCGGCGGCACGCTCACCGGCAATACGTTTGTCACCAGTCCGGTCACTGCCAATTGCACGGTCATCGCGAACTTCGCGGCACCTACCACGCACAATGCGTTCTTCGTCAATGCATCAAGCAGCGCCAACAAAACCAGCGTGATGCGACTGATCAATCTCACCAACCAAAGCGCGGCAATGACCGCCACCGCCTACGACGAAGCCGGCAACATGGTCGGTACGCCCAATACATCGCTTGGCACCATCGCCGCGCAACAGATGCTGACCTTCACTTCGGCGCAGCTTGAATCGGCTCTTGGCTATACACCGTCGTCAGGCACCGCAAAATACCACCTTGTTTTCAACGCCAACCTGGCCAGCTTTGAAGTCCTCAATTTCGTCAAGGACGTGGCAAGCGGCAACCTGACGCTGGCACATGCGCAGAACGGCAATCGTGTTACCGGCACTTCAAATACATCCACACGCAACATGCTCTTCGTGAATCCCTCGACCAATCTCAGCCGGACCAGCGTCGTGCGCCTGATCAATCCGACCAACCAGACCGGCGTGGTCACGGCTACGGCCTACAGCGAGAATGGAGAGATTCCCGGCACCCTCAACGCCCCGCTCGGCACGATCGCCCCACAACAGATGCTGACGTTCACCTCGGCGCAACTTGAATCGGCGCTCGGTTATATTCCTTCTTCTCCCAGTGCCAAATACCACGCCTCCTTCAACGCCAACTTGCAGACCTTCGAGCTGATCAATTTTATAAAGGATGTCGCGACCGGTAACGTCACGCTCGGCCAAGTCCAGATCAATGATCGTGCCGTCGCCACTGCAAGCTCATCGGTGCGCAACGCCTTATATGTCAATCCATCCAACGCCGCAAACACCAGCCTCATCCAGTTGATCAATCCCGACGTCGGGAGCGGCGCTGTCACTGCAACCGCCTACAATGAAGCCGGCGCAATCGTCGGCCGCGCCGATACCGCCCTCGGCACACTTGGCGCTCAAAAGATATTGAGCTTCACTTCTGCGCAACTCGAAAGTGCAATCGGTTATGTGCCCAGTTCCAGCAGTGCCAAGTATCGCATCGTGTTTACCGCTGCCTTGCCAAGCTTTGAATTGGTCAACTTCATCACTGATGGCGCAAGCGGCAACCTCATCGTGGGGCAGGCACAGGTCGATAACCGCATTGCCGGCACGGCCACTTCCTCCACGCGCAATGCACTCTTTTTGAATGCCTCGACCAGCACCAACAAGACCAGTTTGATACGTCTGGTCAACCCCACCAACCAGGATGGAACGATTACGGCAACCGCCTACAACGAGAGCGGCAGTACCATCGGCACGATCAACGCAACGATCGGCACCATCGCCGCGCAGCAAATGTTGACCTTCACTTCGGCACAACTCGAGTCCATGCTTGGATTCATTCCATCGGCGCCGACAGCCAAGTACCGCATCGTCTTCAATGCAAACCTGCCGACTTTCGAGCTGATCAATTTTGTCGTGGATATAGCGACCGGCGGACTTACGCTAGGGCAGACACAGATCGACTGAGCTTCGCTTCTTTGGGGCCGGTTATGACCTCAAGCAGGGCGCGCGGTCCTTTGAAGTAAATTACGCATCGAGCAAACCGGAGGTGTCTCATGCAGGAACCGTCTTCGGTTTTCTTCTCTCTTGAGAGACCTCAGCTGTAGCCAAGGTGCTTCAACATTCCACCGGCATATTCCCACAACACCTCATTTTCTTCCTTGCTCAGCGCTTGAGGAATGCGATACGCTGAAACTGCGCTTCCATGCGTTCCGGCCTCGGACAAATTGACTTTTAATCGCATCAAATTCCGGTCTATCTTTGAACACCCGGAGAATTGTTCGATACGAGCAATCTCTTGATCCGGATTCGCAATCAAATTTTCATACCTGACCACCAGCACATTCTTGGTCCCGCACAAAAACATTTGCTTGATTTCCTCCTGCCAGTCATGCGCCAACTTGATGACATCGAACTTTGATTCAAACCAGCCTCTGGCCTTATATGAGCGTGCCACATCAATCAGATTACGATAGATGCAAATAAAGCGCGCACGAGGCAGCAGGTGCCGGATCATCCCCATTTGCCCGGCATAAGGCTCCTTGATTCCCCATCGGCGCCCAAGCTTGTCGGCTGTCGTCTGATAATGCTCCACCGTCTCATAGAAATTTCGTAATGCCAGTTCGAGGTACGCATCGGCTCTGCCCGGAAAAAGGCCCGCGATCCAATCACGCGTGAGCAACGTCTCCAGGCTTCCCATGGCGGAGAGATCCGTTCGCATCTCGGACTTGCTGATCGCAAAACCGACACAAGCAGGCAATCGACGTGAAACATCTTCGTTTTCGCCAAACATGATCATGTGCTCGCTGGAATTAAACAGCCTCTGCAGGAGAGTAGTGCCGCAACGCGCCACCGGAGCAAGAACGAAAAGCGGATTCAAGTGACCGGCCGCCACTTCCGCCCTCTCTTCCAGTTGCAGCAATTGGCGCGTTTCGGCGAGTTGGTGTGTAGCATCCTCGAAGTTCGGATGGCTCCGAAGAAGAGCGTCAAATTGGCTAATGGCGTCTCGGGTTTCTCCTTGGGATCGAAGGCAAGCACCAAGAAACATCAAGGCAGGGCTGAAATCATGCTGAATGCCGATTGCACGGCGCAAAGCCTCTACTGCCTCCTGTATCAAACCGAGCTTGTGCATGAGAACCGCCAGATTATGATATCCCTTCGGATCAGACGGATCGGCATCGATAGCACGCCGGGAGCTTGCGATCGCCTCAGTCAAGCGGTCTAATCCAGCGAGAGCGGCAGCACGGTTCGTGTGCCCGTGCGGGTTGTCAGGCGCAATACGAAGAAACGCATCGCAACACTGCAGCGCCTCCGAAAAATTCCGTTGCGCCAGCAGATTCAAGATCAGGCATAACAAAAATTCAGGTTGTTGCGGGGCCAATGATAATGCGTAACGTAACGCTGCCTCCGCCTCGACATGCTGCCCCATTTCATTCAAGGTACGCCCCAGGAAAAAATGCAAAGGAGGAGCAAGAGGATTCAATTTGATCGCGCGCTGAAAATATTCCAGAGCTGCGGAATAATTTTTGCGATCAAAATCAATCCTGCCAAGGAAAAAACAAGCATTACTATTGCCTGCATCAACTGCGAGCACATTTAGGCAAAGGTCTTTTGCGTCTGCAAGGCTTTCTGCGGTGCCTTGTTGCATAAGGGTTTGCGCTAATGCGATGGCACTTGCCACATCAAGCTGGCGCGGGTATTTCATTTCCATTGCAGCACATTTTTCTCAACAATATGAGAACCTGCACGTGCAGGTTAACTCGAAGAACAACATATTGCGAGCGCCTTGTTTATATACGAACAGGCGGAGAGATTGGATAAGTATTGAGAATCTCTTTTATCAACTCCCGATAATACTTATCGCTCCCATGAATAGAATCAAGTGCTCCTGTGACTGAATTGATTTCCGTGGATTTCAATTCCGATGAATAGCCTCCGCGACGGCGAAGCCACTCTCTCGCATCGAATACAAACGCCCCGGTCAAGCCAAAATATTCGCACAGAAGTCTATCCAGCGCGGACAGCAAATCGTTGGACGATGCCTCATCATAGGGATCACTGATCCATATTACCTTGTAGCCGGCGTCGACGAATTTCCGGACAATATTCACATGGTGGCCACGCGCAAGCATCAGGTAATTTTTGATATCGACCAAGTTGAGGTTGTTTGGCACAGTCCCATAGATTCTCTTCAAATAATGCAGGATGCCCAGGTTGCTCATCAAGGTATGCGAGTGCGAACCGATATTTGTAAGGATCCATTTATCACCGGTTGCAGCTGATGGCCTCTTTTGAAAAAAACTGGTACAGGTTTCGGCCCAGCGGTCTTTTGCCGCAGCCTCGGCAGGTACGAAAAAAACGTCGTCAACCGGAACAAATTTTAGATCGTGCCATTGCGAGCCTTCCATAATCTCCCCGCCGGCAAATGCGATACCAAGCTCAGCCAAAGCCTTACTGATCATTCCCATGTGAGAGTCGCCGATCAATACCATATTGGTAGGGCCTTGTTCATTTTGCCCATGCGTGCCGCATGGCTCAAGAACGGCGTCCTCATCAAGATGATTGACTGCTTTCAACGGCGCAGCATCGGATTGGGATGCTCCTGCAGTCGCAGTTGCCGGCAGGAGATCCGATGTTTTTTGCGGCACTTGCGAATCTATGCTTTCCCTGGTTACCGCATTGATTTCCGGCTTGATCGAGAAACGCTTGAATATCTCTTTTG
The DNA here is from genome assembly GCA_966211965.1 of uncultured Burkholderiales bacterium. GTDB lineage: Bacteria > Pseudomonadota > Gammaproteobacteria > Burkholderiales > Burkholderiaceae_D > CBIHON01. The sequence goes on along the minus strand of CBIHON010000004.1, from coordinate 173,718 downwards.
CAAGCTGCCGATAATAGTCAGGCGATCCGTGAACCCAATCAAGTTGTCCCGTAGCCGGGTTGATTTCCGATGATCTGAGTTCTGAAGGCGGCGCGCCTAAATTCCGCACCCAATTCCTGGTATGAATCACCTCGCAGCCTATACCGCGGAAATACTCCGACAGGATATTGTCCATCCGTCCGAATATATCTGCCGTATTCGGTTGAAACGGCGGATCGCTCACCCAGACAACTTTATATCCTGCATCCACAAATCGCTTTACAAGGTCCAGGTGCGACTGGCGTATCTGGACAAGAAAATTGCCGAGATTGCTATCGGATATGACGTTCGAGAATCTGACAGGAGATACTTTTGTCAGATACTCTTCAAATTCATTCGTAAATATTCGAAAACTGTGGGCGCCGATATTGGTGATGATCGTTACAGCATCAGGCGATGAGTGCCGCGAAAGACTGTCAGTAAAGGTTCGCATCCATCTCTCTCGAGCGTCCGCGTTTTTCGGTAAAAAATACGTTGTCCCATCAACTTCAAAGTCACGGTCATGCCATTCTGTACCGTGCATGATTGCACCGCCGGCATAGCGAATTCCCTGTTCGTCGAGGACCTTGGCAATCATTCCCATTTGCGAGTCCCCTATCAACACGATATTGGGCGGCGCAACCGATCGATCGGCTGGCCTGTCGCGGCTCCACGATTCGAGAATGATGTCTTCGCATATGTCGGTTGCAGTGGACTTTTTGAGATTGCTTGCGGTATGAAGCTCATTCCCTGACCTTATTTTCGACGCGGGTAAATCGGCTGCAACGCCAATCCCCCTCAAAAAATGCCTCATCACAAACGCCACCCCATCTTCCGACACGGAACGCAGATTGGCGTCAAAGAATTGCCCCTTGAAAGGAGGTGCAGTAATGAGCTCATAGGAAGGGAAATAATCGACGTCCTCGCGCGTTTGAACAAGATAACCTGCTACCGATCGCAGAACCGATTTTGAATATGTGGTCGCCGTCAACACGTGTTGATCGCTCGCAGTAGCTGTCAGCGGCACCGGGCTGACGGTCAGAAGAAATCTCAACTTCGGATTAATTCCACGCAACTCATCAAATGCTTCTAGCAGATCCTGCGTCACCTCCATCGCGTTGTAGTTATGAAAAGCATGATCCTCGGCAGAAAACTCTCCTCGAATCGTTCCTGGACACATCGGATAAATCAAACCGTCTCTGCTTCGCCATGCTTCGGTCAAGCCCAGGGTAAAAACGAATAAATCGGCTTGCTTGATCGTTTCAGACATAGCCGCAAGAGTGATGCTCCTTGCCTTCATCATCTCCTCGAACGACGCATAACCCTCATTGCCTAGCGCAGGACGAAACGGATCGAAATATCGGCCGCCTTCCAGAAAGCTCTCTCTACTTTGTTCGGCGCTGCCAGTCGTCCACATGACCCATTGCTTGAGCAGTGCCGCCGTATAGATATTCCCGGTTCGAAACGAAAAGACACCATAGCCCTGTTTTGCATGCTCGCTTTCGGGGAGAGCGGCGGGAGCAGGCTCTGAATCAAGCCAGTTGAAACCATGCTCCCTGAGTGACTTGCTGATATGTTGAGCGAAGCAGGAGCCGAGCGTTACGATCCGGGTTTCACGGTTGATGGGAGCCTTCGGCTTCCATGCCAAGTCAATTTGAAGGCAATCCAGATCTGCAACCGCGGTTTTCCAAAAAGCCTGCTTCGGCAGATTTGCGTAGGGGTGGCTATGGTTTGGCATGAGGCGAAATAAAGTCGCTGAGAGAAGGAAGCGTATCAAGCGGATACGACATCACGAACAGTATTTTTCTGATGGATCATCCGGCCAGAGACAAATTCAAATTGCCGCACTGATGATGCTCCATCGCGGTCCTGATAATAGCCGGGAGCGATATATTTTCCCGAGCTACTTTTTACCTTTTTGGGAGAAAGGAAGATTATCTAATGCGTGAAAGGTTCACAAGGCTGAAGTGAAGATATTCCCAAACAAACCAGTCAGGACTTACATAAAAAAGGGCAGCCGAAGCTGCCCTTTTTACTACAACTAAGCTAAATATAATTAGCGATCAGTCGATTATTGCGACAGAACGATAGCGCCAGTAGCGGTATCTTTCGTGTAGTTCAGGATAGTTGCGCTGTTGGTACCAGCACTGATAACGACACGATACTTGCTGCCGGTTGCGCTAGGCGTGAAGCCCAACTTCGATTCCAACTGAGCCGATGTCAGATTCAAAGCACCACCAGCAGCGACCGTACCCAAAGTCGAGTTAGCTGTGCCCAAAGTTGTGAACGCAACTGGATTGCCGTCTGCGACACCGAGGTCTTCTGCATAAGCAGTTGCCGTGAAAGTAGCGGATACGGCACCGGTGTTGATGAGGCGCAGAATAGAAGTCTTAGCTGCGCTGGTGGATGCATTCACCATGTACGCGTTCAGCGTCGTACCATTGGATGTCAGGGTTTCCAGAGCATTGCCAGTGGTTGCGCTGAAGTCAGCAGTAACGCTGGACTTGGCTGTGCCGCTGACCGTTGCGGTCATTTGGCCAACGCCGATAACCGTCGTGCCACCGGAAACGTTCAAGCAAACGCTTACGCCAGCAGAGATGTCGGTCAAGGAAACGTTATTGAACGTTACGCTGTTGGTAGCGGATGCGCTGACGGTGTAGCTACGTGTTGTACAAGCAGCAGCCAAGCCAGCTTGCAAGAACACGCCGGAGTTGCCGTTTGCAGCCAGAGCAGCAGCAATTGCTGGGCCGCTAACTGTCACGAAAGCAGTGGTGATCACGTCGCCGGCGCTAACGTTTGCAGCATTGGTCAGATCAGCAGCGCTGGAACCGATTTGTGTCCATTGCACGTCACCCAACAGGGCCAGGGAAGCACCCTTGTTGCTGGTGGATGGATCGAAATTATCGGAACCGCTGGTTGCGTCGACGACTACGCTGCCAGCAGCACTGTTAACAGTAGCAGTCATGCCACGTGTGAACGTAACATAGTTTGCCAACACGCCCGTTACGGTGTTGTTCAAACCGTTCTTATATTCAACTGTTGCAGACAGGCCAACTGTCGCTTGGCCAGCTGCCAGAGTGATGTTGCCCACTGCTGCGGTACATGTACCGGAAACCGTTGTATCGGTCGAAGCAATAGTATAGACAGCGAACGAAGTACCTGCACCGCCGAGCTGCAGTGTACCGGCAGCAGCGTTAGCCACAGCTGCCGTACCGCAACCCAATGTCGGGTTGGCCACAAAACTTGCGCCACCGGTCAAGTTCAGCTTGACGTACAGGGGATTTGCTGCAGTTACGGCATAGCCGGTTGGAACAGCTACTTTGATGTCCGTGCTTTGACCAACAGCCGTCACCAGGAGAACGTTGGAAGCATTTTCTTTAGCAACTTTGATGGTGCCGGTTGGGGTCGATGGCGTCAGATCCAAAACAGCGTGAGCTTGACCAACCATTGCGCCAAAGCACATTGCTACTGCTGCACGCAAAATATTGTTCGATTGATTCATTAAATTCTCCATTCGGTTTGTGATATCACTTAAAACGGTCTTTATCAAATGATGTGTTTCGAAACATCGCTGCTAGGTTAGTCGCCATGAGGCAACTCTGTCAAGAGTCGCATAGTCAAATTTATCTTAAAAGTTCCCTGTTGCGGAAAACATACATCAATTCATAGTAGCCTTCGGTTCCGTGCTGGATTTATCCTTCATCATCGCATCCAGCTCCTCTGGCCACGGCAGGGAAGAAAGGGTTTCGCGAAGCTGAATCAAGCCTTTTTTATAGACACGCTCGACGTTCTCGGGGGTCTCCGCCAAGACCAGCGTGCGATACCATTCGCTCAAGATATCCATCAGTAATTTCCCATACACCTCGATACGGAATTCGCGGTGCCGATTCACGCACTGGGTCACTGCATTACCGTAGGCATCGTCGAGCGCCCTTGTAAATTCGGGCCAGCGGAAACCGTCCTTCAACTCGAGCTTGCCAATCACCGCTTCGACCAACTCATCAATCAATTGCCGGCCAGGCGTATCATAGGCCTCAAAGATTTCTTCATAGGCTGTGCTAAAACCTTGTTCGAATGCGATAAGGTCGCTTTCCCTATCCGGATACAAGGACAATTCGAGTTCCGTGCAGCGCATTGGCTCAGCGCCCTTGATCCGGGCACCATCCGCCAAATTAAGAATCCGGCAATTACCCACCAGCGGAGCAATTGCCGCCTCCACTGCGCCGCGTGCATTGTTATAGTAGGACATGGTCAGGATTTCCCCTTCGGACTCCGGGAAATTGGCCGCAACATGGAGATGTTCGCGATTGCCGGTTTCCTCGTCATGCCCGACTCCTTCATTGTCGTCATGCCATCCGCCCTTCACATGGCTGAGCTTGGGATCACGGTAGCCCAAGTCCAGGCCGACGAAAAGCAATTGAGAAGGTTTGCACCATGCGGCAAGCGCAGTCATCAAATTGCCGGTGGTGGGATGGGTATAGGTAAATGAGTGCAAGAAGCGCACCGCATTGGCCTTGTTATCCTCATGCAATAGCAATGTCTTCTTGAAGCTCGATGCAAGGTCCGGATTGAGCTTGTAATAGGCAACCATAGGCACATCCGGGCTGAGCTGCAATTTCTCCAACAGGGGGCCGTCGATTTCGGTGTCAAGCGTGCACTGAAAATCGGGTGTAATGCCGTTTTCCTTCAGCACCCGAACACAAGAAATGGAAGCGATGATAATCATCCGCTCCCTATTCTCTTTCAGCCAAGCCATATTGTCATTGAGAGAAGGTCCCGATGCGACAACAGCAACGACAGAACCAGACGACAATTTCGGCGCGCGGTGCAGGAAGGGAAGCTTGGCGCGGATATTCTGCAAGCCGTTAGCAAGATTCTTCACCTCGCGCTCACAGGGCACGAATATCTCCAGAAGAGAACGCCACCGCAAACCGACTCGATTGACAATATCATCAAACTGCCCGTCGGGGTAAGCAGGCAACAATCGTACCCAACTGGAAGCGGTAATTGGAGCCAAACCAATCAATGTGTCGATTGGGAACTGTGGCGCATTCGGCCCTACATGAAGCATCAAACGACCCAAATTATTTTCCAGGTGCTGATAGTCCAAGAAGAAACAGGAAAGCGCAAAACGATCAAGGTCCGGCTCGATCAGAAATACGTCGCGCACTGCCGTACGGTTCAGGTAATTCATGATGTGCAAGCCGGTAAATATCCCCAAGAAGACTACGGGGCCGGAGTAATGCCGCCCGTCTTTCATGGGCGGCAATCGCACTACCCCGCCATCCATTTTTTCTTTCAGCAAGGCAGGAAATTCAGAATAGACGCCTTCAAGAAAGGAGCGGATCCGATTTCCATGTTCCGCTTCTCCGCGCCAGACATGCTGTATAACCAATTTGTCAACCCAAGCTGTGTGATGCAAGCTGCCCAAATCCGACATATATGAAAACAACTCGCCCGGGGGATGAAATAGCTGCTTGGTCTGGCGGTCGAAAATCTCGATCGATGTATCGGTGATGCTGATACCAAATTGTCCGGTACCGCGTGCTTTGATAAATTCGCCCAACTCAGGATTGGTTTTTTTGAAGTACTCAATATTATTTGCGTGAGTACGCATCACGAGCTTTTCCCTGCGCTTGGGATTGGCATTTTTCAATTCATCAAGAATTTTGAACATGGTGCTTTGATATTTCCTGTGTTGGATTCAATAAACTTGCAAGAGCCAAAAGATATAGTCCACTGTCTCAATGGCATTTGATCACGCGATCACGGAATACCATGAAATTCGATCCGTTGCTGTCCATACCTAAACTGCCCATAAAACTTGGGAGCTGGCATAACGGGGACCGGCTCGGCTGCCCGCAATGATCCTATGCGCATCGAGCATCCCTCTTTTGCATGCAAAAAGGAGTAAAAATACTCATCGCAAAAATAAGCTATTTCATTACCTGACTCGCCATCCAATTTCCCTGGCCTTGGCGCAAGCGTTGGATAGAAGTAGTCAAACACGGCACGCAAAGATGCGTTCACGCCATCGGCAAGTTGCTCGATCGTTTCGCCAACGGAACTCACTTCTCTTAAAACAACATCGAAGCCAGCTTGCTTCAGCCGCTCCGCCTGCAGGCGTTTCTCCTCAATAGGCTCAACCGCATCGTCAACTGCATGAATCATTCGGTACTGGCAAAGCCGCTGGGAAAATCGCCCCATTTCTTCAATATCGGACGGCAAGGAGGTGTGCCGGATCAAGCGCCGCCCGAGTGAAAAGTAACGCTTGGAAGTGACATCGTCGGCAACCCATTTATTTACAAGAATGCAGTTCACCTGCAGGTTTCCGAAAAGCGCAGGCGCCACACGATGCAAGCCTCGAACCGGATCGGTATAGGATGAATTGTCTATGACCGCGCGCAGAGTATTAGGCGCAAACTTGCTGATGAGGTGGGCAATATATGCGCCATGGTTTGCTCCGATGGCAATAATATTTTCCTGATTAAAACTGTCCGCTTGAGCGGAAAGCAGGTCAGCCAAGACAGTGAGATGATCAAGCGCTTGCATGACCCCAAAGTTTTGATAATCTCCATTGGCGGGAGAAATGTGCATATCGATCACATGGCGCTCGGGCAAGGCCGCAAGACCAGCCATCAACTCGGCGGGCCCTGCATTAAGAAGGCCGTGCTCCGCGCCGAGCTTTACCAATTTGGCCAACTCATCGGAGGTCAAGGCAAATTCCGCTCCTGTGGGCAACCTTGACTGGTAGCAATGATATTCCACTGTTACAGCAAACAAATTCCGTTGTTCGGCTAAATAAACTCGGAAATTACGCAACTCCTCACCATTTGCCTCATCACCAAAATCCGGGATTACAAATACCAGTCCGTCGGCGCCTCCTGATTCCGGTGCGGCACAATGGTAAGTCAACGAACTGGTACGAGGAATGCCGAGCTCGACATCGTCCACACCTTTAATGGACTTGGTCCACTCTTTACATGACATGGTGATTTATCCCTAGTGTAATGGGGGAAGCATTTACGTTGAGCAGTGCGAGGCGGATTCCGCTGCGTCATGCAGCGAAAACTTCCTTGTCCATGCAAAGCAACTGCATTCCTCTATCGGAGGCCGATTGTTCTTACAATTTTGTTGCTGGCTGCCTCAGGAAATTCCTGATTATATCCAGGCCGGCCTCTCCACTCTTCTCCGGATGGAACTGGCAACCAGTGATATTGCCCTTTTTTACGACCGAGCAAAACTGGAATGCCCCATAGGGCGTCTCAGCCAGACGATCAGCCGGATTCGCGGGATCAGCGTAAAAGGAATGGACAAAATATACTTCCTCCCCCGGATTTACATGATCGAGCAGGCTGTCTTCCCAGTTGCGCCCTGAAGGCGGACGGATCCCGCTCCAGCCGATATGGGGCAGCTTGATGCCTGCTTGTTCCGGCAATTTCCTGACCCAGCCGGGAATTAAGGAAAGGCCCTCGCTGGCGCCGAACTCATCGCTGCCGTCCAGCAGCATTTGCATACCCAGGCAAATCCCCAACAAAGGCCGGCCGGTGGCCGCATAGTTGCGGATGGCGTCGACCAGATTGCGTTGCTGCAATTCAGCCATGCCATTGCCGAATGCGCCGACACCGGGAAGCACCAAACGCTCGGCCTTGGCAATGAAAAGCGGTGAGCTTTCGGTCGTCACTTCGGCACCGCAATGCTCCAGCGCACGGGTCACGCTGAGCAAGTTGCCCATGCCATAGTCGATGACGGTTACGTGCGGTTTCATGATGGATGCCTCACTGCAATCTGCGCCGCAGAGGCGGCTTCACGTATTTGTTTCATGTCAAGGCGCTTGTAATGCAACACGTCGGCCATCGCCACTGCATCAGCCTTGCCCTCCTTGACCACTTCCACCAGATGATCGGTTGTGCCCATACCGCCGCTGGCAATCACGGGAATCGGGACCGCACCGGCAACAGCACGCGTAAGAGCAAGGTCGAAGCCCTTGCGCGTGCCCTCTTGGTCGACCGAGGTCAGCAGGATTTCACCGGCCCCAAGTTCACAAGCCTTCTTGGCCCACTCCACCACGTCCAAGCCGGTACGTTCGCGGCCGTTATCGGTATAGGCTTCCCATTTATTGTCGGCGAGCTTCTTGGCTTCGATGGACAACACCATGCATTGGGTACCGAAGCGTCGGGAAATTTCCGTAATCAACTCCGGGCGAGCGATGGCGGCGGTATTGATTGCCACCTTGTCGGCGCCGGCACGCAGCAGTTGTTTGGCATCATCCACCGAGCGCACGCCTCCGCCTACCGTCATCGGAATGAAGATATCCTGCGCGGCACGCTTGATGATTTCCGTGAGGCTGTTGCGGCCGTACAGACTGGCGACGATATCCATGTAGACCAACTCGTCGGCGCCTGCTTCGTAATAGCGCCGCGCAAATTCCTGCGGGTCACCCACGACACGCAGTCCTTCCAGGTGGATACCTTTGATCAGGTTCGGCCCTTTGATGTCGAGCCGGGCTATCAAGCGAGTGTTCAAGAGAGTGCCTGCGATAAAAAGTTTTACTGATTGGGTTTTATCCCTCATCCATTTTCATGGAGAGAGGAGGATGGTCTCCGCCTACAAAACCCATCCCCGCCCTACCCCTCCCCTTGAAGGGGAGAGGAGGCCGGTTCCATGCGGGCTATCGGAAACGTTCGGACACGATCAACTGCCGGTAAGCGCCTGCTGCTGCGCCATCGCCTCATCATCGAATACCGTGTGGCGCAGCTTCCATACCCCGTTTTCCTTTTTCCACAGATGCGGCGAACGGAAAGAGTCGGCCAGGGTCATGAAATAATCACGATCCATCACCGGGCTTTCGAACATACGCGAGGCTTCCGGAAATTCCTTCGGATTGATGCTGAGGTAACGGAAAATTTCTTCGGCGAAACGCTCGGGAAATTCACCGTCGAAGCGTTTGACCAGTGCCACGCCCTCTTCCCGTGTAATATCGCGCGAACGGATTTCCTGTGCGGCGTCGTAGGTGGCGCGGCCGATGCCGAACTTGGTGAAGGTCGTGTAGTAATGGAAATCGTCGATACGGTCGTCGATGCTGTTGTACTTGCTGTAGGTGCCCGGCGTGCGCTCAGGAGATGCCTGGAAACCGCCGTTTTCCACCGCATAGTAATAGCAGCTTTGCGGATGCCATTTCAGGTAATAGCCGAGGTAATGTACTTCGATCTTCTGCGCTTCGATATCAGCTGGATTGGCCGGCAGATAGGGATCGAGATCACATTCGACCAAGCCGTAGTTCTCTTTCAGCTCGGCGACCGAGGTGCCGCCCAGGAAAACCTTGGATTTATCTTCGGCGGTGAAATAGGACCAGTCGCGTTTCGCGGTTTGGGTGTCGAGGATCGGGTTGCCGTATTCGGCTTCGTTCTCGCCGTAAAACACCAGCGGAATCTTGTGCAGAATCGCCATTTTCGGCGCCAGCGATTTTTGGCCGAACATAAATGCCTGGAACGGGTGGAACAGGTTCTCGACCGCAAGACGAGTCAGCAGGCGATGCACGCGGCCATTCGGCGTGCAGAGATAATTGTCGAAGCCGGCATGGATCCAGGACTGCTGATTCTGCCAGCCCCATGGCGTATAGATGTGCGGTGCCCAGGTCACGGTCAGGGGATGCATGCCATACTTGTACTTGAGCATGTGCGCCGCGTAAAAACTGTCCTTGCCGCCGGAACCCGGGACCAGGCAGTCATACGAGCCATCCTTGCTGCGATGGCGGTCGCACAACTCCATCAGGCGTTTTTCACGCTCGGCCCAATCGATCGTATTGTCGTGCTTTTGCTCCGCCAGACGGCAGGCATCGCAAACGCCGTGTTCGTCAAAGTGAATGGTCTTCTTGACGCTGGCCTTGGTATGCGCATACTCGACCGCGGAATTGGGGCGCTGATTGGAGATGACACATTTGGTGCAGAATTTCACGTCATCAGGCAAGCCGTATTTGGCTTCCAACGGGCCATTTTTTTGATCGAAGCGCGACAGGTCGATTGCTTCCGGCTTTTTAATGTATTGCATTTCTCACTCCATCTGTATGACGCAAATTTAAAATTTGTAAATCCAGTTCGGTATCGATATCCAGCGAGCGCTCAGCCGGCATGACAAACCCCAGCGTTTCCGCTGCCAGGAAAGTCTTGCTCTGACGCAGCCAGTCGCACCGCGCCACGTACACGGCACCATTCAAGATATATGCCTGGGGCAAATCCTGCCGCCGTGCAAAAACCTGGTCGGTCTGAATCAGCGGTTGCATTGCACCGCTCTTGCCCATGGTGTACATCCAGTAAGGACTTTGCTCGGCCGGCGTAACCGATACGCAGGCGTTGGCCCGGTTTGTAATGCACTGCTCGATACAGCCGTCTATATCCGCCACGCTTCGAAGGGGCGATGTGGTTTGCAGCAGCACCACGATGTCGTATTCCGGCAACTGCTCCATGGCGTGCAACACCGGGGCGATGCCCGGCGTCTCGTCCTGCGCCAATTCAGCGGGGCGCACAAACGGTGCCTCGCAGCCCCAGGATTGGGCGACCCGGATAATTTCCGCGTCGTCCGAGGAAAGAATCAGCCGGTCAATATACTTGGATTTTTTTGCTTCTTCAATCGTAAAAGCAATCAGAGGCTTGCCGGCGACTTCGCGGATGTTCTTGCGCGGCACGCCTTTCGATCCGCCCCGCGCGGGGATAATCGCGAGCACGCTTTTGCCGTCGATCATGTAAATACCTGCATAAACTCGCCATTGGCCCGGTCGTAGTCGGCCAACTGTCCAATGTCGAGCCAGTATTCACGAATCGGGAAGACCGCCGTTTCCTTTTTCTGTCCGATCATTTTTTCGAACAGGCTAGGCATATCGTAGAAGGTGTTGGCCGGAATCAGGTCCAAGACATCCGGTTCCAGCACATAAATTCCGGCATTCACGAAAAACCGCTGAATCGGCTTTTCATCGATACCCGCGATTCGATGTCCATCAATCTTGACGACGCCGTAAGGCACCTGAAAATCGTATTCGCGGACGCACATGGTGCCGCCAGCCCCATGGCTCGAATGAAAATCAAGCAACTGGCTGAAATTAACCTTGGTCAACAGATCGCCATTCATGACGAACAAAGGTTCGGTCGTCCGCTCAGGCAGCAAGCTCAAGGCGCCGGCAGTACCGAGCTTCTGATCTTCCTGCAGATAACAGATATCCGCGCCCCAGCGCGAACCGTCGCCAAAATATTCCTTGACGACATCGGCCATGTAATTGACCGAGATATAGAAACGGCGAAAGCCGTATTCCATGAAATTTTCGAGGATGGTTTCGAGCAGCGGCTTATTGCCGACCTTGAGCATCGGCTTCGGACAATCGTCGGTCAGCGGGCGCAGCCGGCTGCCGAGACCACCGGCCATCAGGACGACACGATTTTGCCGGATGCGCGACTGCAACAGGTCATCGAGCGTTTCGAGGCCCATCACGCGACGTCGGTCGTCAACCAAGGGAATGTGATGCAATTGCTTGCGCTGCATGGTGGCCATGATGCTGTCGCGGCTCTCATCGAATCGTGCGACCGTCGGGTCGGGATTCATGATCTTTTGAACCTGGTCGTGCAGTGCCACGCCTTTCAGGATACCGCGGCGGACGTCGCCGTCCGTTACCGTTCCCAGCAATTGCTCGTTCTCTTCAACAACCAGGATGATCTGCATCGCGCCTGCATCGAGCTTCTGGATGGCATCGCGGATCGGCGTCTGCGGCGACACCAGCACTTCTTTCCAAACACTCATACTCTCATCTCTTTCGCCGGAACCCCGACCACTGTTGCGCCATCCGGCACATCTCGAATTACCACGGCCCCTGCGGCTACCAGGCAATCAGCGCCGATGCGGATGCCTTGTATCACTGTTGCGCCTGCCCCGATATGGGTATTTTTTCCCACCGCGACGCCGCCTGAGAGAGTTGCTCCTGGAGCAATATGGACATGATCTCCAATGTCGCAATCATGATCCACGGCAGCGCGGGTGTTAATGATAGCATTTGCCCCAATGCAGCATCCAGTCTGGACTACTGCCCCTGCCATGATTTGCACCCCTTCCAATAAAACGACGTCGGCAGCGACGACTGCGGAAGGATGGATAACATTGGAAAACTGGTATCCATTGTGCTTGAAATGGGCAAACAGGCGGCAGCGTGCGGTACTGCGCTTGACGGCCCCAAGCCCGTTCACCAATTGAATTGTTGTCGCCGGGTATTTCACAATTTCTTCGTCACCGCCAAGTATCGGGACGCCCAAGACGTATTGACCGATTTTTGAAGAGTCGGCATCGACCAAGCCCAGCAAAGCCACCTGACGCACAGCCGGCTGCGCACGCAATGCATCAATCAGCACCTTGGCGTGACCGCCGGCAGCGAGAATGATGACAGGCTTGCTCAAGACTGGACCTTATCGTCTTGCAGATAATCGCGATCGGCGGTCTTTCCCAGCCAGTCCCAGTAATAAGTCGGATTGACGCCGTCGCCCGGACGCTTCACCGCCAGATTTTCTGCGGTGAATATTTCGCCCCGACGTATATCGCGCCCGGCTACCAAGCTCTTGCGCGCGATCGGACGGTTTCTCAGTTCGGATGGCGCCGGCTGCTTGATAGGTGTGCCTAGTGCGGTTTCCACCTCGCGGATAGAACGCATCATCTGCTTCAATTCGTCCGGCTCAAGCGAAGCCTTGTGATCGGGGCCGGGCAGATTGCGATCCAAGGTGAAATGCTTTTCGATCAGCACCGCGCCGAGTGCGACAGCGGCAACCGGAATTGCAATGCCGGGCGTATGGTCGGAGTAACCGACCGCCAAGCCGAATGCCTGCGCCAGCGTTGCCATCGAACGCAAGTTGACTTCGGCGAACGGCGCCGGATATTCGGTCGTGCAATGCAAGAGCGTCACCTTGTCCTGCAAGGCTTTGCGCCCGGCGGCGCAAGCGTATGCATCTTGGAATGCTGCAACCGAAGGCGTTCCGACAGGTTCTGTATAGCCGAATGCCAATACCGCCAGCGCCATTTCGATTTCCCCCAACGTGCTCATGCCGGTGGACAGGATGGCCGGCTTGCCGGTACGGGCCGCAGCGAGCAACAGCGGGGCATTCGTGATATCGCCGGATGGCAGTTTGATTCTTGACAGATCCAAGGTATGCGCCAGCAGATCCAGGCTCTCAAGATCGAAAGGGGTGGACAGGAATTCGATGCCACGCGTCTTGCAATGCCGGATCAGAACTTCATGCGCTGCATCGTCGAGTTCCAGCTTCTTGATCATTTCATGCTGGGATTCGCTCGTGCCGGTATTGGCGACCTGGTAATCGGCTTTGCGCGCGGAGCGGCTGACCAGCTTGTCCGCTTTGAAGGTCTGAAACTTGACGGCATCCGCGCCCGCATCGGCGGCAACATCGATCAAGCGCTTGGCTTGCTCGATCGAGCCGTTGTGATTCACGCCTGCTTCGGCGATGACGTAGACAGGCTTATTCATGTTCAGGTACCCACATCGAAGAAATGTTTTTTTAGTAAGGCAGCAGGCTCGGCGATCCGCTTCAAACAATCCTTGATGCGCACTGCGCTGTCGCCATCGCCGTAGGGATTTCGTGTGCCGGAGCAATCCGATGCCAAGGCGCGTAAAACCGCTTGATGTATTGCATCGGCCTGCGGTTCGCAATTGATGACGGAACTTGCCTGCAAGCGACCCTTCTGCCGGTCTCCGATATTGACTGTAGGCTTGGCGAAAGACGGCGCTTCGTACAGGCCGCTGGAAGAATTCCCCACCACGGCATCGACCTGGGCCATCGTACTCAGGTAGCGAACCTGGCCGAGGGAATCATAGACACGCGCATTGGGATGCGTCGATGCAAAATCTTCCATCAAGCGGATGAGAATGCGTCCATCGGTATCCGAATTGGGCTTGGTGAAAATAATACCGGCGTCTTCGCCGAGCCGGTCCAGCGCGTCGAGCAGTTCCTGAAACTGGACTTGTGCCGATGCCGTTTCCAGCGTTACCGGATGAAAGGTAACCAGCAGATTTTTTGTGCGGAAACGATGTCCGAGCGACGCTTCCAGCTCTACGCGGTTGAGCAGCTTGATGCGCTTGATGAAATCCAGTCCAGGACTGCCGACATTGAAAACATGCTGCGGATTTTCCCCTAGTTGGCGCACCCTGCGGGCAGCAGCCTCATTGGTGACGAAATGCAGGTGCGCCATCTTTGTGATGCTATGCCGGATCGCTTCGTCGAACGCGCCTTCGGTGACATCGCCGCCCGCAATGTGTGCGACCGGAATGCGCGCGACCAGGGCAGCCTGCGCCGCCGCCAGAATCTCATAGCGGTCGCCGAGCAGCACGAGGATGTCCGGACGCAAACGGTCAAACGTATCGGCAAACCCGATCACGCCCAAGCCCATCGATTTGGCGATGCCGACCGGCGTGTCGCTCGACAGCAGCATCTCGACCTTGGCGTCGATCGCGAAGCCATCCGCCTCGATCGCCTTGTAGGTCAGGCCGAACTCCGGCGACAGATGCATGCCGGTGACGACGAGCTGCAGTTGCAAGTCCTGATCGCCGGCGATTTCCTTCATGGGCCAATACAGCAAGCCGTACTCGGCCCGGCTGCCGGTGACGATACAGACCTTGCGCTTGCTCATCTCAGGCGCCCAGCATCGGGCTGCTCGGGATGTTGATCAGACGCTCCTCGATATCTTCGGCGACGCTCAGATCGGCCATACGCGGACATTGCTTGAACATTTCGAGCCGATGCATGAGGGTCCATACCGGACGGGTCATGATGCCCTGGCCATTGGTCAGCTCCAGCAGCACATCGCGCTGATCGGCGTGAGCCTTGTCGAGCAGCAGTACATTCAGCCAGTAATTGCTCTTGCCGAATTCGGGCTCGGTGAAAAAGCGAACACCTTCGATGCCGTGGAAAGCATTTTGATAGTTTGCCGCAAGCGCACGTTTGTATTTGATGAATTCCGGCAGCCGTTCCAGCTGCGCGCAACCGAGTGCGGCATTGATGTTGGGCAGACGGTAGTTGAAGCCGATCTGGTCGTGTATGAACGACCATTTATGGGGCAACCTCGCGGTAGTGGTCAAGTGCTTGGCCAGTTTGCCCAGTTCCTCGTCATTGGTGAGGATGGCGCCGCCGCCGCCGGTGGTGACCACCTTGTTGCCGTTGAAGCTCAACGCAGATACGCGGCCAATGTTTCCGGTATGGCGTCCTTTGTAATACGAACCGAGCGATTCGGCCGCATCCTCGACCAGTTCCAGCCGGTAGCGCGCGCAAACCTCGACCAGCGTGTCGAGGTCGACCGGATGACCGAACACATGCATCGGCACTACTGCCTTGATGCGCCGGCCGGTTTTTTTATTGAAGCAGCCTTCGGCCCTGACTTCCGCGATTTCCGCCAAGTGCTGCTCGAGTTTGCGCGGATCGAGTCCCAAGGTGGCATGATCGCTATCAACAAAATGCGCAATCGCACCGCAGTAGCTGATTGCATTTGCGGTGGCGATAAAGGTCAGGGTCGGCATCAGCACTTCATCACCCTGCTCGACGCCGGCCAGCAACAGGCAGACATGCAAGGCGGCGGTGCCGTTGACGACGGCAACTGCGCGTTTGACGCCGGTATATTCAGCTAATTGGCGTTCGAATTGATCGACATATTTGCCTGCCGAGGACACCCAGCCGGTCTCGATGCACTCCTTCACATAGGCCAATTCATTGCCGGAGAAATTTGGCTCATGCAAGGCGATAAACTTGTCACCGGTAGGCAAGACCGATTTGATTGCCTGGATGACTGCGGTTTGATTGAAACTGGACATGGTGTCGGTCGCGAGTTAAATGTTGTAGATATCCGCCTTGTACTGCTTCAGATTCTCGGGATTGGTGAACCACGCAACCGTTTCGGCGATCCCGCGCTTGAATCCATCCCGACCGCCGTACGCCGGCTCCCAACCGGTCAGATTGCGTGCCTTGGTGTTGTCGGCCCAGAGGCGATCGACTTCGCTCTTCTCCGGACGCAAGCGCGCCTGGTCGGTTTCGATCTCGATTTCCACGCCCATTACTTCGGCGATCAGCTTCACGGTGTCGCCGATTGAAATCTCAAAATTGCTGCCGATGTTGATCACTTCGCCGATCGATTTTTCGGATTCGGCAACCGCGATGAAGCCGCGCACCGTATCCATCACGAAGTTGAAATCGCGTGTCGGGTGCAAGGCGCCAAGGCTGATCTTGCGCTTGCCGCTGGCGATCTGCGCGATGATGGTCGGGATGATCGCGCGCGCGGATTGACGCGGGCCGTAGGTGTTGAAAGGGCGGATGGTGGTGACGGGCGTGTCGAATGCGTTATAGAAGGACATCGCGACCTGGTCGGCGCCGATCTTGGTGGCCGAATACGGCGATTGTCCCTGTAGCGGATGTTCTTCCGTGATCGGCACGAAGCGGGCGGTGCCGTACACTTCGCTGGTGGACGTGTGAACCACCTTTTCGACGCCAAGTTCGCGCGCTGCCTGCACTACGTTCAAGGTGCCCTTGACGTTGGTATCGACATAGGTGTCGGGCGAATGGTATGAATAGGGAATGGCGATCAAGGCCGCAAGATGCAGCACGACATCGCAGCCCTGCATGGCTTTTTTCACGCCGTAGGGATCGCGGATATCGCCTGAGAAAATATCCAGGCCATCCTTGATTTCCTTGGGCGACTGATCCAGCCAGCCCCAGGAATTGAAGGAATTGTAGAGTACGAAAGCACGTACGTCATGGCCTTGCCGAACCAGTTGCTCGGTAAGGTGGGAGCCGATGAAACCATCGGCTCCGGTAACGAGGATTTTTTTATTTTGGCTGGGCATCATTGCTTCCTGGTGGGGCATCCGGATTGATTGACTGGGGCAGGGCCTTGGGCGCCGACGCGTCGGACGCAGATGGCTGCGGCACTTTCGGTGCGGGCGCAGGAAGCGGCGGCTTTTCGGCGGCAGCATCCGGCTTGGCCGATTTCGAGGTTTGTACCGTTCCCGCCCAGGGGCCCAACTGCTTCTTGAAGGCCTCGGTCACAGACTGTGCATCGTTATCGTTTGAAATGATGTAAGGCGTGATCAAGACGATCAATTCCCTGCGGTGACTATTATTGTCGTCTGCGCCGAATAAGGAGCCTATTCCTGGCAGGTCCTTCAGGAACGGAATACCGCTGTTGCTTTGGGTGCCGTCACTGGAAATCAAGCCGCCGAGCAGTACGGTCGCACCGTCTTTCATCGAGAGCTTGGTGTCGACTTTTTTGGTGGCGAATGTAGGCGACGAGATGCCTGCTGTCGTGGTTGCTTGCGGCGTACTGACTTCCTGGGACAGATCGAGATCGATCTGATTTCCGGAGTGGATCACCGGTCGAACCTTCAAGATAACGCCGGCGCTGCGATACTGAATCGTGTTGGATGTCGTCGTCGTCGCACCTGCGACCGGCGTACTGGATGTACTGGTCAGGATCGGCACGTCGTCGACAACTTGGATGGTTGCGGTTTCGCCGTTACGCGCCAGCACGCGAGGACTGGAGAGGATAGTTGCGCGCGTATTGGTGGCGAGCGCGCTCAGCACGGCCGATGCGCCATTCGGGCCCAGACGCGTGTAAGTCAGGCCGCCCGCTCCGATAGTGGCGGTATTGGTGGTTGCCGCAGCTGTGCTTGAGCTGGCACTGCCCAATACCGAACCGGCAACGCCGACAGCGGGCGAGGTGGCAGTCGCAAGAGAACCGAGTCCGGCATTTTTCAACACCCATTCGATGCCGAACTTAAAGGTGCCATCCAGTTTCACTTCAGCGACGGTGACCTCGATCAAGGCTTGCTTGGTCGGCCGGTCAAGCAATTCCAGCAGGCCCCTAATTTGGCCGTAATCTTCTGTACTGCCTTGGAAAATAATGGTGTTGCTGGCCTGATCCACTACCACCCGGCTCGTGCCGGTCGATGCCGTTGCCGCCGCGGCGGCAGCTGTAGCAGCGGCAGCAGGCTTGGCGGCAGATGCCCCGCCCAAAATCTTTTCAAGCGTCGCGGCCAAGGCCTGGGCATCCGTATATTGGACCTGATAGTTGAAAAAACTTCGTCCAATGCCTTTTGCCCCCGGTTGATCCAAATCCTTTGCCCATGTTACGGCGTGGTCGACAATCGCCTTGTCGGCTGCGAACACGATCAAGGCGTTCACCGATGGAATCGACACCAGCGTCACAGGTGTGGCTACCGCGCCCGCCACGCCGGTGCTATAGCCCTCCGCTTGCAGAATTTCCGTCAATTTCTTGGACAGTTCGTCGGCCGACATATAGGCCGGTGTAATGCGGGCGCTTTGCCGTCCTTTCATCGCCGGTTGATCAAGCACATGGATCGCTTCCAGCGCAGCGATCACATTTTCGGACTGGCCGCTTAGCCAAACCGCGTTACGGCTGGGATCTTCCTGCAGGTTCACCTTGTCGCCGAACATTGTCCTGACCCAGGCCGCGATGTCGGTGTTCCGCACGGCCTGCAATTCAACCAGTTGAAATATGGGGCGCAGCGGCAAAGGGGTTTCGGGCAAGGCACGTCCGCGGCGGATCTCGGGGAGATAGCCCAGGTTGGCATTGTCCGGAACGATGCGTACGATGCTGCCCAAATCAACGACGGCAATGCCATAGCTCTTCAGCAGCAAGCGGGCTGCATCGGCAACCTGGGAAGGTGTTTGCGGCGCACCCGTGCGAATCGTAATCAGATCCTGCCGCGCCGCGACGGCCGGATCGACATTGACGTTTCTTTTCAGGGTTGTGCCGTATACAACCTGGATGAAGCTGGGGAGCGGAATTTGCTCGAAGGCGAGCGTGATGTCGGCGTGTTCATTGGCCGGCGTGCTTGGCGCTTGGGATTTCTTGACGGTTTCGGTCTTGGACGCCGGGGGTGGCTTGGGCGTATCAGTAACCGTGGTAACAGGCGCAATATCCCGCGCCTCGGGGACTTGCAGGTTGGTGTATTCAAGCACTTTTTTCGGCAAATCCAGCGGCGCCGGAAGCATCGGCTTTTCCGAGGCACATCCTGCCATCAGCAACGCAATCGAGACCGATAAAAAACTATTTTTTTTTCTCATAAAACCTGCGGACCCGTCTTGTAGATTCCCAGACTGCGTTTTTTTCCATTGACCAGAATGCAAATCTGGTCGCCTTCAATACCTAAAATTTTGCTGCCGCCCGGCAGACTATCGTTGATGGCCAGCTTCTTTTCCGGCTGCCCTTCGATCTTGATCAGTACAAAACGCTCTGCGCCGTTTGTCACGATCCCGAGAATGTTCCAGGCGGGATCGGTCAGCGGTTTGGAAGCCTCAGGCTCGGGCAATTTTCCCCACAGGCTGTTCTTGCCAAGGATTTCCAGCGCTTTGTCCGGCTGTGCTTTGGGCACCGGCGCCAATTGCCAGGATTCCGGAGCCAAACGCACCGATTTTGGCGGAACGGGGACGGGAACAAGAAGCCACTCGATATAGCCGCCAAGCAACAGCAGCGCAACGAAAACCAGCCAGCCGCGAAATGAAGTTAACATGCGGAACCAGTATGAAAACCTCGGATTTTATAACAAGCTTGTGGGAAATTGTGCCCGGGTTCGAGATTAATTGACTGCAATAGTTCCTTGTGCTCACTATTTTTCATTAGACTTTTCCCCTTCTGCCGGCGTCCCCGATGCGGACTTGCGGAAATAAGCAACCAGCATCAGCTCGGCCTTGGGAGAAGGCGAACTGCGTATTGCGAGCGATTCCACCATTATCTTTTTTTCATTGGCTGCCAGACGGCCTAACAGAGCATAAAAGCTCTGCGGGCTGAAATCGAACACCAGTTTTGCGGTGACCTTCCATAAATCGCTTCCCGCAACAGAACCGGCCTCCCTTCCATTCGCCCCCGCTTTCACACCCAAGCCCTCCTCCTGTGCCGCCACCTGCAATTGCACTTTGCCCAGGCCAGACTGTTGCGCCGTCTGGCCCAGCCAATCGTTCATCGACGCTTGCGCCAAGCCTATCGTCGCTTCCTGCCACAATCGCTTTTCCAGCTTGGATTGGGCTGACTGCACCTCCTTCAAGCGCGACACCCATTCGGTTTGCGTTGCGGCCCCCTGCACGCGCGCTATTTTTTTGCTTAATGCGATGTATGCTTCGTTCTTGCGCTGCACTGCGTCGCGCATCTCCAATATCCCATAGAGCCACAACACCCCTACAATCGCCAGCAACCCCCAGCGCAGCCGCGGGTTGGCTTTAAGATTGGCAAAAAATACTTTTGCTGATTGATTAAGACTCATCTTGTTGGCTTAAAGATTTGAATGAATGTAGCGTGCGAGAGGCAGCACCAGTAGCAAAGAGACGCCGGAAATCCTCAGCGTGGCAGCATTGCCGGAAGGACGTCTTTTTTCAAGGATTCATTGGTTTCAGTATTAAACTTGATTTCGATCTGAGGCGGGACTTCCATGCTCAATACCAAGCTTGCCGGCTCATTCGAGGGAAGCACCTGAACATTATTGAAAATCTTCATTGACTGAAACAACTTGATGGCATCGCTGCTGGCAAGCTTGAGCGGCGAAGAAATCAATACTTTCAACTTTCCATTCTGGAATTCCCACTCTTTCAGATAAGTGCCGTCCTTGGGCAAGGATTCCGCCACCTTGGCCAGGATGCTTAGCTGATCGGGATAAGGGTCAATGGATTGCAGCACATTGAGACGGCTCAAGGCTTCCAGCGCCTGGCTTCGTGAGGCAAGAATCGGTTCAGCCTTCCGATTCATTTCGTTCAATTTTTGCGCCTGTTCATCAATCAGCGTTTGCAAGCTGTTCAATTGCAGCCCATACCACATCGACGCGCCAATCAGGCCCATCAATAGTGCCGGCACGGCCCACGACTCGGCTTGCCCGCCATATGACGCAGCACGATCGAGTGCCACTGATTTGCCCCAAGCTTTGTCCGCCCAGTTTGCGGCCAGCGCCGGCGGCACTTCCTTCGACTGATTTTCCGGCAGGGTAGCGGCGTCACGCTGGAAGTTGATCCATTCAGCAGTGGTCGGCATGCGCGGCCACCACCTGCTGGCAGTCAAAACCTGATTTGTCCACGCTTGCCCCTCATAGCCTTCCATACACGCAATCAGATGAACGCCTGAACTGCGGCGTTGGTGCAGGACTGTCTCGGGCACAATGGCCGTATTTTTCGGCTTGAGCTTGTTCGCCGCAACTTCCGCCTCGACCCGTTCCGCATCCCATGCCCAAACCTGGGCATTGTCCTGATCCCATAACAGATACCAGCCGGTCCGGGAAAACGGTACCCATTGCCGGATCTGCAACTCCAACGCTTGAGCCCTTTGCGGCTTGGGTACGGATTTCAGCTCAAATCGGGCGAAACGATACAAGGGGCGCGAAAGTACCCATTCGCTGCGGCCAAATCCTTTTCCCGGAGCCGAAACACTATCCGACAATTGCTTGTAGCGCCTACTCGTCAACAGTGGCGCCAGCAATCTCTGTAGGAAACTTCGTGATTTTTTCAACATTTTCTATCGGATAGGGTACTGTGGTTTTGACATGGTAATCGACACGCCACGGAGCGCTGTCGCCTTGCGGCGTCAAGGTGACGCTGTACTGCAGAGCCCAAGGCAGCTTCTTGCTCTGATGGGTGATTCTTACGGCATTGCCGGGAAAATACAGGAAGAAGTCCGCATCCTGCACGCTTCCCGTGATCCCTGTCAATTGCCCGACAGTGTACAGGGGCTTCTCGCTGCGTATTTTCAGCAAGGCTGCGGCCAACTCTTTATTGCTGCCTGGCAGACTCGCCAGCAATTCCGCCGGCGCGGTATTGGGATTAAAACCGGATACACGACTGGTGGTCACAAGCCGCAGCAAACGCTGGTTTTCCCATAACTCCGGCTGATCGCGCCAGCCGATGATATTTTTTAGCTGATACGGTGTCACCAGCAACTCATTCGGCGGCAGCGGCAAGCCGAGCGCCGCATATTCATTTTTTTCGGCGCCGTTCAAGCGCCTCAAATCGTCGGAATCCGTGTAATCGAGCAAGCTGTCGATCATGACATCGCGTTTTTCAAACGGCACCCCGAGTTCGCCCAGAAAACGCATCATCATTTCCCGGTCCACGAAATTGACGTTGAGCAAACCACGCTCATCCTGCAGGCGAACAATATCCGCTCCCCTTCCCCGGTAGGGTCTGTCGTCGAGTGCGATGGCTGGCTGCGGGCCCAAGCCGTAAAAACTGAAAGGAGTGGTTCCCAAGCGATACAGCACGTCGGCCTTGGTATTGGCAAACTCGATCAATTGCTCGGCGGATTCCTGTTTTTGCTGTGCCAGCGCAATCGAACTGCTCACGCGTTCGGCGAAATAAACCGCCGCAATGGTGATAACCGCCAGGATCCATAAAGTGGCAACCAGAATGAATCCGCGCTGTGGAGTCGTGAATGTCATTTAATCCTGCAAGTCTCGTTGTCTGGGCAAAGGATTTTCAAGGCCCTTCGGTACGGCGACAATGACGCGGGGTTCGTCCGCATTCTGATTTTCCAAATAGATCGCTCTTGGCAATTGCGGCCACTTGCCGAGAAAAGGCGGCCAGGTATCGTGGGTTTCGTTATTCTTGTCGACATACACAAATCTGCCGGTATTTCCGGGCCAGGACAGCACGACAGGCGCATCATCGGCGGCCCCGTACTGCAATTGCGTCCGCCCGGATTGCGGGTCGAACTTCAAGCGCCAGGTGAAGGGCAGCAAGGCCTCGGTCGCCGTATTCAACGGTGACAAGGTCATGCCGCTGAACTCGCGCGCAGCCCCCTTGAATTTGTGTTGTCCATCATTGAAGTCCGCGATCAGTCCATTGACGCTCTGGCGAAACCATTCCGTGTACATTTCGCCTTGCTGGGTATTGAACTGTTCTCTGCCAAAATGCGTCTGCAAACGGAAAACCTGCTGCAGTCCCTGCATCAGGATGGTGACGATCATGCCGGACAGAATCAGCACAACCAGCATTTCAAGCAGGGTAAATCCATGCCGCCGTTTGCTCCTGGGCTTGGGCCGATAAGTGCGCACCACCATGGTCTTGCTAATCCTCCACCACTTGAGTACGCACTTTTTTGTACCCGACCTGCTGCAGTTGCAACTCGAACCAGGCTTGTCCCCCGGCCGAAGTTACCGACACGACGGTACTATACAAGGCCAACTGGTACAGGCCCATGCCGCGCGGATAATTGCTTCCTTCCGTTATCCTCGATGCCAGCGAAGCATTCCAGCGTATGGAGTAAGCCCCCAACGGCGCGCTGCCCTGCGGGGTCAGCATCGGGTTGACCCTTTCCATGTATTCCAGGATATTCACGGTAGCTTCAGAGCGCGCGTTGGCGTCGCGAATTCTCGACAGGCTCATGAAATTGCCGTTGATCCAGCTGAACAAGGCCATCCCGGCGCTTCCAATCAGCACCAGCGCGACGATGGCCTCGAGCAAGGTGAATCCGGCCTGGCGAATCCGAAGGCGCCTCAACACCGTCACTCCGCGTTATCCGTCGGTTCAAGACGGCATTGCGGCGGTCTCAACACGAAGTTTTCACGAACTTGATAGGGATCCGTGATCGACATCTTTCCGCCTGCGCAGACGCCGTTGATCGCAAAGCGGATCGGCTGCGGAATTTTGATCTGCCAGCCGGCGGGGATGGGTAATTGCGGATCGGCGGAAGAATTGCCTGCGGCACCGGCAGCCGGATCGTTTAATACGATGGGTTTGCCGCTGACGTAGGCTTGATATCCCAAGCCTTCTATCGCCACTTTGAGGTTCGTTCTCTGGTTGCTGATTTCTATCCCGGCGGCAAGCTTTTGCAGTTGCGGCAGAGCTACGCCAGCCAGCAATCCCACGATCACCAGCACCACCAGGATTTCGAGCAACGTAAAGCCGGACCGTTCTATGCGTGCAGCGGGCATGTTCAGAAAGGTATCGCAGCCGGAGGGCCGGCGTCAGTCTTTGCCCGCTTCAGCTTCATGCACTGATTGCCAATTCCGTTTGAGGTATGAGGAATCACTTGCCGGCATCGGCCGGCAACAAGCCGACATCAGCATCTATGCCCTCCCCGCCACGCTTGCCATCCGCCCCAAGCGAATACAGTGCAAACGGTTGCCCGTTCGATCCCGGCAAACTATACAAATACGCATTGCCCCAAGGGTCTTGCGGCAGGGCCTCATCCAGGTAGGGGCCGCGCCACCGGCTGCGCAATTTTTCATCGGCAGGCGCGGTATTGAGCAAAGCAAGGCCCTCGGCTTCAGTCGGAAAGCGGCCGATGTCCAGGCGCAGGGTTTCCAGCGCGCCCTTGAGCATCTTGACTTGGGTTTGCGCGGTTTGGACCTTGGACGAATCGACCTTGGTAAACAGTTTGGGACCGACCAGACCGGCCAGCAAACCGATGATCACCAGGACCACCAGCATTTCAATCAGGGTAAAACCGGCATTCGATGTTCTGTTTGTCATGTCGCTAGACTCGCTATCTCACTATCAAAAAGGGATGTTGCTGAGGCTGGTGATGGCCAGCATGATGGCGATCATGATGGTGCCGATCACGCTGCCGATCACCAGGATCGCAATCGGCTCCAGCAGGATCAGGAAGCGCTTCAAGCGCTCGCGCCCTGCATTTTCATACAAGGTGGCCAAGGTCCTCAGCATATTGGCCAACTCGCCGGAACGCTCCCCGACTCTGATCAGGTTCAGAGCGGTAACGTTCAACATTTGTACGCCGCCCAAGGCCTCGGTCATTTTTTTTCCGCCTTTGACCTCGCGCAGGGCCTGCTGCAATTTCTGCTTGACCGCCGTGAGCCGCATCCCATTTTGGGTCAGCTCCATGGCTTTCAATATCGGCACGCGGTTGTCAAGCAAGGTGCTCAGCATGGCAGCCCAGCGTCCGATTTCGGTCTCCACCAGCCAGTTGCCGAGCACCGGCACACGCGCCAGGCTTTGCAGCATACTGGTTCGCATGGCCGGGTTGGCCAGCACGCTGATTATGCCCAGCGCCGCGGCCGCGGTGCCGAGACCGACCCAGAGCAGGTTCTGCTTTACGAACAAGCCGACAGTCAAGACCCAGACCGAAATATCGGGAATCTGGGCCCGGCTGTTCTTGAGGATATTGGCGAATTTCGGCACCACCACGATGAATATCAACAGCGTTGCGGCAATCCCGGACAACACCAGGATGCTCGGGTAGATCAGCGCGTTGCGCATCTCGCTCTTGACGCGCTGCTCGTATTCCATCTGGGTCGCCGCGCTCTGCAATGCCTGGGCCAGCTTGCCGGTATGCTCGCCGGCCGCAACCAGTTGAAACAGAAAATCCGGCCATTCCAGGCTCGCGCTCTGCAGGCCGGCCGAAAAGCTCTCGCCGCTGCGCAGCTTGCCGTGGACATGGGCAAAAGCCTGGCCGATGACGCTGTCGGTATGGGTCTGGCCGATCGACTCGACCGCTTCCGCCAGCGGCACACCGGCTTGCAGCAGAATCGCCAGTTCGCGAATGACGATCGCTTTTTCCTGGTTGCCCGCTCGCCGGGATCGCGTCTTGCCCCTATTGGCAAGCTGTCCGGCTACGGTAACCGCAAGCGGCGTCAGCTCTTTCTGCTGCAGCAGCCGGATCGCCTCGCGTTCGCTGGCGGCTTCAATTTGACCTGAAACGGTTTGTCCTTGCGAGTTTACCGCCGTATATTGAAAATCCACGCCGCTATTCCTCGCCCTCGCCGATGCCGGTCACGCGCAGCACTTCATCGATGCTGGTCAGGCCGCGCCAGGCTTTGATCAATCCGTCTTCGCGCAAGCTGCGGTAGCCTTCCTGCCGCGCGATGGCGATCATTTCACCGGCGGTGGCGCGCTGCATTATAGCATTCTGGATTTCCGTCCCGACCTCGACCAGCTCGTAGATTCCAACCCGGCCGCGGTAGCCGCTGCCGCGGCAATGCGGGCAGCCTTTGGGGATTCGCCAGCGCGGCGCGTCGTTCAGCAACGCAGGATAGCGTGCCTGCAAATTTTCGGCGATCTCCAGGATCGCCTGCGGGGGTTCGGCCTCCGTCGCGCAGCGTTCGCACAATCTCCTGACCAGGCGCTGCGCCTGCACCGCCCTGACCGAGGAAGCCACCAGGAACGGCTCCAGGCCCATGTCCAGCAGACGGGCGAAGGCGCTGAGCGCATCGTTGGTATGCAGCGTGGATAGCACCAGATGTCCGGTCAGCGCGGATTGGACCGCGATTTCGGCGGTCTCCAGGTCGCGAATTTCGCCGATCATGATGACGTCGGGGTCTTGCCGCAGGATCGCCCGCAAGGCCCGTGCGAAGTCATAGCCGATCTCGCTATGCGTTTGAATCTGGGTCACGCCGGCCAGTTTGTATTCGACCGGATCTTCCACCGTGATGATTTTTTTGCTACGGTCGTTGGCCGCATCGAGCGCCGCATAGAGCGTCGTGCTCTTGCCCGAACCTGTCGGGCCGGTCACCAGAACAATGCCGTGCGGTTCCTGCGCCCAGCGTCCGAACTGGGCATGATGATCGGCTTCCATGCCCAGCCATTCCAGGTTCAGGTTGGAGCGCTCCTTCGGCAACAGGCGCATCACGATCGACTCGCCTTCCACGCCGGGGAGAGCCGACACGCGGATATCCATTTCGGCGCCGCTGGCGCGGATCGAAATGCGGCCGTCCTGCGGCAGGCGGCGCTCGGCGATGTCCATGCCGGAAATCAGCTTGATGCGGGAAGCCACCGCATCGAAACGGCTGCGCTGCTGGGTCATGCGGGTTTGCAGCACGCCGTCGACCCGGTAGCGCACCGCAAATGCATGCTCCTCCGGTTCGATGTGAATGTCCGACGCATCTTCGTCGATCGCCTGCGCCAGGATATTGCTGACCAGCTCGATGATCGGCGCCTCTTCGGCCAATTCGCGCAAGTGGGCGACTTCATCGTCGTAGCCAGCCTGCGGACTCAATTCGATCAGCTTGAGCAGGCGCTCCAGGTCCTGGGTCCGCACAAAATGCCAGCTTTGCGGATGGGCGCCGAATGCCGCCGCCAGGGTTTCCTGCAGATTGCTGTTGATGGGGTTGCGCGATGCGCAGTGAATGATGCCATCCACGCCCTCCCAGATCACCACCTGCTGGTCGGAGAACCATTCCGGCGGCAGCCCGCTGGCTTGAATCGCATTGATGATGTCAGTGCCCTGGGTGGGCAATTGATCGGCCGCCAGCAGCGGCAATCCCAATTGCTCCGACAGCACCGGCAGCAACGCATCTTCGGACAGCGCCCCCATCCGTATCAGAATGGAACCGAGCCGGCCTTTGAACTGGCTCTGGAATGCCAGCGCCTTGTCCAGGTCTTGCTGGGTGATCAGTTCACGCTGCAGCAACAGCGCGCCGATGACGGTGGCTGTTACATCTAGGCTTTGCTGGCTGGAGGCTGTCATTGGATTTCAATCGGACACAGGAATTGGATACTGCCCGCTTGGCGCGGCACCAAACGTCGGGCCACAGTTTATCATCGAACGCGCGCGATACAGCGACCGTAGCGTCCTGCTGCCAAGCTTACAAAACATCCGCAAAACCGCGGCGGGTTTTCTGAAACCAGGCAAAACCGAGACAGGCAACGGCCGCGCTAATGCCAATGCTCAGTCCCAGCACAGGCCAATCCGGCAATCTGCCCCAGATCAGAACATCCCTGGTCTGCTCGATGATGAAGGTGAGCGGATTGGCATAAATGAATGGACGGTACTGTTCCGGCAAGGAGGCAACGGGAAAAAATACCGGCGACAGGAACATCAGGATCGTCGTGAAGATGCCGATGGTTTGCGCCACGTCTCGCAGGTACACGCCAAGCGAGGCAAGCAGCCAGGACAATCCCATCGTAAACAATACCAACGGCAGCAAAACCAGCGGCAAGAGCAAAACCGTCCAATGCAGCGAAGCGTTGATCGCGGCATAGAACAGCATCCATACCGACAGGCTGACTGCCGCATGAAAGAGTGCGGACCCCAGGCTCACCAAGGGCAGGATCTCGAGCGGGAACACCACTTTTTTTACGTAGTTGGCGTTGGCCAGTATCAGTCCCGGCGCACGATTGATGCACTCCGAGAACAAGGCAAAAACAATCATGCCGGCGAACAGCACGACCGCGAATTCGGTTTTGCTTTCCCCCCCGCCGCCCCAGCGCGCCTTGAACACCACGCTGAATACAAAGGTGTAGACCGCCAGCATCAGCACGGGATTGAAGAAAGACCACAGGATGCCGAACATCGAACCGCGGTAACGGCCGGCCACCTCGCGCTTGGTCATGGCCAGGATCAGCTCCCGATTGGCGAGCAGGCTGCGCGCGATCTGCAGCGGCGATATGGAAAACTTCTGCATGGAGATTCTTGAACTTTGTTTAGCGAGAATTATTTATCGACAGCTTGGCAAACCTTTGTCGTTCCCTCGGATAAGCGGGCACGGCAACAGTAGCGTCGGCCTATCATTCAGATGCAGCGGATTTGCCCCATCTCAAATCGCTCTTCCATAGATATCCTCGAAGCGCACGATATCATCCTCACCCAGATAATCGCCGCTTTGCACTTCGATCATGACCAGATCGCCCGTACCGGGATTTTCCAGTCTGTGCTTGTGGCCGGCCGGGATGAAAGTCGATTCATTGATATTCACCAGGAACTCCCGCTCGCCATTGACCACCTTCGCCACGCCGTTGACGACCACCCAGTGTTCGCTACGGTGGCGGTGCATCTGCAGCGACAAGGCCGCGCCCGGCTTGACCACGATGCGTTTGATCTTGAAATTCGCACCTTCTTCGATGACGGTATAAGTGCCCCAGGGACGATGCACTTCGCGATGCAGCCTGGTCGATTCGTGCGCCTGCTGCTTCAGCTGCGTGACGATTTGCCTGACCTCTTGCACCCGCGCGCGGTCGGCAACCAGCAACGCGTCCGGCGTATCGATGATGACGAGATTCTTGACACCGAGCGCGCCGACCATGCGGCCTTCGCTTTGAATATGGCAGTTGCTGGCATCGACCAACAATGCCTCGCCGATGACGGCATTGCCGCCGGCATCGGTCGGCGCCAGATCGCTGAGCGCCGTCCATGATCCGATATCGCTCCAACCCAGGTCGCAGGGAACAACAGCGACCTCGGCGGATCGTTCGAACAAGGCATAGTCGATCGAAATATTCGGCGCCTGTTCAAAGGTAGCGGCATCCAGTTCGATCTGCATCGAGCCGTTGCGCCTGAATTTTTCCGAGGCGCCGAGACAGGCACGGGCCGCGGACAACACTTCGGGCGCGTGCGTCTTGAGTTCAGCCAGCAGCGTTCCGGCGCAAAAGCAAAACATTCCGGCGTTCCAGAGGTAGGCACCCGAGGCAAGGTATTCTTCGGCCTTCTCCAGCGAAGGCTTTTCGACAAAACGCTTGACCGCGCTGCCTTCCGCTTCCAGGTAGCCATAGCCGGTTTCCGGCCGGTCCGGATGGATGCCGAAGGTAACCAGCTTGCCCTGCGCCGCCAGCGCAAGTGCGCGCGATACCGCGGCGCCAAACGCGGCTTGATCGGCAATCAGATGATCGGCCGGCAGCACCAGCAGAACCGCTTCATCGCCGTAAACCGCCGCAATGTGCGCAGCCGCCACCGCAATCGCGGGAGCCGTATTGCGGCCGCAGGGTTCGAGGAGATACGAGGTCGAGATTGCCGCAGGATTGACGCTTCGGTATTCCTGTTCGGTCTTGAAGTTGAGGTCGCGATTGGTGACGGTGAGTATTTCCGAGACATCCGGCAGCGCGGCCGCCCTGGCGAAAGCCTTTTGCAGCAGGCTCTGCCCGTCGGCCAACCGAATGAAGGGTTTGGGATGCAACTCGCGTGACACCGGCCACAAACGCGCGCCGACACCGCCCGACAAAATCACCGGGATCATCGTCATTGCGTACCGAACTCCTGGCGGGGGCCGAGCCATGCCGGCAGCCGCACCGCATCGCGGCACAACACCATCACATAGAACAGGAGCATCGGCGCCATATGCAAAAAGGCGCGGTTGATGGTCGAATAGTCTTCGGCCCAAGCCTGCGCCTGGGTAAAGAAAAAGACCACTGCCAGGAAAGCGCATGCCGCCAGCACCAATACCGTCATGCCGCGCAATATCGGCTCCAGCAGGCGCGGCAGCGACAAGGCCAGCGCTGTGGCGGCCAGGTACCAGAGCAAGTGCCAGTTATCCAGCACCAACAGATTTTGCCGCAACGGCTCCCATGCAGGCGCATAACGCAAAGCCACGGTATAGCCGAACAGGTGAATGCTGCCCACCTCGCCCAGGATCAGCAAGCCGACCAGGCCGGCAACGGCAAACGCCGCCACGGCAATCAAGCCGCCGCGCGGAATCCGTACCACCAACAAGGCAGGAATAAAAGTCAGCATCCAGACAATACCCGGCTGCTTGATGAAGGCGCAGCCAACACCGAACAACAGCGCCATCGCACCCTGCCAGACATCACGCGTCCTGATCCATTGGAAAAAAGCCATGGCGGCCAAACCGTAGAAGGCTCCCATGAACAAGTCCGCATAGCCGGCCAAGGCCACGTGCGTATCGAGGATCGGGAGCGACAGCAGGAAATAGCTGAACATCAAGGCAAGCAGAGGCGGCACTTGCCAGTGACGCGCCTGACCATAGAATGCGAGGCCCAGCGCGAGCGCGCACTGCAGCCATGGCAGATTCATCAGCGCGTCGTCCCACCGGCCCAGGCTGTAGCTCATCCATACCTGAAGCAGCGGAATCGCCGGCGGATATTGCGGCGCCAGGTCGGTATACCCGGCAGGCACTGCCGTGGCCAGCCACGCGCCGGAAGACAGAAAGGGAGCCAGATGTCCCAACTCAAACCATACCCGCGCCTTGGTCGCCCACTGCGACCAGGCATCCCATGGGAACAAGGGCCGCCATACCACTTCCAGCGCCAAACCGCCGAAGCGGATGACGATCAATGCAAGCAGCATGCCGTAGGCTAGCTTGTGCCAGCCGCTCAACGCGCGCCAGTCCTGCCCGGCCTCCCTCCAAGGTGCTGCCGTACCGCGCCCGGCCCACACGCCGGCGGCGATCAGCAATGACAATGCCAGCGCAATGCTGGTGAAGCTCAGCCGTACGCCCAGCAGATCCAGCAAGCGCATCACCAAGGTGGTCGCCAGCGCGCCGGCCAGATAACCGTAGCCCAATAAAGTCGGCCATGCGGTTCCGGACGGATTGATCCAGCGCGCGCGGAGCCACACCACGCCCAACAGCCAAGGCAGGAACAAGCCCGCCAGCAAACCCAGGAATTCCACTTTAACGCACCTTCAACAAAAGATTGCCGCCCGAAGACAGCAGCAAATCAGCCCGCAATTGGGCACCGGCCCACTCCATGCTCTGGTGCGCAGCGTCGTATTGCATCTCTTTCTTCCCAAGCAGCACGATATGGTCGCCGCTCTTGAATAAATCGGGCGCAAAGAAATTGGGGCTGACCATGACGTTATAAGGGTAGAGGAAATAGGCGCCCTTGCCCCGCAAATACGCATCGTCCGAAAAAAACAGGATGCGCCCGGGAGCGGCCGGCAGTTTCGCCTTCACTTGCCGCATGAAGTCGAACAAGGGACCGTCATCGGCAGCCAGATGCTTGTCTTCCCACGACTTGCCGGCAAACTGCTGGCGCGTCAAATCAAGCTGGCGCAGCAGATTCCATTGCCAGCGGGCGTCGAGTGCGAGCCAGCCGATAAACACCAGGCCCCATACCAGCGTCACATGAATGCGCAGCCGCTTGAATTTCACCAGCGCCAGATACAAAGCCAGCGCCACCACAAGCAAGGCAGCCACCGCCGACACATACGAAACATCCTGCTCGGCCGCGTCGCCATCGACGAAGTTGATCGAGGTACCCTGCCAGCCGTCGAGCGCGAACCACCGTCCCGCCATCTTTGCCATCGCCTCGCCTGCCGACACCGGCTTGAGCGACAAGCCTTTTACCGTGATCGGCGCGTCGAGTTGGCCCTTCACCGTCAGGGCCAAGCCCATGATCTGGCCGCGCCAGTTTTCGTCGCCGGCAAGTTCCAGCGGCAGCGTGCCGCTCTTGCTCGAACTGATAGGACGGGCGAAGATGCGATTCGGATTTTCCACCGTGCGCCACAGGAAGGCCAATTCCGCACCGGGCGGGACTTCGGCGATCGCCCAACTGACGGCCGAATAATCCTTGGCCTGGAACGCGCGCGGCGACAGCGACGCGACCGCAATGCCCTGCTCTCCCAAGCCTTCGATCGCCAGCGTTCGATCGCTGCTGAAACCCTGGCCCTTGGTCAGTTTCAGTGCAGCGCCGTTCCAGCTCAAAGCCGGCGCGCTGCCGAGCCATTTGCCCGGCCAATTGTATTGAAGAAAGGCAACCAAGAGGATCGCCGCACTCATCAATATGAGAAATGGCACGGCAAGCCATTCCTTGCGGCGCAGTTGCGGGGTGTTCATCGGAGAAACATCTATTCCTGTATTCATACTTGAGGCCCTTCGTACGGCAAGGGAGTTTAACAAATATTCAGATAAGCCCAGCCGTCAATAGGCATTTTTATCGATGAACAATCTGAAAACAGTCATGAAAATAATCCGCAGATCGAGCCACAGGGACCAATTGTTGATGTAGTACAAATCATGCTTGATCCGCATCTCCATTTTCATGATCTCGCCGGTTTCGCCGCGCCAGCCGTTGATCTGGGCCCAGCCCGTAATGCCGGGCTTGACGTGGTGCCGCAGCATATAGACATCGATCTGGCCCCGGTAAAATTCATCATGCTCGACGGCATGCGGGCGCGGTCCGACGATCGACATGTCGCCTTTCAACACGTTGAAAAACTGCGGCAGCTCATCCATGCTGGTGCGCCGCAGGATGGCGCCCAACGGCGTGATGCGCGCATCCCCGGGCATTGCCTGCACCACTTCCCCCGGTTGCTCCTTCTGATGCTTCATGGTGCGGAATTTCCACACCCAGATGCGCTCGCCCTGCAAGCCGCCGCGCAATTGCCTGAAGAACACCGGCCCCGGAGAGCTGAGTTTGATGCCGAGGATGATCAACAGCATCAGCGGACTCGCCGCCACCAGGATCAAGGCCGCCAAAATCCTGTCCTCGATTGCCTTGACGATGCCCTTGGCGCCCGACAAAGGAGACTTCATCAAGTGAATGATGGGAAAGCCGGCCACCTCGCCGATCGAATGATTGAGTAACTGGAAGCCGTAAATATCGGGCACAAACGTGACTTGCACCGGCAGCCGGCTCAAGTGATTCACCAGCGCGGAAACCTGCTTGCCATGTTGCAGCGGCAAGGCGATCCACACTTGGTCGATACCGAGTTCGGCCACTTCCTGCGGCAAGCGATGCAAGCCGCCCCGCACCGGCACGCCTTCAAACTCCTGGCGCTGCACGCGCGGATCATCGTCGTACAAGCCGATCACTTTCAAGCCGGTCCAGGGCGAGGCCGCCAGCCTGCGCGCCACATCGCGACCGAGATCGCCGGCGCCGGCAATCGCGACATAACGCAGGTTGAAACCGTGGCGCCGGATCAGGCGCAAGGCGACGCGAATCGCCATCCGGAACAAGACCAGCGAGACGAATCCCGCTACCGCCCAGCGTCCGATCCAGAGCCGGGAAAAATCCGAACCCGCCTTGGTGGCGAACAAGGCGATCACCAACGCCGCGATCACCGTGGCCCAGGCGCTGGCCAGATTCTGGATCTCCGACCACAGGCTTGCGCCGCGCTGGAAGCGATAGATGTCGAAGAAGGGGAACACCAGCAGGCACAGCAGGAACACGCCGCCTAGCACATAAATATAATTCTGCGGGAAATTCAGGTTATGAAACTGGAAGGCAAACAGGCCCATCCCGGCCGCGATCACCAGCAGCGGATCCAGCAGGCGCTGGAACAGCTCCAGCAAGCTGGCATTCTCCTTGAGCATGCTGCGCTGGATCAAGACAATCCTTGGCTGCACGCATGCTCAGGGGCGCGTTGGAAGCGTTCCCAGGCTGCATCGACCCGTGCCTTGAATTCGGCACGAAACCGCTCCGGTGCAAACCGTCCGGCATTTTCGCAGCAGGCTTGCGGCAGTATGCGCGCCGAGGCCTGCTCGAATGCTTCCACGGCGGCGCTGATGGCTTGCGCCGATTGCTCCGAAAAGAACACGCCGGTCGGCCTTGCATGATCCAGGCCGCGCACGGTTTCCAGCACGCCGCCCTTGCCGTAGGCGAGCACCGGCGTGCCGCAGGCCTGCGCTTCCAATGGGGTAATGCCGAAATCCTCCTCGGCGGCAAACACGAATGCCTTGGCCCGCTGCATATAGTCGCGCAAGACTTCATCGCTCTTGTAGCCGAGGATGCTGACGTTGTGCCCGGCCTTGGCCTTCACCTTGCGCATGTCCGGTCCATCGCCGATCACGACCAGGCGGCGCCCCGGCATGGCTCTGAATGCCTCGACGATCAAATCGATTTTCTTGTAAGGCACCATGCGCGACGCGGTCAGGTAAAAATCCTCCTTTTGTTCGCGCAAGGGAAACTTTTCCGTCTCTACCGGCGGGTAGATCACGTCCGCTTCGCGCCGGTAGGTTTTCCAGATGCGGCGCTTGATGAAGTGCGAGTTGGCGATGAAGTCATCCACGCCGTTAGCGGTGCGGCTATCCCATACACGCATCTTGTGCAAAATCCACTTGGCAAGCCAGCCTTTGAACCCTTGGTCCAGGCCGGACTCCTTGATGTATTGATGCTGCAGATCCCAGGCGTAGCGCATCGGCGAATGCACATAACTGATGTGCAATTGATCCGGGCCGGTCAGCACGCCTTTGGCAACCGCATGGCTGCAGGAAATCACCACATCATAGGCTGACAGATCGAATTGTTCCACCGCCAACGGCATCAGCGGCAAATACAAACGGTACCTCGTGCCGGCGAAGGGCAATGCCTGCACGAAGGACGTTTTGACAGACTTATTCAACAG
The DNA here is from genome assembly GCA_966211965.1 of uncultured Burkholderiales bacterium. Lineage (GTDB taxonomy): Bacteria > Pseudomonadota > Gammaproteobacteria > Burkholderiales > Burkholderiaceae_D > CBIHON01. The sequence goes on along the minus strand of CBIHON010000004.1, from coordinate 138,708 downwards.
GAAACTGCGACGTCCGGCCGGGATGAAATCCACGGTACTGAAGACGTCGGCGTCCGGATAACACAGCAGGATTTGCTCCAGGGCGCGTTCGGCCCCGGCATAGACCGTCAGCCAGTCATGAATGACAGCGACTTTCATCCAGTCAGCCCTGGCACAATTCGAGTGCGCTGTCCCAGGCAGGCAAACCGCAGAAAGTCGATATCAAGCGATCACAGCACATGACGGAATTGGCCGGTCGCTTGGCTGGCACCGGATAATCCTTGGTGGCGATCGGTGTGACGGCCGGTTTTTTTTCAATCGATGGATGGGCGATGATCGCCTTGGTGAAGTCGTACCATGTGGTTTTGCCTTGCGCCGTCAGGTGGTAAATCCCGGACCGCTCGCGCCAGACGTCGGTACCGCCGTCTGCAACAGCAAGGGCTTGCAGGTGCGCGACGATATGGGCAGTGGTATCGGCAATGGTCCGGCACCAAGTCGGGGCGCCGTACTGGTCGGCGACCACGCGTAACTCGTCCCGCTCGCGCGCCAGGCGCATCATGGTGAGAAGAAAATTCTTGCCTCGCATGCCGTACACCCAGCTGGTGCGCAAAATCAGGTGCGCAATGCCGGCAGCCTGGATCGCCTGTTCGCCGGCCAGCTTGCTGGCACCGTACACGTTGACCGGACAGGTCGGATCGTCTTCGGTATAAGGCGTCGGCTTGCTGCCGTCGAATACGTAATCGGTCGAATAATGAATCATCGCCGCGCCCAGCTTTTTGGCTTCTTCCGCCATCAGGGCCGGCGCCTCGGCGTTGATGCGGTGCGCCAGTTCAGGCTCGCTCTCGGCCTTGTCGACTGCCGTATAGGCGCCCGGATTGACGATGAGATCGGGTTTGACTTGCCTGATCACGTCGCGCACCTGATCCAGATTGGACAGATCCATTTGAGCGCGGTCGAGCGCAATGATCTCGCCCAGACCTTGCAGGCTGCGCTGCAATTCATAGCCGACTTGGCCGGTCTTGCCGGTTAATAAGATACGGGGCATTGGGGCTCGCAGTGTAATCGTTGATCAAGCAAAAACTTCGGCGTCTGCCAAAAGTTTTGCCGCCTGGTCTTTACCGGACAACAGGGGTTGCGCATCCATCGGCCAGTCGATGCCGATGGCCGGGTCATTCCACAAGATGCTGCGTTCATACTCCGGCGCCCAGTAATCGGTGGTCTTGTAAAGAAATTCGGCAGACTCGCTGGTGACGACAAAGCCATGGGCAAAACCTGCCGGTATCCACAATTGCCGCTTGTTTTCCGCAGACAAAACGACGCCCACCCATTTACCGAAAGTCGGCGAACTTTTGCGGATATCGACCGCGACGTCGAACACCTCGCCGGCGACAACGCGCACCAGCTTTCCTTGGGGCTGCTGGATTTGATAATGAAGGCCGCGCAGCACGTGCTTCGCGGATTTGGAATGGTTGTCTTGCACGAAGCTGGTCTTGACGCCGGTCAGTTCAACAAAGCGGCGCTCGTTGAAGCTTTCAAAAAAGAAGCCGCGGTCGTCGCCGAACACGCGCGGTTCGATGATGACGACGTCGGGGATGGCAGTGGTTTGAATTTGCATGGTTTTGTTTAAGAAGGAACCGAGTTTTGCGCCGCCTCGACGCCGCCTCCTCGGTCCCCGATATAGCAGGATGGTAATGCCGCGTAGTGCGGCGGTTTCCGGTTCGTCGCCCGACCGTCTTTAAAATACCCGGTCGGTCAACAGTCGCAGCAGGTATTGCCCATAGCCGTTCTTCTTCAGCGGCTGGGCCAGGGTTTCGAGTTGCGCCGCATCGATGTACCCTTTGCGATAGGCGATCTCTTCCGGACAAGCGACCTTCAGCCCCTGGCGCGTCTCGATGGTGGCGATGAATTGCGCGGCATCGAGCAGCGATTCATGCGTGCCGGTATCAAGCCATGCCATGCCGCGCCCCATCAATTCGACATTGAGCAGATCGCGTTCGAGATAGACCCGGTTGAGGTCGGTGATTTCGAGTTCGCCCCGGGCGGAAGGCTTGATGCCGGCCGCAATGTCACACACTTGGCGGTCGTAAAAATACAAACCGGTAACCGCATAGTTGGACTTCGGCTTCAGCGGCTTTTCTTCGATGCTGACCGCACGCCGATTGGCGTCGAATTCGACCACGCCATAGCGCTCCGGGTCGTGGACGTGATAGGCGAAGACGGTCGCTCCTTCGGCGCGCGTGGAAGCGGCGCGCAGTTGTGCGTCAAACTCGTGGCCGTAATAAATGTTGTCGCCAAGGATCAGCGCCGATGGATGGTCGCCGATGAATTCGCGGCCGATGATGAAGGCTTGCGCCAAGCCGTCCGGCGAAGGCTGCACCGCATAGCTCAGATTGATGCCCCATTGGCTGCCGTCGCCCAGCAACTCGCGAAAACGCGGCGTGTCCTGGGGCGTGGAGATGATCAGGATATCGCGCATGCCCGCCAGCATCAGCGTGGTGAGCGGGTAGTAAATCATCGGCTTGTCGTACACCGGCAGCAATTGCTTCGAGATCGACACGGTGACCGGATACAAGCGGGTACCGGAACCGCCGGCCAGGATGATGCCCTTGCGTGCATTGTTGCTCATGCTGCTTGCTCCTGCAAATTGCCGCGATTCTCGTAATTTTTTTCGACCCATTTCAGGTAGTCGCCGGACTGTATGTCGCGCACCCATTCCTGGTTTTCCAGATACCAGAGCACGGTCTTCTTGATGCCGGTCTCGAAAGTCTCGGCCGGCTTCCAGCCGAGTTCGCGCTCGATCTTGCGAGCGTCGATCGCATAACGGCGGTCATGGCCGGGCCTGTCCTTGACGAAGGTGATCTGGTCGCGATAGCTGCCGCCGGCTTTGGGAGCGAGCGTATCGAGGATGTCGCACAGGATATGCACAACCTCGATATTGGCTTTTTCATTCCAACCGCCGACGTTGTAGGTCTCGCCCGGCTTGCCGCCGGCCAGAACGCAGCGGATCGCGGCGCAGTGGTCGCCGACGTACAGCCAGTCGCGCACCTGCCGGCCATCGCCGTAAATCGGCAACGGCTTGCCGGCGCGGGCATTGGCGATGATCAGCGGGATCAGCTTTTCGGGGAAGTGGTAAGGGCCGTAGTTGTTCGAGCAATTGGTGGTCAGCGTCGGCAAACCATAGGTGTGATGATAGGCGCGCACCAGATGGTCGGACGCAGCCTTGGACGCGGAATACGGACTGTTCGGCGCGTAGGCCGTGGTTTCGCTGAACGGGGCATCGTCCGGGCCGAGCGTGCCATAAACTTCGTCGGTCGACACATGCAGGAAACGGAAGGCGGCCTTTTCTGCTTCAGGCAAGCCGGACCAGTAGGCGCGGGCTGCTTCCAACAGGGTGAAGGTGCCGTTGATGTTGGTGGTAACGAAGTCGGCGGGACCATGGATGGAGCGGTCGACGTGGCTTTCCGCTGCAAAATGGACAATCGCACGCGGCTTGTGCGTGGCCAGCAGTTCGGCAATCAGCGCACCGTCGCAAATATCGCCCTTGACGAAAATATGGCGCGGATCCTGTTTGACGCTCAGCAGGTTTTTCAGATTGCCGGCGTAGGTAAGCTTGTCGAGATTGACGACTGCTTCAGATTCCTGCCCCAGCCAATCGAGAACGAAATTCGAGCCGATAAAACCGGCCCCGCCCGTTACTAAAATCATTCTTGTATCCTATGCACGAAATGTTGGAAATTCAGCCAACCCGTGATTTTACGTGATTATCAGAGTTGCCCGGGAAATTCGGTGGCTCAAATCTTGCCGCGGGTGCATCGTCTGATATCGGATGAAACGTGGCGGCTGTGCCTGCGGCAATGCCCGCGAACGGTACTTTATCGCGCCGTTAATAAAAATGAAATACTAATATGCCTACTTATGCTATCGGCGACCTTCAGGGATGCCATTCACGTCTGGAACAACTGCTCGAGCGCATCCATGCGGCGACGCCCGAGCCGAGACTGCTGTTCGTCGGCGACTTGGTCAACCGCGGTCCGCAATCGCTGTCCACGCTGCGAGCAATTCGCGCTCTGGGCTCACGAGCACAAGTGGTTCTGGGCAATCATGACCTGCATTTGCTGGCGGTAGCGCACGGCATCCGCAAGAGCCATCGCTCGGATACGCTGGACGACATCCTCCAGGCACCGGATCGCGACGAATTGCTCGATTGGCTGCGCCAAATGCCTCTGGCCCATCTCGAAAACGGTCATTTGGTGGTGCATGCCGGCGTCTTGCCGCAATGGAGCGCGCGCCAGACGCTGGATCTGGCCCATGAAGTCGGAACCGTATTGCGCGGTCCGCACTGGGTCGATTTTTTGCATGAAATGTATGGCAACGCGCCGGCCAGATGGGACGACGCGTTGCAGGGTGCCGACCGCTTGCGCTGCATCGTGAACGCCTTGACCCGCATGCGCTTTTGCATGCTTGACGGCACCATGGACTTCTCCAAGGTTGAAAGCGCCGATGCGGCACCTGCCGGCCACATGCCCTGGTTCGATATACCCGGGCGCAAGACGGCGGATATCACCGTGGTGTTCGGGCATTGGTCGACACTGGGCCTGACCCTCCGGCCCAATCTGATAGGACTCGATACCGGTTGCGTATGGGGCGGCAAGTTGACTGCGGTATGCCTGGAGGATCGCTCGTTGTTGCAGGTGGAGTGCCCGCAGTACCAGAAGCCAGGCTAGAGCATTTTTAGCCTGACCGTACGGGCCAATCTCAGGTCTCCGGTGCTCGGCGTACGCCTGTACGCGTCCGCTCCTCGGCCTGACCTTGACTCCGCACGGTCAGGCTAAAAATGCTCTAATCGGAGTAGCCGAGCGCCTCCGCAATCGCACGGCGCGAAGCAAGCGCCAGATCACGCCGGTGTGCGCCGGCTGTTTCGATCGTCGGCAATAGAATCAATTGCGCGGTGATTTTCCTGGCGCGCAGGATCAGGATCATACTTTGCGCAAAGCTCATGTCGCCGATGAAATCGACGGCCGCATGCAAGTTGCCCTTGTCATCGACATAGCGCAAGGCGCAAGGCTGCACCGGCACGTTTGCATCGATCGCCGCTTCGAACAAATTGGCGTGAAAAGGGAGCACTACTCCCTGTGTCGACGTCGTCCCTTCCGGGAAAAATGCAACCCGCTCCCCTGCAAGCAGGCTGGCCACCAAGCCTTCGAAAATCCTGCGCACATCGCGTACCCGGCCGCGTGAAATGAAGATGGTTCCGGCCTTGTCGGACAACCAGCCGATCAGCGGCCAATCGCGGATATCGGATTTCGCCACGAAGCGGCAAGAATCCACTGTATTGATTACGAAAATATCCAGCCACGACACGTGGTTGGCAACGAGCAGCGCGCGCGCGTCAGGCTGGGCGCCCGGCAGTTGCTTGATCTGAACCTGCACGCCGCAAATCGTGACCAGTTTGAGCGACCAATGCTTGATGCGCCAGGCGCGACCGGCTGCGTCGGTCAGCGGGAATATCAGCGCACAGCTCCACAAGCCGACGATCAAGTGAAAGCAGACGCGCAGGATACGGTACGCGATCATGCGCGTTCATCCATCTTCGCCGAGCGGTTCACCGCATGAATGCGATATGGCCGGCAACGACGGTCGCCTTCACTTGACCGCTCAATTCGTAGCCCAGGAAAGGCGTGTGCTTGCCCTGGCTGGCAAGGGCCTTGGCTTCGACCTTCCAGCGCAGAGCCGGATCGAACACACAGAGATCGGCCGCACTGCCGGGGGTCAATTGGCCGGATCGCAGGCCGACGATGCGCGCCGCGTCTGCGGTGATTTTGGCGATCGCCTTGCTCAAGGGCTGCCGGCATTCCTCTGCCCATTTGAGCGCCAACGGCAACAGCAGCTCAAGGCCGGTGGCGCCCGGCGAAGCCTCACCGAAGGGCAATAGTTTTTCATCATCGTCGACCGGCGTATGATCGGAACAGATCGCGTCGATGGTGCCGTCGTCCAGAGCTTGGCGGATCGCATCGCGGTCGCGTTGCGCGCGGAACGGTGGAGTGACGCGCGCATTCGAATCGAAATAGCCGATATCGACATCGGTCAGATGGATGTGGTGCGCACCGACATCGCAGCTTAGCGGCAAACCTTCCTTCTTCGCGGCACGTACCAGGTCCAAGCCGGCGGCCGACGAGATGCGGCACAAATGCACGCGCGCACCGGTCGCGCGCACGAGTTCGAAAATCGTATGCAGTGCAATTGTCTCGGCCATCACCGGCACCCCGGCCAAGCCCAGGCGCGAGGCGATCGGGCCGCTATGCGCGATGCCGCTACGGCCTAGATGAGGATCTTGTGGACGCAGCCAGACGGTATAGCCGAAAGTCTGCGCATACTGTAGCGCGCGCAGCAGTACAGTCGTGTCGAGAATGGCGCTCTCGGCCTGCGAAAATCCGATGCAGCCGGCTTCGGTCAGCTCGGCCATTTCGGTCAACGCCTCGCCTTTCAGGCCGACCGTCAGCGCGCCTAGCGGATAGACGTGCGCCTGATTCAAGGTCTTGGCGCGGTGCTTGAGCATCTCGACCAGCCCCGGCTCATCCAGCACCGGATCAGTATCCGGTGGGCAGACCAGGCTGGTCACCCCCCCCTGCATTGCGGCCTGCAGTTCGGATTCCAGCGTCGCCTTGTATTCGTAGCCCGGTTCGCGCAGACGCGCGCTCAAGTCGACCAGGCCCGGTATGACCACCAAGCCGCTGGCATCGATGGTTTTAACTGCCGTAAAGCCATTCGGCGCCTGCCCGATGCCGGCAATTTTTCCATCTGCGATATACAGATCTTTTTGCGCGTCGACGCCATTGGCAGGATCGATCAACCTGCCATTTTTTATGTGAAGTGTCATGTTTTTTTAATGTGTTGGGGAACAAAGCAGCTCGGTTCGTTGCGACGCCTCCCGCACTCCGCTCCACAATTCAATCAATTTCCTGCCAGAATACTCATCACCGCCATGCGCACTGCAATGCCGAAGGTCACCTGCGGCAGGATCACCGCCTGCGTACCGTCGGCCACCGCGGATTCGATTTCGACGCCGCGATTCATCGGTCCGGGGTGCATCACGATCGCATCCGGCTTGGCCAACGCAAGGCGCTCGGTGGTCAAGCCGTAACTCTTGAAGAATTCCTGCGCCGAAGGCAGCAAGGCGCCGCTCATGCGCTCGTTTTGCAGGCGCAGCATGATGATTACGTCGACCCCTTTCAAACCCTCATTGATGTCGGTGAAGACGCGCACCCCCATTTGCTCCAGGCCGCTGGGCAGCAAGGTGCGCGGTCCGATTGCACGCACTTCCGGCACGCCCAGTGTGGTCAATGCATGGATGTCGGAGCGTGCGACGCGGCTATGCAGGATGTCGCCGACGATCGCGACGGTCAGGTTGCTGAAATCCTTCTTGTAATGCCGGATCGTGTACATGTCCAGCAAACCCTGGGTCGGATGCGCATGACGGCCGTCGCCGGCATTGACCACGTGCACATGCGGCTGCCGGGTATCGATCAGGTGCTTGGCAATCAGGTAAGGAGCGCCGGATTGCGAGTGGCGCACGACAAACATGTCTGCATGCATCGCGGCCAGGTTGTCAATGGTGTCGAGCAGGGACTCACCTTTGCTGGCGCTGGATGCCGAGATATTCAAGTTGATCACATCCGCCGACAGGCGCTTGGAAGCAATCTCGAAGGTCGTGCGGGTACGTGTCGAGTTTTCGAAAAACAGATTGAACACGCTCTTGCCGCGCATCAGCGGGACTTTTTTGACTTCGCGGTCGCTGACGCTGACGAAGGATGAAGCGGTGTCGAGGATATGCTTGATGTTAGCCTGCGGCAATCCCTCGATAGTGAGCAAGTGTTGCAGTTCGCCGTTTTTATTGAGTTGCGGATTAAGCATGTGCCACCGTCAGAGAAAAGCCGCCGTCGCCGGCACGCTGCAATATGAGTTGCTGATTTTCAGGGAGGGAAATCGTAGCGGCCACGAAATCGGCCGCAATCGGCAATTCGCGTCCGCCGCGATCGACCAAGGCTGCCAGCATGATTTTGGCGGGACGGCCATAGTCGAACAATTCGTTGATCGCGGCGCGCGTGGTGCGGCCGGTGTAGAGCACGTCATCCACCAGCAGGATCGCCGCGCCCTCGACCTCGAACGGAATCTGGGTCGGCTTCACTTCCGCGTGCAAACCTTTTTCGGCGTAATCGTCGCGGTAAAAGGAAACGTCGATGAAACCGAGGCGCTCATTGAGTTGGAATTCGGCCGCCAGACGTTCGGCCAGCCAGGCGCCACCGGAATAAATCCCGACGATCGCCAGATTTTCGGCCTGCGCCAGGCTGGTTTTGGCTTGTTTCGCGAGCGCCTGATAAAGCGCCTCGGCATCCAGGTTAGGGTTCGGCATAGTCATCGAAATATTGTTGCAAAATGATTGCGGCCGCGTGTGCATCGATCAACTCGCCGCGTTGTTGCGGAATCACCGCAGAGGAATACCGTTCATCAACCAGCGCCACCGCGACGCCGAAGCGTCCGTGCAGTTGATTGGAAAAGCGGCGGCAGCGCACCGTCATCTCGTGCTCGGCGCCATCCGGATGGCGCGGCAAACCAACGATGCAACGGCGCGGCTGCCATTCCTTGACCAACTGTTCGATTGCCGCGAATTTCGCCTCATTGGTCGCAGCATTGATAATTGTGAGCGGCTGCGCCTGTTTCAATAATGTGTTGCCAACCGCGACGCCGATACGCTTGAGGCCGAAGTCGAAGGCCAGCACGGTCTCACTCATGGGGATCTCTGAAAATTACCAATACCGCCCAGGATCGGGCCGAGGAGCGGACATGTACGCAGGGCGAAGCGGGGAATTCGTGCGGCAGGCCGCACGCCCGCTGAACAGTACAGGCTTGCAAGCCTGTGCGCGCCCTGCAAGGGCATTGAGCACCGCAGGCCCGAGATTGGGCGCTTTTGGTAATTTTTTAGAGATCTTCTCATGCATGCCCGGCCTCGCCTGCCAACATCATCGGATCGATTCCCAGAAGCCGCATCGCCGCATGAAAACGCTCTTCGACCGGCAAATCGAAAATGATGTTGGGATCGGCATACACGGTCAACCAGCCATTGCGGGCGATTTCCTGTTCGAGCTGGCCAGCGCCCCAGCCGGAGCAACCCAGCGTGACCAGTATGCGTTCCGGCCCCGCGCCCAAGGCCACCGCCTCCAGGATGTCGCGCGACGTGGTCAGCGCGATCTGATCGGTGACCTGCATCATCGAAGAAAATTGCCCCAGCGGCGCATGCAATACAAAACCGCGCTCGACCTGCACCGGACCGCCGAACATGACGGGATCCTTGCCGATCGGCGTGCGGTCGGGGGCGATTTCCAGTTTCAGGTCGATGCGGTCGAACAGCACGGCCATCGTCATGTCGGTCGGCTTGTTGATGATCACCCCCAGCGCGCCGCTGGCATTGTGTTCGCATAAATACACTACCGAGCCGCCGAAAACCGGGTCGAGCATGGACGGCATCGCAATCAGGAAATGATTCGCGAGATTCAGTTCAGGGGCAGTCACTCTGTCGGGAGAATCGGAAAAGTCGGGCTCATCCTGAGAAGATCCAGGCGCCGAGGAAGATTTAGGGGTCTTACTTTGCTTCACCATAATGTCTATTTTAGCAGTTTTGGCCGGATTCCCTAGTTTCCCGGAGCGCATCGCGGAAGTGCAGGCCATTTTCGAGCCAACGGCCGGGGCCGCCGCACATTATTCGCTGCGTTTGCCACAACGGTCTCATTTATTTAGGCACACTAAATCAGCAAGTATGTAGTCGCCGCATGATTTTCGTACGATAATAAATCTTCAGCATGAAGTGTTCCGCTGAAGGCGCATCCTGAAGCAGCAAGGGAAAATGATGTCCAAAGAAAAAACCTCTGCAGACGCGATCGAAAGCTCGCCACTCCTTTGGAAACGCGCGCTGGATTCCATGGACAGCGGCGCAATCATCATGGATGTCGACCAAGAGTCGAATCCGATTATTTTTGCAAATCCCGCCTTTTGCCGAATGACGGCCTCCACGCCTGAACAGGTGCTGGCAGCGGATTTCTTGCAATTACAAACCGGTGACCCGGCTCAGCCGGCATTGGCTGTCCTGCGTGCCGCCATTGCGAACCGGCAGAAAGCCCGTGCGGTCTTGCGGAACCTGGATCAGCAAGGCGCCGCGATCTCGCAGGAAGTCTCGATTTCGCCGGTTGCCGATGAAAACGGCAGGATTACGCATCTGCTTGCCATTCAAACCAACGTCACCGCGCTCGCGGGTACGGCGCAGGCATGCGCCCAGGGCATGGAAAGCGGCGGCCACCAAATTTTTTCCAGCGAACGCCCGCTGCCTCTTCAGGAACGCGCCCCGCTGGAACATGCCTTGCGCAGCGCCATCGACAACAATCAACTACAGGTGCATTATCAACCCCAGGTCGATCTGCAAACCGGCCGGATAAGCGGGGTTGAAGCCTTGGCCCGGTGGAAGCATCCCGAATTGGGCATGGTGCCGCCCGCCCGCTTCATTGCCGTCGCCGAAGAGGCCGGCCTGATCGGCGAGATCGGCGAATGGGTAATGCGCCGCGCATGCCAGGATATGCGCCTCTGGCTGGATCATGGCTTGACCGATCTGCGGGTCGCATTGAATGTTTCGCCAAAACGTTTTCGCGACCCCATGCTGGCGGACAAGATTGCGGATACCCTCGACAGCATGCAGATCGACCCCAAATCGCTCTGCGTGGAAATTACCGAAGCGGCACTGATGCAAGACACGGCCGCAGGCGAAGCCAAGCTGGAGCGTTTGCAAGCACTGGGGATCGGCTTGGTGCTGGATGACTTCGGCACCGGCTTTTCTTCGCTCAGCTATCTGCGCCGCTTTCCCTTCAACAAAGTAAAGATCGATTACTCGTTCGTGCGCGACATTGTCGCCAATGGCGACGCTGCAGCGATCTCGAAAGCCATCATTTCGATGGCGCACAGTCTCGGCATCCGGGTCGTGGCGGAAGGTGTGGAAAGCGATGCGCAATGCCATTTCCTGAGCCAGAACATGTGCGATGAGATCCAGGGACATCTGTTTTCCGAAGCCGTGACGGCGACGGAGATCGAGACCATGCTATGCGAGCAATGGCGCCTGCCGGAGCACTTTTTGCGCCTGCAAAAACCGTCACGCACACTGCTGCTGGTGGACGACGAGGTCAATATCGTGGCCGCAGTGAAGCGCTTGCTAAGACGCGGCAATTACACGATATTGACGGCCAACAGCGGGCAAGAAGGCCTGGAAGTCCTGGCCAAGCACGAGGTGGACGTCATCGTATCCGATCAACGCATGCCGGGTATGACGGGCGTCGAGTTTTTGCGCATCGCCAAGGGCTTGTATCCGGATACGGTGCGCATCGTGCTGTCCGGCTACACTGAATTGCAATCGGTTACCGACGCTGTCAACGAGGGTGCGATCTACAAATTCCTGACCAAGCCCTGGGATGACGAACAATTGCATGAGCACGTGGAAGAAGCCTTCCGGCGCAAAGGCATGGCCGATGAAAACAAGCGGCTCAATCTTGAGGTGCGGACTGCGAACCTGGAACTGGCCGCAGCCAATCGGCAGCTGGAAGAAGTCCTCAAGCAACAGCAACAGCAGATCAAACGCGACGAAGTAAGCCTCGATATCGTGCGCGAGGCCTTGCAGAATGTCCCGCTGCCGGTCATTGGGGTCGACGATGGCGATGTAGTGGCATTTGCCAACAACGCGGCACAAGCGCTGTTCGATCATGTCGGCCCGATACTCGGCAGCGATGCCACACAATTGATACCAGAACTCTTGCATGCCACGCATGGTATCGGCGAAGATGGGCGTTGTACGGTAGAACTCAACGGCCTGCTGTACCAGCTCATATCCCATGGCATGGGGCGCGGTTCGCAATCGCGCGGCAAGCTGATGACTCTAACCCGATGCGAGGTGAAATCATGATCAATCGTGTGCTGCGGCTTGACCTGGACGATGCCGTCGCGGGAATGACCCTAGCCCATGCCTTGCACGATGCGCAGGGCGGCGTGCTGTTGCCGCAGGATACTGTCCTGACCGAGCAAATGCTGACTTCGCTGCGGCGGCGCGGCATCGATGAAATTTCCGTCGTCAACGACAATATCTCCGAAGCCGAACTGGCGGCGGAACGCGAACGCCTGCGGCAACGCCTGGAGGTGCTGTTCAGAAAATGCGGTGACCGAGGCGCAAGCAAGCTGTTGCTGCAAAGCGTCATGCAATACCGCCTAGGTATCCAGACATGACGACCCTTTCCCTTGCCGAAGTAGTCAAGACCCTGCGTGACTTGCCTGCGCTGCCGGTGGTCGTACTCGAATTGCTGAGCAGCCTGGACCAAGAAGATACGAATACCCACGTGCTGGCGGAAAAGGTGTCGCACGATCAAGCCTTGAGCGCGAAGACGTTGCGCTTGGCGAATTCTTCTTTTTACGGCATGCCAAGCAAGGTGACCACGATCCAGCAGGCGATTGCAATCCTGGGTTTCAACAGCGTGCGCACCCTGGTGACAGCCGCCGCGGTGATCGGCAACTTCTCGCAAAGCGAACATCCGAGTTTTGACTTCCAGGCATTCTGGCGGCACGCAATCGCGGCGGCCTTATGTGCCAAGGCGATGGCGCGGCAGTTGCGTGTCAACCAGGATCACGCTTTCATCGTCGGGCTGTTGCACGATATCGGCCGGCTGGTGCTGGTAACGCGCTCGCCCAAGCATTTTGCCGAGGTGGAGGCGCACCAGGCCGCACAGGACTGCACTCTGCTCGAGGCCGAACATGCAGTGCTGCAGATCGACCACGCGATGATCGGCCGTGCGCTGGCGGAGCACTGGAAATTTCCGGTACTGCTGCAAAAAGCGATCGAAAATCATCACACACCGGATGGCGGCGATAGCGCTTCGCTGGCGGCAATCGTCCATGTCGCCGATTGCATCGTCCACGCACTGGATTTGTCGGGCGATGAACGAGACCTGGTGCCGCCGGTCTCCGCCGCCACATGGAACAGCTTGAATCTGAGCCAGGAAATGCTGGCCCAGGTGTTTCGCGAAACCGAAATGCAGTTTGAAGAAGCCTGCCATATCCTGGTATCGACGCAAGCAAAATAATGAACAAGATTTCAGAACCGCCGCTGATTCTTGGCCAGCCGCAAGACGGCAGTCCGGTTGCGGGCGGCAAGGAGGCGGGTCCGGTGCGCATGGCGCCAGCCATCTCCGAATACTTCGACGGCAATCCGGTGCCGGCTTTTGCAATCGACGCCGATCATGTAATCACGCACTGGAACAAGGCTTGCCAGCATACGATAGGCCGTTCCTCGACCGAAATGGTCGGCACGAAAAATCAATGGCAGCCGTTCTATCCGCAAGAGCGCCCGGTGCTGGCCGACCTGATCGTCGCCGGCACCGTCGAGGAACTGATCGATACCTATTACCACGATAAATTCATGCGTTCTTCCCTGATCCCCGGCGCCTACGAAGCCGAGGATTTTTTCCCCCACTTGGGAGAGCACGGCCGCTGGTTGTTTTTTTCGGCCGCCCCCTTGCGTGATGAGCTGGGGCGCGTGGTCGGCGCTATCGAAATCCTGCAGGATGTAACCCAACGCAAGCTGGCCGAGATGAGTCTGCACAAGGCGCATCTCGATCTGGAGCAATTGGTGGAGAAGCGCACGGAGCAACTGGCTCAGGCCAACAGCAGACTGGAGGAAGACATCCGCCGGCGCGAAGCGGTCGAGGCTGAGCTGCTGCGGCGCAATGCGGAATTGACCGAGTTGAACCACAAACTTTCGATGGCCCAGGAGCAGTTGGTGCAGTCCGAAAAGCTTGCATCGATCGGACAGCTTGCGGCCGGCGTCGCCCATGAAATCAATAATCCTATCGGTTACATATTTTCCAATTTCAATACGCTGGAAACCTATATCGAAAGCTTGCTGCAGATAATGGCATCGTATGAAGCCGCGCAACAGCATATCGCGGCGCCGGATATCGCCGACAGGCTGCACGGCATGCGCGAACAACTGGAAATCGATTTCCTGAAGGAAGACATTCCGGTATTGATGAGCGAATCGAAGGAAGGCATCGTCCGGGTGCGCAAGATTGTGCAGGATCTGAAAGATTTTTCGCGCGTGGACGGCTATCACGAATGGCAGTTGGCCGATCTGCATCAAGGCATCGATTCGACCCTGAACATCGTCAGCAACGAAATCAAATACAAGGCTGACGTGATCAGGGAATACGGCGACATTCCCGATATCGAATGCCTGCCGACGCAAATCAATCAGGTGGTCATGAACATGCTGGTCAATGCGGCACACGCGATTGGGCCGGCGCGCGGCACCATCACGATCCGCACCGCGGTTGAAGGCGACAGCGTGCTGCTCGACATCGCCGACAACGGCAGCGGTATTCCCAAAGAAATCCAGTCACGCATCTTCGATCCGTTTTTCACCACCAAACCAGTCGGCAAGGGTACCGGGCTAGGCCTGTCGCTGTCGTACGGCATCGTGCAAAAACATCACGGACACATCGAGCTTGAAAGCGAACCCGGCAAAGGCAGCCGCTTCCGCATCAGGCTGCCGATTCGCCATCCCCGGCCGGAAAATGACGAGAAGGATATCCCCGTATGAGTGAGGCGGCCTCCATGCCGGACGCAATTCCCGATCAGCCGCCCAGGATACTGTGCGTCGATGACGAGCCGAATATTTTGTCTTCGCTGCGCCGCCTGTTCCGCGGCCAGGGCTATCAGGTTCTGGTAGCCGAAAGCGGCAACGCCGGCTTGGCGGTCCTCGAGAACGAAGCGGTCGACCTGGTGATCTCCGATATGCGCATGCCCGAAATGGACGGCGCGCGTTTCCTGGAGCATGTGCGGGCCCGTTGGCCCGATACGACCCGCCTGCTGCTGACCGGCTATTCCGATATCCAATCGATTCTCGACGCCATCAACCGCGGCGAAATCTACCGCTACATTACCAAGCCATGGGATGACAACGACATCCTGCTGGTGGTGCGCCATGCGCTGGAACGCAGGGCGCTGGAGCGCGAAAAGCAGCGCCTGGAGGCCCTCACGCGCAGCCAGAACGAAGAATTGAAAAACCTCAATGCCAGCCTGGAAGCAAAGGTGCAGGAGCGCACCGTCGAACTCAAGAAAGCGCTCGATACCCTGGTTTCGGTCAACGACAAGCTCAAAAACAGTTTTCTCACCTCCATCAAGGTCTTCTCCAGCCTGATCGAAATGCGCGGCGGCAATCTGGCCGGCCATTCGCGCCGCGTTGCCGACCTGGCGCGCCGGATCGCCGTCAGGATGAATCTGGGCGAAGGCGAGGCGCAAGAGATTTTCGTCGCCGGCCTGCTGCACAATATCGGCAAGGTCGCGTTCTCAGACGAGCTGCTGGCCATGCCGGTCAACCTCATGAACGGCGAAAACCTTGGTCTCTATCGCAAGTACCCGGTACGTGGCGAACAGCTGCTGATGCCGCTGCAGGATTTGAGCGGCGCCGCCAAAATCATCCGTTCGCAGCAGGAGCGCTTCGATGGCGAAGGATATCCGGACCGCTTGTCTGGCTTCAATATTCCACTCGGCGCCCGTATCCTGGCGCTCGCCAGCGATTATTACAACCTGCAGATCGGCACCATGGTACAACGCCGGCTGCGTCCTGATGAAGCCAGGGCACTGATTTTGCAGCAAAGCGGCAAACGCTACGATCCCTTGGTCACGAACGCTTTCAGTGACGTACTAAGCGGAATTACCAGTGGCAGCGTCAACACCACAGCCAAGGAGGCCGACGACAACGGCCAGGAACTTTTGGTCGCGGCCTTGGATCTGCGGCCGGGCATGATCATCGCACGCGATCTGATCACGCGTGACGGCTTTCTGCTCCTGTCCGCCAACCACACGCTGGATGAGCGCATGATCAGGCAAATCCTTGATTTCGAATCATCCGCCTCCGGCTCCAAGTTAAGTATCAGCATTCGTCAGGAGCGCAAGACATGAGAAATTTTCTGGTCGTAGACGATGAAGTCAGCGTACTGCATGCGTTGCAGCGAACGTTGCGGCAAGCCGCTTTCGACGAACAATGGCGCATCGAAGTGTTCACCGAGCCGCAACGAGCACTGGCGCGCGCTCACGAAATTGCCTTCGATCTGGTCATCTCGGACTACCGCATGCCGAACATGAATGGCGTGGAATTTCTCAGCGCCTTCAAGGAAATCCAGCCCGACGCGGTGCGCATGATGCTCAGCGCTTCCACCGAGTTCGAGACGCTGATGAACGTGATCAACCAAGCCGAGGTTTTCCGTTTTATCGCCAAGCCCTGGCATGCGGGGGATCTGCTCGAATCGATCGAACTGGCCCTGGTGCGGTACGATCAGTCGATGGAAAACCTGCGCCTGTTCAATGAATTGCGGACCCAGTTCGGCGAAATGACCAAGCAGGAGCTGGAAGCCAAGCGTCTGGAACAGGAGGAGCCGGGGATCACCAAAGTCAAGTGGGGGGATGACGGCTCGGTGCATCTCGATTGATCCGGATATGGCTGCAATTGAAACAGCCGCGCAGCTTCGGCTATCTCGCAAGGCGAATGAAACCACCAAGACATCGCTCCCATCATGGCAGAATTGAACGAGCTGCATAAACGACTCACCGTAAAGATCGTCTATTACGGCCCCGCCTTGTCCGGCAAGACGACCAACCTGACGCGGCTGCACGACTTGCTGACCCCTGAATTGAAGGGGGAAATGATGATGCTCGAAACCGATGGCGACCGCACCTTGTTTTTTGATCTTTTACCGCTTGGATTTACCGCGCCTTCAGGCTTGCTGGTCAAGTTCAAGGTATTCACGGTGCCGGGACAGGTCGTTCACGACGGCGTTCGCAAGGCGGTGTTGTCGCGTGCGGACGGTGTGGTATTTGTCGCGGACTCGCAGCGCAATCAAGCGGTCAATAACGGCAGCTCGTTCGACAATCTGCTGTCCAATGCGGCCATCCTGGGTTTCGATGTGGCGCGTTTGCCGCTGGTGGTCCAGTTCAACAAACGCGATCTGGCGGACATCCTCAGCGAGGACGAAATCCGCGCCCGCTGGTCGCAGGCGCCATGGCCGCTGTTTTTCGCCTCGGCACTGGAAGGCAGCGGCGTCATCGCCACCTTTACCGCCTTGCTAGGCAATATCTACGATTGCCTTGACGACGAATTCGGCCTGTCGGCGGATCATGGTTTATCCCGGGCTGCGTTCGTCGCAGCAGCAGGAGACCGGTCTTGAGTTCCGCGCAGTTTGACCGCGATTTCGAACTCGGCGAATTGCTGGCGGCAATTCCACTGGCCAGACTCAAGCTGGCGTTGAACGCTTCTCTGGGCACGCATTGGCGCATCGTCGATGCCGCAGGCCAGCTCGTATTGGGACCGGACACTGCCCCGGCCGGCGATGCCACGGCAGCCCCGCTGCGCGTCAATATCGACGTCGTGGGCCAGTTACAGGCATTCGGCCCGGCCCGCGAACAAGTCGCAGCGAGCGCGGCCTGGCTCGAATTGCTGCTCTGCGGCGCCTGCAGTTATCGCATGGCGGCCGACCTGCACGTCGAAGCCGTCAATGCGGACTATGCCGCCTTGCAACGCAAACATGCGGCGCTGCAAGAATCCGAGGCGCGCTACCGCGATCTGGCCGCGCAACTGGAGCGGCGCGTCGAAGCCCAGGTGGCGACCATTACCCGCGCCCAGCGCCAGCTTTACTTGAGTGAAAAAATGGCTTCGGTCGGCAGCCTGGCCGCCGGCATGGCGCACGAAATCAACAACCCGATCGGCTTCATCCGCAGCAACGCCAGCACCTCGCTCACCTATGTCGAAAAAATAGGCAAGGTGCTGGCCGCTTTTCGTGCAGGCAATGCCGGCGAAGCCGAGCGCGCCTGGCGTGCCGCCGACATGGATTTCCTGCTGGAAGATTTCCCGATCCTGCTGACGGAGTCGATCAACGGTGCCGATCGCGTTTCGCGCATCGTGACCAACCTCAAGAAATATGCAAACGTCAACTATGCGGAATCCGGAGCAGTCGATCTGGGCGAGGCGGTGCGCAGCGTGGCCGGCATCGTTGCCGATCAACTGCGGCAAGAGATCGTGCTGGAACTGGATTTGCAGCCGGTACCGCACATCATGGGCGACCAGGGACGAATCAATCAAATGCTGCTTTCAATCATCCAAAACGCCGTGCACGCCATTCCGGGTCCAGGCAGAATTCGCGTGTCGATGTGGCAGGAGGGAAGCGAAGCCCGGATTGCGGTCAACGATGACGGCTGCGGCATGGCGCCGGACATCCTGAGCCGTATTTTCGATCCGTTTTTCACGACGCGCGACGTTGGCAAAGGCATGGGCCTCGGCCTGACGGTGAGCCACGATATCGCCACCGCGCACGGCGGCCGCATCGAAGTGGAAAGCGCCCCCGGCATGGGCAGCACATTTACCATCGTCCTGCCTCTTGCAAGCAAGGCGGCCGCGGGGCTCGCACCATGAGCGCCGCCAATTTCGCGCATCTGTTCACTGGCGAGGCTGCGCCGCAGGATACCGATTCCGGAAAAGCAGCGCCCTACCGCATCTTGCTGGTTGACGACGAACCCGGCGTGCTGGCGGCATTGCGGCGCGTATTCCGACAGGAAAATTATGACGTCGTCACCTGCGGCGATCCGAAAGATGCGCTGGAGAAGCTGGGGCGCGAATCGTTCCAACTCATCATCAGCGATTACATGATGCCCGGCATGAACGGCGGCGAATTGCTGAAGCAAGCGCGCACGATTCGTCCCGGCACCATCCGCATCATGCTGACCGGCCATGCGGACGTGAATGCAGTCATCAGCGCAATGAAGACCGGGGCCGTCTACAAATTCATCCTCAAGCCATGGAATGATGATGATTTGCGGGTGACCGTGGCCTTGGCCCTGGAGCAGTATGAACTGATCCAGAAGAACAACGCGCTAAAGCAGGACAATCAGCAAAAATCCAAAGAGATCGAGCATCTCGCGAAATTCAGCGTATCCACGCGCAGCCAGCTCGCTTTCATGCTGAACAAGCAGGGCTTGCTGAGCAGCGCGCAAATGCAGGAATTGCTTGCGCTTCAGCCGCAGCGCAAGGAAGCGATGATCAAGCTGATCATCGAACGCGGCTGGATCACCGAGAAGGCAATTCACGACTTGCTCAGCAAGGAACTCAAAATCCAGCAAGTGACGCTCAACGAGTTCAACGTCGATGCGGCGGTTGCATCGCTGGTGCCGGTTGCACTTTGCAAACGCCAATTCGTGCTGCCGCTGACCGTCGCGGGCAAGCGCCTGACCCTGGCCATGGCAGATCCGCTCGATGCCGGCTTGATCGAAGACCTGCGCTTCGTGACCGGGCTTGAGATCGTGCCGGTCCTGGCAACGACCGGCGCCATCCAGCGCCGTATTCCGGAAGTCTACAAGATGGCGGCGATGGACCTGGCCGACCTCGAAGTGACAATCGGCGCTCCCGACCCCTACGAAGGTATCGAGATCGTAATCGAGGATGATGCCGATCTGTCGCTTGATGACCTGCTGCGCGAAACCGAGGAACCGCCTGCGATCCGCCTGGTGAATTCGATCCTGCTTGAGGCGATCCGGCTCGGTGCATCGGATATCCATATTCAGCCGCGCGCCAAGAATGTGATCGTGCGGTTGCGCATCGACGGCGTGTTGATCGACAAGATGCAGATCCCGCACAATATGCATCAGTCGATCGTATCGCGTATCAAGGTCATGTCCGAACTCGATATTTCGGAGCGGCGCCGGCCGCAAGATGGACGCATCACCGTCAAAACGCCGAAACGCGTGGTTGACTTGAGAATCTCGACGCTGCCGACCATCAATGGCGAGAAAATGGTGATGCGGATTCTCGACCGGAACTCGGCCGTGCTCAGTCTCGATGCGCTTGGATTCGGCACGGAAAACCTGGCCCGCATCCGCTATGCCAGCGAAAAACCGCAAGGCATTCTGCTGGCGACGGGCCCGACCGGCAGCGGCAAAACCACCACTCTCTACAGCTTGCTGCAAACCGGCGCCACATCGGAGAAAAACTACATCACGATCGAAGACCCGGTCGAGTATTACCTTGATTCAGCCGGCCAGGTGCTGGTGCGCGAAAAGATCGGACTCACCTTTCCATTGATATTGCGCGCGATTTTGCGCCAGGACCCGGATGTTCTGCTGATCGGGGAAATCCGCGATATCGAAACGGCCGAAGTCGCTTTCCATGCCGCGCTAACCGGCCACCAGGTATTTTCGACATTGCATACCAACTCTGCTCTGGCGACGATTTCGCGGCTTTTCGATCTTGGACTCAAACCTTTCGTCGCGGCGACGGCGCTGCAGGCGATCATCGCACAACGCCTGGTGCGGCGTATTTGCGAACATTGCAGCGAGTCCGTCGTACCGGACCAGGCAGTGGTGCAGCGTCTGGGAGGACGCTTTGCCGGCGGAATGGCGTCGTCTTCTAAAGGACGCGGTTGCCAGGCCTGTTTCCACACCGGCTACAAAGGCCGGGTCGGACTATATGAGGTATTGGCGCCGAACGACAATCTGCGCCACTTGATTGCCGGACAGGCGCCGATCACGGAAATTGCCCGCTGCGCGCACGACAATGGCTTCAACACCATGCGCGACGATGCTTTCGACAAGGTACAACGCGGCTTGACCACTATTGACGAAGTGTTTCGCGTACTGGGGCCGGAATAAGAAGCTGTTCAAGATGCATTCATGTCTTCATGTGGCAGCAGGCTGGCCGCCAACAGGAATGTGCACAGTAAAGCGCGTCCCCTTGCCGACCTCGCTTTCGACGTCGATCCGGCCACCATGTTTGGCGATGATGTTGTAGGACAGAGAAAGCCCAAGGCCGGTCCCCTTGCCGACCGGTTTGGTGGTGAAAAACGGTTCAAAAATACGCGTCAGGTTTTCGGCAGGAATGCCGACGCCGCTATCGCCGATCTCTACCCACACCCACTCATTCTCGCAGCCGGTGCGGATCGTGATCACGCCGTTTTCCTGAATCGCATGGGAGGCATTGACGATCAGGTTCATGAAAACCTGGTTCAATTGCGATGCCAGGCATTTGACCAGCGGCAGGGTGCCGTACTCCTTGGTGACGGTCGCCTTGTACTTGAATTCGTTGTTGGCGATCGTAAGCGTGCTGTCGATTCCGTGATGCAAGTCGGCGAATTGCCAATCGGTTTCACCCACGTGCGAAAAATCCTTCAAAGACTGCACGATGTCTTTCACGCGCTTCAAACCATCCATTGATTCCTTGACCAGTTCCGACACGTCCTCCCGCAGAAACTGAAGGTCGGCCTGTTTCTTCAGTTGGGCAATGGCCGCAGCCGCCTCTTGATGGCCAGGCATTGCCGCAAGCACCTGGTCGTAACCATCGATGACGCCGAACAAGGTATCGACATAAGTGCGCAGGGCCCCCATATTGGAGTTGACGAAACCCACGGGATTATTGATTTCATGTGCGATGCCGGCAGCCAGTTGACCGATGGATGCCATTTTTTCGGACTGCAACAATTGCGCCTGGGTTTCCTGCAATTGATTGATCAGCAAGCGCTGCTCGTCCCCTTTTTTTTGCAGCGCTTCTTCCATCAATTTGCGGTCGGTGATGTCGGTCAGCGAACCGACTACCTCCAACGGATTGCCGGCTTCATCGCGAATCAGGCGCAGGCTGTCGTGCATCCATAGATAGCGCCCATCCTTGGCCTTGAAGCGGTATTCGTAGGCACGCCGGCCCTCTGAAAACACCAACGCCAGGCTGGAAAAAATGGTCGGCACATCATCAGGATGGATATGGTCAAACCAGAAGTTGGGATCGGCCACCATTTCTTCCGGCTTGTAATCGAGCACGCGGGAGGCATTGTCGCTGACGAAGGTCATCTTGAAATCGCCGGTCGGGACGCTGCTGTAGATGATGGCCGGGGTATTGGCGATCAGGTATTCCAGGCGCGCATTGGCCTTCAACAGGTCCTGATGCGTCATTGCTGCACCAGCGCCATGCTGTTGCGCAGCACCGCCGGGCAGCGCGCCGGTGGTGCGCATCAAACCGAATAGCTGGTGCAGATTCCTGGCCAGCACAGTCAATTTATCATTGCCGGCCAAGGGCAGAGGGACGCTCAGGTCGCCTTTCAGCGCAGCTTCCACTGCCGCAGCCAAGGCAGCAAAACGCTCATTCGGCGAGCCGACGGCGGCAGGCGCCGGGACAATCGGCTGTACGTCCGCCTGAGGCGGGCTTGCTGCCGGCGCGGACGAGGCAGTGCCGCTTGGTACACTGAAATCTTCGAACTGGCCGGCACTGGCATCGGCCACCGCGGCAATCGGCGGGACACTGCGCTCCGGCCGCGGCGCCGGGCTTGGCTGCGGCGCCGCGCTGGTTGAACCGAAGTCTTCGAACTGCATGCTCATGATCTTGCGCTCGAAAGAAAGAAGCTTTGCTATCGCTACCGACGGCATGCCGGCGGCTGCCCCAAAATACTGATGCGACGATTTCCTTCAGCCTCAAATAACCGTCGGCTCTTTCTTGACAAAGCCAGCAATCGAATTGAGCAACGCCTCTTCCTGATACGGTTTGCCGAGATATTCGTTGACGCCAAGTTCCATCGCATAATTGCGATGCTTGGTCGCCGTGCGCGAAGTAATCATGATGATCGGAATATGGCGGGTCCGCTCATCGCCGCGTACGTTGCGGGTCAGGTCGAATCCGTCCATGCGCGGCATCTCGATATCGACCAGCATCACATCGGGAGTGATCGATTGCAAATGTTCCAGCGCATCGACGCCGTCTTTTGCCAGCACGACTTGATAACCTTCACGCGCGAGCAAACGTTGCGTCACGCGCCGCACCGTCAGCGAATCGTCGACCACCATCACAATATGCTGCGTGCGCAGGCCCTGCACCGGCTCCGACTTGAGCCCTTCCGGCTGCGCCATTTCGGCAATCGCGCCCATGCTCGGCGGCGCATCGGACGGTATCAGGCGCGGGGCGCGCTGACTGTCATGGCCGCCGGCACGATGCGCCAGCGGCACCGGATTCAGGATCAGGACGATCTCGCCTGAGCCCAGCACCGTGGCTCCGGCAATGCCGATCATGCGCGCCAATTGCGGGCCGATGTTCTTCACCACCACCTCACGGTTGCCAAGGATCTCGTCGACGTGGATCGCGACGCGCTCGTCGCCGCTCTTCAGGATCATCAGGGGTGAGTACTGCTGCGCTACCGCGGTTGCCGCCGTGTCGCCCAGCAAGGTGGACAGATAGTACATCGGCACCCGATTACCCTGCCATATCACCGCCCCCTCGTTGTACGCGGCCGCAAGCTGATTGGTCTTGAGTTGCTGCACCTGCTCGACGAGTACCGATGGAACGGCATAGGTCTTGCCGCCGGTGGTAAGGATCACCACTTGGGTCACTGCCAGCGTCAAGGGCAAATGAATCGTGAAGTGCGCACCTTTGCCGGGTTCGGAACGGATCGCGACGCGACCGCCCAGACCGGCCGCTTCGGAGCGCACCACGTCCATGCCGACGCCGCGCCCGGCCAATTCGGTGATCTCGCTGGCGGTCGAGAAGCCCGGATGGAAAATCAGGTCCGTCACTTCCGAATCGGACATGTCCTCGTCGTCGGCCAGCAAGCCGGTTTCCCTGGCTTTGTTGCGGATGCGGTTCAGGTTCAAGCCTTGGCCGTCATCCGAGAACTGGATCACCACCTCGTTGCCTTCCTGCCGGATCTCGACCAACAACTCACCAACTTCATTCTTGCCTGCGGCAAGCCGCGCCTCGCGCGATTCGATGCCGTGCACGATCGCATTGCGCAGCAAATGTTCGAACGGGCCGGCCATTTTTTCCAACACGCCGCGGTCGATCTCGACGTTGCTGCCGCGAATGTCCAGATTGACCCGCTTGTCGACTTCCTTCGAAGCTTGGCGCGTCACGCGATACAGCCGCTCGGAAATACTGGCGAATTGAATCATGCGCACCCGCATCAGATCCTGTTGCAGGTCACGCGTCAAACGCGCTTGCATCACCAAGTCGGTGTTGGCGTTTTCAACGGTGCGCGCCAGGTTTTGCTGGACCGAGCCGACGTCGTTGACGCTCTCGGCCATCATGCGCGTCAGTTCCTGCAAGCGGGTAAAACGATCGAACTCCAGCGGATCGAATTCGCGGTCGGCGGAGTGGGCCATGCGCGAGGTAATCTGGGTCTCAGCTTGCATCTCGATTTCGCGCAACTGGTCGCGCAGACGCGAGATGTTTTCGGTCAGTTCGGCCAGGGACAAGCGCAGGGTGCCGACTTCGTTCTCGAGCTTGGAACGCGAAATCGACACTTCACCGGCCTGGTTTACCAGGCGGTCCAGAATATCGGCACGTACCCGCACCAGAGGTACCGGTGCGTTCGGCTTAACCGGTTCGGCCGCTGGTCTGATCGGCGCGGCGAAAGAGCCGGTCCTGATCGGCATAACGGACGGCAGGACCACCATTTCGGAAACCGGCGCCGATTCACTGGCAGGTTTCGCCGCTTCCGGTACAACGCGCGGTTCTTCCTTGGGCTCGTCTTTCGGCACCACGACTGCGGCGGCGGATTTGCCTTCCTGCGGATTCTGCAATTCCTCGAACAGTTGCAGACTTTGATCGTGGCTGCTCAGCAGATCATCGATTGCCTTGGAGGTTGGATTCCCCGAGCGCATCATGTGTTCGATGCGGGTTTCCATTTCATGCGTGTGCTGCCCGAGAATCATGGCGCCAGCCATCCGGGCGCTGCCCTTGATGGTGTGCAGCAAGCGCAACAGAGATTGCGGCGATTTGAAATCATCCGGCTTCTGTTGCCAGCTACGCAGTGCCTGCCCGACCTGCGGCAGCATGTCGCGCCCTTCTTCCAGGAACACCGGCAACAAATCCGCGTCCAGCTCATCCTTGATCGTCGGGGCCGAATCAGCGACACTGACCTCGTCATGAGCATATACCGGCTCAATGACCAAGTCGGCGGGTACCGCTTCCGAGGCAGCCGGCTCGGATTCCGGCTCACTCATGGCTGCTTCCGGCAACGCGGTGACCGGCTCCGCATCAAAAGCGGCTGCGGGCGCAAGATCCATTGCCGTGATCGGCTCCGGCTCAGCAATGTCCACCGCCGCAATGGGCGCCGGCTCGCTTGCCATGACCGGCAAAGCCTCGGGCTCGGGGGCAATCATTGCTTCGGCTTGGGCCAAGCTGATGTCTTCCGGCCCGGCCAAGATCTGCGGTTCAATTTCGGGTTCGTGCTCTCCCGCTATTGTCGGCGGCTCGGACTCTGCCAACACTGCCGGCACAGATTCAATCTCAGGCGAAGGTTCTGGAACCGGCTCGGCTTCGAACACGCTCAGCAATTCCTGCTCTGCTGCAGCAAGTATCTCAAGCTCGGAGGCAGGCTCTGGCTGAGCCTCAGGCAAAGGCGCCAACGGCTCTGCAAGTTGTTCCTCCGCAATCACATCGGGGCCGACACCGACCGGCGGCAACGCAAAAACATCCTCGGGTTTATGTTCGGCGCGGGCCGAAATCTCGCTCAGCAAATACTCCAGAATCTGGACTTGCTGCGGCTCATGATCGGGCATCTCTCCCAAGGCGAACATCTGCAGCATGAACCGGATACGGTCTACGCCATGTTCAAGCGTATCGTATTCGCTGTCGAGGAGCTTGACCGGTTTGCGCGCCAGGTACTGCAACACCATTTCAAGTCCATGCGCCACCTCCTGGATCGATCTGAAACCGACCGTCGCCGAGCTTCCGGCCAGCGAATGGGCAGCATGCACGGCCTGCGTATTCACATGGCGGTCCGGCTCATGGCGCCACTCGGAAATATCCTGCGACAGGAAACGCACCAGCTCATCGGTTTCAGCAAGATAGATATTGTGCAGCGGCACGCTGATCTCGATGTCGCCAATGCGTTTGACGTTATCGTCACGCTTTGCTTCGGGCGTCGGCATGGTCGGGAAATCGATCACTTCCGCAATCGGTTCAGCCTCGCCTGCGGCCTCCAGAGATGGAATCTGCGGTACCTCCTCCGGCACCGCCACGGCCAAATTGTCGTCGCCGCGCAAAGCAGCCAAGTCGGCATCCGACAGCATGACCTCTTCCACCTGCGGCAGGATCATCGGGGCTTCTTCTTCGACGATGATTTCCGGGACAGCGGTGGACTCGGTTTTCTCTTCGGCTACCGGCTCGGCCTCTATCGGCGTCATTACGGACGGCTCCGGGACGGGCTCTTTTTCAGGGGCCTGCGGTTCCGGCGCGACCGGCGCCTCTTCGTATAGGAAAGAACCGCCAAGTTTGATGCGCTCGGCGGCACGCACCAAGGCGGTAGGGGTGCGATCCGACCGGCCCTGGGTTTGCAAGTCCTCGACCCAAGCGCCCAGCACCTCGACCGCCTTATTCAACAAGGCATACAGGTCGGCATCGCCAGCCCGCGTTTCCGACAAACGGAGATTGAGAACCTGCTCGATACTCCAAGCCGCCTCTCCGAACGCGTTCAAGCCGACCATCCGGCCGCTGCCCTTGAGGGTATGGAAAGAGCGGCGCAAGGTCGTCAAATGGTCCTGGTTATAAGGTTCATTGCGCGACTCCGGCACGGTTTCCTTCACACACTCCAGGACCTCTTCCGCTTCAGACAAGAAAATTTCGAGCAACTCGGCATCGATCGCCTCATCGGTTGCTGGTGCCGCCGGTACCGGAATCGGCACAACAGGCGCCTGCACCGGCGCGGTTGCTGTGACGATCTCGGCCAAGTTGTCCTGCGACGGCACGAAATCAGGGCGAGCCAGTATGTCGATGGCAGCTTGAGCTCGGTCATTGGCCTCAGGATTATCGAGCAGGGTCGCATCCAGGCGCACTTGCTCAAGTGATTCGATCAGTTGCTCCTGCAGTTCCGGATTGTTGGGTTCGGCAGTCAGCGAAACTGCGAGTTCGGCGGATTGCTGCTGATGGAAGGCCAGCTCTTCTTCTACCGTTTGTATTTCATGTACATCGGAATCGGCGGCGCCAGCATCTGCGTCCATCGCCGATTCGGAAAGAAACTCTACTTCATGATCCTGGGCGACCTGTGGCACCACGTTTTTTTCTATCAGGTTGGCATGAAAAACACCGAGTTCGTCATCGAAGGTGAATCGTTTTTTCGCGCCGTCCGGCTGCAACTGCAGCGTCTCGATAAAAAAGCTCAGGGCACCGACATTGCGCGCCACATGCTGAAATTCTTCCAGTTCAGGCACGGTTTCGCTTTCGGCAAAATGCTTGACCGCTGATTGCGTGTGCTGAATCGCACGCACCGCATCGTCCTGGTCCAGGATTGCCAACGCCCCTTCGATCTGGTGCAACGTCTTCTCGATTTCGGCCAGTCCGGCACGCTGTGACGGATCGCGGAAATATTCATCCAGCAGTTTTTCGACTTGACGCAGGCTCGATTGCATCTCGCCGCCCAACGCCAGCATGGTCTGCTTCTGCTGCGCCTCGCGCGACATCTCATCGAGCCATTGGGCGGATTGTGCCGGCGGCTCGCCCGAAACGATCGACAACAGACGGGCGGTCATCGCGTCGGCACGCTCGGCAAAAGTCTCGGATAAATGGTTGATCTGGTTTAAGGCATTTTCCACAAACAGCAGGCTGGTCGCCATTTCCAGTCCGAGGCTATCCCCCGGATTCGAGTGCGCGGCGTGGCGGGCAATGCCGCTCAATTCACGCAGCAGTTTCAGCAGAGACGGAGAATTCAGTTTGCCGCCGGCCTCGGTCAGCGCATTCATCTGCTGCTCGAATGACTGGGCAACGCTGATGTCGCCGCCGGCAATGCGATTCCAGAAATTCTTTGCATTCGACAAGTGTTCCTTGGCCGCAGACAAGGCATCGGTATCGATCTGGCCGTAACGCTTCTTTTCGTAGTCGGCCGGAACCTGGCCATCGAGCTGATAAGCCTGGCGAATCTGGCGCACGCGCGGCGACGGATCTTTGGCGCCGGCAATGAAGAACAGCGCATCGCGCAGCAATCTTTCCGCGATGCTGGCCGAGCCTTCGCTCAAGCGCCGGATCTGCAAATTGATCCGAGCGAAAAGCTGTTTGACGTAGAGTTCATTATGAACATGCCCGCCAGCGACCGCCTCGGCAAAACCATGCATCACCCACCAGAAGGCACGCGATTGCGGGTTGCTCTGCAGTTGCTCCACTTCTTTGATGATGTCGCGCATGTTGCCGGCATTGGCTTGCTCGGCAGCGCCTTCAGTGCTTTTCAGGAAAGGCAACAGCGATCGCTCGAAACGCTGGCGCAAGCTGGTGTAGCTGCTGACCTGACCGGCCGCCGGCGGTTCAAGCGGCGGCAGTTGCGGCCGGATCGCGAGATTGGGGAAAAACAGGTCGGCGGGATGGATTCTTTCCGCGCCGCGCGCCTCCAGCAACGAACGATAATACGGAAACAGCCGGACCGGCTGATGCATACCGCCCGCCAACAGTTCTTCCAGGTACTCAATCAAGGCTTGATAGGCCGTTGCCACCGTTTGTGCAATTTCCGAAGTCAATGTCAAATGACCGGCATCCATGCGATCGAGCATATCCTCGATCGTCTCGGTGATGATGGCGACACCTTCAATGTCGACCATCTGCAGAGCGCCATGTGCCTGATGCAAATAGGTCTTGGCATGGCGCAGGGGGGTCGATTGGGTATCCGCCTCGAGCGTGACGGCTTCGTTGAGCGAGGCCTTGGAACGGGCAAGCGCGTCGCGGATTTCGCTCATCACCCAAGACAACGGTCCGGTATCGAAACTGTCCCGGGTACCTTGGGGAAAGGCGGAAGAAGGGGTGGTCATGACTGCCTCGCGGGATTCAGAAAGCGCCAGGCAGCAACCGCGGCCTGGCACCACACATTAACTAATGGGCCACTGGTGTCCTGCTTAGAACGCTAACGCTGCAAGCCGACAGCAAAGAACCGTGCGATATCAGGCTGCGACGCGGAAGCGCGACACCGAGCTCTTCAGTTCTTCAGCCAGCCGGGACAACTCGCGAATGGAAAGCGCGGTCTGCTGCGTTCCTTCCTGTGTCTGCTCGGTTACCGTCAAAATATTCTGAATATTCTGCGCCACGCCGTTGGCCGAGGTTGCCTGCTGCTCGGTAGCGGACGAGATGCCTTGAATCAGTTCCGCCAAACGGTTCGAAACGCGCCGGATATCGGCCAGCGCCGCACCGGCCGCGTCGGACAGTTTCGCCCCTTCGACCACACCTTGCGTCGATTTTTCCATAGCGGCGACCGCGTCGTGGGTATCTGTTTGAATGGTACGCACCAGCGCACCGATCTGCTTGGTAGCCTCGCCGGAACGTTCCGCCAGACGCTGCACCTCCTCCGCAACCACCGAGAATCCGCGCCCCGCCTCACCCGCTGATGCGGCCTGAATTGCCGCGTTCAGCGCCAGCACGTTGGTCTGTTCGGTAATGTCTGAAATCAGTTCGGTGATTTCGCCGATCTCCTGGGACGACTCGCCCAGCCGCTTGATCCGCTTCGAGGTTTCCTGAATCTGTTCGCGAATTTCGTTCATACCCTTGATCGCGTTTTCCACCGCCCTCGCCCCCTCTTCCGCCGCCGTCACCGACTGGCGCGCCACGTCGGCCGATTCGTTGGCGGATTTGGATACGTCGGTAATCTGCACCGCCATTTCCAGCACGGCCTGGCCGGTTTCCTGGATCTCGCGCGATTGCTTCTGAGATGCGGCGAGCAGTTCGTTGGAGATATTTTGAGCCTGGTTCGACGCCGAGGTAACCTGTTCCGCCGTGTTGGTCACGCGCCCGACCAGGCCGCGCAACTCTTCCACCGTGTAGTTCACCGAGTCGGCGATCGCACCGGTGATGTCTTCCGACACCGTCGCCTGCACCGTCAAGTCGCCGTCCGCCACTTCCTGCAATTCGTTCATCAAACGCAAAATAGCAGCTTGGTTCTGGTCATTTGCCGCTTTGGCTTCCTCTTCCTGCTTTTGTGCTTGCAACCGCTGTGCTTCCGCCTCTTGACGCCGCAAATCGGCTTCCCTGGTACGGTTGATACTATCCTGCAACAGCACCAACGCAATGCCCGCCGCAGAAAGCAGCGCCAATCCCGCACATGCCAACATGGCCCAGAATGTCCAGTTCAAGGAATCCTGCTCGGTGCGGTAGGACTTTTGCAGCGAGGTCAAGCGCTGTTTCAACGCTTCGTTTTCGGTAAAGATGAGTTGTTCCGATTGTTTGGCTGCAATGAAGTTTTGCAGGTTGCCCAGAATGGAGGCCACCGACTGCTGATACTCGGCGAATGCCGTTTGCAGTTCGGTCAATTTGTCGCGTGTGTCCTGATCCTTGGTGGCAGACAGACGCAGCACGTCGCTGCCGTTCAGAAAGCCTTCCGTGATATCGCGGAAAGTATTGGTGTCCTTGCCGAGCAAGAACGCCGTTTCAGGGTTCACGCCTTCGGAAGTCAGGAATTCGTTTGCACTGCGGCCGAGGCGCTGGGTCAACATGACCAACTGGCCGGCTGCGGAAATTTCACGGGGCGAAGCGCCACCCTGCGCCTTCAAGGTTGAAATCTGTTCCGTCAGTTCGAGCAGGACCGGGGACAGCGTATTCAGTTTTTGCAAGGTAGCGCCAAAACCGGTCAACTCTTTT
This sequence comes from uncultured Burkholderiales bacterium, assembly GCA_966211965.1. Classification (GTDB taxonomy): domain Bacteria; phylum Pseudomonadota; class Gammaproteobacteria; order Burkholderiales; family Burkholderiaceae_D; genus CBIHON01. The sequence goes on along the minus strand of CBIHON010000004.1, from coordinate 108,029 downwards.
TTCAGCTTCAGGATCGTTTCGGCCGCCTTGTCGGAATTGGCCCAGATTTTTTGTGTATCCTTCAATGCGCTTTCCATCACGGCGTCAGGCGCCGCGATTTCACGGCCTTGGTAAGGGCCTCCCTTGGATAAAACAGCCAGGTCGCGATTGAATTCCTTGCGGCTTTCTTCAAGCTGCTTGAACGCCTCCAGGTTGCCCTGAATCGCATTCGGCGCCGCCTTACCGATACGCTGCGAGTGCATCAGCGCGTCACCGGCAATCTGTGTCTGGGTCGAGGTAAGAATCGAGTAGCTCGAGTTCAGGTACACGAATACCGCACCGAGAACCAGCGCCATACCGAGCAATACCAGCAGGACGCGCACCTGCTGCTGCAGAGGCATGCCGCCGATCAAGGGCAAGCGCAAGCTGCCGGTCTTTTGCATCGCCTCGCCGATCAGCGTCGAATTCGGATTGAGCGCCGCTTCTCTGGCAGCGGCCGCGCTGTCAAACGTGGGTTCTGCTTGCGCCAGCACGGTATGGGCGGCGTCTAACTTCTCATTGGACAGGTCGAACTCGCGTGCGACCATGTCTCCTCCCTCGGCAAATCCATCTTTTTTGCCCTTGGAAAAGGACGGTAGTTTAAACGCCATACTGAGTCTCCTGATTCCAATTCAGTGCTGCCGGATTCATACGTCCGGCCGGTTCACAAACCAACATGTAAAAATTGCGGATCTTGCACGACCAATGAAAGATTGAGTTCCGTCCAGACCTGGGACTCGGCATCCAGATAGCGCTGCGTCGACCATGGCGCAACACTGTCATCCGTAACCGGTTGCGGCTGCATTTCCGCTACATTGCGCAGGCCCATGACACGCGACACCAGCAACCCGCTGTTGAACGACAAGGCCGGAGCAAAGGCGATAATGCGGCTTTCCTTTTCAATCGGCGTTGGCGCGAAGCCCTGGAAATTGGCAAAATCGACCACACTGATCAGGTTGCCGCGAATATTCGCCAAGCCCAAAAACCATTCCTGCGTCAGCGGCACCTTGGTAATGGCGCCGACTGAAACGATTTCGCCCGCCTCCTGCAGATTAAGCAGCCAGCGGGTCTGCCCAATCATCACCCCGAGCTGGCTGCCGCGACCTTCCACTCCGCTTTTGGCCGCTTTCATGCGCTCGACCAGTTGTGCCTGGAATTCGCGCAAACGCGTGCGGCGCGCAACCGCGTCCGGCTTTTTAAAGGGCTTATCCGACACGAGGTCCGAAGTGGATTGGGTCATGGGAGATGTTTATCCAAGCGCAGCGATTTTCGCCAGGAGCTCCTGCGGATCAACCGGCTTGACGATGTAGTCGCGGGCACCTTGACGCAGCCCCCAGATACGGTCTGTCTCCTGGCCCTTGCTGGTGCAGATGATGACCGGCACATCCTGCGTGTCGGGATCGCGCGTGATCGCGCGCGTCACCTGAAAACCGTTTTGGCCGGGCATGACGATGTCCATCAAAATCAGTTGCGGTTTGTCGGCCTTAATCTTGAGCAACGCCTCTTCCCCGTTCTCTGCGGTGGATACGGAGAACCCGTTCTTGATGAGAATGTCCGTCAGGAAATAACGCTCTGTCGGAGAATCATCAACGATGAGAATTTTTTGTATGGCCATCTTATAAAACCTCTACTTCAAAAAGTTACTTGGAAAGCGCCTGAGCAGTGTGGTCACGCACAGTCTTGAGCAGACTGTCTTTGGTAAACGGCTTGGTGAGGTAGGCATCGGATCCAACCATCGCTCCGCGCGCGCGATCGAACAAGCCATCTTTGGACGACAGCATGATAACCGGCGTAGCGTGGAACTTCGCACTTTTCTTGATCAGCGCACACGTCTGGTAGCCATCCAGCCGGGGCATCAAAATATCGCAAAAAATGAGGGCCGGCTTGTGGTCGTTCATCTTGGCAAGCGCATCGAAACCATCGTCGGCAAGGACGACCTGATAGCCTGCCTGGCCCAGGAATATCTCGGCGGATCGGCGAATCGTGCTGCTATCGTCGATCACCATGATTTTCATGCTCTCGCTATCGCGTGATGTTGTCATGACGTTATCTCAATAAACTTCGTTCAATATACGGCGCAACTGTAACAAAAAGCAAGATGCTTTAGAACAACACGAGGCGAGAGATTTTAATTCTCGTAGTTTTTTTACCAAAAATTACCTAAAACACAACAACTCCCGCTATTTTGAGCTATTAGATAGTGACCATCTCGAAATCTTCTTTACGCGCACCGCACTCCGGGCAGGTCCAATTCATCGGCACGTCGGCCCACCGAGTCCCAGGAGCAATACCTTCTTCTGGTAAACCCGCAGCCTCATCATATACCCACCCGCAGATCAAACACATCCATGTTTTGAAATCTTCGCTTGATTTTTCGTTATTGCTCACGACCCAGAGCCCTTCAAGTAAAATGCAAAGTCGGATATCTTAATCTACCCGCCGTGCAAATCCAAACTTCTCCGCTTATATTAACTTTTGGCGCAGCCGATCCGGTTGGCGCGGTCGGCATCCAGGCCGATCTGGCATCCTTCGCTGCCATGGGCTGCCACGGCTTGTCGGTGATTACTTCGCTTTTGATCAGCGATACTGCCCGTGTCGAGGATATCCAGGCCATCGAAGGCGATTGGGTCGCGGACCAGGCGCGGGTCGTGCTGGAGGACATGCCGGTGGCCGCATTCAAAGTTGGCGCCGTCGGCAGCATCGAAAATATATCCGCCATCGCCGAAATTGTTTCCGACTATCCGGACATACCGCTGATCTTCGACCCCTTCATTTCTGCTTTGCCGGACCAAGGCCCAGAAGCGGAGGACATGCTGGTCGCGATGCGCGAATTGCTGATCCCGCAAACCACAGTGCTGCAATTATCCGCAGTCGAATTATCCAGGCTGGCCGAAAGCTGGCGCGAGCCATCCGGCGAAGACATGATGATGGCCGACGCGATGCACATCATCGAAATGGGTTGCGAGTATCTGTTTGTGACCGGCACGCCGTCCGATGTGCATGACGTCTCCAATACGCTATTCAATGAATCGGGCGTCGTGCGGCAAGACAAATGGCTGCGCCAATCGGGCACGTTCAGCGGCGCCGGCAGCACGCTGTCGGCGACGATTGCGGCGATGTTATCCAATGGGCTCGATGTGCCGGAGGCAGTTTTCGAAGCCCAGGAATTCACCATGGCGGCGATTGCCAACGCGCAAAGGCTGGGCATGGGCAAGCTGGTTCCCGATCGCTATTTCTGGGCGCGCGAGCCGGACGAAAACCACTAACGCACTTCCTTCATCAGCGCCTCCGTTCAACCATTCATTGACCGCAATTCCTCCCGCATGGCTTCCAGCACACACTCCAAGAACGATACACTTTTTTCCCGCGCTCAAATCACTACGCCCGGCGGCGTCAATTCGCCGGTGCGCGCCTTCCGTTCGGTGGGCGGCACGCCGCGCTTCATCACCCGGGCCGAAGGCCCCTATTTCTGGGATGCCGACGGCAAGCGCTATATCGACTATATCGGCTCGTGGGGCCCGGCTATCGTCGGCCATGCTCATCCGGAGGTCATCAAGGCGGTACAGGAAGCAGCGGCGCGCGGCCTGAGTTTCGGCGCGCCAACCGAAGGCGAGATCGAGATGGCGGAAGAAATCTGCCGGCTGGTACCGTCGATTCAGCAAGTCCGTCTGGTGTCGAGCGGAACCGAAGCGGCGATGAGCGCCTTGCGCCTGGCACGTGGCGCGACGGGGCGCGACAAGATCATCAAGTTCGAGGGCTGTTATCATGGCCATGCCGATTCGCTGCTGGTAAAAGCCGGCAGCGGCTTGCTGACTTTCGGCAATCCGACCTCGGCCGGCGTGCCGGAAGATTTTGCCAAGCACACGCTGGTGCTCGACTACAATCAGCCGCAGCAACTCGAAGATGTGTTCAAGCAAATGGGCGACTCGATCGCTTGCGTGATCGTCGAACCGGTCGCAGGCAACATGAACCTGTTGCGTGCCACCCCGGAATTCCTGCAAACCATGCGCCGGCTGTGCACCCAATACGGCGCCGCGCTGATTTTCGATGAAGTGATGTGCGGCTTCCGTGTCGCATTGGGCGGTGCACAATCGCTGTACGGCATTACGCCTGATTTGACCGTGCTGGGCAAGGTCATCGGCGGCGGCCTGCCGGTCGCGGCTTTCGGCGGCCGCGCAGACCTGATGCGGCATCTGGCGCCACTCGGTTCGGTATATCAGGCAGGCACTTTGTCAGGCAATCCGGTCGCCGTGGCAGCCGGCATGACGACCCTCAAATTGATCCAGGCTCCCGGCTTTTATGAGTCGCTCAGTTCACAAACCGCCAAGCTTGCGCAAGGCTTGACGGCAGCAGCGCAACAGGCGGGCATCAGCTTCTGCGCTGATGCGGTAGGCGGCATGTTCGGCGTGTATTTCGCACAGTCGATTCCAACCACTTTCAGCACCATGATGGCTTGCGATAAAACACGCTTCAACACGTTTTTTCACGCAATGCTGGATGCCGGGGTTTACCTCGCGCCGTCTGCGTTCGAAGCGGGCTTTGTCTCGGCCCGCCACGACGACGCGATCATCGCGGCGACGCTCGACGCCGCGCGCCAAGCGTTTCCCCAGATTGCATGAAGTAGAAAGCCGGCAGCCAGCGACCGCTGGCCATCACTCTGTCACTTACTTGAGCCAGCCGCGCCGTTTGAAATACCAGAACGGTGCAATCGCGCTGCACAACATCAAGCCCAGCGCGAACGGATAGCCGAGCGACCAATCCAGTTCGGGAAACCAGCCCTTGAAATTCATGCCGTAGATACTTGCGATCAAGGTCGGCGGGAGGAAGGCCACCGAGGCGACCGAGAAAATCTTGATGATCTTGTTCTGGTTGATGTTGATGAAACCGACCGTCGCATCCATCAGGAAGTTGATCTTGTCGAACAGGAATGCAGTATGCCCGTCGAGCGATTCGATGTCGCGCAAAATCTGGCGCGCCTCTTCGAATTGCTCTGAGTTCAGCAAGCGGCCGCGCATCAGGAAGCTGACCGCGCGGCGCGTATCCATCATGTTGCGGCGAATGCGTCCGTTCAAATCCTCCTCTTGCGCTATCGCATTCAGCGCGGCGGCGGCATCCTGGTCGGTCAGTTCTTTCTGCAGCACGCTGCGGCTGACTTCTTCCAGGTTTTGATAGATGCCTTCGAGCGCATCTGCCGAATATTCGGCATCGGTTTCGTACAAATCGAGCAGCACATCCTTGTAGTCGCCGATCGAACCGGGACGCGAGCGGGCGCGCATGCGCACCAGGCGGAATACCGGCAGGTCGTCGGCATGCACTGAAAACAGCATGTTTCTCGCCAGGATGAAAGCAACCGTGACGATGCGCGACGGGCCGTCATCCTCTTCCAGCAAAAAGTCGGTGCGCAAGTGCAGATCGCCGTTCTCGGCCTCGTAATAACGGGCCGACGCCTCGATGTCTTTTACTTCGTCCTCGTCCGGCAACGTGACGCCATAGATGCTCCTGACCCAGGCACGCTCATCCGCATTGGGGTCGGTCAGGTCGACCCACACCGGTGCGATATTTTCGAGATCGGCGCGGCCTTCGATATTGACCTGGCTCAGTCGTCCATTTTGCAATACGAATACATTAATCATGTGCTCTCCCCCGCAGTATGGTCTGCAGGTAATTTGAATCCAGGGAGCGCAGCCGCAAAACCGGCCTGAACGCGCCGCCCACCAACAATGGCGAGAGGCGCTTTTGATGAAGTTCGCTAAAGCGCTATCTCGCCGTTTGGCCGTTCGATGACGGCTGAGGACTTGATAAAGGACTACCCAAGACGGGTCTCCACTAACGAAAACAGCGAAAGTGTACTTTCATAGATGGCGGGAGGCAAGCTTCATCAGCGTGCAATCGCTTTCTCGATCATCTTTTGCCTGACGTCGCCTTGCGCATCCTGTTCCGATGCGGGCGGCGGCGGCGCTTTGGGCGCCTCGATGCCGCTCGAATCGTGCAACTTGACTGCGCGGCTGCCCGGGTCCTTGGCACTGCAATCGACATTTGAATACACCACCTTGCCATCGATCGTGCATTTGCGTATTGCGTTGGACGAAGCGCCGGAATCGGATTTCACGCTGCCCGCAACCGCGGATTGCGTTTGCGTGACTGTCTTCGCCATCGGTGTTTTCATCGCACTGTGCCAAATTTCGGCGAACAGGTTTCTTTCATAGCGCATCCAGAACAGGCCGGCCATGGCCACCAAAGCCAGCACAGCCATCGATACGGCGACCCACATCAAACTCAGCTCGCCTCTTTGCCGATCCAAAACCATTCCACGTTCTCCTTTTTTCAGGGTAATTCCGCCGAACCCATGCGCCGCAAAATCAGGGCGGTGCGGCGCGCCAAATAATCCGTTCCGCGATGCTTGTCGTAATAACGCGGATTCGGCAGCATCACCGCAAGCCGGGCCGCCTGGCTGGCGCCCAGAGATGCGGCCGACACGCCGTAATAATGCTGGGCCGCAGCCTCGGCGCCGAACACGCCGCTGCCCCATTCGACCACGTTCAAATAAATCTCGAAGATGCGTTCCTTGTCCATCCAGAACTCGAGCATATAGGTGATGATGAACTCCTGGGCCTTGCGCCAGTAGCTGCGCTGGCCGGACAGGAACAGGTTCTTCGCCAGTTGCTGCGTGATGGTGGAACCGCCGGCCACCACCTTGCCCTTCTTTGAATTTTTTTCAAAGGCTTTTTGCAGCGCATTCCAATCGACACCCTCATGTTCGGAGAAATTTGAATCCTCCGAAGCGATAATCGCGCGTTTCAGATTGTTCGAAATACGTTCATAAGAAACCCATTTGTGCTGCAACTTGAATCCCGGATTTTTTTCCCGCAGCAGATCGGATTGCTGACGCATGAAGCTGGTGGATTCCGGGTTATGGTCGACCCACCACCATATCTGAACAAAGAAATACAACTGCAGCGCCAACACGATCACAAGCGGCGTGATGACCAGCCACAAGAGCAGCTTGCGCAAGACTTTCATTATTGCTTATTGCTGAAATTTAGAGCATCGCGCGCAGTGCGGCAAAGACAGGCGCCGTTTGCGGACGCACTCCGCGCCAGACCAGGAACGATTCCGCGGCCTGCTCCACCAGCATTCCCAAGCCGTCGCTCGCCATCGCGCCGTGCTGTGTTGCCAAACGCATGAAAACAGTCGGTGCTTTCCCATACATCATGTCGTAGGCAAACGACTCCCGGCCGAATACACCGGCAGGAATCGGCGGCAAGTCGTCGCTCAAGCTTGCCGACGTGGCATTGACAATGACATCGAACGGCCCCTCCAACGACGTGAAATCGCTGGCCCGGACCTTGCCCTGCGCAGTAAAACGCTGAGCCAATTCCAACGCCTTGGACGCGGTGCGATTGGCAATCACCAGTTCGGCCGGACCTGCCTGCAGCAAAGGCAGAATGACCCCGCGCGCGGCGCCGCCCGCCCCCAGCAACAGCACCCGTTTGTCCGCCAATGCAACGCGGGCATTGCTTACGATGTCGGTTACCAAGCCGACGCCATCGGTGTTATCCCCCAGGATCAAGGCCTCACCATTGGCGGCCTGATCGAATTTCAGCGTATTGACCGCGCCTGCGGCCTGCGCTCGCGCGGTCAATACCATCGCCAGCGCGTACGCCTCCAGCTTGAACGGCACGGTGACATTGGCCCCCTTGCCACCTTCGTCGATGAAGCGGCGCACCGTATCGGCGAAGCCATCGAGCGGCGCCAGCAAACGCTCGTAAATCAGTTCCTGCTCGGTCTGCTCGGCAAAGCGCGTGTGAATCTCCGGTGATTTGCTATGGGCCACCGGATTTCCGATCACGGCGTAGCGCTCAGCCTGCATCATCAGTTATTTCCTCCGCGTAGTTCCGCTTCGAGTGCATCTTCACGGGTAAATTTGAATCGGGTCACGACTTCCCAGATGTCGTCCTTATCTGCCGAGCGCATATTCGCCGGGAAGCGGCCGAACGGCGCCGAGCGCCGCACGATGCGCAAGGCGGCGCGATCCAGCGCGGGATTGCCCGAGCTATGCTGCACGCTCGGCCCGCCTTCTTTTTCATAGATGGTGCCGTCCTGGTAAATCGGGATGTAAATCACCAACTCGCCATACAATTTTTTGCCGTCCTGCTGCGGAAAATTCAGTGTGCCGACTTTCTCGATCCGGCTTTGCAGCGTCTTGTAATACATTGCATAGCCGACTTCCTGGGTGCTGGGCGTGATCTGGGTCTTTTTCGGACGCTTGTTGTAATCCTCGATGTTCTTGTGGATTTCCGCTTCTCTGCGCGCGATTTCTTTTGCGCTATCCAACGCATCGTTGCCGGTCGGCTGGGGTGCGTCTTTCGGCTTATCGGGCTGCTTCATGCTCGGCGTTGAAAACGACGTCTTGTTCGAGAGCGCCGCCAACATTTTCTGCTGCAGGTCTTCCATCTCGGCGATCCGACGCTTGGCCGCCTTGACGCTGTCGCCATCCTCGCTTTTGTGCAGATCCGGAATCGGTGACTTGGCGCGCCCGGCATCGGCATTGCCGCCGCCGTCCAGGTTGGCTTGCGCCAGGGCTTCGGCCTTGAGGGGGCTTTTGTCATGCTTGGCATTGACCAGAACCACTTCCAGCCCGGGGTCGGTCGGTTGAAACCTGAAAGAATCGGGGGCGACGAATCGCACCGCCAGCAAAGCCCCGTGCGCCAGCACGGAACAGGCGATGGCAATAGTCATGCCGCGATTTTGGAGGATGGACTTCACGCGTTGATTGACCGGCAAGAATGGAGGCAGTGAATTTTACGATAAAGCATGATGCCCATCGCCAAAACTTTTCACGCCGCTCATTCCGCTACCGGTTCGCTGGCCGGTACCGGAAGTTCGCTGACCGCAATGCCCGCATCGCCCTGTACCGGACCGCTCTCTTCAACCGGCGCTTGCTGCGGCTCGTCCTCCAACTCTTCCACATCGCCCAGCGGCTCGCTGCTCGGCGCGGCGGCGATTTCGAGAAGGCGGGCCTCGACACTCAGGTCCACTTCGTCCCAGCGAATCAGGTCAAGCTTGACCTGGGTGCCGCGCGCAACCTGCGGCATGCCCGGCAGCCGGATGATCAACGGAATATCGACCAGGCGCAGCACTTCATCCTTGAGCACAACGGCATCGACCTGCTTGGCGTTTTCCTGCGCCAGCCAGCGCAGACACCAGTAGCGCTCCATGTTCGATTGGAAATCGCCGTATGCGCTATAGGCGGCGTCGAAGGCCGACACGATGGCAAACAAGTCGGCGTCCCTTGGCTTGAACGGCGCCGCCAGCGGCGCGGTCACGCCATGTTCGACGCAAGCCAGGATTTGCCACTGGTTGACCAGATCGGTATAGCGCCGCAAAGGCGAGCTGCTCCATGCGTACTGGTCTACGCCCAAGCCTTGGTGTGGCGCCGCGTGCGTCACCATGCGCACCTGCATCTTGGCAGCCCAGCCACCGCTGCCGCCGCCCTGGCTGCGGTAGATTCCCGGCACGCCATGCTCATGCATCAGCTTGCCCCAGGTGCTGTTGGCGAAAATCATCAGCTCAGCCACGATTTTATCCAAGGGTGCCCCGCGCTTGCGGCGATCGATCCGCACCACATCGTTTTCGACATAAAAATTGAAATCGACGCGATTGGTTTGCTCCGGCTTCAGACCGAAACTCTCGCGCTTGGCCATCCGGCCTTTTTCCAGCACTTGCGCCCATTGCCACAAGACCGCGATCTCGCTCTTGTGCGGGTATTCGCCGGCACCGGCCGCCAGGTTTTCTTCCGTGACCAGCGCATCCAGATCGTTGTGGCGCAGGTTGTCGGCAATCGGTACCGCTTCTGCTTTGGTCTCGGTGGCGACGACGGACCAGTCGTCCGGATTCAATGTCGCATACAGAGAAAGTGCGGGACAGGTTTTGCCCTCCGCCAGCGTGAAGGCATCCACCAGCGCATCAGGCAGCATCGTGATCTTGTCGCCCGGCATATACACGGTGGACAAGCGCTGGCGCGCAATCGCGTCGATCGCATCATCGCGTTTGATGCCCAAGGCGGGCGCCGCGATATGGATACCGATGCGCAGCTTGCCGTCGGACAGCGTCACGACGGAAAACGCATCGTCGATTTCGGTAGTGGTCACATCATCGATCGAAAATGCCTGAACCTCCGCCACCGGCAGCTTGGGGACGGCAGGAATGGCAATCGGCGGAAAGCCGATGCCCTTCGGGAATGCCTCGAACAGGAATTTCGCAAAGTGCAGCGCCTTGGGCGAGGCAATGCCGCCGGCCGCCAGCATCAAGCGTTGCGGCGAGGTTTGCAATTCATTGCAGGCCGCATCCAACGCCTTGTATTCGATGCCATTCTTGTCCGGCTTGAACAGCAGTTGCATGACCAGCGGCCGCATCGCGTCGGGCAGGCGATGCGTTTTCAACTCTTCGACGTACTGGGCCTGAATCAGTGCCTGCTGCTTCTTTTTTTCGATACCGGCAAGTGCTGCTTTGAGCGACGCTTCCGGTGCCGCCTTGTAGCGTCCCTTGCCTTTCTTGTAGAAATAGATCGGCGCATTATGCAATTTCAGCAGCAGACCGGCCGCTTCGACCGGCTGCGGTGCATGACCGAAATACTCGGCCCCCAGTTCGGCGAACCCGAACTCTTCCTGCCCTGCCACTTCCCACACGAAATCGAGATCAATCTCGGACGCAATCCCTTGCGCCTCGGCCAGCAATTGCGCCGGCTCGGGCGAGGCAAACTGCAACAAGACATCCTTGGCTTTGACCTTGCTGCGCTTGCCGCTCTGCAGCTCGACCTGATAGGCCTCGCCTTGTTGAGACAGCACTACGCCAGCCTTGAAGTCGCCGGACTCTTCAAAAAATACATTCATTGATTGCTCTGCTTTAAATTAAACAGTGATCCATCCGGCGTCGCCTCGGCGGGCCGGCCTGCGATGTTGGGCCGGATCAACGGGACGGTTTGGGCCAATGGCTTTTTCGATACGCCGATTTGCGCGATCGATGGCAAAAAAATTTCCGTAACGAGCAGCAGTCCGTTTTTCCGCCTGAACAGGCACCGCCGCGCATACAAAGGGCCGTCGACCCAATCCGCGCCAAGGGCTGCGCGTGCACGCCGCGCCAAGGGATGCTCGCAGCGCAAACGGGCAAATTGCAGCGCACCGCGCTCGACCCGCGGATCACCGAACAGGGTGGTGCCGAGCGACCTCTCGCCAAGCGCGCTGAAGAACGGCCAGTCGGATGCCGTCGCATCGAGCGGAACGATGGTGTGCGCAAACACCACCGGGCGCTCGTCGCAACGCAGCAAGACTTCGCGTTCCTGCACGCATCCAGGGCGGGCCATCCCGAGCATTGCGAATTCGTCGTTCAGACTCATGCCGCGCTCCTGGCGCAAGCGCTGCACGCGAAAGTGCGTGCTTCTCGCCATCAATTTGATCGTCAACGAGATTCGATCGGTCAGCCAGCCGCGCATCGCCGGCGAAGGGTTGACGCCGTTGGCGTGCGCCACCCAGCGCGCGTGCGGGACAGAGCGCGACAGCCTCAAGCTTTCACCTCGCCGTCGATGCCGCAAAATGCCAGCACTTCGTCCATATGACCGGCAAAATCGGACAGACCGTGGTCGCTCCCCTTGATGATTCGGTGCCGTGCACGCGGATAGTGCCCGACCATTTCCTGCCAGTCGAGCACTTCATCGCCGGTGGCCGCAATCAGGAAATACCGTTCCGGGCATGTGATTGCATCGATTGCAAGCGCGCGCAGTTCGTCGATATATTCCGCCTTGAATTCGAACGGCTCGCCGGAATGATAGGCGCTCGTCATACCGACGTATTTCTCGAGATCGCGAGGCGGTTTGACCGCGGGATTCAGCAGCACGGCGCGGCAGCCCAGCCGTTCTGCCAGCCAAGTTGCGTAATAGCCGCCAAGGGATGAGCCAATCAATGTCAATTCCGCAGGGGGAAACCGGTCTGCCAATTCCGCCGCCTGAGCAATTGCCAGTTTCGGCGAGGCCGGCAATTGCGGGCAAAGATAATCGCCGCCATGCCCTAAGCCCTGCAATCGCTCGGCCAATAAACGCGCCTTGAAAGACTGGGGGGAAGAGCGAAAGCCATGCAGATACAGGATCATGTCGCCAAAGCATCGAGAATTTTTTGATGCACGCCGCCAAAGCCGCCGTTGCTCATCACCAGGATCTGATCACCGGTCCGCGCGGCTTGTGCGATCGCCTGCACCAACGCGCTCAGCGCATCGAAGGCTTGGGCCTTTGCACCCAGCGGCGCCAACGCTTCGGTCAGGTTCCAGCCCAGCGCATCCTTGCCGCCATAGCCGAAAACCAGATCAGCCTCGGCCAAACTGCCCGGCAAGGCGTCTTTCATCGTGCCGAGCTTCATGGTGTTGGAGCGCGGCTCCAGCACGGCCAGGATGCGCGCGTTGCCGGTCTTTTTGCGCAGGCCGGCCACCGTAGTCGCGATCGCGGTCGGGTGGTGGGCGAAATCGTCATACACGCTGATGCCCTTGACGACGCCGCGCAGTTCCATGCGGCGTTTGACGTTTTCGAATTGACCGAGCGAGGCGATCGCCTGCGCAGGCGGCACGCCTGCATGGCGCGCGGCAGCGATCGCGGCCAGTGCATTCAAGCGGTTGTGGCGGCCGCTAAGCGGCCAGCGCACCGTGCCTTGCAGCCCCCCATTGAAGATGACATCGAAAGCGCCGTCTTCATGTTCCGCCAAGGTCCAGGTCGGGTCATTGGCGCCGCCGAAGCATTCGCTTTCGCTCCAGCAACCGCGCGCCAGCACGCGCTGCAAGGATTGTTCGCCGCCGTTGACGATCAGGCGACCGACACCGGGAACAGTACGCACCAAGTGATGAAACTGGGTTTCGATCGCCGCCAGGTCGGGAAAGATATCGGCGTGATCGTATTCGAGATTGTTGAGAATCGCCGTCTTGGCGCGGTAGTGGACGAATTTGCTGCGCTTGTCGAAAAATGCGGTGTCGTACTCGTCGGCCTCGATCACGAAAAAAGCCGAGCCGGGGAGCTTGCCCGACAGACGCGCCGAAATGCCGAAATTCATCGGCACGCCGCCGATCAGGAAACCGGGATGATAGCCTGCATCTTCCAGAATCCAGGCCAGCATCGATGAGGTGGTGGTTTTGCCATGTGTTCCGGCGACGGCCAGCACCCATTTGTCTTGCAGGATATGCTCGCCTATCCATTGCGGACCCGAGGTATAGGGCAATCCGCGATTGAGGATTTCTTCCATCAATGGATTGCCGCGCGATACAACGTTGCCGATCACGAACAGATCGGGCTTGAGGTTGATTTGATCCGGGCTGAAACCTTCGATCAGTTCGATGCCCTGTGCCTCAAGCTGGGTGCTCATCGGCGGATAAACATTGGCGTCGCAGCCGGTAACCTTGTGCCCAGCTTCTTTGGCCAGCACCGCGAGGCCACCCATGAAGGTGCCGCAAATGCCGAGGATATGGATATGCATTGTATAGTTAACGTATTGTGGAACAGCCCTGCGCAAGTCCACAAATTAATGAATTACGAGATTTTACCCGACCCGCACCAGCAAGTGCCCAATGAACATGGCATATCCATCCGACACCCAACAATTGCGCGCTGAAATTGCCGCAGCAGCCGCCCGCATGATTGCGGAAGACGGCGCCGATTACGGCAGTGCCAAGCGCAAAGCCGCCAAGCAAGTCCTCGGCAACGCCAAGGCCAGCGGCGACTTCATGCCGGACAATGCGCAAATCGAAGATGAAGTAAGAATCTACAACGAGATTTTCTTCGGCGACAGCCAGCCTGCTCGCTTGTTATTGTTGCGCCGCCTGGCGCTCGAATTGATGACCGAGCTGGCGCGTTTCAATCCCTACCTTACCGGCGCGGTACTTAACGGCACGGCCGGTGCGCATTCCGATATCCATTTGCAATTGTTTGCCGACAGTCCGAAAGACGTGGGAATTTACCTGATCAACAAGAATATTGATTTCGAAGTAACCGAAAGCGCCCATTTCAAGGGTCGCAACGAGCCGGTGGAAACCGTCAGTTTCATGTGGAAAAAGGAAGGCGTACATCTGGCCTTATACGAAATGGACGATTTGCGTGGCGCCCTCAAATCAAGCGCAGCAAACCGCGTAGAGCGTGCCGGCATCGAGGCGGTACGTGCGCTTCTTGCAGAAGACGAGGCGGCATGAAAAAAAATATTTTGACATTTGCCGCGGTTGGAATGCTATTTACAGGCATCGGCGCCCATTTCGGCTTGAAACGGCTTGAGTCGGAAACACCGCAAAATTCCGTAAGCGCGGCTTTTTTCGCGCAATCATTGCCGGACAGCAGAAATCAGCCGCAAAACATGGGGCAATGGAAAGGAAAGCCGCTGATCCTTAATTTTTGGGCAACGTGGTGTGCGCCTTGCGTCGAAGAAATGCCGGAGCTGTCGGCATTGCAGGCTGAAATTGCCTCAAAGAATGTCCAGATTCTAGGCATCGGCATCGATTCCGCTTCCGCAATTTCCGAGTTCTCCTCGAAATACCGGATAAATTACCCTCTTTACGTGGCCGGAATGAACGGCACCGAGCTTTCTCGGCAATTCGGCAATCAAGCCGGCGGATTGCCCTTCACTGTTTTGATCGGGCCCGACGGAAGTGTAAAAAAGACTTATCTGGGACGCCTGAAAGTGGCAGAATTACGTGCCGACTTGGCTGGATTTTAAACCGGCGGAACATTTTTCCTTGCCAACCGACGTCATTTAGCGGCAAAATGCGCGCAACATCGTCAAACGGAATTGCATCTCGATGGCAAGAAAAATCCTTCTGCTGAACGGCCCCAACCTGAATCTGCTCGGCACGCGTGAACCGGAAATCTACGGCGCGCAGACTTTGGCCGATGTAGAACAGGCGGCCGTGGCGCAGGCAAACGCGGCTGGCGCGGCGCTTGCCTGCTTCCAAAGCAATCATGAAGGCTTTTTGATAGACCGCATCCAAGCCGCCAAAGCAGAAGGGGTGGACGCCCTCATCATCAATCCGGGCGGCCTTACCCACACCAGCGTCGCTTTGCGCGACGCCTTGGCGGGTGTAGCCATTCCGTTTATTGAAGTACATATCTCGAATATCCACCAGCGCGAAGCCTTTCGCTATCATTCCTATTTGTCCGGGATCGCCGTCGGCGTGATTTGCGGACTCGGCGTGGAAGGTTATCGCGCCGCCATCGATTTTGCCATCAAAAAGCTTTAATTCCCCTTAATTGCCCACAAAAGACATATAATTGTGGCGATTTTCAATTATTTCGCACAAAAATTTCCGAGGGATTGCAAATGGATCTACGAAAACTCAAAACGTTGATCGACCTAGTGGCCGAATCAGATATCGCCGAACTCGAAGTCACCGAGGGCGAAAGTAAAGTCCGCATCGTCAAATCCTCCGCCGCACCGCAAAATCAAGTCGTCATGATGCAGCCGCAAAGCGCGCCGCATTACGCGCCGGCCGCCGCGCCGATCGCGGCGCCCGCCGCTGCGGTCCCGGCGCCTGCCGCCGAACCGCAAGGCCATATCGTCAAATCGCCGATGGTCGGCTCGTTCTACCGCGCTTCCGCCCCGGGCAATCCGCCCTTCGTCGAGGTCGGCTCCGTGGTCAAGGAAGGCGACACTCTCTGCATCATCGAAGCGATGAAGCTCCTCAATGAAATCGACGCCGATGCCTCCGGCGTAATCAAACAAATCCTGGTTGAGAACGGCCAGCCTGTCGAGTTCGGCCAACCGTTGTTCGTGATCGGTTAAGCATCATGCCCGCGGCGCCCAACAGCGCCTTGGCATCCCGTGCGCCTCCCTTGAACGCTTGACTATCTCAATGCCTGACACCCCCCTATGTTTGAAAAAATCCTCATTGCCAATCGCGGAGAAATAGCGCTCCGCATCCAGCGCGCTTGCCGTGAAATGGGCATCAAGACCGTGGTCGTGCACTCGGAGGCGGACCGCGAAGCAAAGTACGTGAAGCTGGCCGACGAATCGGTTTGCATCGGCCCGGCGGCCTCAACTCTAAGCTACCTGAACATGCCGGCAATCATCAGCGCCGCCGAAGTGACCGACGCCGAGGCAATCCATCCCGGCTATGGCTTCCTGTCCGAAAATGCCGACTTTGCCGAACGCGTCGAGCAGTCCGGTTTCGTTTTCATCGGCCCCCGTTCCGACTCGATTCGATTGATGGGCGACAAGGTTTCGGCCAAACAGGCGATGATCAAGGCATCGGTGCCGTGTGTGCCGGGCTCCGAAGGCGCATTGCCGGACAATCCGAAAGAGATCATCCAGATTGCCCGCAAGATCGGCTATCCGGTCATCATCAAGGCGGCCGGCGGCGGCGGCGGACGCGGCATGCGCGTGGTCCATACCGAAGCGGCCCTGCTGAACGCGGTCACGATGACAAAAACCGAAGCCGGCGCGGCTTTCGGCAATCCGGAAGTGTATATGGAGAAGTACCTGGAAAATCCGCGCCACATAGAAATCCAGGTCCTGGCCGACGAATTCAAGAATGCTGTGTGGCTGGGCGAGCGCGATTGCTCGATGCAGCGGCGCCATCAAAAGGTGATCGAGGAAGCGCCGGCCGTCGGCATTCCGCGCAAGCTGCTCGAAAAAATCGGCGAGCGCTGTGCCGAGGCTTGCCGCAAGATGGGCTATCGCGGCGCCGGCACCTTTGAATTCCTGTACGAGGCCGGCGAGTTCTACTTCATCGAAATGAATACCCGGGTCCAGGTCGAACATCCGGTAACCGAAATGATCACCGGCGTCGACATCGTGCAGGAGCAGATCCGCATCGCAGCCGGGGAGAAGCTGCGTTTCCGCCAGCGCGAAATCATCCTCAAGGGCCACGCGATCGAGTGCCGCATCAATGCCGAAGATCCCTTCAAATTCACCCCTTCGCCGGGCAAGATCGTGTCCTGGCATGTGCCGGGCGGGCCCGGCGTCCGGGTCGACTCGCATGCCTATGCCGGCTATTATGTACCGCCAAATTATGATTCAATGGTGGGCAAGGTGATCGCCTACGGCGCAAACCGGGAACAGGCGATCAGGCGCATGCAGATCGCCCTGTCCGAGATGGTGGTCGAAGGCATCCTGACCAATATCCCTTTGCATCGCGAACTGATGGTGGATGCACGCTTTATCGAGGGCGGCACCAACATCCACTACCTGGAGCAAAAGCTGGCGGAAAAGCCCGATTTGCCGAAGGAAGCAAACAAGACTGTCAAGAAATAAGGCCGGCGCATGAGTTGGACTGAAATCGTCATCGAGATCGACCGCCACCACGCGGAAAGCCTGTCTGACGCGTTGATGGAGGCCGGGGCGCTCTCCGTGTCGGTGGAAGATGCCGACGAGGGCACGGCTGCCGAGCAACCCTTGTTCGGCGAACCCGGCATGGAGCCAAAGGAAGCGGCGTGGGAACGCAGTCGCGTGGTTGCATTGACGCCGGTCGAGGCCGATCATGCAGTTCTTGTCGCCGCCGCGGCACAAGTTTGCGGCTTGTCCGGCGCGCCGGCCTATACACTGCGGCCGGTCGAGGAACAGGACTGGGTGCGCCTGACTCAATCGCAATTCGACCCGATCCACATCGGTAAACGCATCTGGGTGGTGCCGAGCTGGCACGATGCGCCCGATCCGGATGCGCTGGTGCTTGAACTCGATCCCGGCCTCGCCTTCGGCACCGGCAGCCATCCGACCACCCGACTGTGCATGGAATGGCTGGAAGCCAATCCGCCACAAGACCTGTCGGTGTTGGACTACGGCTGCGGCTCCGGCATCCTGGCGCTGGTAGCAAAGAAACTGCAAGCGCGTGAAGTGGCCGGGGTAGACATCGATCCGCAGGCAATTGAATCGGCAGGCTACAACAGCACGCGCAATCACTGCGAAATCGCCTATTATTTGCCGGAGCAATTCGCCGGTTCAGCGCATGATCATCGCTACGATGTCGTGGTTGCCAACATTCTCTCCAGCCCTCTGAAACTGATGGCGCCGATGCTGGCCGGACGAGTCGCACCCGGCGGTGCGTTGGTACTGTCGGGTATCCTGGCACGCCAGGCGGACGAGGTGGCGGCAGCCTATGCGCCTTTCATCAAGCTGTCAGTCTGGGCTGAGCGTGATGGCTGGGTTGCCCTATCCGGACAGTTGGACCACGCGCAGCAATAACGATGGCGCTAGCGACCCAATGCCCTTATTGCCACACGACCTTTCGCGTCGCGCAAGACCAGTTGAAATTGCGCGCCGGGCTGGTGCGCTGCGGGAACTGCAAGGAAATCTTCAACGGCATTGAACATCTATTGCGGCCAGGCGAGCCTGCTGCGTCTGGCAGCATGCCGGCTACAGTAGAGGCGTCGCCGCAGAATGCTGAAACCGGCGCCGCCATTCCCGGCTTTCCTACTGCGGTCCCTGCATCTGCCCCGCTTCCTGTTGCACAAAAAAACGAGAAAACGGCGGAACCGGAAGCAGCGGTAAACGCCATCGACTTTTTCGATCTCCTCAATCCTGCACCCGCAGCAGTGGAACCTGCCGCGCCAGCGACGCCAGCAGCGCCTGCAACAGCGGAGCAAACTCAAGCAGCGCCGCCGGCTGCGCCTGCTCAAAATGCAGATGAGCCTTCGACACCAGCCGACCTCTCTCCCAAAGAACTGATTCCGGCTGTCTCGTCCGGCACTTTGGCCGAGAATGATCCGCTGCAGCGCATGACCTTGATGGAGCGGTCTGAGGAAGAGGAGCAAGATAATAAAAAAGCTGATGAGAACGGCGAGCGCAATGCGTGCCTGACGGAGGTGCAGAAGGACGAACCGTTATCGCCGCAATTGGCTATCGACGACAATCCCGACACCCACGACCCGTTGGCTTTGGCAATCGAAAACCTGCAGCGGAAACCGCTGCGTCCGACCAGGAACGCGTCGCAGCGCAAGGGCTCCAGGAAGGAAGCCATCGCAGCGTCGGTAGACGCCGACATCGAAGAACCGGCCTTCGTCAAAAGAGGCAGACGGCGCCAGCGCCTCGGCCGCGGCATGCGAATCCTGATGGCGTTTGCTTCGTTTGTGCTGTTGCTCGGACTGGCAGCACAAGCTGCTTACGTGTTCCGCAATCAGATCGCGGCACGATTGCCGCAGGCCAAGCCGCTGCTTGCCGCAGCCTGTACCCACCTCGGCTGCAGCGTCGGACTGCCGATGCAAATCGACGCCGTCTCCATTGAATCCAGTGAATTGCAAACACTGACTACTCGCAAAGACACTTTCGCACTCACGATCTTGCTGCGCAATCACAGCCAGACCGTCCAGACCTGGCCCAACATCGAATTAACACTCAACGACAGCAATGAAAAAGCCATCGCGCGCCGCGTCTTCGTGCCGCGCGACTATCTTCCGGCGGCGCAGGATTCGGCGAAAGGCATCGCCGCAACCTCCGAGCAACCGATCAAATTGTTTTTCGAAGTCTTACAATTAAAAGCGGCCGGTTACCGGGTTTATCTGTTCTATCCTTGACAGGCCGCCCCTCAGCTTGGCTTACCCGCCTCCCTCCATTCCAATCTTCGACACCATGACATCCTTAATCTGCGGTTCCATTGCATTCGACACCATCATGTCCTTCGGCGGCCGTTTTTCCGAAGCGCTGCTGGCAGATCAACTGCACAAAATCAACGTGGCCTTCCTGGTACCGACCATACGCCGCGAGTTCGGCGGTTGCGCCGGCAATATCGCCTATAACCTGAAGCTGCTAGGCGGCGATCCCTTGATCATGGCTACCGTCGGCCAGGACAGCGCGCCATATATGGAGCGCCTTGAGCAGCTCGAGATTTCGACACGCTGCATACAAACCATCCCCTCCACCTATACTGCGCAAGCCTTCATCACCACCGATGCCGACAGCAACCAGATCACAGCCTTCCATCCGGGGGCAATGGCGCTGTCTCACCAAAACCGTGTCGCCGATGCGGGCGCGGTTAAACTCGCCATCGTCGCCCCCGACGGCCGCGACGGCATGCTGCAACATGCCGAAGATTGCATCGCGCTGAAAGTGCCTTTCATCTTCGATCCCGGTCAGGGTTTGCCGATGTTCAACGGCAAGGAACTCGAACATTTCATCGAGCTTGCCAGCTATGTCGCAGTCAACGATTACGAAGCGGAATTACTGACCGAGCGCACCGGCCTCAGTCTCGCGCAGATTGCGCAACGCGTGTCTGCCCTGATCGTTACGCGCGGCGAACAAGGCGCGGAAATTTTTACCGGCGGCGAACGCTTGGACATTCCTTGCGTCAGCGTCGACAAGGTGGTTGACCCGACGGGTTGCGGCGATGCTTTCCGTGCCGGTTTGCTCTATGGTTTGACGAACGGCATGGACTGGCTCACTACAGGCCGCCTCGCCAGTTTGATGGGCGCGATCAAGATTGCCCATCAGGGCGGACAAAATCATGTGGTGTCGCGCCTGGAAATCGACGAGCGCTTTGAGCGGGAATTCGGTTATCGCTTTATTTAGAGAGTTAGAGAGCGCGCGGTTTGATTTTGCATGCCGGGGAAATCGAACCGTGCCGGGAGAGCAAGATACTGGCCGGCCTCTTTGTCGCATGAGCAAATCGTTCTGCGCGCTTTGCAGGACTGATTAGCTCATCGTCGACAGCGTCTGACGGACACCCTCCGGTGTCAATTGACGTGCATGGATCTCTAAGATCTTGCGCTTGTTGGTGTGGCCATGGGTAATCTGCACCGCGCTCTTGGGAACATTGAGCATATCGGCGATATAGCGGATCAAGGCTTCGTTCGCCTTGCCTTCAATCGGCTGGGCTTGAAGCCGGATCTTCAACACGTCATCCAATGAACCGATCACTTCGCTTTTCTTTGCATTAGGCGTGATCTGCACCGCCAGACGCACACCTTCTGCTACGGCAGAACACCAGTCCCGGCTCATATCACTTGCAGCACCAGCGTATTGAGTAGCTGCAGCGCAATCTGCAGCAGGATCAGGGCGACAAACGAACTCAAGTCGATATTGCCGATCAAGGGAATGATCCGGCGCAAGGGGCGCAGCAGCGGATTGTTCAAGGCTTGCACAAAGGGAGCCATCGGAGCGCGTGGATTGACCCAACTGAACACCACTTCCAGCAGGATGAGTCCGATGAAGCCATACAGCGCCCACTCGATCAGGCGCACGATCGATTGCAGCAAAATAATATCGATCGCAAAATTGAACCACATCTTCAGCTTGACCACGACCGATGGAATCACGATCAGGAAGGCGCCAAGCAAGCTGGCCCAGTCGTAACCGCCGACACCAGGCACCAGGCGCCGCAAAGGCCGCACCAGCCAATCGGTCAATTGAAAGGTGAATTGCGCCAGCGAAGCAGGCGGACGCACACGCACCACCTGCATCCAGAACCGCAACAACAGCACGCCCGCCAGCACGCCGGCGACGGTATCGACTATCAAGGTCAAAATACTATGCAACACTGTGCGCTCTCCAAAAAATACCCGCTGCATGACGCGAGGTCATACAGCGGGCATTGTGCCTGAACTTAATCAGGCTTCCAAGCGAGCTTGGATATTATGGACGGGTGCCAGTCGGAAATGGCCAGGCCGCTGCCGGGTTCAACACCGTTTTTACTGCAGGTGCTGCTGCTGGAGCCGCCGGCTTTGCCGCTGGCTTGGCTGCCGGCTTTTTAGCTGCCGCCTTTTTAGGCGCGGCTGCCTTCGGAGCTGCTGCCGGTTTTGCTGCCGCAGCTTTTTTAGGTGCTGCTGCTTTCTTAGCTACCGGCTTGGCTGCTGCTGCCTTTTTAGGTGCTGCGGCTTTCTTGGCTTCCGGCTTGGCGGCTGCTGCCTTTTTGGGTGCTGCTGCCTTTTTAGGTGCTGCGGCTTTCTTGGCTGCTGGCTTGGCTGCTGGCTTGGCTGCTGCTGCGGCTTTCTTGGCTACCGGCTTGGCGGCTGCTGCCTTCTTCGCTGCGGGTTTGGCTGCGGCTGCCTTCTTGGCTACCGGCTTGGCTGCTGCTGCCTTTTTGGGTGCTGCGGCTTTCTTGGCTGCTGGCTTGGCTGCTGCTGCGGCTTTCTTCACTACCGGTTTAGCTGCGGTTGCCTTCTTCGCTGCCGGTTTGGCTGCGGCTGCCTTCTTGGCTACTGGTTTGGCTGCAGCGGCTTTTTTAGGTGCTGCTGCTTTTTTTGCGGCCGGTTTGGCTGCTGCAGGTTTCTTGGCTGCAGCCGGCTTTTTAGCCGGGGCGGCTTTCTTGGCAGCGGGTTTCGCTGCCGGTTTCTTTGCTGCTGTTGCCATTTTGTTTCTCCTTCACGTGATGGAAAAATACACATTTACTCAGGTTGGAAACCCGCCTGGTGCATCGCGATGTACCAGGCGGATTATTCATCGGCACAAGCATGCTTGGCGTTTGCGCTAATGAATTCGGCACCGGCAGAACTGCTGCATCCCCTCTCCTCATGCAGCACTTCAGCCATCATTGACTACAGGCTCATGAATGATTGACGGCAGCTGTAGCCAAAAAAATGCCGGCAACAATGCCGGCATCGGAATACTGTTCGAGAATCACTAAACCATTTTTCAAAGAAAAAGCCGCCTTGCCCGACATGGTCGGGATTAGCGGCGCAAACAGATTAAATCGGTTCGGTCTTCGACTGTGCATTTAGTTGGTTAGTGCCTTTCTGTAGTGCAGTCTTTTATATTTCCTCTTTATGTCGACTGCTTCTTGTCTCTCTCCACCTGCCTCGCATTTGGTTGCGAGATTATTTCGACTGACTTGATCTCACTTCTATTCCCAACTCAGAGCGCCGCCTGTTTGGTATTCGATGACGCGTGTCTCGAAAAAGTTGCGCTCTTTTTTCAGGTCGATCATTTCGCTCATCCACGGGAATGGATTTTCTTCCTGTGCGAACATCGGGTCAAGTCCAATTTGCTGTGCGCGGCGATTTGCGATGAATCTCAGGTAGCCTTTGAACATCGGTGCATTCAATCCGAGCACTCCACGCGGCATTGTATCCTCTGCGTAGCGATATTCCAACTCCACCGCGCGCAAAAACAACGATTTAATTTCGTCGCGAAATTCCGGCGTCCACAAATGCGGATTTTCCATCTTGATCGAGTTGATCAAATCGATGCCGAAGTTACAGTGCAGCGACTCGTCGCGCAAAATATATTGGTACTGTTCGGCTGCACCCATCATCTTGTTCTGACGACCGAGCGCCAGAATCTGCGTGAAGCCGACATAGAAGAAAAGCCCTTCCATCAAGCACGCGAACACGATCAGCGACTTCAAAAGTTTCTGGTCGTTTTCAGTGGTGCCGGTGGTGAAGTTCGGGTTGGTCAGGGTATCGATGAACGGGATCAGGAACTCATCCTTGTCGCGGATCGACTCGATTTCGTGGTACGCATTGAAGATCTCGCCTTCATCCAGACCGAGCGACTCGACGATGTATTGGTAGGCGTGGGTATGAATCGCCTCCTCGAATGCCTGGCGCAACAGGTACTGGCGGCACTCCGGCGCGGTAATGTGACGGTAGGTGCCGAGCACGATATTGTTGGCAGCGAGCGAGTCTGCCGTCACGAAAAAGCCGAGATTGCGCTTGACCAGGCGACGTTCGTCTTCGGTCAGGCCGTTCGGGTTTTTCCATAATTCGATGTCGCGCTGCATGTTGATTTCTTGCGGCATCCAGTGATTGGCGCAGCCTGCCAGATACTTGTCCCAGGCCCATTTGTATTTGAACGGGACCAACTGGTTGACGTCGGTCTGGCCGTTGATGATGCGTTTGTCTGCGACATTCATCCGGCGAGAGTGATCGGCAGCGATGGCCGGCTTGCTGACCAGAGCAGGATTAAGCGCAACATCCTTTTGCGTCGCGGTCCGGGCGCCCGATGCCAGCGCAGGCTCGAGTTCCGGTTGCGCTGCGCGCGGGGCTTTTGCTGCTGAGGTAACTTCGTCGTCCCAACTTAGCATGGTGGTTCCTTAATCTTGGTTCTTCATATTAGGTTGCATTGCGGGAGGCGCGATCCGCATCGGCGACCGGCCTTCCCGAATCCGTACAGCCTGTCAGTGTTTTACTGACAGGCTTCGCACTCTTCAAATCCGGGGTCACCCGGACGCAGCATGCAGGCAGGACCGGCCACATCGTTGGCCGATGCTGCATAGGCGGCGCTGCTTGCAGCGGCACCGCCGCTAAGGGCGCCGTCCGCCGATACCGCATTCAACGCGCCAGCCTTCGAAGTGGATTTCTCGGTGTGGGTGGCGCCAATGGTGCGCAGGTAATAAGTGGTCTTCAAACCGCGCAGCCAGGCCAGCTTGTAAGTCTCGTCGAGCTTCTTGCCGGATGCGCCCGCCATGTAGATGTTGAGCGATTGCGCCTGGTCGATCCACTTCTGGCGGCGCGATGCCGCCTCTACCAGCCAGGACGGTTCGACTTCGAAAGCGGTGGCGTAGATATCGCGCAAGTCTTGCGGGATGCGGTCGATCTTGGCCAGACTGCCGTCGAAATACTTCAGGTCCGAGATCATTACTTCGTCCCACAGGCCGCGCGCCTTCAGGTCGCGCACCAGGTACTCGTTAATCTCGGTAAACTCGCCCGACAAGTTCGACTTGACGTACAGGTTCTGATAGGTCGGTTCGATGCAAGCGGAGACGCCGATGATGTTGGAGATCGTCGCGGTCGGCGCGATCGCCACGCAGTTCGAGTTGCGCATGCCGTATTGTTTGATGCGGTTGCGCAACGCGGCCCAATCCATGGTCTCGGATGTATCGATCTCGAGATAGCCGCCGCGCTCTTCGGCCAGCAGCTTGAGCGAGTCCTGCGGCAGGATCCCACGATCCCACAGCGAGCCGCGGTAGGAGCTATACCGACCGCGCTCTTCCGCCAACTCCGTCGAGGCCTGGTAAGCGTAATAACATACCGCCTCCATCGAACGATCGGCGAACTCGACCGCGCCCATCGATGCATACGGCAAGCGCATCATGTGCAGGCAATCCTGGAAGCCCATGATGCCCAAGCCGACCGGGCGGTGGCGCAGGTTGGAGTCGCGCGCCTTCTTGACGGCGTAGTAGTTGATGTCGATCACGTTGTCGAGCATGCGCATCGCGGTGCGAATCGTCTTTTGCAGCTTGGCGTGATCGAGCTGGCCGTCCTTCATGTGGGCCGGCAGGTTGACCGAACCGAGGTTGCAGACCGCGATTTCGGAGTCATTGGTGTTCAGGGTGATCTCGGTGCACAGATTCGAGCTGTGCACCATGCCTACATGTTGCTGCGGCGAACGGATGTTGCATGGATCCTTGAAGGTGATCCAGGGATGGCCGGTTTCGAACAGCATCGACAGCATCTTGCGCCACAGGTCGAGCGCCGCGACTTTCTTGAACAGGCGCAGCTCGCCGCGTGCGGCTTTGGCTTCATAGCCGGTATAGGCTTCTTCAAATGCGCGGCCGACCTTATCGTGCAGGTCCGGCGTATCGGAAGGCGAGAAGAGGGTCCACTCGCCTTTTTCCATAACGCGCTTCATGAACAGATCGGGAATCCAGTTCGCGGTATTCATGTCGTGGGTGCGGCGGCGGTCGTCGCCGGTGTTCTTGCGCAGGTCGAGGAATTCCTCGATATCCATGTGCCAGGTCTCAAGATAGGCGCAGACGGCGCCCTTGCGCTTGCCCCCTTGATTGACTGCAACCGCGGTGTCGTTGACCACTTTCAGGAAGGGCACGACGCCTTGCGATTTGCCGTTGGTGCCTTTGATGTGGGCGCCGAGCGAGCGCACCGGGGTCCAGTCGTTGCCCAGGCCGCCGGCGTATTTGGCCAGCAAGGCGTTTTCCTTGATCGCCTCGTAGATGCCGTCGAGATCGTCGGCCACCGTCGTCAGATAGCAGGACGACAGCTGCGAGCGCTGGGTGCCGGAGTTGAACAGGGTCGGCGTCGAACTCATGAAATCAAAGGTCGACAACAGGTTGTAGAACTCGATGGCGCGCGCTTCGCGGTCGATTTCATTCAATGCCAAGCCCATCGCCACACGCATATAGAACGCTTGCGGCATCTCGATACGGACATCGCGGATGTGCAGGAAGTAGCGGTCGTACAGAGTCTGCAAGCCAAGGTAGCCGAATTGCAAATCGCGGTCAGGCACCAAGGCTTCGCTCAGCTTTTTCAAATCGAATTGCGCCAGCTTGGAATCGAGCAGTTCCGCTTCAATCCCTTTCTTGATGAACTTCGGAAAATATTCGAGATAGTATTCTTGCGCATCTTTCTGCGCCACTTCCTGGCCGAACACTTCCTTGCGGATGGTATGCATCAGCAGGCGTGCGGTCACGGTGCTATAGGCCGGGTCCTTTTCCATCAGCGCGCGGGCAGCCAGGATGGCGGATTTGTGCAACTCTTCGACCGGGACGCCGTCATACAGATTCTTGACCGTCTCGGTCAGGATCGCTTCGGCATCGACATGCTTTTCGAGGCCATTGCAGGCAGCTGTGATCAGGTTGCGGAGCTGATTCATGTCAAGCGGGCGGCGTTGGCCGTCTTCGGTCACATGCAGCTGCGTTGCCTCGCTGACCGGTTTGCCGGCCGATTGCTGTGCACGTTCTTCCATGCGCTTGGCGCGATACAGCACATACGCGCGCGCCACGTCGTGTTCGCCGGAACGCAT
The DNA here is from genome assembly GCA_966211965.1 of uncultured Burkholderiales bacterium. Taxonomy (GTDB): domain Bacteria; phylum Pseudomonadota; class Gammaproteobacteria; order Burkholderiales; family Burkholderiaceae_D; genus CBIHON01. The sequence continues at coordinate 81,372 of CBIHON010000004.1, read as the reverse complement.
CAGCGCCAGTTCGACCTGGTCCTGGATATCTTCGATATGGAAGGTGCCGCCGGTCGGCTGACGGCGCACCAGCGCGGCCACCACGCTGGAGGTCAATTGCTCGACCAGTTCGCGCACGCGCGCCGAAGCGGCGCCGTGCCCGCCGTTTACTGCCAGGAATGCCTTGGTCACTGCAATCGAAATCTTCGACGGCTCGAAGCCGACGACCGTGCCGTTGCGGCGGATGATCTTGTAGTCGGCAAGCGCCGGGGAGGCATTGCCGGAGGATGGAGAAATAGTGGAAAGTTGGGAGACTACGCCAAAGTCAGGGGAAGATTTTACGGAGATTTCTTGAGTAGAGTGCATTAAGCCTCCTTAGGCAAATGTGTGGACAGCTGGGCCGTCACTTATGGTTATTATTAGAACCCCTGATACTGCCGGGGTTCGCTAAATGCTAAGTCCAAGTGCTGCGCGCCGCCCATCCGGAATCATCAGGCACAGGCCTGACGTGGATAGAAAACGCGACTTGATTTTATTAAGAGGCCCTGTTCCGAAGCCCCAGCCAACATTAAAACTCACTACATTTGCGTTGAGGAATCACAGGAACAGCCCTGAAGATAAAATCGCATGAAGCACTAGCCCTAGTAGGTAGAATTGCGATTTGCACTAATTCTAGTGCGTGGATGACGAGTATGCAATCTCTTTTTCTACCGATGCCGCGTATTTTTTATGCTGCAGTGCATTGACTTTTTCGAGAGCCGCACTGGGCTTGGCTTTGCTGCTTTGGTTGCTCGGGGGCAGGATGCTACGGCACTTGGCGTTGTCGCGCAACCCGGCGATGTCGAGGACAGGGGATCGCTGCGTTCGGTATTGCCACGCAATTCTGAAATGTTGAGGAGGCGGAGTACGCTGCGCTCAACTCTGTCCCGCATCCTGAAATGTTGGGGACAGAGCACGCCGAGCTTAACTCTGTCCCGCTTCTGAAATGTTGGGGACAGAGTACGCCGAGCTTAACTCTGTCCCGCAATATCTAAATAGGGAAAACGCAATGCGCCACCGACAAGGGCTGACGAGTCTTGCCGACGCAGCGTGTCGCGATAAAATTTCCAGTCGAAGAATGGGCCGGGGTCGGTCTTGCGGCCGGGGGCGATGTGCTCGTGTCCCGCCACATCGCTCAGCGGACAGGCAATGCGCAATGCCTGGGTCAAGCCGGCAAGAGTTTCATACTGAACAGGAGCAAAGGCTTCAAAATCCGTCCCCTCCAATTCGATCCCGATCGAAAAATCGTTGCAGCGCTCCCGCCCCGCATGTGAAGAGATCCCGGCATGCCAAGCCCGGTTCTTGACCGAGACGAACTGCAGGACCGTGCCATCGCGCCTGATTAAAAAATGAGCAGAGACCCGCAAGGTGCGCAACTGGTCGAAATATGGATGGGCGTCACAATCAAGCCGATTTCCAAACAGGTCGGCGATAAACGGGCCGCCAAACTGACCAGGCGGCAAGCTGATGTTGTGTATCACCAGCAGGCTAATGTCCGCACCTTCCGGACGCGCATCGAAATTGGGCGACGGGATGCGCTCTGCCTGGTTGCACCAGCCATCGGCATCCAGATGGAACGGCTCATTCCGGCTCATGGATGTTTAACCTTTGCATGCGATAACGCAACTGCCGGAAACTAATGCCGAGCAATTCCGCAGCCTGGGTTCGATTGAAGCGTGTCTTGTGCAGGGCGCGCACAATAATCTCGCGTTCGACGTCATCAAGGTGGTCCGGCAGCGACGCCGGCAACCCAAGTTCTGCTGTTGTCGGCGTGGCGACGGCAACTGGTTCGGCCACGGCAACCGCCGCCGCGGCCTGAACCGGCAAGGCCGCAAGTTGCGGTTCGGGTTTGATCGCCTCGGGAGCAACCGGGCCGCCGCCCTTCAAGGCGAGATCAGCAACTTCGATCATGCCGTTATTGGCAAACGCCAGCGCTCGCTCGAGTATGTTTTCAAGCTCGCGCACGTTGCCTGGAAAATGATAGGCGCGCAGGCGCTCTAGTGCCGCCGGCGCCAGCACGCCCTTGCATCCCGGTACGGCCAACCGCCCCAGGATCGTGTCGGCCAGCAAGCCGACATCATCGAGCCGTTCGCGCAGCGGCGGCAGGCGCAACTCGATCACGTTCAGGCGGTAGTACAGGTCTTGCCGGAATTTTCCTTTTTCGACGCACTCGGCCAGGTTCTGGTGCGTGGCGCTGATCAGGCGCACGTCGACCGCTTCTTCCACCGTCGCACCAACCTTGCGCACGCGCCGCTCCTGGATCGCCCGGAGCAGCTTGACCTGCATCGCAAGCGGCAAATCGGCCACTTCATCGAGCATCAGCGTGCCGCCGTTGGCGGCTTGAAAAAAACCGTCGCGATCCTCGGCCGCACCGGTAAACGCACCTTTGCGATAGCCAAAAAACTCGGCCTCCATCAAGGCTTCCGGAATGGCGCCGCAATTGACGGCGATGAACGGCCGGTCGGCACGCGCGCTTTGAGCATGGATATCGCGCGCGGCAAGTTCCTTGCCGCTGCCTGACTCCCCCGTAATCGCCACCGGCGCCATGCTGCGCGCCAGGCGCACGATTTGGGCACGCAAATCGCACATCACCTCCGAAGTGCCGACCAGGCGCAAGGCCGGACTCGCATTGGCGGGCCGCTCGGCGGCACCGCCCTTGGTCAAGCGCAAGGCCGACTGCACCATCATGCGCAATTGCTCCAGTCCGACCGGCTTGGACAAGTAATCGAAAGCGCCCGCCTTCAAGGCGGCAACCGCATTGTCGGCGCTGCCGAAAGCAGTGATCACCGCGATCGGCGTATTCCTGTATTCGGCCGCGACCGTGCGTACCAGGTCGATCCCCAAGCCATCGGGCAGGCGCATGTCGGTCAGCACCAGCGCATATTCCTTCTGGGCCAGGCGCGCGCGCGCAGCGACCAGGCAATCGGCGCTATCGACATCGAGCCCCATTTTGACAAGGGTAATCTCAAGCAACTCGCGCAAGTCGGCTTCATCGTCAACAATCAGGATACGGGGAGCGGTCATGGCGGCATCTTCATCAATGTGGATTGGTCATCGCAAACGTGATCACGAACCGGCCGCGCAATTCGTCGCCATGTTCGGCCGTGGCTTTGCTGTATTCGTAATCGAGCTTCGCGCCGTTATTCAAACACAACTCGCGCGCCAGGTAGAGTCCCAAGCCGGTGCCCTTGCTCGAAGTCGTATAAAAAGGCTCGAACAAATGCGCACGGACCTCAGGTGTAATCGCCGCGCCGTCGTCCTGCACATGCAGTTCCAGCCGGTTGGCGGCATCGTTAACCGCTTCGATTCGTATGCTGCCGCGGCGGCCGCTGGCATAGCGCAGCGCATTCGACAGCAAATTCACCACAACCTCGCGCAAATGCACAGGATCGAACAAAACCTTGATGCCATCCATGTCACCCATATCGACCAATCCTTCCGGCATGACATGCCGCTCTTGGAATTCTTCCTGGATGCCCTCCAGCAGCGGCGCCAGCAACAGCAATTCGCCATGATGCTGTGCCTTGCGCGACAGTTTCAGGATGTCCTCGATCATGCGGTTCATACGTGCCACGTTGTCCGCAATGATGCTCACCAGGCGAATCTGCGCCGGGTTCAGCGCATCTTCGGACAACAGCGAGGCAGCATAGGAAATGGCAGATAACGGATTGCGCACCTCGTGCGCGATGCTGGCCGTCAGGCGCCCCATCGAAGCCAGTTTCAATTGCTGCGCCTGGTTTTCGATCTCGGTCACGTCCTGCATGAAGATCACGGTCCGGTCTTGCTCCCCCCCAGGAGCTTCCACCATCGCGAAGCGCAGTTTGAGATGCGTCGTCAGCTCGCGCCGTCCTCCCCAAATAGTGGTGGCGCTCGACAACATCGCATCACCGCGCTTGACGACGACATAAGTTGCTCCCTCGGCCTTGACCGTTGTCTGATCGGTGTGCCGGGCAGCCCACGCAAAAAATGCATCCGCGATCGGCTGCAACGAGGAAATGTCCGCCATCTTGGAATGCGATTTGCCGTAGGGGAACGACAATCCCAACATATGTTCGGCCGCCGGATTGCAGGTCAATATTTCGCTGCCATGCCCGACCACCAGGATCCCATCGCCCATGTCGGCAATCACCAGCCGGTTGATCGCCTCCTGCATCTGCAAATCCCGCCCGCGCTGCGTCGCCAGCTCCTCCTGCTTGATCAAGCGGGCCGCCAGGCGATTGACCACCAGTACGGCAGCAAAAAAGGCGGCACCGGACAAGCCTGCCTGCGAAAAGGAAGGAGCGCCGGCCAACACGAACAATCGATAGCCGCTTTCCACCAACAGGTAGATCGTTACGATGGAAGCGAAAAACAACGCCGGCACCAGAGGCGCCAGGATCGCCCCGCCGGACAGCGGGAACAGGAACAGAATCGCCAAGCCGCTCTTTGTGCCGCCCGCCATCGCATACAGCACCGAGATGACAAGGATATCGATGCCGATTTCCGAGAGCAACTGCAAAAAAAAGTGGCGCCGGTAATAGAGTGCAGAAACAATGAAGGCCATCGACAGCAGCAAATACATGCTGCAAACCGGCCAAAAGATAAGCTGATCAGACTCCCAAGCATCTTTTTTGATATTGAAAATCAGGTAGACGAACAACACGAGGGCGATCACGACTCGTGTAATGTTGAACGTCAGGAGAGTACGCCAAAAATTCTCGCCCGCTTCCTCGGGCAATATCGCTTCGATTTCCTTCATGGGCTAGCGATGTAGCAAGCGATGCTCTTCGCAGCAAAACGCAAGTCCCGCTGGATTATGCAAAGCTTCGGATGCGGGAAGATGCAAGCCGCAATGGGCGCATTGGACCATGGGCTCACCGGCGCCGCCGTCCGCATGGCGCGCGGCATCCGGTTTGGCTCGCGCCTTTCCCATACGCAGCGCCCACAACACGACCACCACGAGGATGCCCACCCAGAACAAGACTCTCATGCCAAGCCCCGATGCAATACGACTTCCAGCACAAAGCGGCTGCCGACATAGGCCAGCAGCAAGGTCGCAAAGCCGGTCAGCGTAAAGCTCAAGGCGGTCTTGCCGCGCCAGCCGCGCCATTTGCGTCCGGCCAGCAGCAAGCCGAACAGCAGCCATGACAGCAGTGTAAAGACAGTCTTGTGATCCCATTTGAACGGCTTGCCGAAGAGCTGCTCGGAAAACACCACACCGGACAAGACGGTGAGGGTCAACAGCGCAAAACCGATTGCGATCAGGCGAAACAACAATTTCTCCATCGTCAGCAATGCCGGCAAACGATCGATGGCGGCGCCGAACCAGCCACCCTGCGTCACACCGGCACGGGTATGCAACCGTGATTCCTGAAGCGTCATCAGCACGGCGTGGAAAGCGGCTATCGTCAACGTGCTGTAGGCCAGCATGGCGATCGCGATATGCCAGGTAAACAGGACGGATTTGCCTTCCAGCGGCACCACGCTGCCAGGAAATACTGGAGGCAGGATCACCGCAACGGCCGCGCACGGCATCACCAATACCCGCAAACCGTCAAGCGAGAAATTGCGGTTTTCAATCCAATACACGCCTACCGAAATCCACAAGGCTGCAGACAGCATGATCGCGAAGCCGAGCCGCAGCGAGCCCGGCGCAATCACGTCGGCCCATAAGGCACCGCCATGCAGCATCCAGCCCAGCGCGATGCCGGCCGAAATCACGGACCTTTGGCGGGAGGGCAAAAACGCACAGCCTGCATAGAGCAGGGCTGCCAAAACGAAGAAGTATATTTGCATGGCCCAAGTTTACACCATGTCGCATGTGCAACCACTGCCGAAGACCAGGCTTTCAATCGGCGCTGCGGCCGGCCGCAAGCTGGTATTTCTTCAGCTTGTCGTACAGGGTCTTCTTGGGCAACCCAAGCCGGTCGGCAGCGGCGGCGACGTTGCCTTCGCTGGCATTCAACGCTTCGGCGATCAGCATGCGTTCATAGGCGTCAACTTGTTGCGGCAGCGAACCTTCGCACGCCGCCGGCGGCAACGCCGTGCGCACCGAATCGATCACGGGCTCGGCTACGCCCAACACCAGGCGGTCGGCAAAATTGCGCAGTTCGCGCACGTTGCCCGGCCAGTCGCGCGCCTGCCACTGATGCATTTGCGCCGCGCTCCATTGCGGCAACGGACGCTGGTAACGAAGGGCGGCGAGCTGGACGAAATGCGCCAGCAACAAGGGAATGTCCTCGCGCCGCTCGGCCAGGCGCGGCAGATCGATGCTGACCACGCCGATACGGTAGTACAAGTCTTCGCGGAAACTGCCTTGTGCACTCAACTGCAGCAAATCGGCTTTGCTGGCGGCGATGACCCGGCAATCAATCGCAATCGACTCGTTGCCGCCCAGCCGTTCCAACCGCCGCTCCTGCAATACGCGTAACAGCTTTACCTGCAGCGACAGCGGCATGCTTTCGATCTCGTCGAGAAACACGGTGCCGCCCTTCGCATATTCGAGTTTGCCGATGCGCCGCTTTTGGGCGCTGGTGAAGGCTCCGGCTTCATGGCCGAAGATCTCGCTTTCAAATACCGACTCGGGCAAAGCCCCGCAATTGATCGCGACAAACGCCCCCTTGCGTCCGCTGGCCAAGTGCAATTGACGTGCGACCACTTCCTTGCCGCTGCCGGTCTGGCCATTGATCAGGATATCGACCGGCGTTGGGCCGACACTGCGTATCATGGTGCGTACACGTTCCAGCGCGGCCGACTGACCGATCAGGGTTGGCATGTCGGGATGGGCCGCCCAAGCGGCTTTGAGATGCTGGTTTTCCAGCACCAGGCTGCGCTTTTCCTGGGCGCGTCTGACGGTTTCCAACAGACGTTCGGAAGCAAAGGGCTTCTCGATGAAATCATAGGCGCCGGCGCGCATCGCCTCCACCGCCATCGTAACGTCGCCGTGGCCTGTAACCACGATGACCGGCAAGGCGGGATCAAGCGCCACCACCTGCGCCAGCAAGTCCAGCCCCGATCGGCCGGGCAATCGCACATCGGTCACGATCACGCCGGCGAAACCGGCATGCAGCCACGGCTGCGCCTGTTCCACGCTGCTGCAGGCGTGCACGGTAAAGCCGCCGAGTTCCAGCGTCTGAGCGGTCGCCAGGCGAACCGCGTCCTCGTCTTCGATCAATAGTGCTTCCAGCGCTGACAAGTTCGCCTCCATGTGGGATGTAGCGGGACAGAGTTTAGCGCCACGTTGGAAGGCATCTGTCTCGCTCTGCAATTTTCTGAGTTCACAACAACGGCAGGCGCACAATGAATTCGGCGCCGCCGCCCGCATGATTATGCGCTGTGAGCTGTCCATTCATCGCCTGGACGATGGAAGATGAGATCGCCAAGCCCAAACCAAGCCCCTTGCCGGAAGGCTTGGTCGTAAAAAACGGTTCGAACAAATGCTGAGCAACCTGTTCCGGAATACCGCTGCCGGAATCGCGGATGCTGATCAGCGCATCTCCGTCGGCGCGCTCCAGCGTCATTGTCACGCGCTTGTCGCTCGCATCTTCGACCGCATCAAGGGCGTTGCGCAACAGATTGATCAGCACCTGCTCGGTCCGTGCCGTATCGCCCACCACCTGCAGCGCCTCATGAATTTCGATTTTCAACTCGACCTCATGGCGCTGGAATTCGCCGCGCAATAAAAATGCCGAGGCTTGGATCGATTGCGCCAAGTCCACGCTTGCCACCGTTTCATGGCTTTTGCGCGCAAAACCTTTTAGCTGTCCGATGATGGCGCCCATGCGGGCGCTGGCCTCGCTGATGTGGGCCAGGTTTTCGCCGGCTTTATCGTGATTGCCGCGCGACAGGAAAGTCACCGCATTGTCCGCAAAGGCACGGATCGCAGCCAGCGGCTGATTCAGCTCATGGGTGATGCCGGCTGCCATCTGGCCCAGCATCGCCAGTTTGCCGGCTTGCACCAGCTCGTTCTGGGTCGAGCGCAGCAGGTGTTCGGTTTCTTTTAATTTCACATATTTGCCTTCCAGATGCTGATTCGCCATCAGCAATTCCTGGGTGCGCTGTGCGATTTTCTTGTCGAGGTCTTCGGCCGCCTGCTGCAGGGCGTGGCGCGAGGCCTGCCGCTCTTCCATCCGGCGCCGGCGTTGATGGGCTGCCCACCATGAAATAGCGGCAATCGCCAGCAACAAGCTTGCCGCGCCGCCCCAAAGCGAGGCAACGCGGGTAATTCTGGCCTCGGACGGAAACAACATCAATTTCCAGCCGAGTTGCCCGATAGGCAGCGACACGCTGTCGCCGAATTCACGCCGCTGCGCTTTCGGCAGCGCCGCCAGCGGCGCGATCGTTTGGCCGGCGTACTGCAAGGTGCCGGCCAGATCTTGCTGAGCACGCATATCGAGCGGCTGCAGGCTGCGATATTTCCATTCATGCCGATTGCTGAGAAAAACGACGCCGCCGCGATCGGCCAAGGCAATCGGATCTTCGCTGCGGCGCCAGGTGTGCTCGAATTCGGCCAAACTGATCTTGACCACAATCACGCCGATCGGCGCTGCATTGCGCCCGGTCGCGCCGCTCGAATAAACGGGTTGCGCAATGAAGTAGCCAGGCTCGTTGGTGGTGCTGCCGATGCCATAAAACCGCCCGGCCCGGCCGTTCAGCGCTTCTCGGAAATATGGACGGAATTGGTAATTCTTTCCGACAAAGCTAAGCGCTTCGTCCCAATTGCTGGAAGCCAGCGTATTGCCGCTGCGCTCGATCAGGTAGATCGAACCGACTTTGGATTGGCGCTGGATGGCCTGCAGGGTCAGGTTCAGCCGATGGACGAGTGCGCTGTCGTCAGGGTGCCTCAGTGTCTGCACGACGTCGGGCTGGAAAGCCAGTGCGAACGGCAGGGTTTCGAATTTCTCCAGCACCGATTCGAGGTCAAGCGCAATGATTTGCAATTGACGTTCGCCCTGGGCACGGATGTCGTGGCGTGCCTTGTAAGCGCCGAACGCATAAGCTCCCGCCACAACTGCAGCCGCGCAAACGATGGCAAACGCGATAAGAGCGATTTGTTTTTTAGAACGCATTGCGCTTTCCGGGCGATCGTCGATAAATGCGAAGCATTTTACTCGGGCGGCCGGTCGCGAATCGGCGATTTGTCCGGCCGCCACGGTAACGTCAGTCCACCGCCGCCATCCGCATTTCATCATTGTGATGACGCTGCTGCTCCTCCATCACAAGCTGGCCCAGTTCGCGCTTCAAGGCATTGAACTCGGGCGCGGACGGATCGCGCAGACGCGGCAGCGTGACGATGAGATCGCGCTTGACGGTGCCCGGACGATAAGTCATGACCACGATGCGGTCGGCCATGTAGATCGCCTCCTCAATGCTGTGGGTGACAAAGAGAATGGTCTTCTTCAATTCGGCCCAGATGCGCAGCAACTCATCCTGCAAATTGCGGCGCGTCAGAGCATCGAGCGCACCGAAGGGCTCATCCATCAGCATGATCGGCGAATCCAGCCCCAGCACGCGAGCAATTGCCACCCGCTGGCGCATGCCGCCCGACAGATCTTTCGGAAAGCGGCTGCGAAAATCGGTCAAGCCGAGCATGTCCAGCAAGCCCGTCACGCGCGCATGAATGGCGGACTTTTCCATGCCTTTGACTTCAAGCCCGAAGGCGATATTTTGCTCCACCGTCATCCAGGGGAACAATGCATACTCCTGGAAGACCATGCCGCGCTCCGGTCCAGGCCCGGTAACTTTCTTGCCGTCGGCGACGATGCTGCCGGTCGACGGCAAGGAAAATCCGGCGACGGCATTCAACAACGTCGACTTGCCGCAGCCGGACGGCCCGAGCAGGCAGACGAACTGCCCTTTCGGAATCTCGAGGTTGATCTCTTTCAGCGCGATGACTTCGCGCTCGTTGGTCTTGAATACTTTGTTGACGCCGGTAACCGTGATGTGAGATGTCGTCATGTCAGCTCTCCAGGCCGCGATGCCACCGCAGCAAATGATTGTTCAATTTATTCATTGCCATGTCGAGTGCCAGGCCGATCAAGCCGATCGTGAACATGCCTGCCATGACCTTGTCAGTCCAGGAATATTCGCGCGCCTCATGGATGCGGAAACCCAATCCGTCAGGCACCGCAACCAGCTCCGACACGATCACGATCATGAAAGCAGCGCCGATGGCAATCCGCAAGCCGGCCAGGATATAAGGCGTGGCCGCCGGCAGCATGACGCGCACAAACATGGTGAAATGATTCACGCCCAAATTGCGTGCCGCGCGCAGATAGATGCTGTCGACCTGACGCACGCCGACGATGGTATTGATCAGCACAGGGAAAAACGCGGCGATGGAAATCATGAACACCGCCGGCGGGTTGCCCAAACCGAACCACAGCATCGCCAACGGCGTATAAGCGCTGGGAGGAATCGGTCGCAGCATCTGGACCAGGACGTACATCTTGCCGTAAATGCGCTGGCTGGCGCCCATTGCCAGACCGAGCGGCAAAGCCAACCCCGCACCCACCACAAAGCCGACGACCACGCGATACATGCTGCCGGCAGCGTCGCGGATCAATTCACCCGAGAATGCCCAGGACAACCAATTGCCAGAGCCGGTGTAAGCCTCGACCGGCATGAGGTATTGTCCCCATCGCTGGGCCACGGCCAGCGGTGAGGGCAGCTTCAGCGGATTTACCCAGCCAAGCATGCATATGCCCTGCCACAACAGGATCAGGATAACCGGGACCAGCAAGTTGGACGCGACCGCGCGCCAATTCGTTTTCGTCATGGCTGCTCCCCCTATTTGACGTTCATGCTTTTCTTGGCAAGATCAAGCAGATCAGTCTTGACCCAATCTTTCGCCAGCGGCGGCTTTGCCATTTTGCCGATGCCGTACTTGCTCATCACGTCAGTCGTGACCTGGATATGCTCGGGCGTGATATCCCACGAGTAAGGAGAATTGGCGATCGCATCGTTAAAATCGGCCTTACTGATCTGGCCTTTGAATATCGTTTCGCTTACGTATTTTTCCGCCAGGCCCTTGGTCTCGATGAAGGCCTTGGTCGATTCGACGAAGCAGCGCATGAATTTTTCGGCCGCCGGACGCCGCTCCTTATAGAATTTTTCCGTCATCACCAAGGTGCGGACGGGCTCACCGATCGGCGTGTCATAGGGCTTCGTCACCTCGACGGCGAAGCCCTTGTTGATGGCTTGCGAGGATTGCGGTTCGCTCTGCATGATCGCATCCAGATTCTTGCCCAGCAGCGCCTGGTTCAGATCGGCGTAAGCAAGGTAAACCACCAGGACATCCTTGCCGGGCTGGTCAGACGCCGTCAGACCGTTCTGCGCCAGTTCAGCGGCCAGGAGAACATCATGAATGCCGCCGCGCGTAACGCCTACCTTCTTGCCTTTCAAATCCTTGACCGATTTGATGCCGGCATCGGGCCGCGCAACCAAGCGTGCCCCGCCTTTTGCAAAACCGCCGACCACGTATATCGGCGCACCATTGGCGCGCGCTGAAATCGCGCCTTCCGATGCCGTGGCGCCGATATCGAGTTCGCCGGCAAGAATCGCCTGCATCACGTCCGGTCCCTTGGCAAAAACATGCTCCTCCACCTTGATGCCGCATTTCGGCGCAATTTCCTTGATATATGAAACAGCACCGTAATGCGCAAACTTGAGATTGCCAAGCCGCACCACATCGTCTGCCTGCGCCGAGCACGCCAGTGCCGCGGATGCGAGCAGCACGGTTTGAATAATTTTATGGGCCATCTGTGTCTCCATGAAGTTTGAGAAAGTTGCGCAGACTGTATTGCAGTCTTCGTGCCAGCTCTCGCCGTAGAGTTAAGCGACTGATTTATCTAGGTTTATGGCCGCCGCCCATTTTTTATGAGGGCGTGATTTGTGCGAAATGCCGGACACGATGCGCGACATTCCGGACTTCCGCAAGCTTTGTGCGGCACTTGTTATGAACCAATCACAGGAGAAAAAAATCAGGCCGGCAAATTGAAAGAAAAATCAATTTGCCGGCCAAGAAAACCCCGGCGCGCAAGCGCGGGAAAATGGCGAAAAGAATGCACCAAAACAGCTTGGATTACCCCTCTATGGCAGTCCCACGAAACGCCGTTCCGCTCCAGGAAAACGCGGCCCGCAGTGTGATGGAACAGCAGGCAAGCCGAGTACGGAAAGCAAGTCCGGAAAGCTTATTTGTAAATACCGCAATTGACGATGACGTCCTCATACTTTTCAAAATACATCGCCTTGGGCTCGATCTGCCTGGTCACCGGATTGACGAATTTATAGTCTTGCCGCCCTTTGCCTTTGGCCTTCGCAAGTTCGAGCCGCTCGCGCATGAAGAACTTGCCGTCCGCAGCCCTCAAATCGATCAAGTCCTTGCCTTGCATCTTGGCATTGGCGCCGTGTGCGAGCGTCACCGCCTGCAATGTATTGATGGTGACGCCTCATTCAACTCTTTTACCGCACCGGCAATCTGGCCGCTCACTCCGACGGTCTGGCCGATCAAAATCGCGTTATCGGTAACGCCGTCCTCAGCCGCCGCCGAAACAGCCATGCCTGCCGACAGCAGTACGGCCACCAGAGCGGGCAAGTTGATGGCCATGGTATTTCCTCAAAAGGTGGAAAGGAAAGCATCGTTGCATATCACAATGCAGCACAATGCAGCACAATGCAGTCTTCATGCCACCTTTGAAGGTGCACAGCTCATGCTGGTAAGAAATTGATTTTTATCGATTTATTTTTTTCGGCATTGAAATGCGCCGGCATTTCGTGCGGAACGCCGGAACGGCGTCCGGCCGCATTGCGGGTTTTCGCGGGAGAAAAGGGCAGGCCGTACGGCCCTGCCCTTGAACACAGCAAATCTTCTAAAACCCTTGGCGCGTAATGGCTCGATTTCCTGTCACGCCATTGATCGAATAAGTCATCGTGCCGGAGGCGGAATCGCTGAAAGCAAAGCTGACGGTGCCGACTTTGTTCACCAGCTTGTTCGCACCATTCCATACCGAAGTCAGGGGACTGCCGCCGGTGACTTGATACAAGTCGCCGCTGCAACCGGCGCCCATTACCGGGCAACTGGATGCCACATACCAGATCGCTTTGCCGTTCGCATCATAGGTGTACCAGATTGCAAAAATCATGCCGAATTGCTGGGTAAGCGAAACACCCCAGCCGGATTCGTTCTGGTTCCACCACAAGTCCGTGTAATCGACTGTGGGGAGGGTGGTGCCGTTTGCAAAAACCTGCCTGCTGATGGTCTTGGAGCCGGAAATTCCGCCGAGAATGAAGCTTAACTTGCCATGGTCCACGTCGGTAAATGTCAGCGTGCCGGTGCCGGCGCTGCTCACCACCTTGCCCGTGCCGTTCCACGGCACGCCCGGCCCAGTGCCGCCGACCACCTTGTAGATTTCACCGCTGCACGCGGGACCGCTCAGCGGACAGCTGGACATGACATACCAGGTAGGCTGTCCAGCCTGATCATAGGTAAACATGGCCGCAAAAATCATGCTGCCATGCTGGGTCACGCTCATGCCCCAGCCCGACTCGTCCGGATTCCACCACAGTCCTTGATAATTGAGGCCGACGCTGCCTGAACCATTCAAGCTGATGGTACTCAGGCCGCCATTCGGCTCATAGTTGATATTGAGGGCTGCGAAGCGGCCGCCGGCGGTTGTTGGTTTGAAGGCGACGACAAGCGTGCAACTTGCATTTGGTGCGAGTGAAACACCGGCCGCGCAGGAGCCTCCGGCCAAACTGTAATCGCCGGCGGCACCGCCACCGATGCTGATCGCCGAAATATTCAATGCGGCCGAGCCGGTATTGCTCAAGATCGCGCTCTGCGTGCCGCCGCTTTGGCCGACCACGGTATCGGCAAATGTCAAAGCCGAGGGCGAAACCGATGCAACTGGCGCAGCCGCAGACTGAGGTGCGAGATAAGCCGCGATATCCTCAAGATCGGAAGCGGAAAATTTGCCGATGAACTGCGCCATGGCAGGTTGCGTGCTGATCGCTGCGGCAATCTGCGCCGCAGTCCGGCCGCCTCTCGCGCCGGTCGGCCCGCCTGGACCGTGACAGACAAAGCAATTATTGTTGTACAGGTTCTGTCCATTCAACACGTTGGCAGCCTGCGCAAACGAGATGCCAGCCAGGCCCAAGGTGATACAGAGCATCAAATTGCTAAAGTATCGCAGTACGCCGAATGCGCTCAAGCGCGAGGTGTTCATAGGGGCTCCTTTGGTAAATGAATGTATGAAGGGCAAAGGAAATGCTGCTATGCACTTATACGAATGGCGCTTGGGTTTTATTCCTTCAGCGGAAATTTAAAAATTTTAGCAAAAGGGCATTCTATTTTCAGCCTTCATTTTTACGCCTTGCATCGCAACATTCGAGCTTGCCCCCGCTCCAAGCCAGGCAGGCCGGGACACAGCATCGGTTAAAATGCCGGATTACGGCTGTCATCGCAGCGCCTTCTTTTCCCTCTTACATCATCCTCATCATGCTCGACAACCTGACCCAACGCCTTGCCAAAGTCGTCAAAACCATGCGCGGCGAGGCGCGCCTGACCGAATCCAATACTGCAGAAATGCTGCGCGAAGTGCGCTTGGCTTTGCTGGAAGCCGACGTTGCCTTGCCGGCGGTGCGCGAATTCATTGCGAAGGTCAAGGAGAAAGCGCTGGGCGAAGATGTGATCGGTTCGCTGACACCGGGCCAGGCCCTGGTCGGCGTAGTGCAGCGCGAACTGGCCGGCATCATGGGTGCGGACCTGGGACCGGAAGCATCGCAACTGAGTTTTGCGACCCAGCCGCCGGCGGTGATTCTGATGGCCGGATTGCAGGGCGCGGGCAAAACCACCACGGTCGGCAAACTCGCCAAGTATTTGCGTGAACAGAAAAAGAAAAAAGTCCTGACCGTCTCGGCCGACGTCTACCGTCCGGCGGCAATCGGCCAATTGCAAACCGTGAGCGGTCAGGTCGGCGCCGATTTCTTTCCTTCGCAACCGAGCGACAAGCCTGTCGATATCGCGCTGGCGGCACTCGATTTTGCCAAGCGGCATTATCACGATGTACTCATTATCGACACCGCCGGCCGTCTCGGCATCGATGAAGCGATGATGCAGGAAATCGCCGCTCTGCACGCAGCAGTCAAGCCGATCGAAACTCTATTCGTCGTCGACGCCATGCTCGGCCAGGACGCGATCAACACCGCCAAGGCCTTCAACGACGCATTGCCGCTGACCGGCGTAGTGCTGACCAAGCTCGATGGCGATGCCCGCGGCGGTGCAGCATTATCGGTGCGCCACATCACCGGCAAGCCCATCAAATTTGCCGGCGTCGCCGAAAAACTCGACGGACTGGAAGCCTTCGATCCGACCCGGATGGCGAACCGCATCCTCGGCATGGGGGACATCCTGGCGCTGGTCGAAGAAGCGAAAAAAGGCGTCGACATCGCCGCCGCGCAAGACCTCGCGCAAAAGATCAAGGTCGGCGGCAAGTTCGACCTGAACGACTTCAAGGCCCAACTGGCGCAAATGAAAAAGATGGGCGGCCTGTCCAACCTGATGGACAAACTCCCTGCGCAATTGCAGCAGGCTGCCAGCGGCGCCAACATGGACAATGCCGACAAACAGGTGCGCCGCATGGAAGGCATCATCAATTCAATGACGCCGCTGGAGCGCGCAAAACCGGAGTTGATCAAGGCTTCGCGCAAGCGCCGCATCGCCGCCGGAGCCGGTGTGCAGGTGCAGGAGGTCAACCGCATGCTGGCGCAATTCGAGCAAATGCAATCGATGATGAAGAAACTCAAAGGCGGCGGCCTGATGAAGATGATGCGCGGAATGAAGGGCATGCTGCCCGGCATGCGCTAATGCTGCGACGCGGCGTATCGATTTCTACTGCCCTGCCCTCTCGATAAAAACTTCCGCCAAAGCAGAGGGAAAGCAGCATTTTCGAATGCGGCGTGGTGCGCCGCATTTGCGCAAACCAATCCGGAAAACTGCGTCACAACACACCACTCTTCTGCCTGCATGCGGCGCACCGCTTCTTCTCCTATGGAAGGGCATGGCGCCTGGGCAGCAAATTCCTGCAAAATCGCGCAAAAAACACTTGCATCCCCGGAAAATCCCCACCACTATTAGCGGTGCGTGAAATGACGCAATTTCCCAACACATCTGTGAAGGAGGCTTGAAGATGGCAACAGCCAAAAAACCCGCAGCCGCCAAACCGGCTGCGAAAAAACCCGTTGCAAAAAAACCGGCAGCCGCTGTAAAGAAGCCCGCAGCAAAAGCAGCAGCACCAGCAAAAAAAGCCGCAGCTAAACCTGCCGCCAAACCAGCTGCAAAAAAAGCAGCCGCCAAACCGGCCGCAGCTAAACCGGCAGCGAAAAAGGCCCCTGCAGCCAAACCCGCCGCTAAACCAGCAGCAAAGAAAGCCGCCGCCAAACCGGCAACGGCACGCAAACCAAACGCAGCGTTCATGAAGCCAATGACACCGTCCGCCGTACTGGCAGCCGTCATCGGTGCGAATCCGATGCCGCGCACGGAAGTGACGAAAAAGGTGTGGGAATACATCAAAAAACTGAATCTGCAAAACGCGTCGAACAAACGCATGATCGATGCAGATGAAAAACTGAAGGCTGTCTTTGGCGGCAAGAAGCAAGTGTCGATGTTCGAGATGACCAAGCTCATTTCCGATCACTTGAAATAATCTTCTTCCCAGGTGCCAAACAAAAACGCCCGCATCGCGCGGGCGTTTTTGTTTGTGCTGCCGTCCCCTTCGGTGAAAGACTGCAGCCGGATATGAATGCAGTTCCAGCCTTCCGCCTTGAGGAGTCAGAGTAGTCAGAGTAATTTGACGGTGTGTGCAAGAGAGGTCAGGTCGAGGCAAGAAGCGCTGCCGTACGAGGGAGCGGTGAGCATCGCAGGCCCGAGATGGCCCCCTTTTTCATGCATCGGCGAACCGCTCCAGTTCGCCTCAGGTCTCAAGAATCCGACAGTCTCACATTGACCGGATCACCTGTCAGGTAACCCACCGCGGCACCGAAACGATCCTTGTAGTTGGCCCGTACCAAGGGATCGAGCGTGGACTGGACCTTGCCATGCAATGAAGAGATCCAATCGCCGGCATGCTGGAAATTACTCGTGATGTAGGTCCAGCCATTGAGATTGTCCGCCACATGCAATCCGGTCGCTTCGGCGCCTGCCGGCATCGAAGCCAGGCGCGACAATACTTTGGTATCGACGTTATAAGCCCACAGGAAATTGTTGACGTGGGTACTGCTGTCCTCACCGATGAACAAGGTTCGCATCTTTTCCGAGAATTTCAGGTTATCGGGATTGGAAACCTTGTCGGGATTGGCGGTATTACCCAAGGCATCGGCGCTCGACAAGTCCTCGCCGACCAGGAGAGTCCTGGTTTGCACCGGAACCCATTCGCTATTGATCGCGTCGCCGTTCGAGTCTTTCTGGCCGCCGCTCATCGTATGTGCCAGGATGCCGCCAGCGATAACGGCCTTGTCCACGCTGACATTGTTCTCCGCATTCCAGGCTACGTTACCCTTGACCATCGAGCCCTGAATATTTTGCAGCGCCGAGTACGCGATCTTGTCCTTGATGTTGACCGTCGTGCCTTCTAGTTTGGTCAGTCCCATGCTGGCGCCGACCAGATTGGCGTAGCGATGGGTTTCCAGAAAAGCGGCCGCCTTTTCCATGCCGGGCTTCAGCTTGACCCAATTGACCTTGCCGTCTACATACATCTTGGTATAGCTGGCATCGCCAGGGTCGGCGGTGGCAACGCTCATGATGTCACTCGGTTTGAGCGTATTGGCCAAATTTTCGATCTCCGCGCTGGTGGCGCTGCCAAGCTTGATCCATGTCAGCCTGGCGCCGGCTGAGGCCGGGTCAAGGGAAAAGCCGGGGCCGAATTTCGCTACGTACAAACTGCCGGAAGAAAGATCCCGTTCCTTGTCAGCCACGAACAAGAACAGGCCGCCGTTGGTGTAATCATCCCCCATCAGCGCGGTGCGATTGTCAGGCATCATCTGGATCAGTTCATGCGAAATACGGCCAAGGCAGTAATGCTTTTTGATGGTGCCAGTGCCGTCGGGATTGACGGTAACCTCGGGCAGGTGGCCGTAATGATAAGGATTGGCCTTGCTCTCGTCGCCAAACAGATTTTTGCTGAATGCCTTGAACTGGGCATTGCTTGCAGCACTCATCGCATCCGGCTCGTATTCTTCGCTGGACAGATGGGTATTCCATGGCGACAGGCTCGCGCCGCAGGTGATCCATAGGCCGTTCGCCTTGGAAGTATCGAGGTTGTGATACTTGACCAGGCTGAGTTTGCCGGTCGTCTGATCCTGATCCAACGTCAGCACGGCAATCGGCGATGGCAGCGTGCCGTAGGTATTCGCACCACTCTGATCGCGCGTAGTGTATTCGAATTGCACTACCGCGAAAACCGGCTTGCCTTTGATACCGGGAATCTTGGCATCGGCTACTGTCAGCAGTGAAGTGCCATCCGGTGAGTCGGAAAAGATTTGGCGCTCCTTGCCTGCCACCGACTTGTCCATGATCGGCCTGTTATTGATATCGAAATAGCCGCCGCTCAGAATCGTGCCGCCGTTGCCATCAGGGACCATGTCGCCTGTAATGAAAAAGGGCTGGTAAGTAAGCTTGTAGCTTTGCGACGTGTTGTTACTGAACTGCACATTCAGGACAGACCCGACAGTCGTAGCAGCCATGGCTGCCGGATTGGACAAGGAGGGCGCAGTCATTGAGGTGAACGTCGCCGAGACATAATCGACGGCCGGCACGGGAACAGCTGCTGAAGTGTTGTCACCGCCGCCACAGGCCGACAGCAACGACGCGGATGCAAATGAGCCTAGCGGCAATAGTGCGGGAACGCCGGCCAAAAACTTAAGGATCTGTCGGCGTGACGGATGAGGCAAATCGGACATTTTTCAGACTTTCACGATAGAGTTGGATGAAAGCAAGCTATGGAGCGCATGCCAAGAGTGAAATGCCAAAAGGCCAAGCGGCCTTCGTTTTGCGCCCGATTATAGAAAGCTCGTGTTACCGCTTCGTGAAAAGACAGAAGAAGTTTTAAAGAAGGATGAGAAGAGGGTAAAACGCCATTGCGAGCAATTGCCACTGCATGATTCGCGCTGAAAAATTCAGGCCTTGTATTCCCAGCGTTTCCAGGCGGCCAATACCGCCTCGGGGTATTCCGCTCTGCCGCGGCTGCCGTTGTAGCGGCCCAGTGCAAGAAAAAGATTGCCATGCTCCATGTCGAGATACATGCGCATGATCGAGCAACCGTAACGGAGGTTGGTCTGCATGTGGAACAGTTTCCGGCGATCGCCGTCACCGATGACCCGGGTCCAGAAGGGCATTACCTGCATATAGCCATGGGCACCCACCGGCGACAATGCATATTTTCGGAACGCCGATTCGACCTGAATCAGGCCGAGCACCATCGCCGGATCGAGGCCGGCCCGTTTCGATTCATACCAGGCTGTTTGCAGGAATTCGAGCCGCAACTGCACGTCGGGCATTTTCCTTTTCAGCCGCTCCGACATTTCGCCGAGCCAGTGCAGATATTTGATGCGTTCGTTGATGTCGGAAAATTGCGGCTTGGGCGGCCGCGCATCCGTGATCGCCCGGGAGAGCGCAATCCGGACCGAATCGGCCAGAGCCTCCTCTTTTTGATTGCCGGCGCCGGCCGAGGCACACACAAGAAACAGTGCTGTCAGCATGCCGCCAAGCAGCATGCTGCGTACTTTATCCCGTCTAAAAAAACGTAAAAACATCCAATCCCTGCAACTGCATTTGACGATGAGATTCCCTGCTACGCACAAGCTCCTCAAGCCTTCAATCTGGTCTTGATAAACGTGACCATCTCCGAAATTGCGACCGCAGTTGCAGCCGTCTCCCGGCGGCCCTGATACTCCAGCTTGCCCTCCTTCAGGCCACGCTCGCCAATCACGATACGATGCGGTACGCCGATCAATTCCCAATCCGCGAACATCGCTCCCGGACGTTCGCCGCGGTCATCCAGAATCACGTCGACGCCTGCAGCAAGCAGCGCTTCATATAACTTGTCGGACTCGATTTTGACCATCTCGCTGCGGTCATACCCCATCGGACACAACACCACCTCAAACGGCGCAATCGACGCGGGCCAGACAATACCCTTGTCATCGAAATTCTGCTCGATTGCGGCACCGAGAATACGCGTGATGCCAATTCCATAGCAGCCCATTTGCATCAACTGCGGCTTGCCGGTCTCATCAAGATAAGTGGCCTTCATGTCTTCGGAATAGCGTGTGCCGAGTTGAAACACGTGGCCGACTTCGATACCGCGCTGGATCGCCAACACTCCCTTTCCATCCGGCGAGGGATCGCCCGCGACCACATTGCGCAAATCGAAGACGAGAGGCTCCGGCAAGTCACGTCCCCAGTTGGCGCCGGTGAAGTGGAAATCCACTTCATTCGCGCCGCACACGAAATCGGCCATGTTGGCGACGGTCCTGTCGGCCACCACATGAATCGGCTTCTTGGTCGCGATCGGGCCGAGGTAGCCGGGTGGCGTGCCGAACCATTCGACGATTTCAGCTTCCGTGGCGAAACGGTATCCGGAGGACAAGCCCGGCACTTTGGCAGCCTTCACCTCGTTCAATTCATGGTCACCGCGCAGCAGCAATAGCCAGATCTGCTTATCGATAGCGCCATCGACTTCTTTTTCAACGGCAAGAACAATCGATTTCACCGTCTGCGACAAAGGCAGACCGAGCAATTCTGCAACATGTTCGCATTTCGCCTTGCCCGGCGTCGGCGTCTTAGTGAGCGCTTGCTTAGGCTCAGCGCGTTTTGCGATCAAGGCCACCGCCTCTGCAGCCTCCATATTGGCAGCGTAATCGGAACTTGCGCAATAGACCAGCGCATCTTCGCCCGTATCGGCGATGACGTGAAATTCATGCGAGCCCGAACCGCCGATCGCGCCGTTGTCCGCCGCCACCGCGCGGAACTGCAGCCCGAAACGATCGAAAATCCGGATGTAAGCGTCATACATGATCTGGTAAGACTGCTGCATACCGGCCACGTCGCGATCGAAGGAATAGGCATCCTTCATGGTGAACTCCCGGCCACGCATCAAACCGAAGCGAGGACGGCGTTCGTCACGGAACTTGGTCTGGATATGATAAAAGTTGATCGGCAACTGGCGATAGGATTTGATATCGGTACGCACCACATCAGTGATCACCTCTTCCGAAGTCGGCTGGATCGCGTAGTCGCGGCCATGGCGGTCTTTGACGCGCATCAACTCGGGCCCCATCTTGTCCCAGCGCCCTGTCTCCTGCCATAACTCGGCCGGCTGCACCACCGGCATCAACAACTCTACCGCGCCGGAGCGATTCATTTCCTCGCGGACGATGGCCTCAACCTTGCGAATCACCCTCAAACCCATCGGCATATAAGTGTAGATGCCCGAGCCTAGGCGCTTAATCATCCCGGCCCGCTGCATTAATTTGTGGCTGACGATTTCGGCGTCGGAGGGAGCTTCTTTAAGCGTTGTAACAAAAAATCGAGAGGCGCGCATAACGATGGATTCTTTTTAAAAAGAGAGAGTTATAATCAACTCAATTTTAAAGGATTAGCTGGCAGATGCACCCATTCTTCACACATTTGATATGTGTCCCCCTTTTTTGCGCAAAACGCGGAATCGTTGGGGCGCAGGAACGTATGCGTGTCAAATACATGTTGAGGGTCGCCTAGCCGCAGAAAGTTTTGAGGTGCAACATGCTGGACCGTGAAGGCTTTCGCCCGAACGTCGGCATCATTCTGCTGAACACCCACAATGAAGTGTGGTGGGGAAAGCGGGTGCGTGAACATTCGTGGCAATTCCCGCAAGGCGGGATCAAATTCGGCGAAACGCCGGAGCAAGCCATGTTCCGCGAGCTGGAAGAAGAAGTGGGCTTGAAGTCGGAGCACGTCAAAATCATTGGTCGAACCCGTGATTGGCTACGCTATGAGGTGCCGGATCGCTTCATCAAACGTGAAATCCGCGGCCACTATCGGGGACAAAAGCAGATCTGGTTCCTGCTTCGTATGGTCGGACGTGACTGCGATGTCAATCTGCGTGTCACTGACCACCCTGAGTTCGATGCCTGGCGCTGGCATGACTATTGGGTGCCCCTGGATGTCGTGATTGAGTTCAAGCGCGACGTTTACCTGAGGGCATTGCAAGAGTTATCACGTTTTCTGACGCGGCCCGCGCACGTCTCGCCGCAGCGCCATATCGCCCGCTACTTGCGCCAGACTCATGCACCACGTATGGTGGAGGGCTCAACGCCAGCTGCGGCCGAACCAACCGATGAATGAGTTTGACTGATGCATTTAAGATTTAATCCGGTTGCCGGCGGCTCGGCTGCGCAGACCGATACAGGAGTCAAATCAGGCCGCGCCGTAGAAGCCACCTGCTTTGTTTTTTTACTAAGCCTTGCCAGCCTGTCCAGTGCACAAAATCATTTCGAAGAGGATTTTGAGGACTTGGACAAGCCTTGGCAGGAAATTGCAGTACAGCTGCCTGCGGCTCCTCTTGCCGAAAACCTGCTCCCCTTTTATGTCAGCGCTACCGCCACCCAGAGCTTTATGATCGACACGAAATCGCTAACACTCGGCACGGACGGCGTGATCCGTTATACCTTGGTGACGACCAGTTCCAACGGCGCCAAGAATATCAGCTATGAAGGCATCCGTTGCGCGTCCTACGAGAAAAAGCTTTATGCATTTGGACATCCGGACGGCAGCTGGTCACGTTCACGCAGAGACAAATGGGAGCCGATCAGGAGCAACGCAGCCAACCGCCAGCATGCGGCACTGGCGCAAGATTACTTTTGCCAAGGGTTGACAGTTGCCGGCAAGGCGGAGCAGTTGGTGGAGAAAATGCGGGGCAAGCGCTCCTTGGCCCCATAGGGTTGAGACAGAAATATGGTTTTGCTGACTGGCTCGCAGGTCAGAGCAAAACCATATTGTCCCGATGAATCAATTCCGGCTCTTCGACAAACCCAAGGATTGCCAGAATTTCTGCTGAAGGACGACGCATGATACGGCGAGCCTCCGAACTGGAATAGTTGCTGATGCCGCGTGAAATCGCACGGCCAGCTTGATCGCTGCAGGTAATCACATCGCCGCGGCCGAACTCCCCGGACACCTCGATCACTCCGATCGGCAGCAAGGACTTGCCTTCGCCCGTCAGCTTTTGTACCGCACCGGCATCCAGCACCACCCTGCCGGCAGTTTGCAGATGATCCGCCATCCATTGCTTGCGTGCCGTGAGCTGCGCGGTTTGCGCAGTCAGCTGCGTGCCGATCGGTTCGCCGGTTGCCAAGCGGGTAAGTACGCCGTCCTCGCGGCCCCATGCGATGATGGTATGGGCACCCGATGTAGCAGCACGCTTTGCTGCAAGGATCTTGGTCAGCATGCCGCCGCGCCCGATCCCCGTCCCGGCACCACCGGCCATCGCTTCCAGCGCAGGATCTCCGGCCGTCGCCTCATGCACAAATTCAGCGGCTGGATCTTTGCGCGGGTCAGCGGTGAACAGACCTTTCTGGTCAGTCAGGATGATCAGTGCATCGCCTTCGATCAGGTTCGCCACCAATGCGCCTAAGGTATCGTTATCGCCGAACTTGATTTCGTCGGTGACGACCGTATCGTTTTCATTGATGATCGGAACCACTCCCAGACGCAACAGTGTAAACAGCGTCGAGCGTGCATTCAGATAGCGCTCGCGGTCAGCCAGGTCGGCATGCGTCAACAACACTTGCGCAGTGCGCAAATCGTGTTCACGAAAACTGGTTTCATAAATCTGCGCCAAACCCATCTGGCCGACGGCCGCACAGGCCTGCAATTCATGAATGCCGGTCGGCCGCTTTTCAAACCCCAGGCGTTGCATGCCTTCGGCAATTGCGCCGGAACTGACCAGCACCACCTCTTTTCCCAGTTGGCGTAGTTGCGCGATCTGCGCAGCCCACTTGGCGATCGCGGAATTATCAAGTCCCTTGCCGTCGTTGGTGACAAGCGAAGATCCAACCTTGACGATCAGGCGTTTGGACTTTTGAATGATGGAGCGCATTTTATTCAAGGACTTTGAAGCGGGGGTCGTCAGGGTCGATCGAAACGATGCCGCGCGCCTCTTCGGCCATCTTCGTTTCTTCCGCGCGATGTTCCAACTGCCTTTGCTCGGCCAGATAGTTATAAATCTCGGCCACCAATTCTTCACACCCTTCACGCGTCAAGGCGGAAATTTCAAACACCGGGCCTTTCCAGCCGAAGCGTTTGACAAAGTCCTTCACACGTTTCTTGCGCTCTTCTTCAGGCACCATATCGAGCTTGTTCAGCACCAGCCAACGCGGCTTTTCAAACAAGGCTTCGTCGTATTTTCTTAATTCCTTGACGATTGCCTTGGCCTCCTTGACCGGATCGACGTTGTCGAACGGCGCCATGTCGACGATGTGCAGCAGCAAATGGGTGCGCTGCAAATGGCGCAGGAATTGAATTCCCAGTCCGGCGCCTTCAGCTGCTCCTTCGATCAATCCCGGGATATCCGCGATTACAAAGCTCTTTTCATGGCTTACTCGTACCATGCCGAGATTGGGGTGCAAGGTGGTAAACGGATAATCGGCGATTTTCGGCCGCGCATTCGATACCGACGAGATGAAAGTCGACTTGCCCGCATTCGGCATGCCGAGCAACCCGACGTCGGCCAACACTTTCAACTCCAACCGGAGTTCGCGCCGCTCACCTTCTTTGCCATCGCTCTTTTGACGCGGCGCGCGATTGGTCGAGGATTTGAAATGGATATTGCCCCAACCACCCTCGCCGCCTTTGGCCAGCAGCGCGGTTTGCCCGTGCTCGGTCAAATCAGCCACGATTTCACCGTCGCTATTGTCGATGATCAGGGTCCCGACCGGCATGCGCAGCATGATGTCATCAGCGCCCTTGCCGTAACAGTCGGCGCCGCGTCCATTCTCGCCATTGCGCGCTTTGTGTAACTTGGAAAAACGGTAATCGACCAGCGTGTTGATGTTGCGATCGGCGACGGCCCAGATGCTTCCACCCTTGCCGCCGTCACCGCCGTCCGGCCCCCCGAACGGCCGAAATTTTTCACGACAAAAGGATGCGACGCCGTTGCCGCCGTCGCCAGCAATGACTTCGATTTTTGCTTCGTCGATAAATTTCATTTTTTCTGGCCAGTTGAGAGGCAAAACGTAAAGCGTCCCATATGACGCTTGCCTTGCCCCGCAAAACTTAAAAACTAAAAAGGCTCTACCTGGGGCAGAGCCTTTCGATCGAAGGCTTGCGCCTTAGTTGGAGTGCTTAGAATGATTAAGCAGGTACGACCGTCACGAATCGACGCTGTGCTTCACCTTTTGTCACGAACTGGACCTTGCCCGGCACCAAAGCGAACAGGGTATGATCCTTGCCCATGCCGACGTTTTCGCCCGGATGTGTTTTAGTACCGCGTTGGCGAATGATGATGCCGCCCGCGTTGATTGTTTGGCCGCCGTATACTTTGACGCCCAATCGCTTCGACTCGGAATCGCGACCGTTGCGCGTAGTGCCGCCGCCTTTTTTGTGTGCCATTTCAGACTCCTTGGTATCTGGTTAATTCAAGCAACGCTTCGCTTGCGCTCAGCCGTTGATTGAAACGATTTGCAATTCGGTGTAATTTTGGCGATGACCTTGATGCTTCTGGTAATGCTTACGACGGCGCATCTTGAAAATCTTGACCTTATCGTGGCGACCGTGCGCCAATACCGTAGCCAGCACCGTAGCACCTTCAACCAATGGGGCGCCAAACTTAATGGCATCTCCTGCGCCCACTGCGAGCACTTGATCGAGGGTGATTTCGGCGCCGATGTCTGCAGGTATCTGTTCTACTTTGAGTTTTTCGCCGGCAGCAACCTTATATTGTTTGCCACCGGTTTTTATGACCGCGTACATGGGAAACCTCATCAAATTAATTTAAGGATTTTTTCTCTTCGAAACACCTTCAACGGGCTTGGCGGAATCGGGAAAACCTCCAATTATACATGGACTTAGCATCACGGTCAAAATCGGCACAACCATCCAAAAAGAAACCGTCGCCGCCTGTTTGCGTGAAGGGCGGCGGCTCGACAGGCTTGTCGTCGTATAATTCCCCGCAATTGATGATCTTTGCAGGTTTTATCTTGTCTGCCGCCGACCAAAACACCACACAAAACAGTATCCTCCAGCCCATCCTCGTCGATATGGAGGCAGTCAATACGGTAATCCGGCAGCAATTGCACTCCGATGTGCCGCTGGTAAACCAAATTGCCGAATACATCATCAGCGCCGGCGGCAAACGCATTCGTCCCATACTCGTGCTTTTGATGGCTAATGCTTACGGCTATCGCGGCAAGCATCACCACGAACTAGCGGCCGTCGTGGAGTTCATCCATACCGCAACCCTATTGCATGACGACGTGGTAGATGAGTCTGCGCTGCGCCGGGGTCGCCAAACTGCCAATGCATTGTTCGGAAATGCAGCCTCGGTCCTGGTTGGCGACTTTGTCTACTCGCGCGCCTTCCAGATCATGGTGTCGGTTAATGACATGCGTGTGATGCAGATTCTGGCAGATGCAACCAACGTGATTGCCGAGGGCGAAGTGCTGCAATTATTGAACATGCACGACCCGGACGTAACCGAAGCACGCTATCTTCAGGTGATACGCTCAAAAACCGCCAAGTTGTTCGAAGCTGCCGCGCAGCTAGGCGCCTTGATTGCCGGCGCATCGAATCAGGAAATCGAAGCGGCCGCCGAATACGGAAGATCCCTCGGCACGGCCTTTCAACTGATCGATGACGTACTGGATTATTCCGGCAATGCTGCGGATATCGGCAAAAACGTGGGAGACGATCTACGCGAAGGCAAGCCGACGCTTCCATTGATTTATTTGATGGAGAATGGCACCCCCAGCCAACGCGAACTAGTGCGCACCTGCATTGAAAATGGCGACGAACAGCATTTCGATGAAATCCTCGCAGCAATTACGAGTTCGGGTGCGCTTGCCTATACCAAAGATGAAGCGGAAAAAGCCGCACGCCGCGCGAGCGACTCAATCGGCACGCTCACGGATAGTCAATTCAAGGATTCCTTGCTACAATTATCTTCTTTCGCAGTAAACCGCAACCATTGATCTTGCAAAGCAAGCAAGCCAACATGCGGCACTCGAATCGGGGTGTAGCTTAGCCTGGTAGAGCGCTACGTTCGGGACGTAGAGGCCGGAGGTTCGAATCCTCTCACCCCGACCAATCCTGCCTTTTCCAACTCTTTACGGTGACCCGTTGGATACCGTGCCTTTATGGGCCCAAATTCTTGGGCTGATTTTTCTCATACTGATTTCCGGCTTTTTTTCGATTGCCGAAACCGCCATGATGGCACTGAACCGGCATCGCGTCAGACATCTTGCATCGGCCGGAAACAGGAGCGCCAAATTGGCGCTAAGCTTGCTGGAACAAACCGAGCGCCTGCTGGGGGTTATCCTTCTCGGCAATAACCTGATCAATTCCGCCTCATCTGCATTGGCGGCTGCGTTCGCAATTTATTACTTCGGAGAAAGCAAATACGCCCTTGCGATCGCCTCTACAGCGGTCTCGTTCGCCATCATTATTTTTGCGGAAATCACCCCCAAAGTCATTGGTGCGGCCTATCCGGAACGTATCGCTCTAGCCATCGCGCCAATATTGCGTTTTTTGATGTTCGCGATGAATCCGCTGGTGTGGCTTACTAATCTGATTGTGCGCTTTCTGCTGCGCATTTTGCGCATACAGCAAAAAGCCGGAAGCAATACGGTTTCACGCGAAGAATTGCGGTCGATTGTATTGGAGGGCGGCAACTTCATCCCTAAGAAACATAAGAGTATCTTGCTCAATTTATTCGACCTCGAAAAAATTTCGGTTGAAGATGTGATGACGCCACGCGCACAAATCGAAGCTCTCAATCTCTCGGTTCCGGTCGATGAAATCAAACACCAACTCGCCACTTGTTATCACAACAAGCTTCCAGTCCATGAAGGTGAAATCAACCAGATTGTCGGCATCCTGCATGTGCGTAAAGCCGTTGGCTTGCTAAATCAGAGCGATGAGTTGACGGTCGAGCATTTCCGCGAATTATTGACACAGCCTTATTTCATCCCTGAAGAAACGGATTTATTCACCCAACTGCAATATTTTCAGGAAAACCATGAAAAGCTCGGCATCATCGTCGATGAATACGGAGAAGTTCAAGGCTTGGTGACCCTAGAGGATATCATTGAAGAAATGATTGGCGAGTTCACCACCTCCATGCCGTGCGTTGCACGTGCTGACAGCTTTTCGTGGAGTGAGGAGGGCGAATGCATTCTGGAAGGGACGTGTACGCTGCGCGAAATCAACAAGCGTCTCGGCCTGAATTTACCGCTCGATGGCCCAAAAACCTTGAACGGCTTGTTGCTGGAATTGCTTCGCGACATTCCGGAAGCAAATGTGAGCTTAAAAATCGCCGACTGCATCGTCGAAATCATTCAAGTTCAGCATCAATCGATCAAGGTCGTTAAGCTGATATCACTCGCCGCAAAAACAACAAGATTGGAGAAAGTGTGACATTGCGTCCAAACATTGGCGCAACAACTTAGCAATATGTCACAATATCTTTACAAATTAGATGCCTAGAGGCATTATCTAACGCTGTTTAGACGTTTTCCGGTGTAATCCTTTGGCGTAATGATCATGGCTGCAGTCCTTCCTAACCCGGCTTCCAATACGCAAATGTCCGGCCTTGCGCGCGCGCTTTTGCAAGCCGGCCGCCTGTCGGCCCAACAGATTGATACCCTGAACAAACAGGCGCTTACCGAGAAGAGCGCCTTCATCGACGTTCTTTTGCAAAGCGGCAGTATCGACGCACGGGCACTTGCAACATTTTGCTCGGAAACATTTGGCTATCCGATTCTTGATTTTTCGGCTTTCAATAGCAATTCCCTGCCGGAAAAAATTATCGATCCCAAGCTTATGCAAAACCAGCGGGTGATCGCGCTATCCAAACGCGGCAACAAGGTATCGGTAGCCATTTCTGATCCAACCAATACGCAAGCGCTGGATCAGATCAAGTTCCAAACCGAATTGACGGTTGAGCCGGTCATTGTCGAGCATCCGGTATTGCTGAAACTGATTGACAAACTGGGGCAGAGTACAGAGCAAAATCTCAAGCAACTGATCGGTGATGAAATCGAAAACATCGATTTCGCCGAGGAGGATGCTGCAGCACCGCTTGACCCTGCGTCAAACGACATTGACGACGCGCCGGTCGTCAAATTTTTGCAAAAAATCCTGATCGACGCCATCAATATGGGCGCATCCGATTTGCACTTCGAACCCTTCGAAAAGTTTTATCGTATCCGCTTGCGTATCGATGGAGTATTGCGTGAGGTCGCACAGCCGCCTCTTGCAATCAAAGAAAAACTCGCATCCCGGATCAAGGTGATTTCCAAGCTCGACATTTCGGAAAAGCGGGTGCCGCAAGACGGCCGGATGAAGTTGGTGATCTCGAAAACCCGTTCCATCGATTTCCGTGTGAGCACGCTCCCGACTCTGTTCGGGGAAAAGATTGTCATGCGGATTCTGGATGCCACTCAGGCCCAGATGGGAATCGAAGCATTGGGCTACGAAGCCGACCAAAAGGAATTGTTATTGAATGCAATCCAGCGCCCGTATGGCATGGTACTGGTGACCGGCCCAACCGGTTCCGGCAAGACCGTTTCCTTGTACACCTGCTTGAACATCCTCAACAAGCCCGGCATCAATATATCTACTGCAGAAGATCCCGCTGAAATCAACCTGCCCGGTGTCAACCAGGTTAATGTGAATGACCGTGCCGGCTTGACTTTTCCCGTGGCACTGAAGGCTTTTTTGCGGCAGGACCCGGACATCATTATGGTCGGCGAAATACGCGACCTTGAAACTGCGGATATCGCAATCAAGGCGGCGCAAACCGGCCATATGGTGTTCTCTACCTTGCATACCAACGATGCGCCGGCCACGCTGACCCGCCTGATGAATATGGGCGTTGCCCCTTTCAATATCGCATCGTCGGTGATTCTAATCACCGCGCAACGCTTGGCCCGCCGCCTCTGCACCTGTAAACAAACAACCGTGATTCCTGATGAAGCCCTATTGGAAGCAGGATTCAAGGAGGACGAACTGGATGGCACTTGGCTGCCGTATAAGCCGGTTGGATGCGAACGCTGTAATGGCAGTGGATACAAAGGCCGGGTTGGCATCTATCAAATCATGCCGATCACTGAAAACATCGAACGCATCATCCTGGCCCACGGCACTGCCCTTGAAATAGAAGCACAAGCCAGAATGGACGGCGTGAAAACATTGCGGGAATCTGGCTTGGTCAAAGTCAAACAAGGACTTACCAGCCTGGAAGAAGTACTTGGCTGCACCAACGAATAAAGAAAAAAGGAGGAGAGCATGGCAACTGCAGCCCGAAAGACCGCGAGTACGCGAATCATAAAAGAATCGATCTACGCCTGGGAAGGGAAAGACAAGACGGGCAAGACGGTCCGTGGCGAACTCCGCGCAAACAGCGAAACCATCGTCAATACGACGCTGCGCCGCCAGGGAATTCTCGTTACCAAGGTAAAAAAGAAGACCTTTAACAGCGGAAAGAAAATCACCGACAAAGACATCAGTCTCTTCACCCGCCAACTGGCTACGATGATGAAAGCCGGCGTGCCTTTACTGCAATCCTTTGATATCGTCGCGAAGGGGCATGCCAATCCTTCAGTAGCCAAATTAATTCAGGAAATTCGATCAGATGTTGAGACCGGCACCAGTCTGAATCAAGCTTTTCGTAAGTATCCGCTGTATTTTGACGCATTGTTCTGTAATTTGGTTGGTGCCGGCGAACAGGCCGGCATTCTGGAAGATTTGTTAACGCGCTTGGCGATTTACAAGGAAAAGACTCTTGCGATCAAGGGCAAAATCAAATCCGCCCTGTTTTATCCTGTTTCAATCATGGCTGTAGCATTCATCGTAACTGCCGTGATCATGATTTGGGTTGTGCCCGCGTTCAAACAAGTATTCACGAGCTTTGGCGCCGACTTGCCGGCTCCGACCTTGTTTGTCATGGCAATTTCCGATTTCTTCGTCAAATATTGGTACATCATTTTTGGCAGCCTTTTCGGCAGCCTGTATTTTTTCTTCCAATCGTGGAAACGCTCCCTTAAGGTGCAACGTTTCATGGATACCCTATTGCTCAAGATTCCAATCTTTGGCCCAGTTGTGCGCAAGGCTACGATGGCGCGCTGGACCAGAACCTTAGCAACCATGTTTGCTGCAGGCGTTCCATTGGTGGAATCTTTGGATTCTGTTGGGGGAGCAGCTGGCAATGCCGTGTATCTCGATGCCACAAAAAAAATCCAAACGGAAGTCAGTACAGGCACCAGCTTGACAGTAGCCATGCAAAATTCAGAGGTATTTCCGAACATGGTGACGCAGATGGTAGCGATTGGTGAGGAATCAGGATCGCTGGACCAAATGTTGGGCAAAGTTGCGGATTTTTATGAAGATGAAGTGGACGAAGCTGTTGCCTCCCTTTCCAGCCTGATGGAACCACTCATCATGGTTATTTTGGGAGGGCTGATCGGTGGATTGGTGGTTGCAATGTATCTTCCCATCTTCAAATTGGGATCCGTCGTCTGATGCTTGATTTGCTTCTGTCTGCGCCGCCGGGGGATTTTCTTCCCGCGGCGATAGCAGGCATCTTCGGACTGCTGATAGGCAGTTTCCTGAACGTTGTCATTCATCGTATCCCTAAGATGATGCAACGCGAATCGGATAACTATGTTGCTCACGAAAGCGAACAACCGTTACCGCATACCGACCGCTACAATTTGGTGGTGCCGCGTTCAGCATGTCCTCAATGCGGGCATCAAATCTCAGCTTTAGAGAATATTCCTGTCATTAGTTATCTGGTCCTTCGCGGTAAATGCATCGCGTGTAAAGCGCCGATTTCGGCACGCTACCCGATTGTTGAAATATTGACCGGTTTTTTATCAGCCTTCTTGATTTGGCATTTCGGCAGCGGTTTGATGGGGCTTTCCACCCTTGTTTTCAGCTATCTGCTTATTGCCATGACTTTCATAGATGCCGATACACAACTACTGCCGGACGATTTGACCTTTCCTTTGCTATGGTGCGGACTCCTGGTGAACTTGAACGGGACCTTCGTTCCTCTAAATGAGGCGGTTATTGGTGCGGTCGTGGGCTATCTGTGTCTTTGGTCGATCTATTGGCTGTTCAAGCTCATCACCGGCAAGGAAGGAATGGGTTACGGCGACTTCAAGCTGCTGGCCGCTTTGGGTGCATGGCTGGGGTGGAAAATGCTGCCGGTCATCGTTCTGTTGTCTTCTCTTGTCGGTGCCGTCGTTGGTATCAGCTTGATTATTTTGGCCAAACGCGGACGTGATATCCCTATCCCATTCGGCCCCTATCTGGCTGCAGCTGGAATTATTACCTTGCTCTATGGGAAACAGCTCTCACAAACTTTTCTTGGCTTTCATTAAAACATAGCAATGTACACCACCAAGCCGGCAGCCAGATTCACAGTGGGATTAACCGGCGGGATCGGCTGTGGCAAGACCACTGTGGCCAATCTGTTTGCACAACGCGGTGCGGCGGTGATTGATACCGATCAAATTGCCCATCAATTGACGGCACCGAATGGCTTAGCGATCGGCGCTATTCGCGATCAATTCGGAACCGCTTTCCTGCTGTCCAATGGCGCTATGGACCGGGCGAAAATGCGGGAGTACGTATTTAACGATCCTGCGGCAAGAAAACGCTTGGAATCCATCCTTCATCCATTAATCCGGGCCGAAACGGAAAACGCTGCAATGCATGCTCACGGCATCTACTTGATACTCGTGGTACCGTTGCTGATCGAATCCGCTTCATGGAAAGAACGGGTTTCGCGTGTATTGGTCGTCGATTGCCCTGAAGAACATCAAATTGCCCGCGTAATGAGCCGCAATGGACTATCCCAAGCTCAAGTCCTTGCCATCATGGAAGCCCAGGTTTCGCGCAAAACGCGTTTGGCGACGGCGGACGACGTCATAGAAAATGAGGGCGATCAAGCAGAGCTGGAGCCGCAAATTGAACGCTTGCACGCGCTGTATGCCTCGTTATCCGGGCAAGAGGGGGCAAAAGACATGCAGCATTTGTAATTTCCGGCCGCTTCGTTCAGAATCACGTATCGGAGCCCAGCTCAACTTTAAAGGGATGCTACTTTGATTGTCTACGAATACCCTTTCAACGAGCGTATTCGCACGTTATTGCGGCTGGAAGATTTATACGAGAAATTCTCGTTTTTCTTACATCAGGAAAGCCCGCAGCAACACCATGTTGCTCTCTCCACGATTTTTGAAATGCTTGAAGTCGCCGGTCGCGCCGACCTCAAATCCGATTTGCTGCAGGAACTGGAACGTCAAAAACAAACCTTGCTGAGCTTTAAGTCAAACCCGAATGTCGAGCCTCAGCGCCTCGATGCGATATTGACTGAATTGGATCGGATCAGCAGTGCACTGATTGCCTCGCAAGGAAAAACTGGTCAACACATACGCGACAATGAGTGGCTGATGAGCATTCGGGGACGCACCATCATTCCCGGCGGTGCCTGCGAATTTGATCTCCCTTCCTACTATGCATGGCAGCATCATACTGCGCAACAGCGCTTTACTGATATATCCAACTGGTTTGCGCCGCTGGCGCCACTATTCGACGCAATCGGGATGGTACTGCGCCTGCTGCGCGAGTCCGGCCGACCGGCTAAAATGATAGCGCAGGCTGGTAGCTATCAGCAGATGTTGCAAGGCAAGGTATACCAGATGCTACGTCTGGCGATCGATGAAACCTTGGGTGCCATTCCGGAGATCTCAGCCAACAAATACATGCTGTGGGTGCGATTCACGTCGCAAGGCGGCGATCTTAAACCGAAAGCCCATGAAAGCGACGTCCCCTTCGAGCTAACACTCTGCAATTTCTAAATTTCTAGAGTACTGTCATGGCAGTGGTAGTTGATTGCCCTACTTGCGGCAAAAAAGTCGAATGGCTGGAAGCCAATAAATTCCGTCCCTTCTGTTCCGAACGTTGCAAACAGATCGATCTGGGAGCTTGGGCTGCAGAAAAATATGCAATTCCAGCAGTCAATCCGCCGGAAGATTTAGACGAAGACGATTTCCAGCGTCCGTAAATCTTACCTCCAAACGAAATGAGTTACTGCGACAATTTAACCCTCAGAACGTGAGGGGATTCGATATTTGCGCAATTTGTTTGCAATCATCGAATGAGAAGTCTTGAGCCGCATCGCCAATTTGCGGCTCGAAGGAAATTGCGGGTAAAGGCGCTCAAGCAAACTGCGCTCGAAGGTGGCGATGGATTTTTCCCAATCTTCTGCTTCCTGAAACGCCGGTTCTTCCTTCGATATGCTTCCCGCCGCAAAACCCAAGTCGGATGCATCGATAATCCTCTGGTCGGTCATGGTGACAGCGCGAAAAACCACGTTCTGCAATTGCCTGACATTGCCCGGCCAACTGTTTGCAAGCAAGGCCGCACTGGCCTCCGCATTGAGACGGCAAATAGGTTTTTGCGCCTGGGCGCAGGCGCGTTCGATGTAGTGACGCGCCAACAGCAAAATGTCATCCTTGCGCTCCCTCAAGGGCGGCACTTCCAGGTTCAGCACATTCAAACGGTAATACAGGTCTTCGCGAAAAGTGTGTTCCGCCACCATTTTTTCGAGATCGCGATGCGTCGCGCTAATGATGCGCACGTTGACCTTGATCTCACGCTCGCTGCCTATGCGGCGAAACTTCCCGTCATTCAGGAAACGCAGCAGCTTGGCTTGCAGATACAAGGACATTTCGCCAATCTCATCAAGGAATACGCTGCCGCCCTCTGCCATTTCAATCAGGCCCGGCTTACCCCCGCGTTGGGCACCGCTAAAGGCGCCGGGAGTGTAGCCGAACAATTCGCTTTCAGCCAGAGCCTCGGGCAATGCCGCGCAATTCAGGGCGAGAAACGGCGCATTGCTGCGCGAACTGGCGGCATGGCACGCCTGTGCCACCAACTCCTTGCCGGTCCCGGTTTCGCCACGGATCAAAAGCGGCGCATCGACTGTTGCGACCCGGGCCGCACGTGCTTTGAGGGCGCGCATCGGCGCCGATTCACCGATGATGAAGTGAAATCCTCCCCCCTCGGAGTGTTGCAGCGCATGAATCCGCTCGCCGAGCCGGCGCGGCGCATGTAAGGTAATCACGCCTCCCACCGTATGTCCAAGGCTGGAATCCACCGCTTCCGAAACCGGCGTTGCGTCCAGCAGAAAAGGTTCACCCAACAGCATTACTTCGCGCGCCGGCACGCGAAAAGCGCTATTCACCAGCTCGGTCGCCAGATCTGGCTCGCCAAACAACTCTTGCAAGGTCTTGCCATGCAAAGTGCTCTCGCTCATGTCGGTCACCGCCGCCGCAGCTGCGTTGACCGCGACAATATGGCCGCTGGCGTCCACCGCCATCACCGGGTCCGCCATCACCGCCATCAATGTGTCCAGATGCAACCGGCGCCGCATGCCGGGCAAGATATCGACCACCTGCATGTCATACACTCCCGGCACGCCCATGCAGTCCACGCGCAGCGAAGGCAAGACGCTTTCGTCAAGCTTGGGAATATCGATATAAATATTCGGCGGCTCAACCTCCACTGCCACCACGTTCATATTGCGGCGCGCCATCACGGCAAGAATTTCGTGTGCGATACCGACACGGTCGTTAAACAGTACGCCTATCCGCATGGTTTCATGAACTTAAATGTCGATCCATCAGGAACTGTACCTCGCCTGCTTTAGCACGACAATAGGCAATGGGGCAGGTGCGAACTTAGTACCTAAAAGTACCTGCGTAAAATAAATTGCGAGTGTCTGCGGCTCTGGCAAGCCCGCTGCTGCGTTGCGCACCTCTTGGGAGGCGCATACCTCGACGACGCCATCCGCTTGCAAGGACACCCTACCCACCCGCCGCGCCCCGCCAGAACCACATCCATTTCACAATTTATTCTGCACGGGTATTTGGATCAGCAAGGCTCTGCACTATAGACAGCCGTACGGGCGTTGAAGATGTGGAACGGCACGGTGGATGCAACCGCCCGCAACCGGCCCAAGTCGAATTGCTGAAGGTGTTGCAACACCACCTGGTTCACCGCCATCGTAGCCTGCATCAAAAGCAGGTCGACGCTTTGCTGCGTGATGGAACGCGATGAGCCCGCAGCCGCAAGATCACATTTTCGCTTGCGGCCCAGGACGGAGTCGGGCATTGAGGACGAAACACAGCGGAAAATGTCCGCCAAGGTAATCGCATTTAACGTGCCGGCACAATACCAAGCATCCTTGATTTTTCCATCCGCACAGACCAGCTCCGATTTGCTCAGGCTTTGCAGCAAAGCGCGCACCACGCGTACCGGCTGGCCCAGGGCTTCGGCCAGCTTGGTCGTGGTGACCGAGCGCGGTGTGGCAATCACGATTTGCGCCAGCAATTCGATCGCCGTAAAAAAGCGGGCATGCAGCAGTTGATCACCGAGGATAAACTCGTCGGCGGCCGCCTGCTCCATTGCCACCGCGCTCATGCACGCACCTGCTGCGGCATGACGATGGGGCGATTGACTGCGCCATACCGATCCATGAACAAGCCTTCCATATCGATCTCGGGGCGCTTCCCGGAAACAAGGTCGGCCAGTACACGGCCGGAGCCGCACGCCATGGTCCAGCCGAGCGTTCCGTGGCCGGTATTGAGGAATAGATTGCGGTAAGGCGTCGGTCCAACTACCGGCGTGCCATCGGGTGTCATTGGGCGCAAGCCGGTCCAGAACGCAGCTTGGCCGACGTCGCCGCCCTTGGGAAACAAGTCGGTAACCGAATGCTCCAATGTTTCACGCCGCGATTTTTTCAAGCGCAGATCGTAGCCGGCAATTTCCGCCGTGCCGCCAACCCGTATGCGATCGCCCAAGCGGGTGATCGCGACCTTGTAGGTTTCATCCATCACGGTCGATTCGGGGGCGCATCCGGCGTCGACAATCGGGACCGTAATCGAATAGCCCTTGATCGGATAAACCGGTATCCGTACCGCGACCTCGCGCAGCAGCAGCGGAGAATAGCTTCCAAGGGCCAGCACGAATGCATCCGATTTCATCTCGCCTTGCGAGGTCCTGACGCCGGTGATTTTTTTATCATCTCCCAGCAAACGATCGATCGACACGCCATATTTGAACTTGACGCCCAACGCTTCAGCCATGCCTGCGAGCCGTTGCGTAAATTTGAAGCAATCGCCGGTTTCATCACCCGGTAGGCGCAAGGCACCGACAAATTTCTCGCGTACGTGGGCCAACGCAGGCTCAACCCGAATGCAGCCGGCAGGGTCGAGCAATTCATACGGAACATCGTAACGCTCCAGGACGGCGATATCGCTGGCTGCTGCGTCGAGTTGCTTCTGAGTGCGAAACAACTGCAGCGTGCCTTGCGTGCGTTCGTCGTAACGGATGCCGCTGGTGTCGCGCAGATTCTCCAGGCAGACACGGCTGTATTGGGCCAGACGCAGCATCCTCCCCTTGTTGATCTCATAGCGGCTTGCAGTGCAATTGCGCAGCATCTGGAAAACCCAGCGCCACATTTCAGGGTCCAGGCTTGGGTTGATCGCTAAAGGACTATGACGCATCATCAGCCACTTGAGCGCTTTCAAGGGAATACCTGGGGCAGCCCATGGCGCCGAATACCCCGGCGACACCTCGCCTGCATTGGCGTAGCTGGTTTCCAACCCGGCGCCGGATTGCCGATCGACCACGGTAACTTCATGCCCCGCCTGCGCCAGGTAATACGCCGACGCCGTACCGATCACACCACTTCCTAACACGAGAACTTTCATGGCAAGCCTTAAAGAGGGTCAAAGGGATTGAGCGGCAAATCCGCCCGTGTATTCACGCTGGTAACGATGTCCAAGGCTGGTTAATATTTCATAACCGATGGTTCCAGCATGTGCAGCAACGGCATCGACTGTGTGCGATGCCGAAATCAAATCGACCAATGCGCCGGGATGCAGCCGATCAGGATGAACCTCGGTTGCATCAAGTGTAATGGTGTCCATGGAGACGGTGCCGACCACCGGCAGCGTGACTTCGCCGATCATGGCGACGCCGCGGTTGCTAAAGCTGCGCAGCCAGCCATCCGCATAACCAACCGAAACGGTGGCAATCCGACGCGGACTTGAAGCACGATAGCTGAAGCCATAACCGACTCCTGTGCCGGCGCCTATGGTTCTGGTCTGGATGATTTTTGCTTGCAGGCGAACCACCGGCCGCATCGGGTTGGCGGCACCTGCCACGGGCGCAATGCCGTATAAAGCAGCACCGGGACGTACCAGATCGAAGTGAAAATCCGGTCCAAGAAAAATCCCGGAAGAATTCGACAAACTAGCCCGGCAGTCAGGCAACCGCTCCCGCACCGTATGAAAAGCCTGCAATTGCATCCGGTTCATCGGATGATCTTGATGCTCTGCGCAGGCCAGATGACTCATCAGGTAGCGCAGTGAAACGCCACGCAAAAGGTCGCTATCCGCCAGCCATTCGGTCACTTCGGAAGAAGACAGACCAAGGCGAGACATGCCGCTGTCGATCTGCACAATCGCCGGAAGCAGGCGATCAAGTTGGATTGCCAGCCGGCGCCAAGCCGTTAGCTGCGGCAAGCTATTGAGCACCGGAATCAGGCCATGCCTTACAAATTCCGGCTCGCTGCCCGGCATCGGGCCATGCAGAACGAAGATCTCGGCCTGGGCAGGAAGGCAAGGACGAAGGGGGATCCCCTCATCCAGATGCGCCACAAAGAAATGGGTACAGCCTTCTTGCGCCAGAACAGGCGCCACCTGTGCCGCGCCGAGGCCGTAAGCATCGGCCTTCAGGACCGCTGCACAGGTGGCCTGCCCTGCCCTGTTGCGCAATATCCGATAGTTATCCCGAATCGCGTCCAAATCGATTCTTAATATTGCTCCTGCATGTCTACCTTGCTGATCCACTGTATTCGTCTCCAAGAGTTATGTCCTGCCAGTCGTACGATTCGTACGATTCGTACGATTGACAAGACTTTCATCAGGAGCTTTGGCAATAAGCATGCCAAATAAAATTTATGAATAAATTCAATAACTTACAGAACCATCAGGGATGTTGGCAAAGAATGCCGTATTTAAAACAATACAGTAGATGCAAATATAGGCATCCAAAACAGGAAAATACGCGCGCAACCCGCTACAGGCCTCACATGTATTGATTTAGATACATTGTATTGATTTTGTTACGGCGCTACCGTCACCGTCTGCCGTATCGCAGCTCATCCAACCAGACAATCAAGGGAATGGTGGCCGGCAACAGCGGCTCGACCGCAACGCCGCCCTGCCATGCGAACGCCTGCCCTTCGAGACTTTGGGGCTCACCGTGCCAAGCATGGCAGATATAGAAGTGCAAGCGCACATGAGCATGCGGATAAATATGTTCGACGCCGCACCAAGGCTCAGCGGCAAGAATCTGCACCCCCAATTCCTCGACGAACTCACGCTTGAGTGCATCGACGATGGATTCGCCCGGCTCGACCTTGCCGCCCGGAAATTCCCAATACCCCGCATATGGCTTGCCAGCCGGCCGCTGTCCAAGCAGAACATCGCCGTTTGGCTGCATCAGGATACCGACTGCGACATCAATCGGCGCAATGGTGGGAGACACGGGAGAGGAGGTTTCGCTTGAAGCGTTTAGGCGCATATTCCGAACAATAGTGTGCCGATTCTAACGCGTCATTTTGCCGGCATGATCCTTGGCGAATTGCCATGCCACCCGGCCGGAACGTGAACCGCGTTGCAAGGCCCAACGCAGGGCATCGCCGCGCGCTTCTTCAATTTGGGAAGCGGTACAACCGAAATGCCCAAGCCAGTGCGCGACGATATCGAGGTAATCGTCCTGCTTGAATGGATAGAAGCTGACCCATAAACCGAAGCGCTCGGACAATGAGATCTTTTCCTCGACCGTTTCGCCTGGATGCAAGTCGCCGTCGTCATCATGGGTGTAGGTCGCATTATCGGACATGCGCTCAGGCATCAGATGCCGCCGGTTCGATGTCGCATAAATAAGCACATTGTCCGACTGCGCCGCGACGCTGCCGTCGAGCGCCACCTTCAACGCCTTGTAACCGCCTTCCCCCTCTTCAAACGAAAGATCGTCGCAAAAAATGATGAAGCGTTCCCGCCTTCCGGCCACCAGATCGACGATGTCGGGCAAATCGACCAGATCGTCCTTGTCGACTTCGATCAGGCGCAGCCCCTGGCCGGCGTACTCATTCAAACAGGCCTTGATGAGTGAGGATTTGCCGGTACCGCGCGCTCCCGTCAGCAACACATTATTGGCCGGCAGACCTTGCACGAATTGCCTGGTGTTCTGCTCGATCTGCTGCTTTTGCGGCGCGATGTTATGGAGGTCCGACAAAGCGATCGGCAGGACATGCGCAACTGTCTGCAAATAACCACGCTGATCGTGGCCGCCATGCTTGCGCCAGCGAAAGGCGATGCCCTTGTCCCAATCGGGAAGAGGATCAGCTTTCGGCAGGATCGCTTCGAGCCGCGCCATCAGGCGTTCGGCCTGGGCCAGGAATTGTGCCAATTGAGTCATGAATATTGTCCGCCGCGGCGCAGGAATCAGGAGCGGTAATCGGCGTTGATCGTCACGTACTCGTGCGACAGGTCGCAAGTCCAGATCGTCGCTGCCGCATGGCCGCGCGCCAATTTCACGCGCACGGTAATTTCACTTTTTTTCATCACTCGCTGGCCGTCGGCTTCCTGGTATTCCGGGTGGCGGCCGCCATTCTTGACAACCCATACATCGTCGAGATAGAGATTGACTTTGGCCGGATCCAGATCGGCGATGCCCGCCTTCCCTATCGCCATGACCAAGCGCCCCAGATTCGGGTCAGAAGCAAAAAATGCTGTCTTCACCAGCGGAGAGTGAGCGATTTCATAGGCGATCTGGCGGCATTCCTCGACACTCTCGCCCTGCTCCACAGTGACGGTGATGAATTTGGTCGCACCTTCTCCGTCACGCACGATCATCTGCGCCAACTCTTGCGACAGGCTCAGCACCGCCGCCGCCAGTGCCGCATATTCCGGCGAATCGATGTCGCTTACCTCAAGGTCCGCCACCCCGGTTGCAATCAACATGAAGGAATCATTCGTCGACGTATCGCCATCGATCGTAATGCAATTAAAGGAATGGTCTGCCGCTTGTTTCAGCAAATGGTCGAGCACTGTTTGCGAAACCTTGGCATCGGTCGCCATGAAGCCCAGCATGGTCGCCATATTCGGCATGATCATGCCCGCTCCCTTGCTGATCCCGCTGAGTGTAATGCTTGTACCGTTGATCACGACGCTGCGCGATGCCGCCTTCGGCTGGGTGTCGGTGGTCATGATGGCTTCCGCGGCACCGTACCAGTTATCCGCCTTGAGATTCGCCAGCGCTTGTGGCAAACCGGCCTTGATGCGATCAACCGGCAAAGGTTCCAGGATCACGCCGGTCGAAAACGGCAGGATCTGGGATGGATCGCAGCCGAGCAATTCCGCCAAAGCAGTGCAGGTTGCGTTGGCGTCCGCCAAGCCGGCCTCGCCGGTTCCGGCATTGGCGTTGCCGGTATTGACCACCAAAGCGCGGATCGGCGCGTCCGACATGCGCAAGCCTTCCAAATGCGCCTTACAGACCTGTACCGGCGCCGCGCAAAAACGGTTGGTGGTGAACACGCCAGACACCGTGGCGCTGGGCGCGAGCTTCATCACCAGCAAATCCTTGCGATTGGCCTTGCGTATACCGGCTTCAGCATAGCCGAGTTCGATGCCTGCAACAGGTTTCAGATTGGCGGGAAGCGGGAGAGGAAGATTGACGGCCATATATTTTTTGAAAAGTGAATGACTGAGGGATCAGGTCGTTATTGTAATCGGATCGGAAGTGCAAGTCCGGCAGAATTAAGCGACGTATAAAAAGTAAAAAGGGCAGGTTACCCCGCCCTTTTCAAACCCTATCGGCCCAACGTATTTACGCCAGTTTGCCGTGACATTGCTTGTACTTCTTGCCGCTGCCGCAAGGACACGGATCATTACGGCCGATTTTAGGCAAGGCGTTGACCAGCGGTCTCTCCCTCTGCGCATCGACATCTGCGCTTGGCGCCAGCAGCTCTTCCGGCGCTGCATCGGCATCAAAGTCGGCGTGTTGATAGTGCACGTTACCGACCGAAGGCTGCGCCAGTCTTTCCTCGGCTTCGGCAATTTCCTCCTGCGATCGAATCTGCACCGTCATGACTATCTTCACGACTTCATTCTTGATCAGGTCGAGCATCTGGCCGAACAATTCGAAGGCTTCGCGCTTGTACTCCTGCTTGGGATTCTTCTGCGCATAGCCGCGCAAATGAATTCCCTGGCGCAGATGATCCAGCGCCGCCAAATGTTCGCGCCAGTGCGTATCGACGCTTTGCAGCATCACGCTGCGCTCGAATCCGCCAAAAGATTCCTTGCCGACGATGCTGATTTTCGCGTCATAGGATTCGTCCGCCGCCTTCAGTACGCGTTGCAGCAATTCTTCGTCTGTCAAGTTCGGCTCTGCCGTCAACATCGCAGAAAGCGGCACATTCAGTTGCCACTCGGCGGCGAGCACGGTCTCCAGCGCCTTGATATCCCATTGCTCTTCAAGCGATTCTTCGGGCACATAAGTGCGGAACAATTCGGTGAAGACACCGTGACGCAGCGATGCAATCAACTCGGATATGTCGGCCGATTCCAACAACTCGTTGCGCTGCTGATAAATAACCTTGCGCTGGTCGTTGGCGACATCGTCGTATTCGAGCAATTGCTTGCGAATATCGAAGTTGCGCGCTTCCACCTTGCGCTGCGCGGACTCAATGGAACGCGAAACGATACCGGCTTCGATCGGCTCGCCTTCCGGCATCTTCAAGCGGTCCATGATCGCACGCACGCGATCACCGGCAAAAATGCGCAGCAAGGCATCATCCAGCGACAGATAGAAACGAGAAGAACCAGGGTCGCCCTGACGGCCCGAACGTCCGCGCAACTGATTGTCGACACGGCGGGATTCGTGGCGCTCGGTACCGATGATATGCAATCCGCCAGCTGCCACGACCTGATCGTGCAGGGACTGCCATTCGTCGCGCAGCTTTTGCGCCCGCTGCTGCTTCTCACTATCGGACAGCTTGTCATCGGCTTCGATGATCTGGATCTGCTTTTCAACGTTGCCGCCCAAGACGATGTCGGTACCGCGACCGGCCATGTTGGTGGCGATGGTGATCATCTTGGGACGGCCGGCCTGCGCAATGATTTCCGCTTCGCGCGCATGCTGCTTGGCGTTGAGCACGTTGTGCGCCAGCTTGGCCTTTGTCAGAATGCCGGACAGGAGTTCGGAATTTTCAATCGACGTAGTGCCGACCAGTACCGGTTGCCCGCGCTCGCAGCAATCCTTGATATCGATCAGCATCGCGTTGTATTTCTCTTGCGCGCTCTTGTAGACCTGATCCTGGCGGTCCTTGCGCTGGTTCGGCTTGTTCTGCGGGATCACCACGGTTTCCAGGCCGTAAATCTCCTGGAACTCATAGGCTTCGGTATCGGCCGTGCCGGTCATGCCGGACAGCTTGCTATACATGCGGAAATAATTCTGGAAGGTGATCGATGCCAGCGTCTGGTTTTCGTTCTGGATCCGGACGCCCTCCTTCGCTTCGACCGCCTGATGCAAGCCCTCGGACCAGCGGCGCCCGGTCATCAGGCGTCCGGTGAATTCATCGACAATCACGATTTCGCCGTTCTGCACCACGTAATGCTGATCCTTGTGATACAGCGTATGCGCGCGCAAGGCAGCATACAAATGGTGGATCAGGGTAATGTTGGCGGCGTCGTACAGGGAGGCGCCCTCGGGCAGCAAGCCCATGCTGGTCAGGATCTGCTCTGCCTTCTCATGACCCGCTTCGGTCAGCAGCGCCTGATGGGTTTTCTCGTCCTTGGTGTAATCGCCGGGAACTTCGATCTTGCCCTTGCCGTCCGGCGTTTCTTCTCCGATCTGGAGGGTCAGCAGCGGCGGCACGGCGTTTATTTTATGGTACAGGTCGGTATGATTTTCAGCCTGGCCGGAAATGATCAACGGCGTTCTGGCTTCATCAATCAGGATCGAATCGACTTCGTCGACGATCGCGAAATTCAAGCCGCGCTGGACACGATCCTTCGCATCGAACACCATGTTGTCGCGCAAATAATCGAAGCCGAACTCGTTATTGGTGCCGTAGGTGATGTCGGCGGCGTATGCGGTTTGCTTGTCGTCGTGCTCCATCTGCGACAGATTGACGCCGGTGGTCAAACCCAGCCAGCCATACAGCTTGCCCATCCATTCGGCATCGCGCTGCGCCAGATAATCGTTGACCGTAACGACATGCACGCCCTTGCCGGTCAGGGCATTCAAATACGCAGG
Source organism: uncultured Burkholderiales bacterium (assembly GCA_966211965.1). Classification (GTDB taxonomy): domain Bacteria; phylum Pseudomonadota; class Gammaproteobacteria; order Burkholderiales; family Burkholderiaceae_D; genus CBIHON01. The sequence goes on along the minus strand of CBIHON010000004.1, from coordinate 36,728 downwards.
CAGCGTCGCCATCAGGGTTTTGCCTTCACCCGTCCCCATTTCGGCGATCTTGCCGTTATGCAGGACCATGCCGCCGATCAATTGCACATCGAAGTGGCGCATTTTCAGGACCCGCTTGCTGGCCTCGCGGCATACCGCAAACGCTTCCGGCAGGATGTCATCCAGCTTCTCGCCCTTGGCAATACGTTCCTTGAATTCCGGCGTCTTGGCTTGCAATGCGGCGTCGGATAGCTTTTCCAGCGTCGGTTCCAGGGTATTGATTTCGCGGACAATCTTTTGATATTGCTTGAGCAGCCGCTGGTTACGGCTGCCGAAAATCTGGGTCAGTAATGACATGCTTGGATTCTAAAAAAATGCGCCGTAAACCTACGCGTATGCGCTCACCGCATCAGGTCCAATTTTGGCGAAATTGTGGATTTTATCACGCGATCGTCGCGAGATTGGGACGATTGGACAGGAAAACAAGAGATTCCGAGCCACATGGACAAAAAGTCCCAAAGCCGAACTGGGCCTTCATTTTTTTGCCAGCGCGGCGATCCGGGCCTGGTTGGCGCCTGCCGAGAGAAATTTATGGGGATCTTGCTGTATGCCCTTGACCAGCACTTCAAAATGCAGATGGGGGCCGGTCGAACGGCCGGTCGAACCGATATAAGCGATCACTTGACCGCGCTTGACGATATCGCCAACCTTCATCAAAAGCTTGGACGCATGCGCATAGCGCGTGACGATATCGTTGCCATGATCGATTTCAAGCATGTTGCCGTACTGTGAATGGTATTCCGCAGCGATCACAACACCGCCGGCAGCAGCCACGATCGGGGTGCCTGTGGGCGAGGGAAAATCGATGCCTTCGTGGAAGGCATTGCGTCCGGTGAACGGATCGATACGCCAGCCGAAACCCGAAGCGTTATAGCTGACATTAACCGGCTGAATCGTCGGCAGCAACTTGGACTGGATTTTTTCGCTCATCAAGGCGGTTTCCACCACATTCATGTAATCGGCACGGTGCTCGACATCTTTGGCCATGGCATCGAGCGCGTTCTGAAATTCGCCAAGACTCAAATCGCGGGCGCTCCTATCGCCAATACTGCTGGATGGCTCGGCACCGCCGCGGCCCGGCTTTTCCTTGAAGTTGAATTCCTCCGGCTTCACGCCTGCCAAGCCCTGAACCCGTTCGCCCAAGGCATCCAGACGCATCAATTGCGCTTGCATCTCGCCCAGCTTGATTGCCATCGCAGTCAGATTTTCTTTGACGTATTTGTCTTTTTTGCTGGTATCGTCCTGCGTTGCCGACACAAGCATGTTTTGCACGAAGGGCAATTTGATCTCCGCCGCATGGCGGAAGGTGAAGTAATATAAGGAGGAAGTACAAAGAAGCACTAAGACAACGAACAACACAGCAGCCAATACGACGTGCCTGGTGGTCAGTGTCACCGATCTGGTCGTAAAGCGTGGATGCAGCAAAATAATTTGCATGGAGGCTCCTCTTGCTCGTCCATCATGGATGAGGTGTGATAAGGTTCAACGACGATGCGTTCTTCCTCATTTACCCCCTACCAACAAGGCACTCCCGTTGCGAAAACCGTTCAGGGTGCCGCGGATTTTCTACGTGCGCACGACAAGATGGCTGCCATCCTGCCTACCGTGACACGCATGGCCGCGCTGCAAAAGGATTGCGCCGCCACTCTTCCTGCCATGTTTGAAACTTGCGCAGTACTGCAGTTCGACTCGGGGCAGTTGGTGCTATCGACACCGAATGCTGCAATTGCCGCAAAGCTGAAACAACAATTGCCGAAGTTGCAAGAAAATTTACTAAAGCGAGGGTGGCAGGTTAACGCAATCCGGCTCAAAGTGCAAGTCACACAAAACCTTGAAAAACCGCCCAGGCCGAAGCAATTGGCCTTGCCGCGGCACGCCGTATCCGCCTTGGCGGCACTAGCTATGAACTTGGAAGCATCGCCGCGCAATGCGGCGTTGAAGGAGGCGATCAACGCGATGGTTGAGCGCCATCGCAAATGATGGACATGCAGGACAAGGTTGACGTCGCGGGAGTTACGTGGCGCGCGGCCCATGCGGCCGGCTCCAGACTCAACTTAGCGCCCACTCCAGACCGGCTTGGCCTGCGTAGGCCGGCGGCGCCGCTTCAAGTTTGTCGAAGCTGACGATTTCGTAAGCATCGGGTTGCGCCAGCAAAGCGCGCAACAATAGATTGTTCAGCATGTGGCCTGATTTGTGCGCGACATAACTGGCCAGCAGCGGATGACCAACCAGGTACAGGTCGCCGATAGCGTCCAGTATCTTATGCCGTACAAATTCATTGTCATAGCGCAGACCGTCCGGATTGAGGATGCGGTATTCATCCATCACGATCGCGTTTTCCAGCGAACCGCCGCGCGCCAAGCCCATGCCGCGCAAGGTTTCCACATCCTGCATGAAACCGAAAGTACGGGCTCGCGCTACTTCCTTGACATAGGACTCTTCCCCGAAATCGACTTCCGCCGTCTGACCGGTGCCATCTACTGCGGGATGTTTGAACTCGATGAAGAACTTCAGTTTGAAACCGTTGTAGGGTTCCAGCCGCACCCATTTTTCCTGCTCGCCCTGGCCTTCCCGCACCTCGACTGTCTTGAGCACGCGTATGAATTTTTTGGCCGCATTCTGCTCTTGCAAACCGGCCTGCTGCAGCAAGAATACGAACGACGATGCGGAACCGTCCATGATCGGAATTTCTTCTGCAGTGACGTCGACGTACAGGTTGTCTATTCCCAAACCGGCGCAAGCCGACATCAAATGCTCGACAGTCGAGACCTTGGCGCCATCCTTGATCAAGGTATCCGCCAAACGTGTATCGCCGACATCAGTCGCCGACGCAGGCAAATCCACAACCGGATCCAGATCCACGCGGCGAAATACAATACCGGTGCCGGGCGCGGCCGGACGCAAGGTCAATTCGACCTTGGTTCCGGAATGAAGTCCGACCCCGACAGTCTTGACGAGTTGTTTGATGGTGCGTTGTTTTAGCATTTCGAAATTATAACAACTTACCGGTCGGTCAGTTGTTACCGGGGCACGCTTGCTTACCGCCTCACTATACAGCGATTGATAGTTAATTACAGCCTCAATACAAAAATTCCGGCTTTAACGGAATAAATTCCGCAGGGGGAAAAGGCGCCCTTCCAGCTGTTTGCAGTGATGCATGATTATTCGTTGAGGGCAAGCACGGCAAGGAAACAGCCAATCTACTCTTCCGTATCATCCGGATTGCCAAGAATAATATTTCCTCCTTGCAGCCCGATAGCCGTGCCATCCATGTCATCCGGCGCTTGCCACACATGCTGGCCAATATGCACTTCAACGCCGTAGTAGATAGTCTTGCCGACCTCGACGCGCGCCTGCCCGATAGCTTCCAGCTGCTCACCGAGCACGGCCAATTCCTTGTTCAGCCCATACACCTCGGCAAGCAGCTGCTGCCGCGTGCCCTCTGCCTTTTCAGAAACGCCGCAGGCTGATTTCTTGGGATTCTGGTGGAGAAAAATCACCAGCTTGAGCACCTGATCGAGTTCTTCCAGCTTGTGCTGCTTCAGTTTCTCCCTGCGCGCAATCAACTCACACTGGCTGGCGCGCATTGCGCTCAACCAGAATCGTGCTGCCGGCCTCGATGTGCGCGTTCTCCATGAACATGGCTTTGACCGAACCTTCGCAGCGAATTCTCGCCGTGTTTGCCGGCAACGCATGAGAACCGGGCCTGGCATCCGCGTGACCGATGATTCCACCGTGCACCGCCACATTGCCGCCAGCCACGATTTCCGCCGCCTCGACCGTGCCGTTGACGATGACGTCACCCGCCACCTTGACACGCATGCCTGACTTGAGGTCGCCGGCGATTCGGATCGTACCTTCGAAATCGATGTTCCCGGTGTTCAGATCGACGTCCGGCACCTCGATCACCGGATTGACAATCACACCGTCGGCCAGCAAGACCGGCTGTCCGCCCAGAGTGGCGACCAGCAGGTCGGGATCGTCCGGGGCCGGAGCGGCGCCTTGCAGGTTCTTTCCAAACTCCTGGGCCGGAATGGCCTTGGCCAGGACTACCCGCTTCTTGATATCCCTCCCGTTCTTGCCGGGAACGGGAGGAATGCGGTGCATCAATTGCTCGCCTGGGTGGACCACCAGAAGGTGACCGAGGTCGCTGTATTTGATGATCGCATGATCCTCTTCATCCTCGGGTGCATCCTTCTGTTTGCGTTCAAACAGGCTCTGAAAACCGCCGCTGGTACCTTCCTGGGCGGCCCTTTGGCAATCATCAAACGTTCGCAATGGCCGGAAGCCAACGCCGCATCGAGTTGACTATGCAAAATCCCATGGATAATGCCTTGCTCCTGCAAAGCCTCCAACACGGCCGGGCCGGCCGGCCGACCGCCTTGTGGGGGAATCAGGGTAAGCCATGCAGCCATCAGATCATCGTCCAGGCTGATTGAAAATTCACCATCGCGGCGTTGCGCAACGACCATGTCAACCGGTTAGGGAGAAGAACCGCAGCGCGTGATGAAATCGGCCAAGGCCTTGGTGTCCAGATAGAGATCACGCCATCCGCCATCCAGCACTGCTTGCTTGACTGCCTCGATATCCAGCGCCGACATAACGCCGCCCGGGTCGAAGCGCGCATGCACTTCGCCGTTTTCTTCCGAGAGAAAGAAGGGCTGGGATTGTGGACTCGATTCTTCCATAAGAATGGATCCAGGCTAAGGCATATCGGTTTATACCATATTGCCCATATGCTACTTCAAGCTTGAATCGAAAAACCCTGGGTAGAGCCGTACCCATGCAAAAAAAACGGCGCCGAAGCGCCGTTTTCCATTCCATGGAGAATGATCAATTCGAAATCAGCCCAACTGCGCCAGCAAGGTTTCCGCATTCGATACTTCGAACTTGCCGGCAGCCTCGATGTTCAATTGCTTTACCACGCCATCTTCCACCAATGCCGAGTAGCGCTGTGACCGGGTACCCATGCCGAACTTGCTGAAATCCGCGTCCAGGCCGAGCGCCTTGCTGAAAGCAGCGTTGCCGTCGGCCATCATGCGCACGATGCCGGTGGCTTTTTGATCACGCCCCCAGGCTCCCATCACGAAGGCGTCATTGACCGAAATGCACCAGATTTCATCCACACCCTTGGCTTTCAAATCGGCAGCCAGCTTGATGTAGCCGGGCACATGCTGCGCCGAGCAGGTGGGCGTATAGGCGCCTGGCAAGCCGAAAATCGCAATCTTCTTGCCCTTGGTCAAGTCGCTGACGTTAAAGGTGTTCGGGCCGATCGCACAGCTTTCGGTAGCCGATTCGATGAATTCTGCGAGTGTGCCTTCCGGCAGTTTGTCGCCGATCTTGATGGTCATATTGGGTTCCTTTGTTTAAATTGAGGGAGCAGAGTGGATTTCGCAGAAACCGCGGAAAAAACTCTGACCCGCCTTTCTATAATCGGAGGGGGTCAGAGTAATTTTCGCAAAAAAACTGCGAAAATTACTCTGACCCGCCTTTCCAAAAAAAACGCCGCGCCAGCCTGGCGCGGCGTGCAAACCGCAGTATGCCTTGTTCTGCTTTTTTCTGCAGAACGCTGCTCTATTCGAGCGGCAGCGGGAAAATCAATCCGCCTGCTTGCGCAAGAATGCCGGAATGTCGTAAGTCTCCATACCGTTCTTCTCCAGCGCACGCACGGTTTCGGAAGCCGATTCGCGCCGCCACACGGCCGGTTGCTTGAGCGTGTCGAACGAACCTGCAGGCGAGTGGGATTGGGTGTGCACCGTGTGCGCCGTATGCGCCATGATCGGTTCGTTGTGGGTACCGGTACGCAGAACCGGCGTTTGCACGAGTTGCACGTTCTTGCGCGCACGGCCGAGGCCGGTGGCGACCACGGTGACGCGGATATCGTCTTCCATCGAATCGTCGTAGGCGATGCCCTGGGCGATCGACGCATCGGGCGCGGCGAAGGCCCGCACGGTTGCCATGACTTCCTTGATTTCCTTGCCCTTCAAGCCGCGGCTGGCGGTGACGTTGACCAGTACGCCGCGCGCGCCGGACAAGTCGATGCCGTCCAGCAGAGGCGAAGCCACCGCCTGCTCGGCCGCGATGCGCGCGCGGTCAACGCCCGAAGCAGTCGCGGTTCCCATCATCGCCTTGCCCTGCTCGCCCATGATAGTCTTCACGTCATTGAAGTCGACGTTGATGTGGCCAGGCACGTTGATGATTTCGGCAATCCCGGCAACCGCGTTGTTGAGCACGTCGTCGGCATGCTGCAGCCATTCGACCATGCTGTCGTCCTCGTAAATCTCTTCCAGCTTGGCATTGAGGATGATGATCAGCGAGTCGACGTGCTGGGACAAAGCCTCCAATCCCTCATCGGCGATATCCATGCACTTCTGACCTTCATACGAGAAAGGCTTCGACACCACGGCGACGGTCAACGCCCCCAGTTCCTTGGCAATTTGCGCAACGATCGGCGCCGCGCCGGTGCCGGTGCCACCGCCCATGCCTGCAGCGATGAATACCATGTGCGCACCGCGCAGCGCGTCTTCGATGCGTGAGCGCGATTCCTCGGCCAATTGGCGGCCAATGGCAGGCTTCATGCCGGCGCCCAAACCAGTGTCGCCGATCTGGATCACGTTATGCGCCTTGGATTGCTTGAGCGCTTGTGCATCGGTATTGGCGGCAATGAATTCCACGCCGCAAACGCCTTTGTTGATCATATGTTGCACTGCATTACCGCCGGCACCGCCGACACCTACGACTTTGATTACGGTACCCGCTGCAGCGTTATCGAGCATATCAATTTCCATGACGACTCCTCATAATTTGAAGCAGTTTTCAGTCGATAGTCATCACATGGTGTGGCGACTAGCAACTGCCAACTGCGGGTTAAATTAAAAATTACTGTTTTTTTGCGTTGCCAATACGTTGTTCTTTTTAGAAATTCCCCAAAAACCACTCCTTCATGCGCTGCCAGATCGCCTTCACCGAGCCATCCTGACGCGTGACGATATGTCCTCGGAGATACTGCTTTTTTGCCTCCAACAATAACCCGAGCACCGTGGCATAACGCGGGCTGCGCACCACGTCGGCCAGTTGCCCGCTGTACTCCGGCATGCCGAGGCGTGCCGGTTTAAGAAAAATATCCTCGGCCAGTTCCACCATGCCCGGCATCATCCCTGTGCCGCCGGTGAGCACGATCCCGCTCGACAGCACTTCTTCGTAACCCGACTCGCGCACCACCTGGTGCACCAGCGCAAACAATTCCTCGACGCGCGGCTCGATCACCGCCGCCAGGGTCTGGCGCGACAAGGTGCGTGGACCGCGATCGCCCAGGCCCGGCACTTCCAGCGTCTCGCCCGGATCGGCCAATATCTGCTTGGCGACGCCGTAACGCAGCTTGATTTCTTCCGCTTCCGCAGTTGGCGTGCGCAATGCCATCGCGATATCGTTGGTGATCTGGTCGCCGGCAATCGGGATCACTGCGGTGTGGCGGATCGCGCCTTCGGTAAACACGGCGACATCGGTGGTGCCGCCGCCGATGTCGATCAACACCACGCCCAATTCCTTTTCATCGGCAGTCAGCACGGCGTCGGCCGAGGCCATCGGCTGCAGGATCAGGTCGGACACTTCCAGCCCGCAGCGGCGGATGCACTTGACGATGTTCTGCACCGCCGACACTGCGCCGGTGACGATATGCACTTTCACTTCGAGCCGGATGCCGCTCATGCCGATCGGCTCGCGCACGTCTTCCTGGCTGTCGACGATGAATTCCTGCGGCACCGTATGCAGCAATTGCTGATCGGTCGGAATGTTGACCGCCTTGGCGGTTTCGATCACGCGCGCCACATCGGCGGCCGTCACTTCCTTGTCCTTGATCGCCACCATGCCGCTGGAATTGAAGCTGCGAATGTGGCTGCCGGCGATGCCGGTATAGACATTCTTGATCTTGCAGTCGGCCATCAGTTCGGCTTCTTCCAGGGCGCGCTGGATCGATTCCACCGTCGCTTCGATATTGACGACCACGCCCTTCTTCAATCCCTTGGATTCATGCTGGCCCAGGCCGATCACCTCATGCCGTCCGTTGGGCATCACCTCGGCCACCACCGCCACCACTTTCGAGGTGCCGATATCGAGACCGACGATCAAATTTTTTGCGTCTTTTGTCATGTCGTTCCGCTTCTTTTTTTGATGCCGGCCGCGGGCTTGCTGCTCTTGTTCCGTGACGGCGCCTGCTCTCCCGATCCGAATGCCAGGCCTTTCGCGTTCAAGGCCAAACCATTCGGATAACGCATATCCACACTTTCAATCCGATCCTGCAGCCGCGCGACCAGTTGCGGATAAATCCCGACCAGGCGGTCGACGCGCTCCTTCAGCGTCGCTCTGCTTTGCTCGCGCCCCAATTCGACGCTCATGCCGTTATTCAATTTGACCGACCATGCGTAGCGGCGCGACAACTGGACCGCCTCCGGTACAAGCTTGATCGGCGCAAACCATTCGCGTAATTCACGAAAGCGCGCCACCACCTCTTTTTCGCTGCCGTCCGGCCCGGAAAATTCCGGCAACTCGCCGTCTTCTTCCGCTTCCGCCATGTTCGCGGTAAAGATGTCGCCCTTCACCGATACCAGCCGTCCATCCTCACCCCAAGTCCCGAGCGGCACGTGCTCCTCGATCGTCACAATCAGCATGTTGGGCCACTCACGCCGCACCGTCGCCTTGCGCACCCATGGCACCGACTCGAACGCCAGCCGCACCGCATCCAGGTTGGCGGTGAAAAAATTGCCAGTGATGCGCGGCAGCGCGGTGCCGCGTACAGTCGCCGGATTCACATGCCGCAACTGCGCATCCCCCCCTTCGATCCGGATCACCTTGAGCGTAAACATCGGCCGTTGCGTGATCCACCACATGCCGGACGCGAGCAACGCCAGTACAAACGCACCCAGCAAGGCATTGGAAGTCGCGTTCAACATCTTGATGTCGTGCCACATGCTCGTTATCGCCGCTTTCTCAGGCTGCCGTCCGGTCTTTCGGCGCCAGGTCCAGCCCCGCCGATTTCAAAATTTCCACGCACAAATCCTCGTAGCTCACTCCTGCCGCCTTGGCCGACATCGGCACCAGCGAATGGCCGGTCATGCCGGGCGAGGTGTTGATCTCCAGCAGGAAGGGCTCGTCATCGGCCGCGCGCAACATGAAGTCGACCCGTGCCCAGCCTTTGCAGCCGACTGCGTTGTAAGCTCGCACCGCCAGCGACTGGATGCGCTGCGTCAGCGCAGCATCGAGCGGCGCCGGGCACAGGTACTGCGTATCGTCGCTGAAGTACTTGTGCTGATAGTCGTAATTTCCCTGCGGCGCACGAATCTCCACGATCGGCAAGGCGCGGGCATTGCGGCCTGCGCCCAGCACCGCCACGGTCAGTTCGCGGCCGCTGACGAATTCCTCGGCCAGCACCGCGTCGTCGTATTTGGCGCACAGCGCGAAACCCTCCGGCATGTCCGAGTAGCCGGTCACTTTGCTGATGCCGATGGTCGAGCCTTCGTGCGGTGCTTTCAGCATCAGCGGCAAACCCAGCTCGTCGCCTGCCTGACGCAAATCTTCGGGCGTCGCGCTTCTTGCATCGAGCACCATGAAGCGCGGCGTCGGCAAACCGTGGCTGAGCAGGATACGCTTGGTCATTACCTTGTCCATCGCAATCGCCGATGCCATCACGCCGGAACCGGTATAAGGCACGCCGAGTTGTTCCAGCGCACCTTGCAAGCTGCCGTCTTCACCGTAGCGTCCATGCAGCGCGATGAAGACGCGATCGAATTTTTCCGCGGCCAGTTCCGCCAGGCTGCGTTCGGCCGGATCGAAGCCGTGTGCATCGACGCCCTTGCTCTGTAGGGCCTTCAGCACGCCGCTGCCCGACATCAAGGAAACCTCGCGCTCGGCCGAACGGCCGCCGTACAGCACGCCGACCTTGCCAAGTGCATTCATCGTGTTGTTTGCATCATTCATGATTAATCCTGTGCAGCAAGTTTTTGCGGCACGCCGCTAATCGAACCGGCGCCCATCGTGATCACCACGTCGCCGTCCCGCAATACATTCATCAGAGTCGCCGGCATGTCCTTGATGTCTTCGACAAAGACCGGTTCAACCTTGCCCGCCACGCGCAAGGCATGGGCCAGCGCACGGCCGTCAGCAGCCACGATCGGCTGCTCGCCGGCGGCATACACCTCAGCCAGCACCAACGCATCGGCCCTCGACAGCACCTTGACGAAATCCTCGAACAAGTCGCGCGTGCGAGTGTAGCGATGCGGCTGAAACGCCAGCACCAGGCGCCGCCCAGGGTAGGCGCCGCGCGCCGCCGCCAGGGTCGCCGCGGTTTCCGCCGGATGATGGCCGTAGTCATCCACCAGCGCGTAGCTGCCGCCAGCCGCCAAGGCAATCTCGCCATAACGGGTGAAACGCCGCCCGACACCGTGGAATTCGGTCAATGCTTTTTGCGTCGCGCTGTCGGCCACGCCGAGTTCGCGCGCGATCGCAATCGCCGCGCAGGCGTTTTGCACGTTATGCATGCCGGGCTGATTCAGGCTTACCGTCATCGGCTCATAGCCGTCCTGCACCACGGTAAATTGCATTTGCCCGTCGACCGCCCTGGCATCGGTCGCACGCACCTGCGCTTCGGGATGAAAACCGTAAGTCGTGATCGGCTTCGAGACGAAGGGCATGATCTCGCGCACGTTGGCGTCGTCCAGGCATAGCACCGCCACGCCGTAAAACGGCAGACGCTGGGTGAATTCGATGAACGCTTGCTTCAGTTTCGCGAAGCTGTGGTCGTAGGTTTCCATGTGATCGGCGTCGATGTTGGTGATCACTTCGATCACCGGCGACAGGTTCAGGAAGGAAGCATCCGACTCGTCGGCCTCGACCACGATGAAGTCGCCCGCACCCAGCTTGGCATTGGCGCCGGCGCTGTTGAGGCGCCCGCCGATCACGAAGGTCGGGTCGAGCCCGCCTTGCGCCAGCACGCTCGCCACCAGGCTGGTGGTGGTGGTCTTGCCATGGGTGCCGGCAATCGCGATGCCGCTCTTCAAACGCATCAGTTCGGCCAGCATCATCGCGCGCGGCACGATGGGAATATGCCGGGCGCGCGCCGCCATCACTTCCGGGTTGTCCGGTTTCACCGCGGTCGACGTCACCAGCGCGTCGGCACCGTCGACGTTGTGCGCATCGTGGCCCAGCGTCACCTTGGCGCCCAGGCTGGTCAGGCGTGCGGTGGCTGCGTTGCTGCCCAGATCGGAACCGGAAACCGTATAGCCGAGATTGAGCAGCACCTCGGCGATGCCGCTCATGCCGCTGCCGCCGATGCCGACGAAATGAATATTTTTGACTTTATGTTTCATGTCCGGTCTTTCAATGCCCCGCCAGTTTTTCCAATACTTGCGCGATCGCTTCATTCGCATCGCGCCGGCCGTTTTCATACGCAGCTTGCGCCATTCTTTGGCAGGCTTCGCGCGTGGTTTTTTGCAACAATGCGGCCAGGCTCGGCGCCGTCAATTCCGTCTGCGGCACATGAATCGCCGCCTGCTTGTGCGCCATCCAGCGTGCGTTGTCGCGCTGGTGCGTGGTGGTCGACGCCAGGAAAGGCACCAGCACGCTGGCGATTCCGGCTGCCGTCAATTCCGACACCGTAATGGCGCCGGCCCGGCAAATCACTAGGTCAGCCTCGGCATAGCGGCGCGCCATGTCGTCGATGAAATCCACCACCTCGGCCTGCACTTTGGCGTTGGCGTAGGCCTCGCGCAAGGCGGCGATATTCTGTTTGCCCGATTGATGCGTGACCAACGGCCGCAACTCGGACGGAATCAGCGACAACGCGGCCGGCACGCAATCGTTCAAAGCCTTGGCGCCGAGGCTGCCGCCGACCACCAGTATCCTCAGCGGCCCGGTACGGTTGGCATAGCGCTCGGCCGGCAGAGGCATGGCCAGGATTTCCTTGCGCACCGGATTGCCGGTCACGGTGGCCTTGCCGGCTGCCTTGCCGAACTCGGCGGGGAAACCGAACAGCACGCGCTTGGCCAGCGGCGTCAGCGTCTTGTTCGACAACAGCAAGGCGGCGTCGGCGTTGACCAGGGCCACCGGAATGCCGCGCATCTTTGCCATCAAGCCGCCCGGCACCGTGACATAGCCGCCCATGCCCAGCACCACGTCCGGCTTGCGCCGCGCCAGGATGCGCAGGCAGGCGGCAAAGCTGGCGGTCAGCTTGAACGCGCCGCGCATCGTATGAATCAACCCCTTGCCTCGCAAGCCGGCGAAATCGATGCTATCCATCTCGACGCCATGCCTGGGCACGAGATCGCGCTCCATGCCGTGCGCGGTGCCGAGCCACGACACTTGCCAGCCGCGTGCCTTCATCGTGTCCGCAATCGCCAGGCCGGGGAAGATGTGCCCGCCGGTGCCGGCGGCCATGATCAATAGCCGTTTTACGTTCTTCACACCCAGCCTCCGCGCGTTGATGGATTCCGGCTCCGGCCAGTCGCTGCCGCTCCCTTGACTTCGCTGCGCGAAGTTAGCCTCCACCGAACCACATCACTCATACACGGCCTCCGCGCATGAGTACCCGATTCTCATAATCGATGCGCAGCAGGATCGCCAGTCCGATGCAATTGATCAGCACCCCCGATCCGCCATAACTCATCAAGGGCAAGGTCAAACCCTTGGTCGGCAGCAAGCCGAGATTGACGCCCATGTTGATAAAGGCTTGCACGCCGATCCAGATGCCGATTCCCTTGGCGGCGAGGCCGGCGAACGTCTGGTCGATCGCGATCGCCTGGCGGCCGATATCGAAGGCGCGCTTGACCAGCCAGTAAAACATCACCACCACCACCAGCACACCGGCAAAACCGAGTTCCTCGCCGATCACCGCCAGCAGGAAGTCAGTGTGTGCTTCCGGCAGGTAGTGCAGCTTTTCCACGCTGCCGCCCAAGCCGACGCCGAACAATTCGCCGCGCCCGAAAGCAATCAGCGAGTGCGACAGTTGATACGCCTTGCCCAACGCGTTTTCTTCCACCCAGGGATTGAGGTAGGCGAAAATACGCTCGCGGCGCCATGGCGACAATACGATCACCAGGCTGAAAATCCCGACCAGCGTGGCGCCGATGCCGCCGAACCAGATGCCGTTGATGCCGCCCAAAAACAGGATGCCCATCGCGATGCAGACGATCACGCCGAACGCCCCCAGGTCGGGCTCCAGCAACAGCAGCAAACCGACCGTGCCGACCGCCACCGCCATCGGCAGAAACCCCTTGGTCAGCTTGTGCATGTACTGCTGCTTGCGCACCGTATAGTTGGCGGCGTACAGCACCACCACCAGCTTCATCACTTCGGACGGCTGCAGGTTGAATACCTTGAACGACAGCCAGCGCTTGGCGCCGTTCACCCCTTTGCCGACGCCCGGCACCAGCACCAGCAGCAGCAGCAGCATGGTCGCGACAAACAGATAGGGCGCGATGCGCTGCCAGGTTTCGATCTTGATCCGGAATGCGAACAAGCCTGCCATCAAGGAGACGCCGATGAACATCGCCTGCCTTATCAGGAAATGCGAATTCTTGTAACTCGCGTACTTGGGCGAATCAGGCAGCGAAATCGAGGCCGAATACACCATCACCATACCGAACAGCATCAGCAACAGGACCACCCACACCAGCGGCTGGTCATACTCCATCATCTTGGAGCGCTGGTCCAGGCGGCTGGCCGGCTTGGGCGTGCCGGTGGAAAACATGGATGCCATCGTGAAAGCCATCAAGCCACCTCGCCGCGCGACAGCGCGACCTCACGCACTGCATCGATGAACACCTGGGCTCGATGCGCATACCCTTTGAACATATCGAAACTGGCGCAAGCCGGCGACAGCAGGACCGCGTCGCCGGGCTGGGCCAGCCCGGCGGCGCGCTGTACCGCCTGCTCCAGCGTCTCGCAATCGATCAGGTCGACGCCGGAGGACTCGAGCGCGCTGCGGATGCTGCCGGCGTCCTTGCCGATCAACAGCACGGCGCGCGCGTATTTCGCAATCGGTTCGGCCAACGGGCTGAAGTCCTGGCCCTTGCCATCGCCGCCGGCAATCAGGACAAGGCGCATCGATGCCGCGCCCTGATTCAAGCCGAGGCCATTCAACGCGGCCGCCGTTGCGCCGACATTGGTGCCCTTGCTATCGTCGTAGTATTCGACGCCGCCGATGGTGGTCACCAATTCAACCCGGTGCGGCTCGCCGTGATAGTCGCGCAAGCCGTGCAGCAGCGGGGCCAGCGGCAAACCGATGGCGCGGCACAAGGCCAGCGCAGCCAGCGCATTGACGGCATTGTGCTGGCCGCGGATCTTGAGCGCATCGGCCGGCATCAAGCGATTGACCATGACCGGCGTTTCTTCGATGCTGCCTTTCCTGCGCCTTATTTTCTTGCCGGTACCGTCGCCCTCTTCGGCCGCCAGCGCGATCGACAGCCATTGCATGCCGCTCTCGGTGACCAGGCCCAGGCAATCGGCCTGTTCCGGTTCATCGGCACCGAAAGTGACCATCGGCGCAGGTGGCGATGCCATCTGCATCACGACAGGATCGTCGCGATTCAAGACACGAATCGTATTGGCACCGAAGATGCGCGCCTTGGCGGCGGCATAGGCGGCCATGTCGCCATGCCAGTCAAGATGGTCTTGCGTGACATTCAACACGGTCGCGGCATCGGCCTGCAAGCTGTGGGTCGTATGAAGCTGGAAGCTGGACAACTCCAGCACCCAGGCTTGCGGCAAATCATCTTCATCCAGCGCTGCGCGCAATACGTCCAACGCAGCCGGGCTGATGTTGCCGCCGACCTTGACCGTCAGGCCGGCCCGCTTGCAGAGCATGCCGGTCAAGCTGGTAACCGTGGTCTTGCCGTTGGTGCCGGTAATGGCGAGGACTTTCGGCGCGTAGCCGCGCTCGGTTTTCAAAGCGGCGAGCGCTTGTGCGAACAACTCGATTTCACCCCAAAGCGGGATTTGTTTTTCCTGCGCGGCCGGAATCAGCGTTGCCAGTTCGCGCCTTGGCGCCAAGCCGGGGCTGACGGCGATAAAGTCGATGCCATCCAGCAGCGCCGGATCAAACGGCCCGCCGATGAATTCGGCGCCTGCGACCGCTTCACGCAACTTGTCCAGACGCTCGGGCAGCGCACGCGTATCCGCGACGCGCAGGGCCGCGCCGCAGCGCGCCAGCCACTGCGCCATTGCCAGCCCCGATTCACCAAGGCCGAGGACGAGAACGTGTTTTCCTTCGTAATTCATCGCGGTGAGTTCTTAACGCAATTTCAAGGTGGACAAACCAAACAGCACCAGCATCATCGTGATGATCCAGAAGCGCACCACGACCTGCGTTTCCTTCCAACCCTTTTGTTCGAAGTGATGATGCAAGGGCGCCATCAACAGCAGGCGTTTGCCCGCGCCATAGCGCTTCTTCGTGTATTTGAAATAACTCACCTGCAGCATCACCGACACGGTTTCCGCGACGAAGATGCCGCCCATGACGAACAGGACGATTTCCTGGCGCACGATGACGGCGATGGTGCCGAGCGCGCCGCCCAAGGCCAGCGCGCCGACGTCGCCCATGAACACCTGGGCCGGATGGGCATTGAACCAGAGGAAAGCCAGTCCTGCGCCCGCCATCGCACCGCAAAAAATCAAGAGTTCGCCGGCACCGGGAATATGCGGAATGAACAGGTACTTCGAATACGCGGCGCTGCCGGTCAGATAGGCAAACAGGCCCAAAGCCGAGCCCACCATCACGGTCGGCATGATCGCCAGGCCGTCCAGGCCGTCCGTGAAATTCACCGCATTGCTGGAGCCGACGATCACGCAATAGGTCAGCGTGATGAAGCCCCATACGCCGAGCGGATAGCTGATGGTCTTGAAGAAGGGCACGATCAGGTCAGCCTTCGGCGGCAGGTCCAGGCTGAAGCCGGACCGTACCCAGGCGAAGAACAATTCGAGCACCTTGCCCATGGTCGGCGCCGATACCGAGAACGCGAGGTAGAGCGCGGCGATGATGCCGATCAAGGATTGCCAAAAATATTTTTCCTTGGCCGACATGCCGTTCGGGTCCTTGTACACCACCTTGCGATAATCATCGACCCAACCGACCGCACCGAAACCGAAGGTCACCACCATCACGATCCAGATGAAGCGATTGCCCAAGTCGCACCACAACAGCGTGGCAATGCCGATCGCAATCAGGATCAGCGCACCGCCCATGGTCGGCGTGCCGGATTTGATCAGATGGGATTGCGGTCCGTCGGTGCGCACTGCTTGTCCGACCTTGAGCCGGGTCAGCATGCGGATCACCGCAGGTCCGGCCACCAGACCGATCGCGAGCGCGGTCAGGGTCGCGAACACGGCACGGAACGTGATGAAGTTAAAGACCCGCAAAGGGCCGAGGTCTTGCTGAAAATATTGTGCTAGCCAAAGCAGCATATTAGTGAGTTTCCTTAACTGTTTGACCGAGAAGATGCTGGACCACGCGTTCCATCTTCATGAAGCGCGATCCCTTTACCAGAACGCTGGAGACAGGTGTCAGCATGGCGTCGAGCGTATGCTGCAGGGCCTCGATGTCGTCGTAATGCCGGGCGCCCGGACCATAGGCGCTGCTGCTGTAACGCGCCAGATCGCCCAGGGTGAACAGGTGGTCGATGCCGCGTTCGTTTGCATAGGCCCCGATTTCTTCGTGAAACCGGCGCCCCTCATTGCCGACTTCGCCCATGTCGCCCAGCACCAGCACGCGCGGTGCGGCCGCTTGCGCCAGCACGTCGATGGCGGCGCGCACCGAATCGGGGTTGGCATTATACGTGTCATCGATCACCAGAGCACCGTTGCGCGCGCTCTTGCGCTGCAGACGGCCGCTGACCGGTGCGAATGATTCCAGTCCGCGCCGGATCGCGTCTGCATCGATTCCGATAGCCAGCGTGCAGGCGACCGCTGCCAGCGCATTACGCACATTGTGCACACCCGCCGCCGCCAGGCTGACCGAAAATTGCCGTGCGCCGGCAGTGACTTGCAACTCGCTGCCGAATTGATTGACCTGATAGGTACAACTGATGTCGGCATCGGAACTGAAGCCGAAGGTAACGATCTTGCGCTGGCCGGCGCTGTTTGCATAGCGGCGCCACAGCGTCGTAAAGGGGTCGTCGGCAGGAAATACCGCAACGCCGTCGATTGCCAGGCTGCTGATCACGGCGCCGTTTTCCAGCGCCACCGCTTCCACGCTGGCCATGAACTCCTGGTGTTCGCGCTGCGCGTTATTGACCAGCCCGACCGTCGGCCGCGCGATGGCCGACAACACTGCGATTTCGCCGGGGTGGTTCATGCCCAATTCGATCACGGCTGCGCGGCAGGCTGCATCCAGGCGCATTACCGTGAGCGGAACGCCGATCTCATTGTTCAGGTTGCCGCGCGTCGCGAGGCAATGCTCGGGGCCGTAGGCAGCCGTCAGAATGGCGGCGATCATTTCCTTGACGGTGGTCTTGCCATTGCTGCCGGTCACGCCGATCACCGGGATCGAAAATTGACGACGCCAGTAATGCGCAATCTCACCCAATGCAACGCGCGTGTCCGGCACCACGATCGCCGGTACTTTCAAATCGGGCGGCGCGTGTTCGACCACCACCGCAGCGACGCCCTTGGCAGCGACTTCATGAAGAAAATCATGTGCATCGAAATGCTCGCCGCGCAAGGCCACGAACAGATTGCCGACGGCAGCCTTGCGGCTATCGGTCGAGACGCCGTCGAACTGGGCGTCGGCCGTCAGCCGCGCGCCACTGAGCGAAGATTGCAGATCGGTCAAACTTGCGCGCATCAGGCGCCCCCTTTCATCGATACGCGCGCGGCCAATGCCAGTGCGGCATGATCCGCGTCCAGGAACGGCAGTTTCTTGCCCTGGATTTCCTGCGTCGTCTCATGGCCTTTCCCGGCCAGCAGGACCACGTCGTTTTTGACGGCGTGCCGTATTGCATACAGGATGGCGGCGGCACGGTCTTCGATCAATTCCGGCGCTTGCCGCGCCGCGCCCATGCCGGCTACGATCTGCTGGATGATCGAAGACGGCGTTTCGCTGCGCGGGTTATCGCTGGTTACGACCACATGGTCCGCGGCCAGCGCCACAGCACCCATGTGCGGCCGTTTGCCTGGATCGCGGTCGCCGCCGCAACCGAACACGCACCACAACTTGCCATGGCGTTCCTGCGCAACCCGGCGCAGCGTCGCCAGTGTTTTTTCCAGGGCATCGGGCGTGTGCGCATAGTCAATCACGACCAGCGGCGCTTCCTGGCCGCCGAGTTGCTGCATGCGTCCCGGCACGGCGCTCAAGGCTTCGACCGACTGGATCGCGAGTTCCCAGCTCGTCCCTTTGGCCAGCAATACGCCGATGATGCCGAGCACATTGCTGACGTTGAACTGGCCGACCAGCTTGGTTTTGACGCGCGCCGTCCCGTATGGAGAATCGAGGTGGAAGCTGGTGCCGGCATGATTGGTGTGAATGGCACTGGCGCGCAAGGCCGGTACGCCGTCCAGGGCATTGTCCGCCAGCGTATAGCCGATAACGGCGACACCCGGACCGGTTGCCTGTATATGCCGGACCAGGCGCACGCCCATCGCATCGTCCAGGTTGACGATCGCATGGCGCAGGCCGGGCCACTCGAACAGCATGGTCTTGCTGGCTTCGTAGTTCGCCATGTCGCCGTGATAATCGAGATGGTCGCGCGTGAAATTGGTGAACAGCGCGACGTCGACATGCATGCCGTTCAGGCGGCCTTGATCGAGACCGATCGACGAGGCTTCAATCGCCAAGGCCTTGGCGCCGGCGTCCCGCGCCTGCGCCAGCCGACGTTGCAATTGCACCGCGTCGGGCGTGGTGTAGCCGGTGGTATTGAAGCCGCCGTGGGTACCGGCTTTGTAAAGGCCGACGCCGAGCGTGCCGATCACGACCGTCGGCAAACCGAGGCAGGACAAGGCATGCCCCAGCCATTGGGTGCACGAGGTCTTGCCGTTGGTACCGGTCACCGCGACGCTGAACATCCCGCTATCGGGTTGGCCGTATACCATGCCGGCAATGCGGCCGGCAATCTGCTTCAAGCCGGGCACCGCCAGGCGCGGCACGGTCAAACTATCGTCCCACAACCAGGCCTCGGCTTCATACACCACCGCGGCAGCGCCGTTCTTGACCGCGTGGGCAATGTAATTGCGGCCGTCGGCTTCGTCGCCAGGATAGGCCAGAAACACGTCTCCTGCCGTGATTGCGCGCGAATCCGAAGCCAGGTTCGCAGCCGGCGCGGTTTGCCGCAGCCAGTCGAGAATGTCGGCCAATTGTGCGCTCATGGGCGGCATCACAGGCTCTCCTTCACGCCATCTTCCGGAATGATGATGTTGGTGATCGACGAATCCGGCGCCACGTTCATCGCGCGCAAGGCATTCGCCGCCACCGCCGAGAATATGGGCGCCGCCACGTCCCCGCCGTAATGCTGGCCATTGGACGGTTCATCGACCATCACGGCAATGATGATGCGCGGGTCGGAGGCCGGCGCGAAGCCGACGAAGGACGCGATGTATTTCCTGTGATCGTATTGTCCGCCGACCAGCTTGTAAGCGGTACCGGTCTTGCCGCCAACCCGATATCCCGGCACCTGGGCTTTCGGCGCGGTGCCGCCGGGTCCGGCTGCCAGTTCGAGCATGGCGCGCATCGCTTGCGCGGTCTTCTCGCTGATCACGTGCTGGCCGGCAGGCGCGCTGTCGAGTTTTTGAAACGACAGCGGAATGATGTCGCCGTTGCGTGCAAAAATCATGTATGAGCGCGCCATCTGGATCAGCGACACCGAAATGCCGTGACCGTAGCTCATGGTGGCCTGTTCGATCGGCCGCCAGGCCTTGAAAGGCCGCACCCGTCCGGCCACCGCGCCGGGAAACCCGAACCGGGGCTGCTGCCCGAAACCGACCGTCGTAAATAGATCCCACATCTCTTCCGGCTGCATCTGCAGCGCCAGCTTGGCGGTGCCTACATTCGAAGACTTTTCAATGATCTGCGCTACCGTCAGCACGCCGTGCGGATGAGCATCGCCGATGGTCGCAGTGCCGATCGTGATCTTGCCGGGCGCAGTCTGGACGGTGGTATTGGGCGTGACGCGGTTGGTTTCCAGCGCCAGGGCGACGGTAAACGGCTTCATGGTCGAGCCCGGCTCAAAGGTGTCGGTCAACACGCGGTTGCGCAGCTGTGCGCCGGTCAGCACGGTGCGATTGTTCGGGTTATATGCCGGCAAATTGGCCAACGCAAGGACCTCGCCGGTCCTGGCGTCGAGCACCACTGCACCGCCCGCTTTCGCCTTGTGCTTCTCGACCGCTTCCTGCAGTTGCGAGAAAGCGATGTACTGGATCTTGCTGTCGATCGAGAGCGTCAGATCCTTGCCGTCATGCGGCTCGCGGATCGATTCGATATCCTCGACGATACGCCCCAGCCGGTCCTTGATCACGCGACGGCTGCCGGTCATGCCGGCCAGGCTTTTTTGCAATGCCAACTCCATGCCCTCTTGTCCGGCGTCTTCGACATTGGTGAAACCGACCACGTGCGCCATCACTTCGCCTTGCGGATAGAAACGCTTGTATTCCTTGCGCGTGTCGATGCCGGCGATGCCGAGTTTGGCGATCTTGTCGGCAGTGTCTTGCTCAACCTGCCGCTTCAGGTAGACGAAGTGACGATCGGAATCGAGTTTTTTGTGCAGATCGGCTTCGCTCATTTCGAGCAGCTTGGCCAATTCACGCAGTTTTTCCGGCGGTGCTTCCAGCACATCTTCGGGAATCGCCCAGATCGCCTTGACCGGCATCGACGAG
This sequence comes from uncultured Burkholderiales bacterium, assembly GCA_966211965.1. Classification (GTDB taxonomy): domain Bacteria; phylum Pseudomonadota; class Gammaproteobacteria; order Burkholderiales; family Burkholderiaceae_D; genus CBIHON01. Next base: position 15,842 of record CBIHON010000004.1, on the reverse strand, counting down.
GCCAGCACCTGGCCATTGCGGTCGGTGATCTTGCCGCGCGTGGCCGGCAGTTCCAGGGTGCGGGCATAGCGCGACTCGCCCTGCTTTTGCAGGAATTCGGTGGTCAATCCCTGCAGCCACAAGGCGCGTCCGGCCAGCGCAAAAAATGCCGCGAACAGCGCGAACAGGACGACGCGCGAACGCCATACCGGCAGCGTCAGCGCCAGCACCGGGCTAGCGGTAAACGCCACGCCCTTGGCGGCGGCGGTACGGGCATTCGGACGCGAGCCGGCGCGCATCATTGCGCTCCCAAGGTCAAGTACTGCGTGCGCGCCGAACTCAGCGCGGTCATATGCAGGTCGCGCCTGGCGTTGGCCTCGATGCGCGCATGCTTGCCCAGTGTCGACTGATCCAGTTGCAATTGCGCCCATTCGACATCGAGCTGGCGCGCCACCGTCTGCGCGCGCTCGAGTTCGATGAACAAGCGGCGTGCCTGGTATTGCGCATTGACCAACGACAATGCACAAGACACCAGCAAGCTCGTGAGAACCAGATTGATGCGGCCGCTCATGCCTTCCCCTCAGCCGCAGGCGCGACAGGCAGGCGCTCGGCCACCCGCATCACGGCGGAACGGGCGCGCGGGTTGGCGGATATCTCGGAATCGGACGGCTTTGATTTCAACAGCAACTTCATTTCTGCTTGCGGTAAATCCACTGCGCGAATCGGCAGGCGGCGGTCCGGCTGCGGTACATGGGCTTTGCCAGCCATGAACTGCTTGACGATGCGATCTTCCAGCGAATGAAAACTGATCACAACCAATCTCCCATGCGGGGCCAAGTGCCGATATGCTTCGTTCAGCCCTATTTTGAGTTCTTCAAGCTCTTGATTGATGAAAATCCGGATAGCTTGAAAGGTACGAGTGGCCGGGTCTTTGCCTTTCTCGCGGGTTTTGACGGCGCGTGCCACGATCGCGGCAAGCTGTCGTGTGCTTGAAATTGGCTCGACTGCCCGGCTAGCAACAATCGCCTTTGCAATCTGAAAAGCAAACCGTTCTTCCCCATAATCTCGTATCACTTTCTCGATCGTTTGTTCGGTTTCCGTCGCCAGCCATTCAGCCGCCGACATGCCGCGCGTAGTGTCCATGCGCATATCGAGCGGGCCATCCATGCGAAAGCTGAAACCACGCGCCGCATCATCGACTTGCGGCGACGAAATACCCAAATCCAGCAACACGCCGTCCACTTGCCCGACACCGCGCGCTGCAAGCGCCGCGCGCATCGTGGCAAAACTGTCGTGCGCAATCTCAAAACGCCGATCCGCGATCGTTTGCGCAGTGGCAATCGCTTGTGGATCCTTGTCGAACGCGATGAGCCGGCCCTGCCCGCCCAGGCGTTCCAAAATCTTGCGGCTGTGACCGCCGCGGCCGAAGGTGCCGTCCACATACACGCCTTCGATGCGCGGGCCGGCAATCGCCAGCGCCTCAACCGCTTCATCCAACAACACCGTGCGGTGCTGAAACTCTGGCACCGGCTCAGAAGTCATCACGGCTCATCAGAATGAAAAATTATTCAGTACATCAGGCATGCCGTTGGCCACCGCCTGCGCTTCGCTTTCGGCCAGCTTGGCGGCATCCCAGATTTCGAAATGACTGCCCATGCCGAGCAGCATCACGTCGCGCGCCAGCCCGGCCGCGCTGCGCAATTCCGGAGCGATCAGGATGCGGCCTGCGGTATCCATCTCGACGTCCGATGCATTGCCCAGGAAGATGCGCTGCCAGGCGCGCGCCGACATCGGCCAGGCCGCGATCTGCTCGCGGTGGCTTTCCCATACCGGACGCGGAAAAAACAACAGGCAACCGTGTGGATGCTTGGTCAGGGTAAGACGCCCTTCGCACTGGACCGCCAGAGCGTCACGATGCTTGGCCGGAATGGACATCCGCCCCTTGGCATCGAGATTTAAAGCTGACGCTCCCTGAAACACCCTGTTATCCCTCTTGTTTTGTATTGACTGGCAGAAACTATGAAAGGTGTTCGTGGCTTGCAAAAATGATTACAACTCCCACAAAAAAACACTTTTTCACACTGCCGCCCACTTTAGTGGATGCCTTATATGAGGTCAAGCGATATCAGGTTTGCGAAACTCTTATTTCCCCAATGAAGTCAAGGACTTAGCGTGCGAGCTTAAAGCAATAGATATTGAAAAACATCCAAGGAATTAAGCACTTAGGAAGGATATTGAAAGTAGCACTTCAGATAAACACATGTGTTTATCTGTGCCATTCGGAAATTAGGAGGAATTGGGCCAGAGGATTATCGGCCCTTTTAGGCTTGCTGCGGCGCAATAGACAACCGCCGACGGATCAGGATCATGGAGGCAAAACAGCTTGCCGTCAAGAATTCACATAGTTGTCGATCAATACGGCATCCACATCGTCGATCTTGACAAATCTGGCCCCGATCCGGAATTTCGCGATGTCGGTATTCTTCGAGCTATGCACGATGCTGGCGGTGAAACTGATTTCCTCGGCATGGTCCGGCAGGTTGAATTGAAAAACGTACAGTTCGCCCGGAGCAAGCTCATCGTCAATGGCAAAAGCGATCCCCATTCTCGATATGTTCAGGAGTTTCACCCAGCGTATGAAATTGCCATACTCGTCAGCCATCGCGGCCTCGATTTCAAGTAGCTTCCTGGCATAGACGCGTTGCTCAATCATTGTTCTTGTTCCTTCCTCGGTTATAGGACTTTGCTGCTCGCAAAACGGGTGCTGTCGCCCATGCATGACAAGATGAAGCATGAACGAAAGTGTACGCCACCTCCCCTCAATTTGGCTGACCGTTTTTTGCCATTTTCAATCTCCGGCTTGATCCGGCAACGAAGGCTTTTTGTGCGGTCGAGCTGGAACTACCCTCGCAAGAACCCGGACTAATTTTTTAGCCTGATTATTTTTCCCTCCCCACAGCCGCGCGACAACACCGGCGTCCTGGAGAAAAAAATGCATGATGCGCTCACAACACAATCCGAGCCGCCTTTCCCGCAACATCGCTTGGGGCATGCCAATGAGCGGCATGGCTCTCATCACGGTCCCGGCACAATGCGCCGCCGCGGCAATGCTGCCGCCGGTGAAGAATTGCTGGTAAAAGGGCTTGCCTGGTTCAGTATCGGGCTTGGGCTTGCGCAACTGATCGCACCGCGCACGCTGTCGAAAGCGACCGGCATACAGGATCGCCCGCTGCTGATGCGCGCGCTCGGCGTGCGTGAAATTGCCGCGGGCATCGGCATTCTCAGCCGCCGCCAACCCAGCCCCTGGCTTTGGAGCCGCGTTGCCGGGGACGCCATGGACTTGACCATGCTGGGACTTGCCGCCAGCCAGCCCGGCGCCCGGCGCAAGCGTGTTGCCGCTGCGACAGCAGCAGTGGCCGGCGTGACGGCCCTTGATGTACTGTCCAGCGTCCGGCACGGCCGGCGTGGCGACCTGGAAGCAAAAGCGGCGGGGAATTCCCTCTTCGAGTTCGAAAAGAGTATCGCGGTAAACCGTACTGCCGATGAGTGCTATCTGTTCTGGCGGGACTTCCAGGGTTTTCCCCGCTTCATGAAACACCTCGAATCGGTACGAATGACAGGCGGCAATCGCTCGCACTGGAAAGCAAGGGGTCCGGCCGGCAGCAGCATCGAATGGGACGCCGAGCTGACCGTAGATCAGCCGGGACAATTGCTGGCCTGGCACTCCATGGCAGGCGCCCAAATCGAAAACGCCGGCACCGCAAGCTTCGAGCGCGCTCCGGGAGGACGCGGCACTATCGTGCGCGTCCAGTTGCGCTACAACCCGCCGGGAAGCGAGGCCGGCGCGCTGGCGGCGAAGCTGTTCGGCGCAGATCCCAGACGGCAAATCGAGGAAGACTTGCGCCGCTTCAAATGCCTGATCGAAACCGGCGAAATCCCGACCACCGAGGGCCAGCCGTCCGGCCGCCGCAGCGCGATCGCACGCCTGCTGTTTAGGAAAGGAGCGCCCGGATGAAAGCGGCTTGCTGGCACGGCACCCAGGATGTGCGCGTGGAGAATGTCCCCGATCCGCAGATCCTGAATCCGCGCGATGCCATCGTCAAAATCACGGCAACGGCGATCTGCGGGTCCGATCTGCATTTGTATAACGGCTTCGTGCCGGCCATGGAAAAAGGCGACATCCTGGGCCATGAATTCATGGGTGAAATCGTGGATCTGGGAAACGCGGTGATGAACCTGAAAATCGGCGACCGGGTTGTGGTGCCGTTTCCGATTGCCTGCGGCAACTGCTTTTTCTGCGAAGAGAAAATGTATTCGGTGTGCGAAAACTCGAACCCGAATGCCTGGATGGCCGAAAAGCTGTGGGGCCATTCACCGGCCGGCATCTTCGGTTACTCGCATCTGACCGGCGGTTACGCAGGCGGCCAAGCGCAATATGCGCGCGTGCCGTTCGCGGACGTCGGGCCGATCCGGATTCCCGACGGACTGAGCGACGAGCAGGTGCTGTTCCTGTCGGATATCCTGCCCACCGGCTATATGGCCGCCGAAAATTGCGACATCCAGGCCGGCAACGTCGTGGCGATCTGGGGTTGCGGACCGGTCGGCCTGTTTGCCATCCAGAGCGCCTTCCTGCTCGGGGCCGAACGCGTGATCGCGATCGACCGCTTTCCGGAACGATTGCGCCTGGCGCGCTGGCTCAAGGCCGAAACCCTCAACTACGAGGAAGTCGATGTACTCGACGCCCTGAAAGAAATAAGCGGCGGACGCGGGCCGGACGCCTGCATCGATGCCGTGGGCATGGAAGCGCATGGCGCGGGCCTCGCCTATGCCTACGATCGCATCAAGCAGGCGGCGCGGCTGGAAACCGACCGGCCGATCGCCCTGCGCGAAGCCTTGCTGGCCTGCCGCAACGGCGGCACCGTATCGATCCCAGGAGTCTACGGCGGCTTCGTCGACAAGATCCCATTCGGCTCGGTGATGAACCGCTCGCTGACGATCAAGGCTGGGCAAACCCATGTGCAGCGCTATATGCGCACGCTTCTGGAACGCATCCAGAAGGGGGAAATCGACACGACCTGCATCATCACCCATCGGCTGCCGCTGGCCGAAGCGCCGCATGGATATGACATCTTCAAAAACAAAGAGGATGAATGCATCAAGGTGGTTTTGAAACCTTGGGAAAATTCGACATTTACGTAAATCACTGCACGCTCCCCGGTGCCACCGCTCTCTAAGTAGCTACGCAAAATTAATTGTGAATGTATTGCCGAATTTTTCCATGATGGAACGGACCTCTTGGCGTAATTCTTCGCCGGTGACGTACACGAAACGACGCCAGAAATACTTGGCCTGCTTCCAGAGGACTTCAATCCGATTCAATTCTGGACTATACGGCGGCAAATAATAGAGATACAACCCTTGCTGTTGCCATTGCCGGCGCTTTTCTTCCATCGGCGCTCCCTTATGGATACCGGCATTGTCGAGTACCACGATGCGGCACACGGTGTGCGCCTGCTTGGCCAAGTCATCCAGGAAAGCGATGACATCTTCCCTGGCCGTGCACTGCTCGCGCAGGCGCCAAATGAATGCGCCGTCGTGGCGCAGCGCGCCCAGCACCTTGACCCGCTGCTGGTGCCAGCCCGAGAGAGCACGGCGCGTTTGCCCCCTGGGCATCCACCCAGACTGGATGGGCGGAGACCGGCCGAATCCGCTCTCGTCGAAATACAACAATTCGCATTGCGTCGCTCGCGCCAGGGCGCGCAGCGAAGCAAGCACGCCTTGGGCACGAGTGAAGGTAGCTTGGTCACGCTTGGCTTTCAAGCTCAAGCGGCAGCGTTTGTAGCGCAACCCCATCTGCCGCAAATATCGCCTCAGCGTGCCTCGACTGAGCAGCGGCTGCGCTCGCTCCAGCCAGCGCTGCAACAGCGAGCGCGACGTGCCGCCTTCGGCCTGGGCCAATTCGCCCAATGCCCTGCGCTGCTGCCGCGACAAGGACGGCGGCCGACCACTGCGCGCCCCTTCTTGTAACCCGACCAAGCCCAATCGTAGCCAACATTGCCGCCAATGCTCGACGCTGTTGAGGTGAACTTCAAATTCCTCGGCCACCTGCTTTAAGGTCAAGCCTTTGCCCAGCAGGCGTACCCCTTGGGCGCGCCTGCGGGTACGAGCATGCGGATGATGAATTCCCATCTCACGCAAGGTACGATCTTCTTCCTTGCTCAACTTCATCCCTTTCATCGCCATCCCTCTCCAGGCTATTGTCTATGGAGATTTGACAGTAATTTTTGCCTACCTACTTAGTGGACTGCAACAGTCCACTAGAGCGACGCAAGGGGGGCGTCAATTACGTCAAGTTCAATGTGCCAGGCGTGCCTTCAAGGTCGACCATCTATGTCCAGCCTGCTTTCCTTTGGCCGCAATAGCCAGCGCCTTTTTCTGTCCGGCCAGCACCACCAGTCTTTTGCCGCGCGTAATCCCGGTGTAGATCAGGTTGCGCTTGAGCACCGTATAGTGCTGGGTCGATATCGGAATCACCACCACCGGATATTCGGAACCCTGGGATTTATGTATGGTGGTGGCATAAGACAAGATCAGTTCGTCGAGTTCGCCGAAGGCGTAGCTGACGCGCCGGCCGTCGTAGTCTACTGTCATCTCCTCTTCCGCCGGATCAATCCCGGTCACGAAGCCGATGTCGCCGTTATAGACATCCTTGTCATAATCATTCGCCGTCTGCATCACCTTGTCGCCGACGCCGAAGCGATAACCGAATCTTTCCACGCTGCGACCCTCCGAGGGATTCAACGCCGCCTGCAGCATCTGGTTCAGGCCGCGCGCCCCCGCCGCGCCCCGGTTCATCGGGCACAGCACCTGGATATCATGCACCGGATCGACGCCGAACTTGCGCGGCAGACGCGTCTTGACCAGATCGACCACTGTCGGCGCAATCATCTCCGCTTCCTCGACGCCGACCACGTAAAAGTCGGACTCTTCGCCGCGGACCGGCAGTGTGGGCAGATCGCCGTGAATGAGCTGATGCGCGCTGGTCACGATGCGCGAACTTGCCGCCTGCCGGAACACCTCGGTCAGGCGCACCACCGGGACGGCGTGCGATTCGATGAGATCGGCCAGCACCTGGCCCGGGCCGATGGACGGCAATTGGTCGACATCGCCGACGAAGATCACGGCGGCCGAACTCGGCACTGCTTTCAATAGATTGTTGGCCAGCGAGACGTCGATCATCGAGCATTCGTCGACCACCAGCAGGTCGCACTCGAGCGGGCAATCCGCATGGCGTTTGAACTGGCCGTTGATCGGATTGATTTCCAGCAGGCGATGAATCGTCTTTGCTTCGAGACCGGCGGATTCCGACAGCCGCTTGGCCGCACGTCCGGTCGGCGCGCACAATAGTGCCTTGACGCCCTTGGCGCGCAGGATCGTCAGGAGGGCATTGAGCAAGGTGGTCTTGCCTACGCCGGGGCCGCCGGTAATTACCAGCATTTTTTCCGTCAGCGCCAGGCGCAACGCTTCCTTTTGGCCGTTCGCCAATTGCATCGCCAGCGTGTGCTCGACCCAGCCGACGGACTGATCGAGGTCGATGGCGGACCAACAGGGCTGGCCTGTTTTCAGGCGCAGCACCTGGTTGGCGATTGACTGTTCGGTGCGGTACAGAGAGGCCAGGAAAACGCAGCGCCGGCCATCCACCATCTCGCTCTGCACCGCGCCGCCGTCGATTTCCTGGGCAATGGCCGCTTCGATCTTGGGTGCGGGAATTTCCAGCAATCGGACTGCCAGCGCAACCAATTCCTCATAAGGCAAACCACAGTGCCCCTGCAAAGACGCTTCGGTCAACGCATAAGAAATGCCGGCCCGCGCGCGTAGCGGCGAATCCTTCTCGATACCCAATTTTTGCGCGATGGTATCGGCCGACAGAAAACCAATCCCGCGAATATCGCTTGCCAACCGATAGGGATTTTCCTTGACCAGCCGGATCGCATCCTGCCCATAGGTCTTGAAAATCCGCACCGCCCGCGAAGTCGATACACCATGGGCATGCAGAAAAACCATGATCTCGCGAATGACTTTCTGGTCGGCCCAGCCGGCGGTAATCTTTTCGGCGCGCATCGCACCGATGCCTTCCACTTCCCGCAATCTCGCCGGCGCATGTTCGATCACGTCGAATACCTCGGCGCCGAAGGCCTTGACCAGTCGGCCCGCATACACCGGACCGATACCCTTGACCATCCCCGAGCCGAGATAGCGCTCGATACCCGACAGCGTATTGGGCGGCGCGACGCTGACGAACAGGGCGCGAAACTGCCTGCCGTATTCGTGGTCGTTGACCCAGCTTCCCGAGGCGCAAACGTATTCGCCGGGCGCCACCGCCGGCGTGTAACCGACCAGGGTCACCAGCTCGCGCGCGCCTCGCACTGCCAGTCGCAAAACGCAGTAGCCGTTATCGACATTGTGATAGGTCACGCGCTCGACCAAGCCGGAAAGACGGTCGGGGTCAATCGATGAATTTTGCAATGACATGAGATATGACTGAAGAAAGTCGGCCGCGGTTTCTGCACTTGTACGGTGACAAGGGCTGACCCAAATGGGATGTGCGCGGCTTTCACCGCCAATATACTACCAAAATAGGATTACAATTGTTTTGGGGCGATTAATGGAAGGCGCAGTACTTCCGGAGGGAAAGGTATAACGGTGAAGCAGGAATTTGAAGGCAGGAGGACCGGCGCGCCCGGCATTCGCAAGCCTGGCGCCGGGCGGATTGATCGTTATGCTACCGAACTTTGCAATTTCTTCTGCAGCAAGCTCATCAGCGCGCGGCGCGCTTCTTCCGGTTCGGAGCGATACAGCATTTTGGCCATTTCCAGGAACATCATTTCGGCATCATTAACGGCATTGGCCCGGCCGTCCGCTTCCGCATGCTCCCTATCCATCCAGCCTCGCGTCAAACCCAATGCGTCCTCGATGGCGCGCGCGACATTGTTGCCGATATTCTTGCGGTTGCATTTCAAATGGCTGAGGTAGCGGTCGGACAGTCCTATGCGCTCGGAAAACAATTTCAGCATGCCGCGCTCAGGCAAGTCGGCATGCGTTTCTCTAAATTGCTTGTAAAGCAGCATGAAGTTGCGATGGCGGATTTGCGCACTATCCATTGGCGTTGGTTTTCTCGTTCGGTGGCCCAAGCCCGGGCCGCAAACAGGGCGCGCGGAAACAAGCCAGCCACATTGTTTTATGAATTCTGCCGTCCGGCTCACTAACTTCATGCGGCAGCCGGCTCCCCCAGTTGCGCGATCGAAATTAGTGCTCAACACCTTAAAGGGTAGCATTATTTTGTGTCCCCAGGCAAAGGAAACATCAATACGGATGAGATTTGATCCTTGACATATGCTACCTATTTAGTAGTATGTATATTTATACAGTAGTCTTATTCAGAATCGCATTGTGCATCCAAGTGATTACGCATCTGAGTGGAAAAGGAATTCATCATGAGTAACGCAAAATTTGAAATCCGCCCGGCAGCCAAGGAGCGCGCCAAGCTGCGGCTGGGTATCGCCGGTCCGGCCGGCAGCGGCAAAAGTTATACCGGGTTATTGATCGGCGCAGGTTTGGGCGGCCGTGTCGGCGTCATCGATACCGAGCACCGCAGCGCCCATTTATATGCCGATCTGGTGCCCGGCGGCTTCGACGTGATTGAATTGACGCCGCCGTTTTCCCCCGACAACTATGTTGCGGCGATTCATGCGTTTGAAATGGCCGGCGTTACAACGATCCTGATCGACAGTCTCTCGCATGCTTGGGCGGGCGAAGGCGGCGCGCTCGACATGCAAGGCAAGATCGCCGACAAAACCGGCAACACCTGGGCGGCATGGCGTTCGGTCACGCCGAAACACACCGCCCTGATCGAAGCGATGCTTCAGAGCCCCTGCCACATCATCGCGACGATGCGTTCGAAAATGGAATACGTCCAGGATAGCGACGGCGGCAAAGGCAAAGTCAAGAAAGTCGGACTGGCGCCGGTCATGCGCGACGGCATCGAATACGAATTCACGGTATTCATGGAAATGGACCAGGGCCACAACGGCTTCATCGACAAGGACCGCACACGCTTGTTCGACAACCAGATCGTCGAAAAACCCGGCGTCGAGATGGGCCGCATCCTGCTCGACTGGCTCAACAACGGCGTAGAACCCGCAGCCGAGCCGGTGCTGCGCAGACAGCAATTTGCCGCCTTCTCGGAAAGCATCAACCAAGCCCAGACCATCGATGAATTGAAGGAAGCCTATCGGGCGGCGGCAACGGTATGCGATGCACTGCATGACGAGCCGGCGAAGAAGGAGTTCAACCGCCTGACCAACATGCGCAAACATGCGCTGGAAGCGGTCCTGGCGGAGGCCGCCGCCGAGGCTGCCAAAGAACGCGCCGCTGGCAACAACTACGCCAATGGCCATGACAAGGAAGCGGTCGAGCAGGGGGTCGCGGCGTGAATATCCTCGAAGCCTTTGAAGTCGCATCCGAAATCCGCAGCCTGGGCGAACATCTGCGCGCCGAGCAGCCCGACCGGCAGGCGATCGACGACACTCTCGACGGTCTGGCTTGGCCGCTCGACGAAAAGCTCGAATCGCTTGCCAAATTGCGCCGCATGCTGATCGGCGCGCGCGACGCCAGGCTGGAACGGGCCGACAGCCTGCATCAGCAAGCCGCGCAAGACGACAGTGCGATTCACCGCATCGAAAACCTGATCCAGGACTTGATGCAGGCATCAGGGCGCGATCGCGCGCAAACCGGTTTGTTCTCGATTGCGCTCTACAAAAAGGCTGCGGTCGTGGTCATCGACGACGCAGCCCAGCTGCCGCCGGAATATATGCGGCATCCGCCCCAGCCGGCGCCGGAACCGGACAAGAAAGCCCTTCTGCTCGCGTTGAAAACAGGCCGGCAGATTCCGGGCGCGCACCTCGACGAAGGAGTGCGCCTCTCCATCAAATAAGCATCTATTGAACGAAGGAAAAGCATTATGGCATCCGTCAACAAAGTCATCCTGGTCGGCAATCTGGGGCATGATCCCGATGTCCGTTTCGCAGCAAACGGCAATCGCATCTGTCACCTCACCGTCGCCACGGACCAGCAATGGCATGACAAGGTAACCGGAGATAAAAAGGAAATCACCGAATGGCACCACGTGACGCTGTACCAAAAGCTCGGTGAGATCGCCGCCCTGTATCTGAAGAAAGGCATGCAGGTCTACCTGGAAGGCCGCCTGCAAACGCGCAAGTGGACCGACAAGGAAGGCATCGAGCGTTACGCCACCGAAATCATTGCCGACCGCATGCAGATGCTCGGCAACCGTCAGCAAGGTCAAGAGCAAGAGCAAGGCGAAGAACGCGAAGAGCAAGAAAATCATGACGAGAGCGGCGTCAACGACGGCTCGGAAAATCCCGCCGCATATGTCGACAATGCCGAACAGCCGGCGCCGCCGCCACGGCAACCTGCGTATGCCCATGCCATGCGCAACCGCAAGGAGAGAAAGCGCGCAGTGCAGCTCAGTCTGGATCAGTACACCGACGACGTTCCTTTTTAACAGAGCCAGAGTCCGGCCAGCAGCGCATCACTTTCCCGGCGTGCGCTGCATTTATCGACAACGCCACCTATCCTCATCCGGCTGATGCTTCATCGCCGGAACCCAGAACTTTTGTCCTCCTCCCCACTCCTCTTTATTTGACTATGCGAGGAGAACCGCAATGGAACCGACATTAAATGGATTGCACGTAGCAATCCTCGTTACGGATGGTTTCGAGCAAGCCGAGTTTGCCGAGCCGAAAGCAGCCTTGGAAACGCACGGCGCGATCACCAAGGTAGTCTCCAACAGATCCGGAAAAGTCCAAGGCTTTCATCACGACACCAAAGCCGATCAGTTCAGCGTCGACCTGACATTCAAGGATGCCGATCCAAAAGATTTCGACGCCATCCTTCTCCCCGGCGGCGCGATCAATGCGGACCAGCTGCGCATTATTCCAGAAGCGCAACGCATGGTGCAGAGCGCGCAGCAGGACGGCAAGCCGATTGCAGTCATTTGCCATGGCCCCTGGCTGCTGGTATCGGCGGGTTTGGTCAAAGGCAGGACGCTGACCAGCTGGCCGACGCTGCAAGACGACATTCGCAATGCCGGCGGCATCTGGAAAGACCAGGAAGTCGTGGTGGATGGAAATTGGGTCAGCAGCCGCAAGCCGGCCGACCTGCCGGCGTTCAATCAGAAAATGATCGAACTCCTGTCCACGCACAAACAAGCACATGTACGTGGAACCGAAGATGAGGATGCAGTCGGCATCGCTTCCAGTTAACACAGTTAAAGATCTTCGAAAGACTGGCCTCCCGACCGTATTGCTTTTGCTGGGATGTTGTCGAGAATCAGAGCGCGCCCGAATAAATCTCCGCCCTTCGCATTTGCGGCCTTTTTATCCAAAAAGTCTGTACTAGACTGAGTGAGAGGATAAGCGAAATATGCGCCGGGCCGCCCTCGCAAAGTCAAAGCCGGCCCGGCCAGTGTTCTATTCGTACATTCGTTGCAAAAGGAAAAATGGAGAGCATCATGCAAACAATTTCTGAAGTAATGACCCGCGATGTGCGCAGCATATCGCCCCAGGAAAGCATTCGCCGCGCAGCGCAAATGATGGATGAAATGAATGTCGGCGCATTGCCGGTATGCGAGGGAGAACAACTGGTCGGCATGATTACCGATCGCGACATCGCGGTGCGTGCCGTCTCGGCCGGACAAGATCCGGAACAAACGCACGTGAAAGACATCATGAGCAGCGACGTGCGCACGGTTATGGACGATCAGCCCGTCGACGAAGTTTTGCAGCACATGGGCAATGTGCAGGTGCGCCGTGTGCCGGTGCTCGATCACGACACCAAGGCACTGGTCGGCATCGTGTCGCTGGGCGACCTGGCGACAAAACATCCGGGCAGCGTCGACCGCACGCTGCAAGAAATTTCAACCCCATCAGAGCCCGAGCGTCCGCCGATACATTGATGCGTTGCGCACCCGTACAAGCCAGGCTGGAAAAAAGCCTGCATGAAACCTTCGGCATCGCGCAGCTCAGACCGGGACAGAACGAAGTGATTCAAAGCGTGCTGGATGGCAAGGATACGCTGGCCGTGATGCCGGCGGGAAGCGGCAAGTCGCTTTGCTATCAACTGCCGGCGTTGAACATGCCGGGAACGACCGTGGTTGTGTCGCCCTTGATTTCGCTGATGAAAGACCAGGCCGACAAACTCGAACAAGCCGGCGTCGACGCGGCCCGGCTCAACAGCTCGCTCAGCAAAAGCGAACAAGCCGCAGCCCTGCGGCACATTCGGCAGGCGCGCAACGAGATCGTATTCACGACACCGGAGCGTTTGTCCGATCCGGTGTTTGTCGCCAGCCTGCAGCATAAGGCCATCGACTTGTTCGTGATCGACGAAGCGCATTGCATTTCGCGCTGGGGACATGATTTCCGGCCGGCATACATGGGCTTGGGAACGGTCATCGAAGCGCTGGGCAATCCGCCGGTACTGGCTTTGACCGCCACCGCGACGGCGGATGTGATCGACGACATCAGCCGTCAACTCGGACGCGATTCGATACACGTGATCAATATCGGCATCTATCGGCCGAACCTGTATTACCAGGTCATGCACGTCACCAGCGAAGCAGAAAAACTGGAAAAGCTGCATGCCTTGCTGCGCGAAACCAAAGGCAGCGGCATCATTTACGCCGCTACGATAAAAGCAGTGGAAGACCTGTATGAACTGCTGCGGCAAACCGATGCCGATGTGACGCTTTACCACGGACGCATGGCGGAAAAAATGCGCAGCCAAAACCAGGACCGCTTCATGCAAGGCGCGAGCAGGATCATGGTTGCAACCAATGCATTCGGCATGGGCATCGACAAGCCGGACATCCGCTTCGTTATCCACTTCCAGATGCCCGGCAACCTGGACGCCTACTACCAGGAGTCAGGACGCGCCGGACGCGACGGCGACGCCGCAACATGCACCCTGCTCTACGACGTGCGCGATAAACGGGTACAGGAATTTTTCCTGGCGCGCCACTATCCGAGCCAAGAAGAAATACATGCGGTTTATCAAGCGCTGCAAGAGCTGTCGAAGGAACACCACCTCGTCAGCTTCGAACGCCTGCATGAAGAATTGGATCAGTTCTCGATCCGCAGATTGCAGATGACGCTGAAGCTGTTGCAGGACGGCGGCGTCATTGCGCGCGATGCGCATCTCGATTATCGGTTGCGCAAAAAAAAGGCAAAGGCAAACGAACTGACGCGGTTGAACGAAGCAGACCGCAAGAAGGATGAACAGGACCGGCAGGCACTGGAGCGGATGGTGTTCTATGCGCAGACCGGACTATGCCGCTGGAAAGTCTTGCTGGAATATTTCAAGGAAAAGGTCGAGTGGGAACACTGCGGCCATTGCGACAACTGTCTGCATCCGCCCGAGCAATCTCTGGCGCCGCTATCGGAGCGTCAACTGAGCGCACGCCACATCCCGCCTCCGCCGCAGCGGCCGCGGCCGCTTGCGCCGGAAGCGCTGGTGCGCGTGCCGAAATTCGGCGAAGGCCAGGTTCTCGGCGTAGCCGGCGACAAGGTCACGATCCGGTTTCCGGATGGGCGCAAGAAGACGTTTTTGCGGAACTATGTCGAGCCGGTGTGAGGAATTTTTTCAAGCTGCCGCTTCGCGCTGGGTTTGCGCGCATGGCGTTCACTGCAGTGTCGCGACGGCTCGACGAAAGCAGTGAACGATGTGGCAGGCGAAGGTGGGCGCTTAGTTAGTCAGAATAGTCGTACTCGGCTTGTGGTTGAAGCGCACACCATAGTTGGCCAAAGTCTGTGCACCGCCAATCGACAAGGTGCCGTTCATATAAGACTGCAAGCCGAACCCGACGACCGGCAAACCGTAATAGGTAGCGCTGCCGGTGCCGAGGGTGACGCCGTTGACCGTGGTCGAACCGGGCGGTGCGCTCATAGAATGGGCGTTTGCATAGGAGACGCTTTTGACGATCGGGAAATTGATGTCTACCCAGCCATTTATATAGTTTAGATCCTCATGTCTAAGGTTTTCGGAGCCCAACAAAACATTACGACTGCTGCCGACAGGTCCATAAAATCCGAGTACGTTTGCGTTCCAACAAAACTCGGGCGTAATTGGACCTGGCAGCATCGGGATTATTTTTATAGATGATGCACGGGCCTCTTCCCGGTCAAAATGATTAATGACAATCTCGTCGCACGCCCCTCCAGCCCAGAAATTTCTTTGGAACGGGCGGGCCGCCGCCGTCTTCTGGCGCACGCCGCTTGCAGACAGTGCATCGTTCCCGACATAGGCATGCTTGGTCGGGAAGGTCAGCACCCATTCGGTAACGGATTTGGTCTCTCGGTCGAAAATGAATTCGTTGCTGATGTTATCGCTCATCAGCACGGCACTCACCGCATCGGCCGGCGTACTGGCCGCCGTGCTCGACCAATCAGTTGTAATGACCCCGCGCGTATCGAGTACGCGACTAATCTTGGGCGAGACGGCAGACAGGTCCGGCATCGCGCTACCCGATACCGTCCAGATCGGCCCCGACGACGCGCCGCGAAAATCGTCGAGCGCGACCGGTTCATAACCATAGGCGATCCCATTGTTGACGTTGATCAGCGTGGCCGTCCCCGACAACCCGCCGCTGCCGGTCACGGCGGCAGCCGCCACGTTTGCTTCATTCGCCCCGAGCAAGCCGCAATTGGCGGGAACGCCGGCGGCAGTATGCAGAATCCCGGTCGTGATCGTGCCCGTCAAGTCGGCCAGTTCGATGATTTCGAAATAGC
>CBIHON010000003.1:0-231843 GCA_966211965.1 uncultured Burkholderiales bacterium | reverse complement strand
TACGCTCATTTCGTAACTTATTGATATTCAGGGAGTTTTGATGCGGTTGCCCTGGGGTGAAAGGGATGAACGTATTAAATCCATACAAGACAGAATACATGCAGAGATGGCAGCAAATCCTTGTTTTTCTGGAATGAAAAAAGAACGATTTGGATTCAAAATCTTTAGCCATAAAAGAGTGGCAGAGTTAATGCAGGAGCGTGGAGAGCGGCAAGTTAGAATTTAGAGTTTATGTGTTAATTTTAGGAAAAATTATGGGATGCTTTAATTTGTACATTATTCCTGACCGAACTTTTCATGATGCTGCTCGAGACATCGGAAAAGTTTTTGACATCCCGCTGGAGCAACATGTGTCGCATGGATACGATGAGTTTCCAGCCTATAAAATTGATTGGGAAAAGCAAAATTGCTTTATAACTTTATTGGGTATTCCCGAAAATATCGATGCACTAATCCACAATTACCCTTTCATCCGTTATACCGAAATACATAGACAGTATGAGTTAACAATTTGTGCACACAATGGTGTACCTTGCCAGACAGAAGATGGATTTTCTCTGCCTTATCAAACAGGTGAAGAGTTGGGTTGGGACATCATCCGAAAGTTACAGGATGCCGGTTTTCATATCTATACAAAGCGCTGGCCGCGATGGATGGACCGTGAAATGAACAAGATGCGTATCAAGCGATTTAAATGGAAAGTAAAGTAAATGACATGGTTCATCGTTGACGTCGAATCCGACGGCCCCATTCCTTCCGACTATTCGATGGTGTCTTTCGGCGCCATCCGACTCGATGCCGGCCTCCAGACCACGTTTCTAGGGAAAACGCGCCCCGTCTGCGATCGGTTCAACCCAGAAGCCCTTGCGATCTCGGGAATTTCGCGTGAAGAGCACCTCACCTATGACGACCCTGAAAGAGTAATGCGCGAATTCGAGGCGTGGGTGCTGAAGCATAGTCAAGGAAAACCAACCTTCGTATCCGATAATCCTGCCTTTGATTGGCAATGGATCAACTACTACATGCATCATTATTTGGGCCGGAATTGTTTTGGATTTTCTGCTCGACGTATCGGAGACTTGTACGCCGGATTCAAAAGACGTGCTGCAGCTGCGACTGAGTGGAAAAAGTTGCGGAAAACCAAGCACACCCATAACCCAGTCGATGATGCTAAAGGGAATGCGGAAGCCTTATTGGCAATGAGTGAGATGGGGTTGCGTCTTTTGTGACGGTGACCTTGCCCCTGATTTCCGGATCCCATAACTGCGCAAATTATGCGGCCTGCCGAAGCTGATCGGCGAGCCACTTCCTTTCAACTGCATTGGACTAACTATGACTACAGCAGCGCCGGCGAGCTGGCGGAAAAGCGCGCCTATGGGATACCGGGCGTCCATACGCCCCAAGCGCCGACCCCATCGGCGCCCGGCCTGGACCTGAAGGACCCGGCCTCCTGGGCTGCCTATGTCCAGGCCAATCTCGACAACCCGCACTTCAATCCGCTGGGAATCGACAGCCAAGGAAGCGCGGGCGCGCCCTCCCTCACCGATTGCATCCGCACGGTGTACGAGCGCGACGATATGGGCCGTTTGATGCGCATCGTCACCCCCGACGGCATCACGCATTACCAGTACGACGAACTCGGGCGCCTGATCCAGGTGCGCAACGACCGCAGCCGCACCACCTTCGCCTATGATCCGCTGGGGCAGCTGATCGAGGAAACCAGCGTCATCGAGGGCGAAGCCTTCACCAGCCGGCACCGCTACGACAGCCTGGGCAACCGCATCGCCACCATCCTGCCCGACGGCAGAACGCTCAATGAACTGGCCTACGGCAGCGGCCACGTGCACCAGATCAACCTGGACGGAGAAGTGATCGCCGACATCGAGCGCGACCGCCTGCACCGGGAAATCCGGCGCAGCCAGGGGCCGCTGGCGAGCCATTACGGGCATGATGCAAGCGGGCGGCTGATCCTGCAAAGAGCGCTGGCCGGCAACGTGGAAGCGCCGCCGGCGGTATGGGAAGCGCTGGGCGGGCCGCGGGGGCTGAACAATATCGCGGGCAACCCGAGCGGGTTCGAAGCGCCGGGGCAGAATGCGGCGCAGGCGCCTGTCACGCCGCACATCCAGCGGCAATACCAGTACGACCGCAACGGGCAACTGAAAAGCCTGATCGATGCGAGGAAAGGGGCGACGCAGTACGGCTACGACCGGCTGGGGCGGCTCACCGTGGCCCAGCAGCGCGAGGGGCGGGAGACGTTCGCCTTCGATCCGGCGCACAACCTGGTGCCGAACAAGGGGCCGGATGCAACAGGCAGCGCGAGTGCCGCCCCGGCCGCCGGCAACGGCGCGCCCAAGCTCGTGCTGAAGCTGGTCAACAACCTGCTGGAGGAATGGGACAATGCGCGCTACCAGCACGACCGCTGGGGCAACCGGATCGAGACGGTGCGCGCGGACGGCAGCGTGCAGCGCCTGAGGTGGAATTGCCAGCAGCAGTTGATCGAGGCGGTGGAGGAGCGCAGCGGCAAGCTGGTCAGCCAAGCATGCTACCGTTACGATGGGCTGGGGCGGCGCATCGGCAAGAGCGTGGTCCGGTATGACAAGGGCGGCAAGCCGCACAGCGAAAGCATGCGCTTCGTGTGGGACGGCAACCGGCTGCTGCTGGAGCAGACCGACAAGAGCCAAAGCCTGTACGTCTACGAGCCGGACAGCTTCGTGCCGCTGGCGCGCATCGACAGCGAACTCGATTGGCCCGATCAAGAACCATCGGCGGACGAGAGCTGGATCGAGAACAACACGCTGGACGTGCAAGAGGCGAAAGCGCTCCTGAACCAGAGGCCGGAACAGATTCTCAAGGCCTTGCAGCAATCGGCGTATGCGCAGCGGCAAGCCAACCCGCTGGCGTACCTGACGGCGGGCGGCATGCCGCTGGCCGAGGCACTGGACAGGCCCAAGCCCAAGCTGGAGAACAGCAGGACGTACTGGTATCACTGCGATCACCTGGGCACGCCGCAGGAATTGACGGATGCGCAGGGCAACATCGTATGGGCGGGCAGTTACAAGGCGTGGGGCAAGGTCAGGAAGGTGCAGCGGTTCGAGTCGAGAATCGTGGGCAATACGGTGCAGCACATTGCCGTGGATGACGAGCCGGTTGCGCAGAATATCCGATTCCAAGGCCAGTATGAGGATGAGGAAACCGGGCTGCATTACAACCGCTTCCGATACTATGATCCGGATGCGGCGCGGTATATTTCGCAAGATCCGATTGGGTTAATGGGAGGCCGGAATCTTTACACCTATGTACATAATCCAATAACTTGGATCGATCCTTTAGGACTGGCACCGAGGCGGCCAATCGATTGTGCGAAGAGTAAAGAATTGTACGATAAATACAAAGCGGAGATAGAGAATGGTATTTCGATACATGACTATAAGGACAAAGGGCATGTTGGCGCGAAGCCTCAAATTCCAGGAGGGGTTTCTGGCGCTATCGTCCATACGAAACAGACGGGCGATTTGGTGGGCGGCTCTGATCACATTGAAAAAGGGCAAGGCATTTTGAGAATGTTTAAAAATGCCTTGAAGTCTGTAAAAAATGCATACGATCTGACGCAATGCCAAAAGGATGACTTGGCGGCTTTGGCAAAGCCTTATGAAGATCAATTGCAGGCTGCTTTGGCGATGCCACAACAGGTTCCTATAAAGAAGATTTAGCCATGAAAAATTCAAAAAAAATTACACTTGAAGAGTTAAAAGAAAGGGAGCTAGGGCCTTATGAATGGATTGATCCGTCCATGGTGACGGGATATGACATTCAGAAAGAAGTTAAATTAAATCGCTGGCTGGCTACAGCATCTCTAGAGGAAATTGATCGGTACTGGGATGATGATAATTCTGAGTTGCCAGCCTCGGATATTATTTCGAATTATTTGTCTTGGTGCATGAGAAAAAGAGATGCTTTTATTTCTGAGGGAATGCCGTGTCCACCTGAATTGGACATTACCGAAGATGACTTTTTGAAGGCGGCTCTTTTCTTGATAGTTGAGTTCGAATCAAATTATCCTGTAGTAGTACTTGGCGGTGCGTACGCCTATATTTCTCACGGAATTATTGACCTTCACAATGCGAAAAAAACGTTATCTCTACTGAAGAAAGAGTATGCAAAAAAACATCATCCCCATGTTAAAAGATATCTAAGAAATTTTATTGCCGAAATATATCTGCATGATGTTTGTTTTACACCAGAGACCTCCCCCTTTTCTCAAGCATTAGATGCAGATGATATTGCTTTTCTTAATGAAATTTCAAAAAATGCAAATCCATCAAGGTGAGATATAAGCATAGTTCAAGTGTAGCTTACACTCTGCTTAACCAGTGAACGCTACGCAGCAACTACCCATGCCGTCAGCGTGGCACAAGCGAAAAGGCGTTCTTTAAAGTCAAAAGGTCGCGATGAGATTCCTTCCGCTTACCAGGATGCCGTGAACAAAGGGGCTGTCAGCGGCAGCAAGTTCAAGAGGAAATCATGCAGTGGCGTAGAAATCGAAGGGTATTTGGATGGCGCAGGAAACATCAACACCGCGTATCCAAAAATGTAGACAGGAGATTCCTAGCATGAACACCATAGATGAATTTTTAGAGAGTGACGTACAAACTCTTCCGGTCCGCGACACCTATTTAGGGTACGCTAAAAATGTGCAATCCGGCCATCATGCAGAACTTGAATTAACAGGGAATGCGTACAACGTGCAGTTTTTACCTTCTGGCGTATGCATAGAAAATTTATGGGATGAAGAAGCCAAGCCGATCAACATTGGCTTGGAAGACTTCATTCGGATTGTTTCTAACTGGCTTCCGAAGGGATAAGAATTTGTTGGTTTCTTTCCTTAGCCTTCCGCAATAAAAAAGCCTCCTGCCCCCGAGCGAACCCGGAAGGCAAGGAGGCTTTCTTGTAACGGGATATCAGGCCGCGTGCGAGGTGAACAAGCCGGAGATAACGACATAAGCGGCAAGCGTGAAGACCACGCTCACCAGCGCCCCCAAAGTCTTGAAACGCATCAGCATGCCGGCAAAGGTTGCGCAGACCTGGCTCTGCTCCAAGCGTGCCAGCGTCGCAAAGCAATGCTGCGCGCCATAGAGAACCAGGGGCAGTACTTCGATGAGGAAACTGGGCTGCATTACAACCGGCATCGGTATTACGATCCAGACTGTGGGCGATTTGTGTCGCAAGACCCTATCGGGTTGGCGGGCGGCGAAAATTTGTTTGCCTACGCCATAAATCCAGTGGTGTGGATCGATCCGTTGGGATTGTCGCCGTTGTCCGGTGCCGCAAATGGAATT
Source organism: uncultured Burkholderiales bacterium (assembly GCA_966211965.1). Classification (GTDB taxonomy): domain Bacteria; phylum Pseudomonadota; class Gammaproteobacteria; order Burkholderiales; family Burkholderiaceae_D; genus CBIHON01. The sequence continues at coordinate 226,507 of CBIHON010000003.1, read as the reverse complement.
AATTTAGCTAGTCAGAAACGGACACAACATATCCTTCATGGCGATGCTACAGGTGGAGGACATGCGTGGCCAGGAAAGCCAGGACACACACCGTTCCCTCCATGCTGGTCAAATGCAAAAATTTTGGAAAAGGTCTCGGACCTAGCTACGGACCCGAATGCGAAATGGACTCAACTGTCTGGCAAGCCGGGCGCTACACATACTAAATCTGGAAAACCAGTGCGTTGGAAGGTCGAAGGCACAAGGGACGGCGTACCAATGGTTGAAATCATGGAACCACACGGAGAAGGTATTATCACCGGTTATCCAACCGCGGATCCGTCAACTTTGCCTAAAGGAGGTTGCCCTTAAATGAATTTTTCAATAATTAAATACCAGCTTGAAAAATTGGTTGGCGAATTAACTGATTTTCTTACAGTTGAGGACATTAAGAATGTGCATGAGCTGATCAACCATGGCGAATGTGGTGTTGCACTAGAACTCATATGCTCTCAACTTTTTGAATATGAGGTAGCTATAAGCAGTGAGATGTTGCAGCGTATAAAGGAAATAGGAATTGATATGTCGTTGCCTGAAGAAACGTGGAATATATTGGAGACGAAATAAATGTAGGTAGCACGCTGCAGCACGCTTACGGCATCCTGGGCAACCGCATCGCCACCACCCTGCCCGATGGCCACGTGCACCAGATCAACCTCGACGGCGACGTGATTGCCGACATCGAGCGCGACCGCCTGCATCGGGAAAAGAGCCGCACGCAAGGGGCCTTGATCAGCCGCTACCAGCGCGATACGCTGGGGCGCCTGCTGGGCAGCGCCGCCTGCACGGCCAGGCACGATCTCGATCCGTGGGCTGGGGAAGGGAAACATAGCGAGCCCAGGAAAGGATTCGTCTTGCTGCCGCGCCGTTGGGTGGTCGAGCGCAGTTTCGGCTGGGCTGCGCGGTTCCGCCGTCTGGCACGCGATTATGAGCGCATGAGCGAAACTTTGGCAGGCTTGCATTTCGTCGCTTTCGTCTGCCTCATGCTTCCTCACATGGCTCGGATGATTCACATAAGTTCATAACAGGCTCTAGTAATCGGAATCGGAATCGGAATCGGCATGGTGCGGCGTGAGCAATACCAGGCCAACAGTGGAATTGGCAACAATGTAGCCATTGTCGGAAAGCGCCGTCGCGTCGGTAAGATTCAGACCGGGCGGCGGATTGTCCATCACTGTATTGAGGTCGACCATGCCTTCGTGAGCAGACCATACGAACGCATGGCGGGCCACATCCCCGGCCGTATCCGCATAGCCGACAACTTGTCCCTTCGAATTGATTGCGCGGCCGTATGATTCCCTGCCGCCCAAGGTTCCCAAGTCCCGTGTCGTTTTTCCGTCGTATAGAAAAGCGTGGTGTTGCGTGGCGGACGTATAAGCGTATCCGGTAACCTGTCCCTTTTCGTTGATTGCAAGGCCACTTCCATATTGTCCGCCCAGAGTGCCCAGGTCCTTCATCCCGTTCCTGTCGTACAGGAACGGATGTTGTTCGTCGTTGGCCGTGTAAGCGGAGCCCGTAACCTGACCTCTCGAATTGATGGCAGTGGCATCGGAGACGCTGCCGCCCAAGGTTCCCAAGTCCCGCATGCTTGTACCGTCGTACAGGAAAGCGTGATAGGAAGAAAATTGGTCGGGAGATAAATAAGAATACCCGACGACCATTCCCTTGGCATTGATATCAAGTCCATAGGAAACAGTGCCTGTCCCCAAAGTTCCAAGGTCCTTCATTGCAGTTCCGTCGTAGAGGATTGCATGGGTTTCTGTATTGTTATGCGTCGCAGCATATCCGGCGACTTGCCCTCTGTTATTGATTGCAAGTCCCCCTGAAAAATCCCCGCCCAATGTCCCCAGGTCCCGCATGGCCGTTCCATCGTAAAGGAAGGCATGAGATGAGAATGGTTGATCGCTGGTGTCAGCCGCGCCTGTAATGAATCCGCGGGAATTGATTGCAGTGCCACTTGATCTCGTGCCGCCCAATGTGCCCAGGTCATGCATCGTTCCATCAAACAGGAAGGCATGGAAAGAGCCATCTGTTAGCACGTCACCAGTGACTTGCCCACGCTCATTGACTGCAGCGCCAAAGGAGCTGCTCCCCTGCTGACTATTCGGTAAAGACAGCTCAGTCACGGTGTATGTTGTTCCGGCTTGCGCACTAGCCATCGCTGCAAGCAATCCAAGAGCAGCCATCCGGCGAACCGGAAGGAAGGATTTGAGAGATGGACGACAGTCGCCCGCGGGTCGAGGAAATTTCACAGAATGCATGGTTGATTCCTTTCATTTCGGTGAGGTCCGCGGCTGCGGTCCAGGTTCGCTCACATACGCATAGGGGAGATGAAAGTATAGGTTTGCGTGCTGAACCGCTTTTGATTTCGAACAAAGAGGGCGGCCGCAAAAGACGCGGAATTGACAATCGCAGATCGCAACTCCGGCGCAAGCTCGAACAATATTGGGGGCCAGTGATTGAGAACTGCCAACGGTCTCGTTCAGGCCGCCCTGTTGTTAAACCGCCCGGTGCAGGGCGGCACTACCATCGCCCACGTAACGGTGTTCCCTTGCAAGAAAACACGCCGTTCTTGCATCGCATTCCGCCATGCTCTACGGAAGTTCCCTTGGGGGGATGGCCGCCAAAAATGCCATCTTGTTCCTGCGCGGCGCCTTACCCTGCTAGAGCATTTTTAGCCTGACCGTGCTGAGTCAATGTCAGGCCGAGGAGCGGACGCGTACAGGCGTACGCCGAGCACCGGAGGCCTGAGATTGGCCCGTACGGTCAGGCTAAAAATGCTCTAGTGTCCTGTTCCGTAAATTCGTTGCATAAAAGATGACGAGAATCGCGCCGATACCGCGTCAAAAATGCGCGCAAGGCCTCGGCCTTGCTGTGCTTTTTTCCTTGTCTCGGCCCGATTTCGTCACTTTTACTTTTGCCACGAATTTACGGAACAGGACACTAGCTTGAACCGGAAAAATCATTCAGGCCACCCTCACGCAGAACGTGGCCCTTCTCCCCTACCGTTCAGACATGTTCGGCCACAAATCCGTTGAACCAAGGGCGCAGTCCACCAAGCGTGAAGCCGCCATCGACCAACAGGCTTTGGCCGGTAACGAAACGCGCTTCGTCCGAGAGCAGCCAGACCACGGCATCGGCGACTTCTTCGGGCTGGCCGATCCGTTGCAGCGGCGTGTGCTTCTGGAATGGCAGTGCAGCCGTCTCGGTGGCGAGTACCCCGCTGGCCATCGGCGTGGCAATGATGCCCGGGCTGACGTTGTTGATGCGGATTTGCCGGGAGCCGACTTCCAGCGCAGCCGTGCGCGTCAACGCATCCAGGGCCGCTTTCCCCGCCGCATAGGCCGCCAGCCCCGGCATTGCGCCATGCGCGGTCCAGGATGAGGTATTGACGATGGCGCCTCCGGTGCCGGCTTCCAGCATGGCGGCAATCTCGTATTTCATGCCGGCGAATACGCCACGCAGATTGGTCGCCATGATCGTGTCGAAATCGGCAAGGCGCATGTCCTGAAGCTCTGCGAAGGCCCCCAACACACCGGCATTGTTCCAGGCCATGTGCAAGGCGCCAAAGGTCGCCACCGTCTTTTTCACCAATGCCTCGACCTGTTCGGCATCGGACACGTCGGTCGGAACGGCCAAGGCGGTGCCGCCAGCCGTCTTGATGTCCTCGACGACTTGATTCAACTCGGCAGACCGCCGGCCGGCGATCACGACATTGGCGCCTTCGCGCCCGAAGCGCAGGGCCGCCGCCTTGCCCATGCCGGTGCCGCCACCTGTGATGAGAACCGTGCGGCCGGTGAATCGCTGTGTTTGCGCAGTATTTGTGGTCATTGCTGATTTCTCCAAATTAATGGGCCCTGCCAGCCTGTCTTCGAGCGACAGGCGTGCGGGTCCGTCAGGTAATAGGGTGAACGAGTCACCCGCGAGGAACGATCGATGGAACGCAAGCGACTCAATGCGCGATAGCCAGCTTGCCGAAATGGTGGCCACCCGCACCGAGTTCGGCATAAGCGGCGTGGGTGTCGTCGATGCCGAATATGCGGTCGATGACCGGCACGATGCGGTGGGCGGCAATGGCCTGCGCCGCCTCCGCCAGATCGGCCGCCGAACCCGTGTTGTTGCCGACGATCCGCAGCGCCTTGACGATGATCGGCAGCAGGTCGATCGACGTTGCCGTGCCGGTGATGAAACCGACCGTGAACACGGTGCCACCCACTGCCGCAGCATTGAGCGAGCGCGCCATGGTTGCCCCGCCCACGGTCTCCACCACCAGGTCGGCGCCGCGGCCCCCGGTGAGCTTGAGCACCTCTTCGTCCCAGGCCGGCGTGGTGCGGTAGTTGATCAGGTGATCGGCACCGAGCTGGCGCACGCGTTCCAATTTGTCATCGGACGACGACGCGAGGATCACCGTGGCGCCGCAGGCCTTGGCGAACTGCAAGGCAAAGACGCTGACGCCGCCGGTTCCCAGCAGCGCCACCACCGATCCGGGGCGGATTTGGGCCGAGCGCACCGCATTCCAGGCCGTCGTTGCCGCGATTGGGAGCGCCGCACCTTGGACAAAATCAAGATGGGCCGGCAAGGCAACCAGGCTGGCGGCGGGAACAGCGACGTATTCAGCCAGGGAACCCGGCAGCGTGATGCCTCGCATCGCAGCGACATGGCGCGACGTGATGGCCCCGCCTTGCCAGTTCGGCATGAAGTGCGGAATCACCCGGTCGCCAACGGCTAGGCCACTGACACCTTCGCCAAGCGCGGCCACTTCGCCCGCACCATCGGCGACCGGAATCATTGGGAACGCTGCGCCAGGAAAGTGGCCCGTCGCAATGGCCACATCCACGAAGTTCAGCGTGGCGGCGCGCAAGCGCACCAGTACCTCGCCACGACCGGCCTTCGGGTCGGGTAGCTCGGTGCGGCGAAACGCCGTGAGAGAGGGAGCGGCGAGTTCGATAGCTTTCATGATTTTCCTCGGTGTGGAAATAAAGAGGCCATTTTGATTTTGAATTAGAAGAAGATAAACTCCGTTTTAGTTGATACATTTAAAATCAGGAGTTGTTAATGGACTTACTGAACAGCATGAAGGTGTATGTTCTGGCGGTGGAAAAAGGCAGCCTGAGTGCTGCTGCCTCCGCGTGCGGCATTTCGGCGACGATGGCGGGCAACCACCTGCGGACGCTGGAAAAGCGCCTGGGCATGCAATTGCTCATCCGGACAACGCGACGCCAGCATCTGACGGCTTTCGGCGAGGACTACTACAGCCGCTGCAAAGAAATCCTCCGGCTGGTGGCCGAGACCGATGCCCAGGCGCAGAATCTGCAATTGGCCCCGGCGGGCAAGCTGCGCATCACTGCCCCCGTCACCTTCGGCACCGAAGCGCTGATACCTGCCTTGTCAGTGTATTTGGAGCGTTATCCCGAGGTCAGCGTTGACGTGGCCTTGTCCGACCGCGTGGTGGATCTGGTGGAAGAAGGTTTCGAGGCGGCCATCCGCATCGGCCGCTTGCCGGACTCGGGCTTGGTCGCCAAGCCGCTGTCGCCCTATCGGTTGATGATCTGCGCATCTCCCGACTACCTGGCGCGCAAAGGGACGCCGGCGAAACCCGACGACTTGACCCGGCACGAATGCCTGTCTTTCAGCCCTGCGGCTTTGGCGCATTGGCGTATGACCGACGATGAGGGTGCATGGCGAATCCCGGTCTCGGGCCGGTTGCAGGTCAACCACGGGCAGGCATTGCGGATGGCGGCATTGCACGGCCTGGGCATCGTTCTGCAACCGGCAATATTGCTGGAGGCCGACGTTCGAGCGGGCCGCCTGGTGCAACTGCTTCCTACCTATGACCTTCCCAGCCGGCCCATGCATGTGGTCTATCTGCCGGATCGGTATCGCTCGCCCAAGCTGCGCAGCTTCGTTGATTACCTGGCCGAACGGTTCTGTTGACGTAGAAACCGGAATCGTAGTTCATCGAATTCTTCTAGATTGTCTATTCAAGCGTTTTAAACGCTTTTCCATTAACTCAATCCAATCTTGCTCATGACGAACAGGGCAAGCATCACGGTTAGCGCGCCACCGATGCGGGTTGCGATTTGCGCGAAGGGCATCAGGCCCATGCGGTCAGCCGCCGTCAGGATAGCGACGTCGCCGGTGCCGCCGAGTCCGCTATGACAGGCATTGACCACTGCGCTTTCTATCGGATTCAGCGAGAACCGGCGTGCGACGAAAAATCCGACCGCCGTCAGTGTTGTTACCGTCGCCGCAATGGTAATAAGGTGCGGCACACTGAATGCCGTCAGCAGATCTTTCCAGGGAGTGGAAGACACGGCAATCGCAAACATCAACGGATAAGTCACGCTAACGGTGAAAAAACGGGTAACCGAGCGCGCTCCCTCTTCAAGACTTGAGGGAATTACCCTGCATACCTTCAGAACAATCGCGGTAAACAGCATGCCGATCGGCGCAGGTATGCCGACCAGAGTATGCCCCATCACGCCGACCAAATAGAGCACGATGGCCGTGATACCGCCGGCTGCGATCGTCGGAATATCGACATAGACATGATTGTCGTCGTGCCCTCGTTTGTGTTCGTTCTCAATAAATTCGTCTGATTTTTCTCCTGATTGCAGGCGGCCGTCGCCACTGTATTGCGGAAATCTTTTTCCCATGTAATTCAGAGCGCCGGCGCAAGCAATGGAGACGAGATTGGCTAACAGTGCGACAGGCAACAGGCGGGCAAACATTTGTCCCTGGGTATATCCCTTGCCCAGAATTTCAGCATAGCCAATTGAAAGCGGGATAACCCCTTCCCCGACGCCGCCGCCCATGATGGGGACGATAATGAAAAAGAATGCTTCCTTGAGAGGGATGCCGAATGCGCTTGCAACAGCCAAGCCAACGCAACAGGCAGCAATTGAACCGATGGTTAGCGGCAGAATGATTTTGAAGAAGCCCTTGATCAGGGTATGCCGGTTCATGCTGAAAATCGAACCGACGATAATTGCCGCAATAAACAGGTAGATGAACTGTGTCGTTTTTGTGAATTCCGTCACCGTCTTGGTGATCAGAGGCGGAATGAGTCCGGCATAGACGAGATAGGACGGCAGGAATGCCGACACGATTGCCGCACCGCCGATCAATTTCAGAATCGGGGTCCGCTTGCCGATTTCCGCGCAAAGCGATCCGCCGAGCACCAGAAGGGCAATTGTCGTGTTTATATCCTTCGGCAGCTTTTCGAGCGCAACGAACTCTGCGATCAATCCAATGAGAAGAATAAAAACCGGCAGCGGCACAATTCCGACTCGCATCTCCATGATTGCCCACCAACGATCCATCAGCCGGCCTTGAGGTAGTGTCGTTGCCAATCCCTGTTTGATCTCCATGCTTTGCTTCATGATTCTGTCTCCTGAACTTTTTAATAATCGTTCTATAGAACAGTGCTATAGGTCGGACGGCCTGATGCGTGCAAGGCTGTCTTCGGAAAAGCCAAGGCCGGCCAATATTTCGCCGGAGTGCTGTCCGAAGGATGGTGCTGCGAAAGGATCTGGGCCAGGGGTCCGCCCGTACTTGATGGGCTTGGTAAATCCGCGGTAGGTGCCGATTTTGGAATGTTCAAACGTGCCAATCATCTCTTCTGCCGCCACCTGCGGATCGTCGAACATATCTTCCACGGTCCTGGCCGCGGCGCACGGCACTTCCTGTCCAAAAATCCGTTCCCATTCCACCGCGCTGCGGGCTTGCAGCGCATGATGCAGTCGCGGAACGATTTCATGGGCGTATTGCGCCCGCTTTTTTACCGTGTCGTAGCGCTCGTTATTCAGAAGTTCATCAAGGCCTGTCTTGGCGCACAGCGACTTCCAGAAGTGCGGCGTATTGGCAGAGATATAGATATACCCGTCCCCCGTCGGATGGATGCCGGTTACGCCGCCGGATCGCATGTCGCGACCGGTTTCCCGGGATTCGCCTTCGGCCCAGATCAATCGCGCCGATTGCATCGCCAGCGCGCTGCGTAGCAGCGAGACGCCGACGTACTGACCGACGCCGCTTCGCTCCCGCTCGTACAAGGCGGAAGCCACGCCGGAAGAGAGCATGGCTGCGGCATAGTAATCCACGACAGAACCATACAAAATCTCCGGCGCCCCATCGTGCCTGCCTTGCATCGCGCACATGCCGGTCATCATCTGCAGCACCTGATCGTAACCTGCGTTGTCGCGCATGGGACCTGTTTCGCCATAGCCGGTGATTGCGCAATAAATCAGCCGGGGATTGAGAGTTTGCAGCCGTTCGTATGAAATGCCCAGTCTTGGCGCAACATTGGGGCGAAAATTATGAACCAGCACGTCGGCCGTTTTGACCAGTTCAAATAGAGCGGCCAATCCTTTGGCCTGCTTGAGGTCCAGCACCAGTCCGAATTTACTGCGATTGACGCCGAGGAACGCCCGGCTTTCCGCTGCGAGAGTGGATGGGTATTTACGCAGGTTATCGCCATCGGGCGATTCGATTTTAATGACTTCCGCACCCTGATCGGCAAGCAAGGTGCAGCCATATGGGCCGGCGATGTAGGCGCTCAGATCCAACACCCGCACGCCGCTCAAGGGGCCGGCAGGACCGGAGCGCTTGAGCATGGCACGATTGCCTGTCTCGGTTCGCAGAGCAATGTCCGTCATGATTTCTCTTTCCTCAATAATGGTTCGAGACGCCTTGAGAATGAAGCAGACCAAGTTGTCCTGCCTGGGCGATGATGGTTTTGGCACGCCGGATAAACGGTTCATCAATCATTTTCCCGTTGACGACGCAAGCGCCAAGTCCCTGAGCCGATGCGCACTCGATCGAAGCCACTACTTGCAATGCATGATCGATCTCGGCATCGGTAGGACGGAATACTTCGTTTGCCATGGCAATCTGGCTGGGATGGATGCAGCTCTTGCCGATACACCCCAAATCCCTTGCACGCTGTGCCTCCGCATAAAAACCTTCGTTGTCCCTGATGTCGGGAAATGCCGAGTCATACACAAATACGCCCGCTTCACCGGCGGCCATCCGCACCAGGAACAACGCAGTCTGAATCGCAGCGGTATTTCCTCTTGATATGGCCAGCGGCGCGAACAGATCGGCAAATCCCACTTGCAAACCGATCACTCGTGGGTGGGCACGAGCGAGCGCATAAGCATTTCGGATGGCGTTCGGCGTCTCGATGTTGAGCAGCATCCGGATCGGCGCCGGTATGCCATTTTCGGATTCGATCGACTCCATCATGTTTGCGGCATTCCGCACGTCGTCCGGCGAGCCGGCTTTGGGCAAATTGAGCAGGCCAACGCGTGCCGTCAATACCGCGCGAAGGTCGGCTTCAAAATGAGGGCTATCGAACGGATTGATTCGAACGATGAAAGTTTTGGTGCTTGCCAATGCTTCCGCGGACTGAAAGAAAGAACGCAAATTTTCACGAGCTTCGGCTTTGCGCGATTCGACAACCGCATCTTCCAGATCGAATGACAAGGCATCGGCATCACCAGCCAACGCCTTCGGAAAGAGTTCAGGCCGGGAAGCCGGGACGAAGAGCTTGCTGCGCATATCAGTATTGCCTCTATGAGATTTCCTGACGAGGATTATCACCAAGATGAAAGAGAAGATAAATCAGCCAAAGGTATAATAAAAAGATACAAATACTATCTTTTATGAAAACCACTTTCCTCCAAACCTTTCTGCTTACCGTGGATACTGGATCGATGGCGGAAGCGGCTAGACGGCTGGACCTGACACCGGCAGCCGTTGCTCAGCAGATTCGCAGTCTTGAGCAGGATCTGGGCGTTCCACTGGTTAGCAGGGCAGGAAAAACAGTTCGTCCAACCGACGCCGGTTTTCGAGTAATGGAGCGTTCTCGCGCACTCTTGCGCGAGGTGGCGAATTTAAAATCAATAGCCAACGACGGAGAGCTGAGCGGGGAATTGCGCATTGGAGCGGTTAACACCGCCCTGCATTCTCTGATGCCCGAAATTCTTGCGCAGCTCTTTTCCGCTCATCCTGAGCTGAGGTTTTTTATCCAGTCAGGACTATCTTCCGAGTTGTTCCAGGCAGTGCAGCGCGGCGATCTGGACGCGGCCGTATGCCTCCATCCGCAATTCGCATTGCCGAAGACCTGTGCCTGGCAATTGTTGAGAGAAGAAGAACTGGTCGCTCTTGTCCCCTTGGCACTCGCCGATCACGATCCTCACGAACTCCTGAGGACCAAGCCTTTTATTCGTTACGACCGTAACCAGTGGGGTGGACAACAGGCGGATCGTTACCTGCGCAAGGCAGGAATTATTCCGCACGAACGCGCTGAATTGAGCTACCTGGGTGCCATTGCAATGATGGTCGAACGCGGACTCGGCATTGCGTTGGCGCCCGATACGATATTGCCGTCGGGCCTCGGCGCCAATATCGCAAAATTGCCGCTACCTATTCGAACCCAACCACGGCGTCTGGGCATACTATGGCTGCGCTCGTCGATTCATGGGAAATCAATCAAAATATTTGTGGAACAGGCAAAGATAGCTAGCCACTAGTGTCCTGTTCCGCAAATTCGTTGCAAAAGTAAAAGTGGCGAAATCGGGTCGAGACAAGGAAAAAAGCACAGCAAGGCCGAGGCCTTGCGCGCATTTTTGACGCGGTATCGGCGCGATTCTCGTCATCTTTTATGCAACGAATTTACGGAACAGACTCTAGCCATTGCCGCGGCGACACGCCCATCTTCTGCGCGAACACCCGCGACAAGGCCGAAGGCGTGGCGTAACCAAGTTCATGGGCGATGGCCTTGATCGATCTCCCGCTTCGAAGCTGCGCCTGTGCTATCGCCAGTCGCCAGTTCACCAGATAATCGGCCGGCGTCTCTCCCACCACGTTCTTGAATCTAAGCGCAAACGCACTGCGCGACATGCCGGCCTGCCGGGCCATGCGTTCGAGGTTCCAGATGCTCCCGGGTTCTTCGTGAATGGCGAGCAGCACGCGCGCCAAGTGCGGGTCGGCCAGGCCGGTGATGAGGCCGGCTGGAACATCGCCCTCTTCGGGGTGATCGAGCAACCAGCGCAGCAGTTGCAGCAGCACCACTTCGAACAGCCGATCAGCCAACACCCGGTGACCGCAGCGTACGCGGTCCGTCTCGGAAAACAGCAGCGCCAGCGACTGTTCCAAGCCTTCGACCTTATGCAAGGGCAACAGCACCAGGGCCGGGAGCGCGCGCGCAAGCGGGTGGGTGATGCCGCCATCGAAATCCAGTGAAGCACAGGTGAAATCCGAGCCTTCTTCGGGTGCGTTGTGGAAGTCATGTTCCAGGGGGCGGGGGTAAAACAGGAGCGTCGGCTCGCGTACCACAATGTTACGCGGCAAGCCCGCCTTGGGGCGGTGCTTGACGGTCATCTCGCCGCGCCGGAGCACGTGCAGAAAACCCCGTCCGGGCTCCGCAGCGAAATGGGTCACGCCGCATAACGGACCGGTGTGGAACAGGTGCGTCCGCACCCGGAACCGCTCAAGCAGGGACGAAAGCCGATCAATTTGCGCAGACATGCCACCTCTGGACGAATAGGTACGAATTTCGGACGAATCATACCCAATGATCCAAGCAGAAGCAAGATACTGGCGTCGTGCCATCTCGCACGAACTTGAACCCAACCTCATAACCTAAAGGAGCCATCATGTCTCGTATCCCCCTCCTCGAAACCGCTGCAGCCGCTACCGACAGCAAGGTCCTGCTCACCCAGATCCAGCAGGCATTCGGCGCCACCCCCAACATGTTCCGCGCCGTGGCCAATTCCCCGGCCGCACTCAAAAGCATGTGGGCTTCGTTCGGCGCATTAAGCAGCGGCGTGATTCCAGCCAAACTGGGTGAGCAGATCGCCGTGGCCGTCGCCGACCTCAATTCCTGTGAATACTGCTTGGCTGCGCACACGGCGCTGGGCCGCAAAGCCGGCGCGTCGGCCGAGGAAATGCGCGCCGCTCAGATGGGCGAATCGACCGACCCCAAGACCTCGGCCGCGCTGCGCTTCGCGTCCAAGCTTGTAACCGGACGCGGACAGATGAGTGAGAGCGACCTGCGCTCGCTGCGCGATGCGGGCTTCGACGACGAACACATCGTCGAGATACTGGCGCACGTGGCCCTGAACCTGTTCACAAACTATGTGAACGTCGCGTTTGCCGTGCCGCTGGATTTTCCGGCCGTTAAGCTGCACCGCGCAAACTGATTTTCCGTAGTTGAAATGACAGAGGGCCGGCATGTGCCGGCCCTCGATCGCCCTGCGATATATCGCGCCCGCCCCTCGCCAAATCGTAGCGCCTCTCGATCCAGGTAAAGCGGATAACGCAAAAACCACTCAAGCCGAACGCGGAGCTGCACCGCCAATCCTGCTAAAGTTGCGCTTTTCCTAGATTGCACAGGTGGTCGCGTTGCGCCGGTATCCGTTATTTTTGTCCTATGTTGCCAAGTGGTCCAAACAACCGATGCGTATCCGCGTCATTCAGGCGGCGGCCGCCCTTATCGCCGCTGGCGGGGCGATGGCCGCGCTGGTCATCGCCTATGCCTTGCTGTGGGTCGCGCCTACCCTGCCCCCGCTCGATACGCTGATCGATTACCGTCCCAAGATCCCGCTGCGGATTTATACGGCCGACAATATGCTGATCGGCGAGTTCGGCGAGGAGCGCCGCAATTTCGTGCCGATCGCGCAAATCCCGCCGATGATGAAAAAGGCCTTGCTGGCAATCGAGGACGACCGTTTCTACGACCATAGCGGCGTCAATTACAAGGGCATATTGCGCGCCACGCTCTCCAACATGCTGGGCCGCTCGACCCAGGGCGCATCGACCATCACGATGCAGGTGGCGCGCAATTTTTTCCTGACGCGGGAAAAGACCTACGCGCGCAAGATCAACGAGATCATGCTGTCATACAAGATCGAATCGACGTTAAAGAAAGACAAGATTCTTGAGCTGTACATGAACCAGATCTACCTGGGCGAGCGCGCCTACGGTTTCGCGGCCGCGGCGCGCATTTATTTCGGCAAGCAGATACAGGACCTGACGCTGGCCGAAGCGGCGATGCTTGCCGGCCTGCCGAAAGCGCCATCGACCGCCAATCCGGTAGTCAATCCCAAACGCGCCGCATTGCGCCAGCAGGTGGTGTTGAAACGCATGCGCGACCTCGGCTATATCACGCCGGCGCAGCACGCCGCGGCGGTGCGGGAGCAGATCAAAGTGCTGAGCCCCGGCCAGCGCTTCCCTACTCATGCCGAATACGCGGTGGAGATGGTGCGCAAGGCCATGTATGCGCAGTACAAGGACGACGTCTATACGCGCGGCTACTCGGTGTACACGACGCTGGTCAAAGCCGATCAGGATGCGGCCTATGCGGCGTTGCGGCGCGGCGTGCTGGACTACGACAGGCGCCACGGCTATCGCGGCCCGGAGGACTTCATCAGCCTGCCGAGCGATGAGGAAGAGCGCGAGGAGGCAATCGACGAGATCCTGCTCAAGCATCCCAGCAGCGATGACTTGCAATCGGCCGTGGTAGTTTCGGCCACGCCGAAACTGGTGCGTGCGGAAACCCTCTCCGGCGACGTCATCGACATCAGCGGCGAGGGCCTGCGTTTCGCGGCCTCGGCCCTGCAGCCCAAAGCCGCGCCGGACTTCAAGCTGCGGCCGGGCGCGGTGATCCGCGTCATCCAGGACGCAAAGAAAAGGTGGTCGATCAGCCAGTTGCCCGAAGTGTCCGCCGCCTTCGTATCGCTCAATGCGCAGGACGGTTCCTACCGTGCGATGGTGGGCGGTTTCGATTTCGCGCTGAACCAGTTTGATCACGTCAGCCAGGCTTGGCGCCAGCCGGGCTCCACCATCAAGCCCTTCATCTACTCGGCAGCGCTGGAAAAAGGCTTCGCGCCTTCTACCCTGATCAACGATGCCCCCTTCTCGGTCGATGGCGCCGCCGGCGGCCAGGCCTGGGAACCGCAGAACGATGACGGCAATTACGACGGCCCGGTGACGATGCGCACCGGCCTGAAAAAATCCAAGAACATGGTCTCGATCCGCCTGCTGCGTGCGATCACGCCTGCCTACGCGCAGGATTACATCACGCGCTTCGGTTTCGATGCGGCCAAGCATCCGGCCAACCTGACCATGACGCTCGGCACCGGTTCGGTGACGCCGCTACAGATGGCCAGTGCGTATTCGATCATCGCCAACGGCGGCTATCAGTTCACGCCCTGGCTGATCCGCAAAGTGGTCGATGCGCGCGGCAACGTGCTGTCGGAAGCCAAGCCGGTAGTCAAGGACGACAAGACGTCGCGCGTGCTCGATCCGCGCAATGCCTTCATCATGGACAGCATGCTGCATGACGTGGTGCGTTCCGGCACCGCCTACGCGGCGAGCCAGGCGCTCGGCCGCAGCGACCTGGCCGGCAAGACCGGCACCACCAACGACGCGATGGACGGCTGGTTTGCCGGCTATGGCGGCGACGTGGTCGCGGTGGCCTGGATGGGCTACGACAAGCCGAAATCGCTGGGCCGCGAATACGGCAGCACGCTGGCGCTGCCGATCTGGATCAACTACATGCGCCAGGCGCTGCGCGGCAAGCCGCCGTCCGAAATGGCCCAACCCGGCTTCGGCCTAGTGCAGGTCAACGGCGACTGGATGTATGAGGAATATGTCGACAAGGGGGTCAGATCGGTTGGCGTGGAAGACACCAGGAACTTCTGGGAAAAATTGTTCGGCCCGCCCGCCCCTGTGGCCGAACCCGGCGAAGCGGAAAAAGAAAAAAAGCGCATGTCTGATCTGTACCGAGGCGGTTGAGTGAGATAAATCGAACTGTCCCTCTTGCGCCGGCGGCAAATGCTGTGTACTATTCGGCTCCTCAGACGCGGGGTGGAGCAGTCTGGCAGCTCGTCGGGCTCATAACCCGAAGGTCGTAGGTTCAAATCCTGCCCCCGCAACCAGACAAACCGACAAAAGCCCAAGCTGCACGCTTGGGCTTTTTGTTTATGTTTTTTTGACGACGCAAGAACCGCTCGGATTAAAAAAATCCGCTGGCTGCGTCGGCATCGCATCCTCATCGCTCTCAAATCGTACAGTTATGTCATGAGGATTGTAAGTTCGTCCAGATACTCTTCGTCAGTCATCGACAACTTCAGGTAACTACGGCGTTTTACTCACCCTTTTCATTGTTATCCCGGGTAAGCTTGGCATCCATATTCCGCACCTTTCGAAGCGGATAATCACGTGCATAGGGAGAGCGCCATGAAATCGGCATGGCAGTGTTTGTGCGCAGCCCTCGCTGCCGCTTTTTTCACCAACACATGTGCAGCACCCTACCCCGGTGAAGCGCAGTTTCGCAGTGCAATCTCCAAGGCTGCAAGCGTGCTCAAGGCCGAGGGCATGGAGCTGGAAATCCACGACGCGCAAAAGATCGGCCTGGCGCAACCGCTGATGGGCGCCGGCCTCAATATCGGCACCGGCATCTGCCTGATTTTTTTCAATACCAAGCCGGAAGACGGCCTGACCCAGGTGTTCGAGGCGATGCCCGAAAAAGATTTGCCGACCTGGCTCGGCGCGATCGCGGTGCATGAAGCCACCCATTGCATAGAGCAGCGCGAAGCCTATGTGCGCAAGCGCTTCGAGAAAGTCCTGCCGCCCGGACTGGAGCGCGACGGCATGACGATTCAAGGTTATCTCTCGATGGTGCAAAGCGGCGCCGTGACGACCTGGGGCGAGGCGCTGGCCGATATCAGCTCACTGCTCTACCTGAAAAAAACCGTGCCGGATCAATGGCTGCATTTCGCCAAAGGCATCGCCGCCATGCGCCACGACCTGGCCTGGAAATGGCCTGCGCACGATACTTCCGCATGGCTGGACAAGATCATCGCCGCCGATCCCGAACAAGCCCCGGACCAGAACATGTTCGACACGGCGTTCCAGCTGCGGCGGCAATTCCGTCCGAAATAATTCAGTGCTGTGCGCGAGCGCCGCGCGCCAGCAATTCGGCAAAGCGGGCGGAATCGATGTTCGAACCGCACACGATCAAACCGACGCGTTTGCCGTCGAGCGTTTCGCGCAAGGGCCCGAACAAGGCTGCCGTCGCGACCGCGGCCGCCGGTTCCGCCACCAGTTTGGCGTCGCGATACAGGTAAAACATCGCACGGCAAATTTCATCGTCCGATACCCGCACCACCTCATCGACGAAGCGCCGGCAAACGCCGAAGCTGTAGGCCATCGCATACGGCGCCCCCAAGCTGTCGGCCACCGTATCGACCTGTTCCAGGATTTCCGGCGTGCCCGACTGGAAGCTGCGATACAAGGCATCCGCGCCGAACGGTTCGACTCCATATACTGCGCAATCAGGATTGATCTGCTTCACCGCCGAGGCGATCCCCGCGCAAAGACCGCCGCCGCCGACCGGCACCACGACGGCATCCAGGCCGCTTACCTGCGACATCAGCTCCAGCCCCACGGTCGCGGTTCCCTGCGCGGTCAGCGGGCCGTCGTAAGGGTGGACCATGGTGCGCCCTTCCTCGCGTTCGATCTCCCTGCCGCGCGCGAAAGCCTGATGCACGTCCGGCGCCAAGATCACTTCCGCGCCAAGCTCCTTGCAGGCGGTGACGCGGGCCGGGTTGGCATGCTGCGGCATCACCACCTTGGCGCTGCAGCCGGCCAGTTTGGCGGTATAGGCCACCGCGATCGCATGGTTGCCGGCGCTGACGCCGACCACGCCGCGCGCCCGGGACGCTTCGTCGAGCGCTTCGACGCAATTGAGTGCGCCGCGCAATTTGAAGGTGCCGGTCTTTTGGAACAATTCGAGCTTCAACCAGACTTCGGTCGCACTGCTCAGGGACTCTTCGACGACGCCGGTTTGCCAGCGCCATACAGGCGTGTTGAGGACTTTTCCGGCCAGGCGGTCGGCGGTATTTCGGATCTGTTGCAGGGACGGATAGGCGTGTGCAACCGGGCTCGGCATAGTGGCAAGCATGGGGTATTTCTCCAGTGAATAGACGAAAGAATGCGTCGACGACGCGTCGAGATTCGGGGCGCCAAGCACCGGCAGAGCCGCAGCTTAGCGACCCTGGATAATTCGAATAATGGAGAAAGCGGAAGAAAGGAAGGAGGAGGACACGCGCTTGCTGTCGCGACCGGCGAATGCAATTGCGCCGGCGCCGATGACGGCGTTGCGCTTGCAATTCAAAACGGTGGAGTCCTGCGTGTTCATGGCCGCCATGATGCCGAAAAAAACGCAGCATGGCAAGCGGCAAACATCAAATCGCCGCCGCATGCGGCAATCTGACGCCGGCAGCCTGAAGCTATTTGCGTACCTCTTCCACTTCAATCGTGACTTGGCCGCTCTTGATGTAATAAGGCACGTGGTTGTGATCGGCAAACAGGAGCTGCAAGGTGTGCTTGCCAGGCGGCAGACTCAGAATCGTCTCGGTTTCGCCCTTGCCGAAATGCTTGTAGTGCTGGTTCTCATATTCATCGGCGCTATCGAATGGAATCGGCGCCTTGATGTCGGCCGGAAACGGCTTGTCGATCAGAATATGATGATGCCCGGTTCCCTCTATCGCGCCCGCCTTCACCGGCGCGACACCCATGCCCGAAATCGCAAACGCCACCCTGAACGGCGAGCGCACCTTGTCGCCATTCTTGATGTTGACGAAATAGGCGCGCTGATCGCCGACCGGAAACGGCCGGGTCCGCTCCAGTGCGCTGAGATTGCTGATCACCGATTCGGTGTCGACAACGCCGGGTTTGGCGGAAGGCTTGGCCGGTTCCGCCGCTATTGCCACGCCGGCGAAAGCCATCGAAATGAAAAGAGCAAAGGCGCGAAAGCGAAATTGGCGAGTGTTCATCTGGCCTCCTTTGTTTGACAAAACGCGCCGGCAAGGACGCTCAACATTGATTTTTCAGGCAACGGGCATTCAACAGCAATATTACATCCGGCAAACAAAAGAAAAACGGGAGCCGGAACAAAATTTCGCCCGGTTCTCATCAGCAAAAAATATCAATTCCCTTGGAAGCCCGCAAGGTGCAATATATACTGTATAAAAACACAGCCAACTTCCCTGGAAACAGATCATGACCTTCCCCGACATGATGGAATTCAATGCAGTCCTCACGCGGTTGAAACTGGCGATCGAACCGATCATGGCCCGCCGCCGCAGCGGCGGTGAACAACTCACGTGGCGCCCGCATTGACAGCTGCCGCATACGCGCGAACCTTCCCGCCGCTGGCAAATCCAAGCCCGGCCTCCGGTGCAGTGCTCACCGGCGCATGGAGCAGGCACAATGGAAGTGCGCATTTCAAGATGATCCAGACGCTCGACAACCCTTTCTATTACCTTGAAAATTTCGAAACCGTGCTGACGTGGATCGCCGAGCGCTACGCCGATCTGCTGGACGGCGAAGAGCGTGCCTTCATTGCGCGCTTCGCCACGCTGCCCCAAGCATCGAGAGCCCTGATGGTAAGAATGGTGATGCGCAAGGGCGAGCTGTTCCGATCGAGTAAATTGAACTATCCCGAAATCGGCAGCACCCGGGAAGCGGCGGGTCCGCTCGCCGCGCTCGGGTGGATCGATGACGATCCGCTGCTCACGCTGGAACAGCTTTTCGGCTTGCTGACCAAGCCCGAAATCTCGAAAGTTTTCGGCCTCACTTCGCTGCAGGCGAGCGCGCGCAAGGACGAACAACTGCAGGCATTGAGCGAGGAATTCGCCGAGGCGCAGCGCTTCGCGGCATGGTCCGCCGAATCCGTCAGCAGTGCGGACGAGCGCGTTTACCGAGTCTGCATCACGGATTTATGCGACCGCCTGCGGCTGATGTTCTTCGGGAATCTCTACCAGGACTGGACGGAATTCGTCCTCTCCGACCTCGGCATATTCAAGTATGAAAAAGTCGAATTCTCGATCGCATCGCGCGGCTTCCAGGCGCGCGGCGATATCGACCATTACCTGCACCTGCATCGCTGCCGCGAAAAGCTGCAGCAAGGCGAACCCGTCGAGGAAATCCTCGAAGCAGTGCGCGCGAGTGTTTCCGGCAATCCCTGGCTCGAAAGCCGGCGCAGTAAATTTTTATTCCAGATCGCGCAGCATTATGAGCAACGCAAGGATTGGCGCGCCGCACTCGATGTGTATGCCGCTTGCACCTATCCCGGTTCGCGCTTGCGTGCCATACGCATGCTGGAACGATGCGAAGAATTCGAGCCGGCTTTCGAACTGGCCGATACCGCCGGCCGCGCACCGGAAAGCGAAGCGGAAAAGCAGCAACTCCTGCGCATCGTGCCGCGGCTGCGCCGCAAGCTCGGCTTGGCCAAGCTCGCCGCTGAACCGGCATCTGCAACCTTGAGCAGGATCGATTTGCATTTGCCCAAACCGGCACAGCCTTTTTTCGTCGAGGATGCGGTGCGCAATCATCTGGCGCAAGCGCGCGAGCCGGTGCATTACGTCGAGAATACCCTGATCAATTCCCTGTTCGGCCTGCTGTGCTGGAGCGCAATCTTCACCGCCGTCCCCGGCGCGTTTTTCCACCCATTTCATCAAGGACCGGCCGATCTGCACAGCGCCGATTTCCGCAGCCGCCGCGAAAAAGAATTCCGCGACTGCTTGTCGCAACTCGATTCCGGGCAGTACCAGCACGCCATCCGCGCCGTCTTCCGTGAGAAAACCGGGATACAGTCGCCCTTCGTGTTCTGGGAAATCCTGAGCGAAGAATTGATGGAACTGGCCCTGGCCTGCATTCCGGCTTTGCACTTGAAAAAATACTTCGAGCGCATCCTGCAGGACATCAAATCCAACCGCTCCGGTTTGCCCGACCTGATCCAGTTTTGGCCTGAAGAAAAGCGCTACCGGATGATCGAGGTCAAAGGTCCCGGCGATCGTCTGCAGGACAATCAGGTACGCTGGCTCGACTACTGCATGGCACACGACATGCCGGTCGCGGTCTGCTATGTGCAGTGGGCGGAGAGCGAAGCTTGAACTACATCGTCGCCGTGCGCGCCCTGTGCGAATTCACTGCGAAGCAAGGCGACCTCGACCTGCGCTTTACGCCCTCGCCCTCGGCCCAGGAAGGCATCGCCGGCCACGCACTGGTGGCCTCGCGCCGTGCGTCCGACTATCAAACCGAAATCAGCTTGAGCGGCGAATTCAAGCAGCTGCAGGTGCGCGGCCGCGCTGACGGCTATGACCCTGCCCAAAACCAGCTCGAGGAAATCAAAACCTTCCGCGGCGACCTCGCCCTGATGCCCGACAATCATCGACAGCTGCATTGGGCGCAAGCCAGGATTTACGGTTGGCTCTTGTGCCAAAAACTGGGCCTGGCCGAGTTGCGTCTGACCCTGGTCTACTTCGACATCGGCAGCCAGAAGGAAACCCTGCTGCATGAAGTCCATGGCGCCGATGCGCTCAAGCGATACTTCGAGCAGCAGTGCGAACTTTTTTTGGCATGGGCCGAGCAGGAACTGGCCCACCGCGCCGCACGCGATCGCATATTGACCGCACTGCGCTTCCCGTATCCCGCGTTTCGCCCCGGCCAACGGGATTTGGCGGAGGCGGTGTACAAAGCCGCGAGCATCGGTTGCTGCCTGATGGCCCAGGCCCCGACCGGCATCGGCAAGACCGTCGGCACCTTGTTCCCCTTGCTTAAAGCCTGTCCGCCGCAGGCACTGGACAAGGTCTTTTATCTGGCCGCGAAAACCTCGGGCCGCAAGCTGGCGCTCGACGCGCTCGCACTGATCAGAAACAGCGAACCGGCGCTGCCCTTGCGCGTGCTGGAACTGGTGGCGCGTGACAAGGCTTGCGAACATCCCGACAAGGCTTGCCATGGGGCATCCTGCCCGCTGGCCCAGGGTTTTTACGATCGCCTGCCCGCAGCGCGCAAAGCGGCACTGACAGCGGCGCCGGACAGCGGCGTCCTCGACAAGAGCGCGGTACGCGCGATCGCGCTGGAACATGCGGTCTGCCCCTACTACCTCAGCCAGGACCTGGTGCGCTGGAGCGACGTGGTGGTGGGCGACTACAACTATTACTTCGACTTGAGCGCGATGCTGTATGGACTAAGCGCCGCCAACGGCTGGCGCGTCAGCGTGCTGGTGGACGAGGCACACAACATGATCGAGCGTGCCCGGAAAATGTACACGGCCGAGCTGGATCAGGCCGCATTCAACACCATGCGCCGGTCGGCCCCTGCGGCGATCAAGAAAAGCCTGGACCGCGTACATCGCAGCTGGGACGAATTACGCAAGGAACAGGAAGCACCCTATCAAGTCTATCCCGAGCTCCCGGCAAAATTCCTGAACGCATTGCAATTGGCCTGCGCCGCCATCACCGACTACATGGCTGAAAATCCTGCAGGCCTCGACGGCAGCATGCAGAGTTTTTATCTCGACGCACTGCACTTTTCGCGTATCGCCGAATTATTCGATCAGCACTCCCTGTTCGACATCACCAGGGAGGCCGGGCACGGCGACGGCAGGCCGGGCGGCGCACGGCTCTGCATTCGCAACGTCATCCCCGCCCCCTTCCTGCAGCAGCGCTTCGCGGCCGCGCGCTCCACCACCTTGTTTTCCGCCACGTTGAGTCCCTGGCACTTCTATAGCGACACCTTGGGCCTGCCGCAGAATACGGAATGGATCGACGTGCAATCGCCGTTCAGCGCCGCGCAATTATCGGTGCAACTGGTCAAGCAAATCTCCACCCGCTACCGGCACCGCGAGCATTCCCTGTCCCCCATCGTCGATCTGATGGCCCGCCAATACGAACAGCAAGCGGGGAATTACCTGAGTTTTTTCAGCAGCTTCGATTACCTGCAAAAAGTGAGCGCGTTGTTCAGTGCGCGCTACCCGCATATCCCGACATGGGAGCAGTCGCGCCGCATGGACGAGAGCGAGCGCGAACAATTCCTGGCGCGCTTCACGCCTGCCGGCCGAGGCATCGGATTTGCCGTGCTGGGCGGCGCCTTTGCCGAAGGCATCGACCTGCCTGGCGAGCGGTTGATCGGCGCCTTTATCGCAACGCTCGGGCTCCCGCAAATTAATCCGGTCAACGAACAGATCATGCAGCGCATGAGCGCCGTGTTCGGCGCCGGCTACGACTACACCTACCTTTATCCCGGCATACAAAAGGTGGTGCAGGCAGCAGGCCGCGTGATTCGCACCCAATCGGACCGCGGCGTGATTTACCTGATCGATGACAGATTTGCCCGGCCTGAAGTTCTGCGCCTGCTGCCGGGCTGGTGGCAGCTTGGAGGCAGCGACCATAAGACAGGCGAGGGATAGAGGAAGTAAAGATCAGATATGAGAAGGAATAAACCATTTGAATTCGGCGCTGCCGCCCTTTGTCAAACTCGAACAACACCCTTGAGCAATTCAATTCAACCTGAGAGCACAACCATGACCGACACGAACATCGCAACACCGGAAATATTCGACGCGCCGGAAATAGGCCAGGACGTTAAAACGCAAGAGGCCCGCCTATGGCAAGACGACGGCTGGACCGCACGCGTCATCAAGAACGAGGACGACGACGGCTGGGCCGTCGAGATGATCAAGGACGGTGAGTCCGAGCCAGCCTTGGTCGGCCCATGGACCATGGGCCGCGACAAGAAAAACCCGAAGCCGCTCGATGCATCCGCCTTCCAGACGCTGGTCAAAACGGCGTCGGAAGTGCTGCGCCGGCATGAGCAGCAATTGCATGCGATGCTGCACAAGAGCGTTACGGTGAATATGCATTCGGCGACGATCAGCGTAACGCTGGATATCGTACCGGACGAGGACGAGCCCTATGCGTTGTTGAGCGCGCACGATGAAGACGGAAATCAGTTGGCGCAAGTGCGGGTTGCACCGACGTTCAAGCTGAACAGGGATAGTGCCGAAGCGTGGATTGAGAACGATTTTCGACGGCCGGGGTGAGAATCTCCTTCAAAACAATCTGATGAATGCATCGGCTCCGTAAATTCGTTGCAAAAGTAAAAGTGGCGAAATGGGTGCTGCCATTCGATGACGAAAAGCCTTTTCCTATCTTCCTGATTGATCACGCAATTCTTATGATTTAAGAGCTTGCGCAAGATCAATTAGAGCAGTTTCAGCCTGACTGTACACGGCCAAGGTTGAGCCGAGAAGCGCAACCGTACGAATGGTACGGTGAGCATCGCAGGCGCAATCTTCATAGGGGATCTGAAGCAGGCGGAAGGGTTTGCATCGTCGCTGTCCGGCAGCGATGTGCTGTTCCACACTGCTGCCTATTTCCGCGACAGCTATTCGGGCGGCACACATACGCAGCCGCTGTTCGAGACCAATGTCGCCGGGACGCAGAAACTGCTGGAGGCGGCTTACGCAGCGGGTGTCCGGCGCATGGTGCATACCAGTTCCATCGCCGTGCTTGGCGACAATCCATCGGGCTTGATCGATGAAACCCATATGCAAACGGATTTCAGCAAAATTGACGACTACTACCGCAGCAAGATCGAAACCGATGAACAGGTCTATGCATTTCTAAAGACGCATCCGGATATGTGGGCTGCACTGGTGCTCCCCGGATGGATGCACGGTCCTGGCGATATCGGCCCGACCTCGGCCGGCCGATTCGTTCTGGATTACATGAAGGGCAAGCTGCCCGGCATCGTGAATGCGGCGTTTTCCCTGGTCGATGCGCGCGACGTCGCGAAAACCATGATCGCCGTTGCGGAGCAAGGCCAACGCGGCGAACGCTATCTGGCCGCCGGCACGCCGCTGGACATGAGAGCGCTGTTAGCCCTGATGGAAAAAGTGTCTGGAAAAGCCGCACCCAAGCGCGCCATTCCACGATGGCTGCTATGGATGGTCGCCTCCATCCAGGAATTCTATGCGCGCCTGACCAAGCGTGCCGTACTGCTGAGCCTGGCCACGGTGCGCAATATGGCGAACGACCACGGCCGCCGCTTTTCCGCAGAAAAAATCCGGCGCGAATTCGACATCACCTTCAGGCCGCTTGAGACCACGCTTGCCGATGAACTCAATTGGTATCGCCGACATGGCTGGCTCTGAGCCGGCGCATGAAAGTAAAGATTCGAGTCGGGTTGAGCAACACCGCGCGCAGCTTATCGAGGTTCACGTAAATTCAAGACGCATCCGCCCGCAGCACCTCCAGCAGGGCTTCGCAAGCCGCATCGGTTCCTACTGAAATGCGCAGGAAATCCGCAATGCGCGGCCCCGCAAAATGGCGCACGAGAATACCCTTGGTGCGCAACATCGCCGCGAGCCCTGCCCCATCATGCCGAGGATGACGAGCGAACACAAAATTGGCAGCCGAGGGCAGCACCTCAAAACCGAGTTGCGCCAAGCCGGCCGTCAGCAGCGCACGGCTTTCGACCACTGCCTGGGTGGTGGTTTGGAAGTAAGCGACGTCCCGCATCGCCGCGCCGGCTCCGGCGAGGGCGACACCGTCGAGCGGATAGGAATTGAAGCTGTTCTTGACGCGTTCCAATGCCTCGATCAAATCGGGATGACCGATCGCGAAACCGACGCGCAAGCCGGCAAGCGAACGCGATTTGGATAGCGTCTGCACCACCAGCAGGTTGGGATAAGCAGTCACCAATCGCACCGCGCTGACGCCGCCGAAATCGATATACGCTTCATCCACCAGCACGACGCTGGCCGGATGCGCGGCCACCAGGCGTTCGACTTCGGACAAGGGCAGCAGGCAGCCGGTCGGTGCGTTGGGATTGCAAAGCACGATGCCGCCGTTCTTGCGTCCGACGTAATCGTCCACCCGGATCGCGAATTCTTCCGACAGCGGCACGGTCCGGTATTCGAGCTGGTACAGGCTGCAGTAAGTAAGGTAAAAGCTATAGCTGATGTCCGGGAACAGGACCGGATCGTCGTGCTGCAACAGCGCATTGAACGCATGTGCCAGCACCTCGTCGGAACCGTTGCCGACAAAAATATGGGCCGGAGTAATGCCGTGCTGCGCGTGCAGGTCGGCAATGGTTCGCTTGAGTTGTTCCGCATTCGGATCGGGATACAGGCGCAGGCTGTCGCCGATCGCCTGCCGCATCGCCTCGATCGCGAGCGGCGAAGGGCCGTAGGGATTTTCGTTGGTGTTGAGCTTGATCAGCTTGTCGATCTTCGGCTGCTCGCCGGGGATGTAAGGCTTCAACCGTTTGACCAGGGGACTCCAGTATTGACTCATGTGTGATTTCTTCCGCTCGAAAAAAAAGCCCTCGCATCAGGCTGGGAGGGCTTTCTTCGTGATCGGGCACACAGTCACATAAGCAATAGCTCCCCCAGCCGGATATGCAAGGGGTGATGGTGGGAAGACTTGGAGAGGACTTTGAAGAATCGCATCGGACAATCATAACGGAATGGCGCGGCCGGCGTCAATCGGTATCCCAGTTAAAACAGGTCGAACTGCCGGCTCGGATTTTCCGCCGGCGACAGCGGCCGGCGAAATGCGGAAGCGTCCAGCACATCGAAGCCGTCCGCGCGCCGGCCGATGCCAAGACGCGCCACCGCTTTCTTGAAGCGCTGCCGGATCAAGTCGGCCCACACGCCTTCCCCTCGCATGCGCGTGCCGAAATCGGCTTGGTAATCCTTGCCGCCTCTCATATCGCGCACCCGGTTCATGACGCGCTGCGCCCGCTCCGGAAAATGCGCCTGCAGCCACTGCTGGAACAGCGGATTCACTTCCCACGGCAGGCGCAGCACGATGTAGCTGGCGCTGACGGCGCCGGCTTCCGCCACAGCCTCCAGCACGCGCTCAAGGTCCGGTTCGGTCACGAAGGGAATCACCGGCGCGATGCTCACGCCAACCGGAATGCCGGCCTCGGTCAAGGTGCGGATCGTGCGCAGGCGCCGCGCTGGAGCCGCCGCACGCGGCTCCAGCGTACGTGCCACCAGCGGGTCGAGGGTGGTGATGGTCAGCGCCACCACCGCCTGCCGTTTGGCCGCCATCGGCGCCAGCAAATCGATGTCGCGTTCGACCAATGCCGACTTGGTGATCAGCGCCACCGGATGCTCGCATGCATGCAGCACTTCCAGCACGCGCCGGGTCAGTTTCAGTTCGCGCTCGCATGGCTGATAGGCATCGGTGCTGACGCCGAGGGCGATCGGCTGCGGCTGGTAGGAGGCTTTCGCCAGTTCGCGCCGCAACAGTTCCGGCGCGTTGACCTTGGCAAAAATCCTGCTTTCGAAATCCAGCCCGGGCGACAAGCCGAGGTAACTGTGGGTGGGACGCGCGAAACAATAAATGCAACCGTGCTCGCAGCCGCGATAAGGATTGAGCGAGACGCTGAAGGGGATATCGGGCGAGGCATTGCGAGTCAGGATGGTTTTGGCCTGCTCCTCGATGATTTGTGTTTTCCAGGCGAGCGTCCGGTCCAGGATGGGGGCGCCCTTCTCGTCGCACTCTTCCGGCCACCCATCGTCGAACGCTTCCCTTGTCTGCTTCTCGTAGCGGCCTTGCAGGTTCGTCACCGCCCCGCGTCCTTTTCGCGCTTTCAGCAGAGGCTGCGCTTGCGGTTCTTCATACATTTCTCCATCCCGCTCGCGCTTTGTCATGGTTCGCCAAATACTGTATATATAACCAGTATTTTAAAACAGCCCAAGCTCATCGGCAAGCTTCAGGCGAAACCATCCAGCGAGATTTCATGAAGATTTTGCTGCGATATTGGGAGCGCGCCACACCGAAACGGATGGTGCGGCGCGTCTCAGCACTAGCGCCTGTTATGAACCCAAACAGACCCGAGGCGCTAGCCCCCCGGCTTGGCCCGCGCGCCAAGCGGACAACTGACGCCGGTCCCGCGCAATCCGCAATAGCCGCCGGGATGTTTCGCCAGATATTGCTGATGTTCGTCTTCCGCATAGTAAAAGCGCGGCTCGGGCACGCGGATTTCGGTCGTGATCTTGCCGAAACCTTGTTCGCTCAAGCGCTTCTGGAACAGTTCGCGGCTGGCTTCGACTGCCGCGAACTGTTTTTCGTCGGCGCAGTAAATCGCCGAGCGATACTGAGTCCCCGTGTCGTTCCCCTGCCGCATGCCCTGGGTCGGATCGTGGTTTTCCCAGAAGGTTTTCAGCAAGGTGTCGAACGAGCACTGCGCCGGGTCGTACACCACCAGCACGACTTCGGCATGCCCGGTCTGGCCGCTGCACACTTCCCGGTAAACCGGATTCGACGTCGTGCCGCCGGCATATCCAGCTGCCGTCGTGACCACTCCCGGAAGCGACCAGAACAGCCGCTCCACGCCCCAGAAACAGCCCATGCCGACCTGGATGTGTGCCAATCCCGTAAAGTCCCCTGCCAGCGGACGTCCATGCACGTAGTGCGCGTTGCGCAATGGCATTGCCGTGGGGCGGCCGGGCAAGGCGTCTTCGGCGCGCGGCATGCGCTGCTTGTACGCGCCGATGCCGGATAAGATTTTTCCAAACATGGTGTTCTCCTTGATGGCTGCCGCAAAGAACGGCAGCAATGCTAAGTCGCGCCATGCCGCAATTCCTTACGCATCATTGCAACCGACGCGGACAAAAGATGGCATCGCACCACGCCTTGTGCTACTGTGAAATTGCTGGGGAACCAGACTTTCAAACCTATGGGAGGGTGCAATGAACCTGGACGAAGCGCTTGTAAAAGATGCAGAATTGAAGACCAAGTTTCTCAACGCCATTGCCGGAAAAACCAAGCTGGATGTGTCGGCAATTACCAAAGCCGATGTCTGCGCCCTTGGCAATTGGCTCTATGGCGAAGGCGAGCGCAAATACAAGTTTCTCAAGTCCTATAAACCCTGTGTCGATGCACATGCCGCTTTCCACGCGCTGGCCGGCAAAGTGGTGCGTCAGATCAATCTCGAGGAATATGCCGAGGCGCAAGCGATGATCGCCGATAACTCCGCTTACTCGAAGGCATTCGTAGCGCTCGATGCCGCCGTCAAATCCCTTAAAAAAGACGCCAAGCTCTGACAGGCGGTGGAAAATTGTAGCAACCGGCGCCTTCGTCCGGCCTAGAGCAGTTTCAGCCTGACTGTACAGGAGCCAAGGTTGAGCCGAGAAGCGCAACCGTACGAATGGTACGGTGCGCATCGCAGGCGCAAGATTGGCCGTGTACGGTCAAGCTGAAACTGCTCTAGAGCATTTTTAGCCTGACCGTGCGGAGTCAAGGTCAGGCCGAGGAGCGGACGCGTACAGGCGTACGCCGAGCACCGGAGACCTGAGATTGGCCCGTACGGTCAGGCTAAAAATGCTCTAATGCAGCAAGCGCGCAAACGCATGCAATATCAGGCCGACCAAGCCGCCGACCAGAGTGCCGTTGATACGGATATATTGCAGGTCTCGGCCGACATACAGTTCGAACTTGCTCGACACTTTTTCGGCATCCCATTTCTGAATCACGCGCCGGACGAGATTGGCGATGACGCCCCGGCGTTCCACCACCGCAGCGGTAATGATGCCGCGTATCCAATCGTTGAGCTTGCCGCGCACGACGGAATCCTGCAGCAGCGCCGTGCTGAAAGTCTGGAAGATTTCTTCCAGCTTGTCCGCCAAGCGCGAGTTGCCCGACCTGACGTCGGTCAGCAATTGCAATTTGAGGTCGCGCCAGACCTGGTCCGAATATTCCCGAAAGAGCGGATTGGCCAGGACGCCGGCGATCACGTTCTGGATTTTTTTCTCATACTCGGGCGAAGCCTTCAGGTTCTCGATCAACGCTTCCGCCGCGCTTTGGAAACTGGCGCGCCATTCGCTTTTTTCCTGCCGCATGTCATGCAGCAGGTTGTGCAATTCCTGCAGCAGGCGTGTAAAGAATTTTTCGTCTATCGTTCTGGGAATCCAGCGTGGGCTTTTCTCGTGAATTTTTTGCCTTAGGGCATCCTGGTTCTGCTCCAGCCCTTTGGCAAGAACGCCGATCAAATAATCGAAGACCGCCTGATGCCGCCGCTCGGCCACCAGGGCCGAAACGACCTGCGCCAGGAAAGGACCGAAGCGCAGATCCTTCACGGCATCGGCCATCCCTTTTTTCAGAAAGGGTCCGACATCTTCATCGCGAACCAGGCGCAGCACGGTAGGAATACCGGCGGCCATCTGCGCGGCAAGCGCGCGGCTATTCCCCGGCTCAAGCAGCCAGTGCGCCGCGCTGCCGGCGAAATCGACCTGCTTGAGTTCTTCGCGCGCCACGTCTTCCGTCATGAAATTGTGTTCAAGAAAATTCGCCAGGCTGTCGCCGACGCGATCCTTGTTTCTGGGAATAATCGCCGTATGAGGAATCGGCAATCCCAAAGGGTGGCGGAACAGCGCCGTGACCGCAAACCAGTCGGCCAGCGCGCCGACCATGGCCGCTTCCGCGAACGCGCTGACGAAAGACAGGACGCCATAAGAAGGCTCCATGATTTTCGCTGCGATGAAGATGCCCGTCATCAATACGAGCAAGCCTGTCGCGATCCTGCGCATCGTGGCCAATTGTGCGGGTTGCCGGGTTTCCTGCATGTCGGAGAGGGGCGCTGCCGCGCGCCGCTGGTCGGTTTATTTGGTGGTCGCCGGAAAGTTGGACCGGATGAGCCGGAGATGGTTTTTTTGAAATGGCGATCGCGCACCGTCACGGCAGGAAACATGGCGGAAATGCTGCGCGGCGCCGGTATGCGGTGCCGCGCGTATTAACCTACTTGGCAGGGCAATTACTCGGCCACAGCCGGATGGTCTCATCCGAACTCGCCGAGGCCAGGCGGTTGGTGCCGCCATTGGGCGCATACCGCAGCGACTGCGTATCGTCGCCGTTGTGCAAGGTGGAAGGAAAGGATATCAGGCTCACGACGCTGCCCAGGGTCATGCTCCAGCCTACCTTGCCATAGCTGTCGCTCGCCCCGGTGGATGCGTGCATATTGTCCCAGCATACGGCTACCGTCAGGAACCCCAGCACCGGATAGGTCTCGACCCCGGTCGGCGTCGTCACCGTGAACGGCGGGCCGCCACTGGCCAGCAAGGCACCGCTGCTGCCGTCGTACACATTGAGCCTGGTGGCATCATCGGTCGCCACCAGCTTGCCGTCCGATGCGAACAGCATGTCATTGACCTCCGACATGCTGGTGAGAGTGGCGCGCAGGCTGGCCTGCGCGGGGCCTTGCGAAACATCCCAATAGAGCACCCGGCCGGCATTGTTGCCGCTGGCAATCGTCTTGCCGTCCGGTGACCAGGCCACCGAGAGCGCCCGGGCCGAGGTTCCCGGCAACGCGGTATTGAGTTGCTTCTGCAAGCTCAGGCGTCCATTCTGAAACAGCCAGATGCGGATCATGCCGTCATTGCCGGCACCGGCCAGATAGGTGCTGTCGGGCGACCAGGCGAGCTTGTTGGAGTCGGTGCCGAGATTGGCGGTGCTGTCGAGATTCTTCCATTTCAGCGAACTCGGGTCGCTGACGTCGGCGACGCTGACCACGCCGCCCAGGTTGGCGCTGGCGATGGTTTTGCCGTCGGGCGACCAGGCGACCGCAGCCAGCGCCGTCTTGTTCGGATCGGGCCGCAGCCAGTACAGGCGGGTCGACGAGGTGTTCCACACTTTTAGCATGCCGTCCAGGCCGACCGAAGCCAGCAGCTTGCCGTCGGGATGCCAGGATACGGCACGCGCACCGCCGCGATGGCGGCCCAACACGTAGTTCTTGGTCATGTCGGGCAGATGCCAGTTGAACGATACCGAATGGCCGTTGTGGAAAATGGTGATCGCTACCTCATCCGTGCCATTGAATTGGACGTAGATCGTATATTCGCCGATCGCAATCCTCACCTGGCCGCTGGTCGGATATTGCGTGTCGCGGTTGATGGTCAGGGACAGCAGCGAGATCGTTACCGTGCCCTTGCTGGTAGTGACGGTCGCTTCACCGTTGAGAACCATGTTGCCGAGCGAGACAAAGGACACCGAGAAATTATTCACCGTCACCAGCGTCGATGATTGGCCCTTGGTGTTGCTGATGCTGACATTGGCGACGATGGAACTGGGCGTACCGCTGCCGGTGCCGGTCAGCACGATGCTGCCGTTGAACGTGGTCTGGGTGGCCTCGGCGCCGGTGTTCGCATCGGCCGGCGACGTAACGCTCAAATTCTGGAAGCTCAACGTCACCTGGTTGTTGTTCTTGTCGACCGCCGCGCTCAACGAACCGTTGACCTCGCGTCCGGAACGTCCGAGCGGCGCATGGTTGAACGTGATCGTGAAAGTCGGCGGACTGCTCAAGGTCATTTCGGCAGTGACATAGCCGTTCCCGAAAATCTCGTTGAGCTTTTGCTGCAAGGCCGACACCGGATTGAAGGGCGAGGTCTTGACCGCATCCAGGCTGGCGTTCGACGCGTCGCCGACCGCGACGATCAGGTCGCCGAAAGAGGCGGCGGAACTGGCGGAATAGGTCGGCATAGTGCGCTGCGCCTCGCTCAGGCCCTCGATCTCGTCGCTCAGCAGCACCGATTTGGCATCGGCGGTCAGCGTGCCGCTGCCGGACACGATGGCATGGTTGACCGTCGCGGTATGCTGGCCCTCGCTTACATTGTCGCTCTTGGCGCTGACGGTCACGGTGCGCGGCTGGTTCCAGTCTTGCGGCGTGAAGGTGATGGAGGTCGGGCTGACATCGACCTGGGCGTCGCCGCTCAAGCTGACGGTGACGTTGCCCGTCGGCTGTGCCGCCAGCGCCAGCGGATAGGTCCCGGCGGCATTGACGTCGCTCAAGTCGATCCAGGACGCGCCATCGATGGCCGCCGAGGAAGCAGCGCTGGTGGTGATCGCCACCGAACCGAGGGTGCCTTGGTAATTGCCTGCGGTATTCTTCGCGACGAAATACAAAACATAGGCTGTGCTTGGCGACAGCCCGGTCAAGCTGATGACGGCCGGCGTGCCGGCGCTCATCGCCACCGGGGTTCCCGCGCTCACTGCGGCAACACTGGGCGCGGCCGATGCCGCCGGCAGCACCAGGTAATAACCCGTGCCGTTCTGGTTGATCGTCACGTTCACCGACGCCGTGGTATCGCCGGGCGTGGCAGACAACGCCGGGGCTGCAGTCGTAAGAGGCGGCGCGACGTCGGTCTGCATCTGCGCCAGGGTGAGCGTGCCGCTGGCCGTATCCTTGACGAAATTGATCAGCTCGAAAGCCGGCAGATTGGCATTGAAGGCGATCCGGTATCTGGCGGCGTCGGATTCGGGCGTATAGCCGATTGCCGCTTCCAACTGGGCCGAAGTAAAGCTCAGCATCTGGCGCGCGGCGATGCTGCCCAGCGCCGCATTGACCGTGCCCACCGTGCTGCCGGCTTCGCTGTAGGCGGTGGCGCTGATGCTGCCGCTTTGGCTGCCCGGATTGATCAGCCGCACCACGCTGGTCTTGCTGCCGATGGAGGGATTGACATACAGAGCATCACGGCTTGAAGCCGAGGCGCCGACCACGCTGCTGTCGTCGATCTGCGCCTGGCCAAGGGTCAGGTTGCCGCTGGCGTTGTCTTTGATGAAATTGAGCAGTTCCAGCTCCGGTAGATTGGCGCTGAAGACGATCCGGTACTTGGCAGTATCGGAGGCCGGCGTATAACCGATTGCGGCTTCGAGTTGGGCCGAGGTGAACGTCAGCATCTGGCGCGCGGCAATCGTCCCCAGCGCGGCATTGGCGCTGCCGACGCTGTTGCCGGCCTCGTCATATGCCGTGGCGGTAAGGTTGCCGCCGGCGCTGCCGGGGTTGATCAGGCGCAGCACACTGGTCTTGTTGCCGCTGGTCGAGGCATTGACGAACAGCGCATTGCGCACCGAGGAGGCAGCGCTGCCGGCGGTACGATTATCGGTCTGCGCTTGGCCGAGCGTGAGATTGCCGGTGGCGGAATCCTTGACGTAATTGATCACTTCAAAACTCGGCAAGGCACCGGTAAACACGATGCGGTATTTCGCGGTGCCGGACGAAGGGGTAAAGCCGAGCGCGCTTTCCAACTGCGCAGAGGTAAACGTCAGCATTTGCTGCGCGCCGAGCATGCCGAGCGAGGCGTTGGCCGTCCCCACCAAATTGCCTGCCTCGTCATAGGCAGTGGCGGTGATGGCGCCGCTCTGGCTGCTCAGGTTGATCAAGCGCACCACGCTGGTCTTGTTGCCGCTGGTCGAAGCATTCTCAAGCAGCATGTTGCGCGTCGACGTGCTTGCCGTTGCAGCTGGACGATTATCGATCTGCGACTGCCCGAGAATCAGGTTGCCGGTCGCGACATCCTTGATGAAATTGATGAGTTCGACGCTGGGCAGATTAGCGTTGAAAACGATGCGGTACTTGGCCGTCGGGGAAGACGGTGAATAGCCGAGCGCGGCTTCCAGTTGCGCCGAGGTGAAGCTCAGCGTCTGATAGGCCGCCGCGGTGCCGAGTGCGGCATTGGCGGTGCCGACCGCGTTGCCGGTTTCGTCATAGGCGGTTCCTGTGATTGCGCCGGCCTGATTGCTAAGGTTGATCAGGCGCACCACGCTGGTCTTGTTGGTACTGGTCGAGGCATTGACGAAGAGCGCATTGCGCAGGTTGTTGAAACCGGGATCGGCCTGGACAACCGGCCCGGCATCGGCGCCACCGGTGATGGAAATCAGCGTAGCCGCAGCAGCCGGCGAGGCACCGAAACCGCCCAGCACCCCAATGCAAAAACAAGCAGAGAGAACGGCTCGACGCATGTGGGTGGAGCATCTTTGTGGAGTGAGGTCAGACCGCTCTTGGATGAGATGCCCGGCAAACTGCGGCATCCTTGCGTTGATGGAATTCATCGGATTCCTTTGCAAAAAATCGAGCCGCAGTGCGCATCACGCTCACACAGGAGGGCCGCAATTCGGAAGAAATAGTTTCTACCTGGAACGTCTATGCCGACTCTAGCGGAACGCATGAAGCCGTGTCAATCGTCCGCCGCAATTGCCCTTCCCGCTGTCTTATTTTGCCCAATTGGTGTTGTGCGTAAGGCACTTCCCTCAGCAAATTGCACAGATTTATGCAGTCCGTGGATGGAGAAGAAACCGACTACATGCGGTGTTGGTCATGGTGGGTTGCACCCACCCTACGATACTGCAGGCAGCGCCGTTTCCAAGGCTCGGCGGCCCGGTTCCGTGCTCTGCATGCGGATGAAAAAAGCGTACGCTACCTTGGGGTGACTGCCTCCAGAATCACCTCGGCTTCTTCAGCAGTAATGCGCGGCCCGCCCATGCTGAAATGCCCGATCAGCCCGCAATACAACCAGCGCGCCAGGGCTTTCGCTTTTTCCTCGCTCCATCCCAAGGGCCGCAACAATGCCGCCACGTAAGCAATCCGGTCGCGGTCCACCCGCTCCTGCGCCTCGCGCACCTTTGGATTGCTGTGCGACCAGTTCCGTATGGCTTGCGCCAGCCGGGCATCTGCGCCGGTCGTAATGTGGAACAAATTGCGCAGCTTGCTCATGGGGTCTCCGCCGACCGCTTCCACATGGCGGATGATCTGGTGGGTATGTCCCTGCTCCCATTCTTCCAGCAACGCCTTCTGGTATTGCTCGTGGTTGCGGAAATGCCAATAGAAGCTGCCCTTGGTTACGCCCAGTTTTTGTGCGATGGGCATGATGCGCAAGCCTTCCGGACCTTCCTCGGCGAGCGCCTGGAGGCCGGCATTCAGCCAATTTTGACGATTCAATTTTTCATCCATCCGGCCACCATACCGCAAGGTATTGACAAGCGCAAGCCTTCCTGCAAGACTACCCATACCAAAAGGTATGGAGAATGACATGAATAACGGATGGATCATCTTGACCGCGGCCTTGATGGTGTTCACGGGCGTGGGGCATTCCTGGCTGGGAGAACGCAAAATCCTGCAGCCGCTGCTGGCGAAATGCGATGCCAAAATGCTGAACCTGGTGCAACGGCGCTTCCTGCGCGCGTGCTGGCATATCGGGACGATAAGCTGGTTCGCGATGGCGGCGATTCTGCTATGCCTGAACCTGCCGATGAAAGAGCTGCAATCGGCGGTGCTGGGCATCACCGGCTTCGCCTTCCTGCTGTTCGGTGCGGCCAATTTTCTGATCTCGGGCGGGCGCAATCCGGGTTGGGTCGGATGCTTGGCGATCGCGGGTGCGGCTGCGGCGGCCTTGATTTAGAAGACGTGGCTTACGCTTTCGGCCGCAAGCGTACTCCTCACAAATCAGGCAAAACGGCCAACATGGACCTCTCCCATCTGGACAAGTCCGATAGCCGTTGAAATGGCGTTCTGTTAGACTTGCGCCGATTTAAGACGACTTTAAGGCAACAACCTGAACGCCAATGCCATGAACGCCGAACCATGGGGCACCGCCGAGCAAGTCGCCCAGCATCTGGGCGTTGTGAAGGACACCGTCTACCGCTGGCGAGAGCGCAAGGGCCTGCCCGCGCACAAGATCGGGCAGCTGTGGAAGTTCCAGTTGTCCGAGATCGACGAATGGGTGCGCGCTGGCGGCGCGGATGAAGAACATGGCCGAGCTAACAGGGGAGCGCTCTAACATGGACAAATATCAGCTCAGCGAGCGCGACATCTGCACCAAATTCATCACACCCGCCATCCAACAAGCCGGTTGGCAGCAGAATCAGTTTCATGAGGAGGTGAACCTCACCGACGGCCGTGTGATGGTGCGCGGCAAGCTCGCCTCGCGCATTCGTAATCCCGAAGCCAAGGGCGGTCCCAAGCGCGCTGATTTCGTGCTGTACGCTCGGCCCAACGTGCCGATTGCGATTGTCGAGGCCAAGCAAGCCAAATTCTCTGTTGGTCATGGCATGCAGCAAGCCTTGGCCTATGCCGAAATGCTGGACGCCCCATTTGCCATCAGCAGCAATGGCGATGGCTTTTTGATTCACGACCGCACCGGCATCACCCAACCGGTGGAACGAGAACTCCAGCTCAACGATTTTCCCTCCCTGGATGATCTGTGGCCCCTGTACCAGCAATGGAAAGGACTGACCGCGCCAGAAGCCGTCAAACTTATCGAGCAACCCTTCTATACGGATGGCAGCGGCCGCGAACCACGCTACTACCAGCGCGTCGCCATTAACCGCGCCGTCGAAGCCATCGCCAAAGGCCAGCAACGCGTGTTGCTGGTCATGGCCACCGGCACCGGCAAAACCTACACCGCATTCCAGATCATCTGGCGCATGTGGAAGGCCAAGGCCAAAAAACGCATTTTGTTTTTGGCCGACAGAAACATCCTCGTCGATCAGACCATGCAGCAGGACTTCGCCCCGTTTGGCGAAGTGATGCACAAGGTCACCAACCGCGAAGTCAAAAAGAACTACGAGATCTATCTGGCGTTGTACCAAGCCGTCACGGGCAAGGAAGAATGGAAGCAGATTTATCGCCAGTTCCCGACAGACTTCTTTGATCTTGTCGTGATTGACGAATGCCATCGTGGCAGCGCCGCAGAGGATTCCGCCTGGCGCGACGTGCTCGATTACTTCAGCAGCGCCACCCATCTCGGCCTGACCGCCACGCCCAAAGAAACCAAAGACGCCAGCAACACCACTTACTTTGGCGACCCGGTTTACACCTACTCGCTCAAGCAGGGAATCGAAGATGGTTTTCTCGCCCCCTACAAGGTCATCCGCATCGCCACCGATGTCGACGCCGTGGGCTATACCCCCGAGAAAGGCAAAGTCGACAAGCTCGGTCAGCCCATCGAGCAGCGCCAATACAACACCAAGGACTTCGACCGCAATTTGGTGCTGGAAAAGCGCACCAGACTCGTCGCCCGCAAGGTGTGGGAATATCTTAAAGCCACCGACCCGATGGCAAAGACCATCGTATTTTGTGATGATCAGGATCACGCCGAGCGTATGCGGCAAGAGCTGGTCAAGCTGATCCCGGCCGCCGCCAGCAACCGCCGTTACGTGATGCGCATCACCGGCGACGACAACGAAGGCAAGGCCCAGCTCTCCTACTTCATCGACAACGACGAGCCTTATCCCGTCATTGCCACCACCTCCAAACTGCTCACGACCGGTGTCGATGCCAAGACCTGCAAGCTCATCGTGCTGGACCAGAGTATCAACTCGATGACCGAGTTCAAGCAGATCATCGGCCGGGGCACCCGTCTGCGCGAAGACTACCAGAAGCTCTACTTCACCATCATGGACTTCAAAGGCGCGACGCGCCTATTCGCTGATCCGGATTTCGATGGCGAGCCCGTAGTGATCTACGAGCCCGAACCCTACGACCCGGTCGTGCCACCGGAAGACATCAATCCGCCTGGCGTTGACGAGTCCGAGCCACCACCGTATGGTCCTGGCCCGACTGACGACGATGACACTCAACCCGGTGGCAACACGGGTGGCGGTGGTGGCGAAAGCCGCATCAAGTACGTGATTGACGACGTGAACGTGCGCGTGGCCGTTGAACGCTCGCAGTACCTCGATACCGACGGCAAACTCATCACCGAGGACTATCGCGTCCTGCTCAAAGACGATATCAAGAAGGCCTTGCAAGCCGAGTTTGGCAGCATGACCGGCTTCTTGCGTCGCTGGAACAGTGCTGAACGCAAACAAGCCGTTCTGCAAGAACTGGCCGAACACGGCGTGCCGCTGGAGATACTGCAACAGGCCGTGGCCAATGGCAGCGAGCTGGATGCCTTCGATCTGGTCGCCCATGTCGCGTTCGACCAGAAGCCGCTCACCCGCCGCGAGCGCGCCAACAACGTCAAGAAGCGCGACGTGTTCGGCAAATACGGCGAGCAAGCTCGCGCGGTGCTCGAAGCCCTGCTCGACAAGTTTGCCGACCACGGCGTGCAAGACATCGAAGACACCAAGGTGCTGGAACTGCCGCCCTTCGACCAGTTCGGCAGTAAAACGCAAATCCGGCGCGGCATCTTTGGCAGCGTCGAGCAATACGCACAAGCCGTGCACGAGCTCGAACAAGCACTCTACGACACCCCAGAACAGAAACAAGCCTGAGCCACAGTGCCAGGCCGAATGATAAAAATTCAACACGATGAATCTCAGCAGCACCATCAAGTCCATTCAGGACATCATGCGCAAGGACGACGGCGTCGATGGCGACGCCCAGCGCCTGGGCCAGCTCACCTGGATGCTCTTCCTTAAAGTTTTCGACCAGCGCGAAGAAGAGTGGGAAGACGACGCCAAGGATCAAGGCAAGAAATACAAATCTCCATTGCCAGAGGACTTTCGTTGGCGAAACTGGGCAGCCTATGTGCCAAGCAAAGATGGCAAAAAGCAACCGCAGATAGCACCCAGCGCCATCATCGACTTCGTCAACAACAAGTTGTTCCCCGAACTCAAAAGCTTGGATGCCAGCCAAAGTGACCGACACAGGGTCATCCGCAGTGTTTTTGAAGACGCCAACAACCACATGAAAAGCGGCACGCAAATGCTCGCCGTAATCGAGAAGTTGGAAGACGCCATCAACTTCCACGACTTCAAGACCCGCGCCAACTTAGGCGATGTGTACGAACAACTGCTCAATGACTTGCGCGGTGCAGGTAACGCAGGCGAGTTCTACACCCCACGCGCCATCACCGCCTTCATGGTCAATCGCGTCAATCCAAGTTTGCAAAGAAATGAAAAAGTACTAGATCCTGCCTGTGGGACAGGTGGTTTTCTCACTGCAGTGATTGATCATTTCCGTCATGAAATCGACAGAATGGAATCACCACGTCCCGAGCACAAGCGCGCCATCGAAACTCTGATTGGTGGCATCGAGAAAAAGCCGTTGCCACATCTGCTGTGCACCACCAACATGCTGCTGCACGGCATTGATGTACCTAGTCAGATCAAGCGCGGCAATACCCTAAGCGTGGGATGGAACGATTGGCGTGCCGACCAGCAGGTCCAGTGCATCGTCACTAACCCGCCATTTGGCGGCTATGAAGACGACAGTGTGGGGGCCGGCTATCACCACCCAACGAAAGAAACCGCTGACCTGTTTATGCAATTAATAGTCAAGCTACTGGAAAAAGGTGGGCGCGCCGCCGTTGTGTTACCCGATGGCTTTCTCTTTGGCGATGGCATCAAGGCTGCAATCAAAGAACGCCTGATGCAGCAGTGCAAGTTGCACACTATTGTCCGCCTGCCCAAAGGCGTGTTTGCACCGTACACCACCATCAAAACCAACCTGCTGTTCTTCACCAAGGGCGCGACGGTGAACGATGGCACCGAGCATTTCCACACCGACACCATCTGGTTCTACGAGCATCCCTACCCGGCGGGTTACAAGAGCTATTCCAAAACCAAACCCATCCGTCTGGAAGAGTTCAAACCCGAACAGGAATGGTGGGGCGACGAAGCCAATGACTTTGCCGATCGCGTGGAAAACGAATTCGCCTGGAAGGTGGATTTCAAGGCCAAACGCGAACAAGCCGAAGCGGCCGCGCAACCGCACTGGCAGCGCGCCGAAGACCTGAACAACCAGGCTGCCGCGCTGGAAGGCGAAGCCGCCGATTTGCGCAAGAGCCTCGTCGGCACGGCCGACGCCGCTTACCGCGAGAAGATCGAGACCCGGATTGCCGAACTGCGCGCCAAGGCCGAGCCCTTGCGCCTGCAAACCCGCGATGCCCAAGCCGCAGGCGACCGCATCTACTGGCCCATCTTCAACCTCGACATCAAAAACCCCAACGCGCCGGAAGAAGAAAGCCACGACCCCGACGTGCTGCTGGAGAAATACAAAATCCTGCTGGGTGAAATCGAAGAAACCGAAAACCAGCTCAAGAGCGAACTGGCCGCGGCATTGGCACACCACTTCACTCCCGAGGTGACCGAATGACGCAGCGCCATCGCCCCGCCACTCCCACACCGCCGGCACTGGTCAACGACATTCGCCAACTGATTGAGAGCAGCCGTGCCC
Organism: uncultured Burkholderiales bacterium; assembly: GCA_966211965.1. Classification (GTDB taxonomy): domain Bacteria; phylum Pseudomonadota; class Gammaproteobacteria; order Burkholderiales; family Burkholderiaceae_D; genus CBIHON01. The sequence continues at coordinate 186,712 of CBIHON010000003.1, read as the reverse complement.
AGCTCGCCAGCGCCGTCAACAGCGCGCTCACCCTGCTGTATTGGCACATTGGCCAGCGCATCCGCAGCGAAGTGCTGCAAGGCGAGCGCGCCGAGTATGGCGAGCAGATCGTCTCCAACCTGGCCGCGCAACTGGAAGCCGACTACGGGCGCGGCTTTTCCAGCAAAAACCTGCGCCACATGCTGCGCTTTGCCGAGGCCTACCCGGACGCCCAGATTGTCTCGACACTGTCGAGACAATTGGCATGGAGCCATTTTTTGGAAATCATTTATCTCAAAGACCCCGTTCAGCGCGACTTTTATGCCCAGATGTGCGCGCAAGAACGCTGGAGCGTGCGCCGCCTGCGCGAGCGCAAGGACACCCTGCTGTTCGAACGCACTGCACTGTCACGCCTGCCCGAAGAACTCCTGGCCACCGAGCTGGCTACCCTGCGCCAAAGCGGCGACATTGCGCCCGCACTGGTACTCAAAGATCCCTATGTGCTCGATTTTCTAGGTCTGCAAGACCGCTATCTCGAAAAGGATCTCGAAGACGCCATCCTGCGCGAGCTGGAAAATTTCTTGCTCGAACTCGGTGCAGGCTTCACCTTCGTTGCGCGGCAAAAACGCATCCAGATCGACAACGACGATTTTTACATCGACCTGCTGTTCTACAACCGCCGCCTGAAGCGCTTGGTCGCCATCGACCTCAAGCTGGGCGACTTCAAAGCCGCCGACAAAGGCCAGATGGAGCTCTACCTGCGCTGGCTGGCCAAACACGAACAGGAGCCGGGAGAAGCGCCGCCGTTGGGCATCATCCTGTGCAGCGGCAAAAAGCAGGAACAGATCGAATTGCTGGAGCTGGACGCCAGCGGCATCCATGTGGCGGAATATCTGACCGAGCTACCGCCCAAGGCACTGTTGCAACAAAAATTGCACGACGCGATTGAGCGCTCGCGCCAGCGGCTGGACAATCGCAGCGGGGAGCAAAGCTGATGGATGCGCGGCAGTTTTTGGCGGAGTTTAGGCATATTGCGAATGCGCCGGGGGGCATTCAGCAGCTTCGCGAAATGATTTACCAATTGGCCATTACAGGAACGATAACCCCTCAAGTCGAAGAGGATGGCGATGCGCGTACACTGCTTGCTGACATCGCGGCATTAAGAGCACGATTGATTAGCGAAAAAGCATACAAGCGTTTGCCGAAGTTAGAGAGCGAAGCACTCGACGTTCCGACGTCGGTGAGTTTGCCCGCTTCATGGTGCTGGACACGCTTGCTTGATATTGGTGAGATCGGTCCGAGGAATGATGCTTCGGACGAAGCTCCGGCCTCTTTTGTTCCAATGAGTGGCTTCTCACAGCTGCACATGGGCAACTTGGCTCCTGAAGCGGCCAAATGGGCCAACATCAAAAAGGGGTTTACACACTTTGCCAACGGTGACGTCGTTGTGGCCAAGATTACGCCGTGCTTTGAAAACGGTAAGGCTGCCGTTATCCAAGGCTTGGAGCACGGCATCGGTGCGGGCACAACCGAGCTTCACGTATTTCGGCCAATTCATTCTGGTGTCTTGCCAAGTTACGTATATCTGTTTTTGCGATCACCGCATTTCGCCATTGAAGGCGAAAAGAACATGACAGGGACTGCTGGCCAGAAGCGCTTGCCAACTGAATACTTTGCGACCCGAGCTCTACCCTTACCGCCGACCGGCGAACAATCCCGCATCGTCGCCAAAGTCGATGAACTAATGGCCTTGTGCGACAAGCTGGAAGCGCAACAGCAAACCCGCCGCAAGCTGCAAAACAACCTGCGCCAGTCCACCCTGCAAGCCGTCGCCAGCGCCACCAGCCCGCACGAACTTCAAACCACATGGACTCGCTTGGCCGAAAACTTCGAGCGGCTTTTTCATGCGCCAGAGGATGTGGCAGAACTGGTCAACTTGATCTTAGATTTGGCAATTCAAGGGCTGCTGACTGAACGATGCCTTGATGACGAGGCGCCAGAAGCGCTTATCGCGAGGGCTAACGCAGCCAAGATTGCCCGTTTGGCGTCGGGCGAGATGAAAAACAAGAAGCCATCTGCGACCGATATTCGAGAAGTTGAGTTCTTTACTCCTTCGCATTGGATGAAAGCGAGTTTGGAGAATTTGTTCCAGTTCATCGACTATCGCGGAAAAACTCCTACAAAAACAAATGATGGCGTTGTTCTTGTAACCGCCAAGAATGTGCGTCCAGGAATTTTGGCTTCGGAGCCAGTCGAATACATATCAGAAGCATCCTATAGCGACTGGATGACACGAGGTTTTCCTCGATTGGGTGATTTGCTAATAACTACAGAGGCGCCATTAGGCAATGTTGCGCGCATTAATGAATCGCCAAACTTTGCTCTTGCTCAGCGGGTTATCAACCTGCAGCCCTTCGCAAACATCAATACAAAGTGCGCTATGTATTTCATGATGTCACCGATCTTTCAAAAATTGCTCGAGGAAAATGCGACGGGCATGACAGCCAAAGGCATTAAGGCAGGAAAGCTAAAACAGCTACTGCTACCAGTTCCACCAAAGGAGGAGCAAGACCGAATTGTTTCTCGCGTGGAAGACCTATTGAAAAGCTGCGATGTATTTGCTTCACAAATCGAAACGCGCCTGAAGCTGGCGTCGCGATTAGCGATTTCCTCCGTTGCTAGCATTACCGGCATCACCATCGAACCAGAGGATGACGAACCCGTGAAAGCCCCCCAAACCGAATTGATCGCACCGCTGCGTTTGGGCACCGCACCCGATATCAAAGCCCAAGCCCCGCTGGCCACCATGCTGGCCCGCCACAATGGCGAAATGAGCGCCAAGGATTTGTGGCAACGATTCGGCGGCGAGATTGATGCCTTCTATGCGCAACTGAAAACCGAGGTCGCCCACGGCTGGATTCAAGAACCCGCCGTGGCCGAAATGCGCGAAAAGCAGACCGATTCGGTGAGCGCCTGATATGCAATTGCAGCGCATCCGCCTCAGTGCTTTTCGCAACCTGCGCGATCTCGATATTGCGTTCGAGTCGCACTTGCCTGCTTCAAATGGCAGCGCAGCGGATACGCCGCGCAAGCCCATCCGCAGTCACGCGCTGATCGGGCAGAACGGCACCGGCAAGTCCAACTTGATCGAGGCGTTGATCACCATCTTCCGCGATGTCGATCTCGACCGCGAAGCCGCCTTCGACTACACGCTGGAATACAGCATTCGCGGCCATGCCGTGCGAATTGAGGCCGACACCTCCAAGCAAAAGCGCCCGTTTGTCTGGGTGGATGGCAAGGCGGAGTCTCAAGGCCACTTGCTGAAAAACCGCGAGTTGCTGCCCTCGCACATCTTTGCCTATTATTCCGGTCGCAACGAGCGTATGGAAACGCTGTTTCAGGAGCACCAGCGCCGCTTCAACCGTCGTCAGGAAATCACGGCTTCGGAGAAACTGAGTAGCGAAGCCTTGGCCACTCTATATCGCAATGCGGACTTCGACGCCGACGCAGCGGCAAAGCTGCGTGAAGATATTGAGAGCCGAGATAAGCGCTTTGGTGATGACCGCCTGCGCCGCCTGTTCTACTGCCGTGGCGGGCACAGCCAGTTGGTACTGTTGGCCTGCTTGCTGTCCGACGACCCTGTGTTCCAGAAGGTGCTGAAGAACCTGCACATCGAGTCGCTGGAATCCGCCCTGTTCGTGCTGAAGGAGCCGCACCGCCTGCGTGAAAAGCGCAAGGGCGGCAAGTTCGACGAGAACGATCTGAACGAGGGTGACCCGCGCTTTTGGTACGCGCGCGGCAATGTGGTGAGCGAGTTTCTCGACAAACTCTGGCAGGTGGCATGGGCACCGATTGAGCAGGAAGCGACCAAGCAGATCGACTTCCGTGGCCGCACCGAAAAGCAGAAGCAGCTTTATCTGTTCGTGCCCAGCCAGGACAAACTCAAACAATTGGGCGAGCTGGTGGGCGGCACCGACAGCTTCTTCCGCTACGCCGAAGGTGCCTACATCGGCGACCTGATCGACGAGGTGCGCATCACCGTCAAGAAGCGCGATGAACACGGTGGCAAGGTAAGCTTTACCCAGCTTTCGGAAGGCGAGCTGCAAATGCTCACCGTGCTGGGCCTGATGCGCATCACCCGCGAAGACCACTGCCTGTTCCTGCTCGACGAGCCCGATACCCACCTCAACCCGATCTGGAAGCTGCGCTACTTCGATGACATCGAAGGCGTGCTGACGTCGGATGAGGGAGCACCGATGCAGGGCGAATCGCAAATCCTCGTCACCACCCACGACCCGATGATGGTGGGCAGCCTGAAGCGCGAGCAGGTACACATCCTGCGCCGCAACGGCAACCGCACGGTGGTGGATATTCCAGACGAGCATCCGCAAGGCATGGGCGTGACGGGTTTGCTCAAGAGTGAACTGTTCGGCCTGTCATCCACGCTGGACATTGAAACCGAGCGTCGCCTATTCCGCCGCAACGAGCTGTTCGTGAAGACGCCGCGCACGGCAGAAGAGGATGCCGAGCTCAGCCGTCTCTCTGCCGAGCTGGCCGACCTTGGCTTTTCTACCGCCGATTTCCGCGACCCGGATTACGCGTTATTCGTGCGCAAGATGGCGCAACACCGCAAGTTCCGCAAACCCGTGCTCACGCCAGCCGAGCAAGCCGAGCAGGACGCGATTGCCGATTCCATCATTGACGAAATCCTGCGTGAGGACGCTGGCAAATGATCTATATTGACCTGGAACACAAGCTCCCGACGGACGCCGAGCTACCTCCAAACATACGTTGGTCTCAAGCCGATTGGAATGCATGGCTGGCCGAATCCGATCGTTTGGTGAAAGAACTCGCCAAGTTGAATGCGGCAGGCAAGGTCAAAGAGCGCAACCAGTTGATCGATGACCATAGCGCACATTGGAGCAAGCTCAAGCCTTGGTTGCTGGCTCTTTCTGGCGGGAAGTGCTGGTTCACCGAGGCACGGGATATCGCCTCGCATTTGGATGTGGAGCATTTCCGGCCCAAAAAGGCCGCGCGCAACACCAAAGGCCCCGAGCGGGATGGTTACTGGTGGCTGGCCTTCGATTTCATGAACTTTCGCATTGCGGGTACGGTACCCAATCGCAAGAAAGGGGCTTGGTTTCCATTGCGTTACGGGTCTCAGTGCTCCAGCTTTGCGCGACGCTGCGAGGGCGATGAGATCCCTCACTTCCTTGATCCGACCAATGCGCACGATGTCACGCTACTGGCTTTCGACGAAGAGGGTAAGGCGGTTCCGGCGCCTGGCATTTCCCGCTGGGATCAAGTTCGCGTCCGAAGAACTGTCGAGCGTTTGAAGCTGACGGAACACCTGGCCTTGGCCGAGGAGCGTCGCAAGGTTTGGCAGCGTGTCACCAAGCACATCAGTGATTACAAGCGTGCGTTGTCCGAGGCCCGACATTCAGCGGCGGCGCGCGAACGCGCAAAAGCTTCAGCACGTGAAATCGCCGAGCTCACAAAGCCAAGCGCGGAGCTTTCAGCCGTGGCCAAGTGGTGTGTTCTGCTGCGGAACGATGCGCAACTTTCGAGGCTGGTGGGATGACGGGTCATGATAATAGACTGATCCGCAACAACACCTCTGAATTTTTGATCTTCACCGCTCAGGCGGGTGAACCGAGCATCGAGGCACGCTACAAGGATGAGACTGTCTGGTTGACGCAGAAACTAATGGCCGAGTTGTGCGCGGTGGACGTGCGCACTGCATTTCGCTATCCATGGCCACACCGCGGCCGCGCTGATCGTGCAGCGTGCCAACAGCAACAAGACGCATATGGGTTTTACCTTATGGGAGAAGGCGCACGCGGAAAGCGAGAATGACGCGCTTGCCGCCGCTCCCGTCGCTGTCCCGCAAGACGTATTGTCCAGTTCAGCGAGCAAGTTTCTCACCCGACAATCATCCGCCCGCTGTGTTGCATTAGTTAAAATAGCCCCCATACCATCCATGGCCGCGAGGCCGATCGCCCCTGTAGTCATCCTATGCAGCTCCAAGTCTTCCCGCCCCACCCCAAGCTCGCCCATTTACTGATGCACATCATGGTGCTGGAGCTTGACGGCTGCGAATCGCACATGTGCGCGGCCCTGAGTCCGGCCTTCATGCTGCTCATCCGCGGCAGCGTCGATGTGATCGAGGACGATGGCAGCCTGAGCCGCTATCCGCGCTTCACTCTACGCGGCCCGCGCATGACGCCGACGCGGTGGATCGCCGCTCCCGGGACCTTGCTCATGACGGTGTGCTTCCGGCCGGGCATGCTGCAGAAGGGGCTGGGGCTGAGCGTGGAAGGCCTGACCTCGCGTGAGTTGATGCCGGCCGAGATTGTCGGTGCGAGCCGGGTCGATCAACTATTGCGAGCAATGGACGAAGAACGCACGGTCGTCGAATACGTGCAGGCGTTTCAGGATTTTCTGCTGGATACGCTCGACTTGACACGCAAGCCGCATATCGGCGAAGCCTTTCTCGCCGCGCATCAAAAAATGTTTTTCCCGCTGGTCGACCTGGCCGCCTATTTCGGCATCGGCCAACGCCAATTGGAACGGCGCGTGCTGCAAGCCTTCGGCGTTTCGCTGCGCGACATGCGCCGCATTACCCGTTTTGGTCTCTGCCTGCCGCGCATCATCGGCCAACCCGTCGGCTGGGGCGACCTGACCCGCATCGCGCAGGAATCCGGCTACTACGATCAAGCCCACATGCATCGGGAATTTGTCGAACTGGCCGGCATCGGGCCGGTCCAGTTACTACAGAAAATCGCCGGCAACGACCCGGCCTACTGGGTGTACCGGATGAGCGAAACCGATTTCAAAAATCTTTTTTTGCCGGTTCATTGACGGGTCGGTACAAGATTGACGCGTCTGTACAAGCATTGATCGATCGCCGCCATTAAGCTGCGCTTCCATCTGATCAAAGGAGTCGCGATGGAAGATTCGGCAGTCATCAATGAAGACAATGTAATCCTCACCCGGCTGGAGGACGTGGCGCATATGGTGCAGACCAATAGCCTGTGGTACCTGACTTTTGGCCTGGCATGCTGCGCGGTGGAGATGATCCATGCGGCGACCTCGCGCTACGACATGGAACGCTTCGGCATGATCCCGCGCGCCAGCCCGCGGCAGGCCGACCTGATGATCGTGGCCGGCACGCTGACCAACAAGATGGCGCGTCCGCTGCGCAAGATCTACGACCAGATGGCCGAGCCGCGCTATGTGATTTCGATGGGGTCATGCGCCAATGGCGGTGGCTATTATCACTACTCGTATTCAGTGGTGCGTGGGTGTGATCGCATCGTGCCGGTGGATGTCTACGTTCCAGGTTGCCCGCCGACTGCGGAGGCGCTGTTGTATGGGATTCTGCAATTGCAGAACAAGATCAAGCGGGGGCGTGTTATTGAGCGTTGAAATCGCCGTGCCGGCCCTGCGGCACGGCGATCCTTCCATGGCAAGTCATCCGCGAAGCTGGACGGGATTTTTTCAAGCGAAGAAGCCGGACGGATCGCCTGCGAGCGGGCGGATCGATTCTTGGGCTTCGAGCTTAATCCACCTGCGCCTGCCCAAGCGTGACACTGCCGGTCGCCACGTCCGAAATGGTATTGACGACCTCGAAACCCGGTAAATCGCTGCGGAACGTGATGCGGTACTTGGCTGTCGGTGACGACGGCGTGTAGCCGATCAGCGATTCCAGTTGTGCCGAACTAAAACTCAGCGTCTGTTGCGCCGCGAGGGTACCCAGCACGACATTCTCCCTGCCCACCGTGTTGCCTGCTTCGTCGTAGGCCGTTGCAAATATTTCTCCGCTATGATTGCCGAGGTTGACCAAGCGCACCATGCTGGTCTTGCTCGGGCTGGTCGAGGCATTGATGAAGAGTGCGTTGCGGCTGGATGAGCTCGTCGTGCTGGCCGCCCGGTCGTCGATCTGGGTTTGCGCAAGAACGAGATTGCCGCTGGCGCGATCCTTGAAGAAGTTGATCAGTTCGAAGCCCGGCAAATTGACGGTGAAGGCAATCCGATAGATCGCCGTCTGGCTCGCGAGCGTGTAGCCGATCGCCGCTTCCAGTTGCGCCGAAGTGAAGGCGGCGCTCTGCGCGGCAGCCAATGTGCCGAGGAAGGCGCTCACGGTTCCCACGGTGTTGCCGGCCTCGTTGTAGGCGGTCGCGGCAATGCTGCCGCCCTGGTTGTAGAGATTCACCAGGCGTATCACGCTGGTCGTCGTGGCATGGGTCGAGGCGTTGACGACCAACGCATTGCGCACGGCAGAGCTTCCCGTGGCGGCGCCACGGTCATAGGTCTGGGCTTGGCCCAATGTGAGGTTGCCGGTGGCGTTGTCCTTGATGTGATTGAGGAGCTCGAAGCTCGGCAGGTTGGCAGTGAATGCGATGCTGTACTTGGCCGTGGGCGACGCAGGGACATAGCCGATGGCCGACTCCAGTTGCGCCGAGGTGAAGGTGCGCATCTGATAGGCCGCAAGCGAGCCGAGGTTGGTGTTCATGACGCCGACGACCTTGCCGGCTTCGTCATAGGCCGTGGCACTGACATCGCCGCTTTGCTCGCCGGGATTGATCAAGCGCAGCACACTGGTTTTGTTGGTACTGGTCGAGGCATTCACGAATAGGGCGTCGCGAATGGATGAAGTGCTGGCTGTTCCGGTCGCTGGCCGGTCGGTCTGTGCCTGCGCCAAGGCGAGGTTGCCACTTGCCGCATCCTTGACGAAATTGATCACTTCGAAGCTGGGCAAATTGGCGTGGAAGACGATGCGGTATTTGGCGGTACCGGAGGCCGGGACATAGCCGATCGCCGCTTCGAGTTGCGCCGAGGTGAAGGTCAACATCTGCTGGGACGCGAAAGTGCCGAGGTCGGCATCGGCCGTGCCGACAGTATGGCCGGCTTCGTCGTAGGCGGTGGCGGTCAACCAAGCACTATGGGTGTCGGGGTTGATGAGACGCAGCACGCTGGTTTTGGTGGGGCTGGAGGCGGCATTGACGAACAGCGCGTTGCGCGTGGCGGCGACGGCGGGCAGTGCCGTTACCGACCCGATGGCGGAGGATGCGCTGATTCCTGGAAGATTACTGGCGGCGACGGCGCAGGTGTAATCGATGCCAGCGGTCAAACCCAGGACCGTGAGCGGCGACCCCTTGCCGATTTTGGTTCGCGTAGCTTGTCCCGGTGCGGCGCAACTGGCGGTGTACAGGGTGGCGGCGCCTCCGTTGTTTGGAGAGGGTGTGAAGCGGATTGTGGCGCTGCCGTAGCCGAGCGTCACGGTAGTAAGCGTTGGCGCCCAGGAAGGCGGGACGATCTTGCCGATCAGGTTTGCACCCGGTTCCGTGAACCACAGGTTGCCGTCCGGACCTGCGATGATGCCCTCTGGGTGTGCGTAAGCCGACAGGCCGGCACTGTATTCGGTGATCACGCCCGCCGGGGTGATCTTACCGATCCGGTTGCCCCCAAGTTCTGTGAACCACAGGTTGCCATCCGGACCTGCCGTGATGCCATATGGACGTGCGCTTGCCGACAAGCCGGTGCTGTATTCGGTGATCACGCCGGCCGAAGTGATCTTGCCGATCCGGTTGCCATCATATTCCGTGAACCACAGGTTGCCGTCCGGCCCTGCGGTGATGCCAGCTAGACCTGCACCAGTCGACAGACCGGCGCTGTATTCGGTAATCACGCCCGTTGGGGTGATTTTGCCGATCCGGTTGCCGTACCTTTCCGTGAACCACAGGTTGCCGTCCGGACCCGCCGCGATGCCCCATGGGCCTGCGCCAAATGACAAGCCAACGCTGTATTCGGTGATCATGCCCGCCGGGGTGATCTTGCCGATCCGGTTGCCTTCAGGTTCCGTGAACCACAGATTGCCGTCCGGACCCGCGGTGATGCTGGATGGGTCTGCGTAAGTCGATATGCCCGCGTTGAAATACGTAATCACCCCAGTCGGGGTGATCTTGCCTATCCGATTGCCAAAAAGTTCCGTGAACCACAGGTTGCCGTCCGGACCTGCGGTAATTTTATATGGGCGTGAGCCCCCCACAACCCGATGAGGGTATTCGACGATATTGCCAGCCGGGGTAATCATGCCAATCTGATAGCCATCAAACTCCGTGAACCATAGGTTGCCGTCCGCCCCTGCAGTGATGCTATTTGGATTTCCACCACGAATCAGGCTAGCGAGGTATTCGGTAATTTTGCCAGTCGAAGTGATATTGCCGATCCTGTAGTTATCCGGTTCCGTGAACCACAGGTTGCCGTCCGGACCTGTGGTGATGCCGGTTGGATATATCATTCTGTACATGCTAGCGTTGTAATTATTGTAATAGGTGTTCACGCCAGCCGGGGTGATCTTGCCGATCCTGTGGTGATCCGGTTCCGTGAACCACAAATTGCCGTCCGGACCTGCGGTGATGTCAAATGAGAGTGAGTAACTATCCTTCTCGCCCACCTGATATTGGGTGATTACACCAGCCGGGGTAATCTTGCAGATCCGATTGCTGTAATATGTCGTAAACCACAGGTTGCCGTCCGGACCCGCAGTGATGCCAGATGGGCCTGCGTAAGTCGACAAGCCGGTGCTGTATTCGGTGATCGCGCCGGCCGGAGTGATCTTGCCGATCCGGTTGCCACTAAATTCTGTGAACCACAGGTTACCGTCCGGCCCAGCGGTGATGCCAAAGGGCCATGCGTTAGCCGACAGGCCAGCGCTATATTCGGTGATCACGCCCGCTGGCGTGATCTTGCCGATCCGATTGCCACTAAATTCTGTGAACCACAGATTGCCGTCCGGACCTGCCGTGATGCCATTTGGATTTGCACCAGCCGACAGACCGACGCTATATTCGGTGATCATGCCCGCCGGGGTGATCTTGCCGATCCGGTTACTCTTGTATTCCGTGAACCACAGGTTGCCATCCGGACCCGCGGTAATACCCCTGGGGGATGCACCGACCGTCATGCCAGAGCGGTAATATGTGACCACGCCTGTCGTCAGGGTCATTCTGCCGATCCGATCGCCCCTAGATTCCGTGAACCACAGGTTGCCATCCGGCCCCGTAGTGATGCTCCTTGGCTCCGCTGTTTCACCGTATTCGGTTATCGTCTGCGCGCACACCGCGCCAACCAGCAGAAAAAGCATGAGCGCGCCTACGAACATGCGCCACGTTTGCTGCGCATGCCGTCCCAAAAATTTGACCAAAATAGCTCCCTGACCGTGTGATTTTTGTAGATTGAAACCGACTCGCCGTACGCCCCGGCTTTACGTTCAAATGATTCAACAATGCTGCGGCGCAGAGCGCCGGACAGATACAAACTTCTGATGGGTTGCGGTTGGTTTTCCGGCGTGCATTATATATTAAGCAACCCCTTCTCCCGCGATGGTATGAATGCCTAAATCGCGGCTAGCAAGCCCGTCAATTTATTCCAAGGCCTACCCCGTAGGCCACAAAAGACATTCGGCCAACGGGGGAAGAGACGAAAAAAACGTGCCATGAAATTTTTCATGTCCTGCACCGACGGCGTCAAACATCAACCACGCCGACCATGTCCACGGACAGTCCTGAAAACAAAGCGCACCGGATCAAGCGCCGCAACCAGATCGCGTTCGATTGGCAAGGCCTCGCCTTCCAACTGCGCAGCCAACAATTCCGCCGCCAACGGCGCCCAGATCAAGCCGCGCGAGGCATATCCCAGCAAGCCATACAAACCGGGTATGCGCGGCACGTCCGCCAAGCTTTCGCACCGCAATCCAACAGCAGAAGCAGGCAGCGCCCCCACCAGCGGCAAACGGTCGCTTGCCACGCAACGAAAACCAACCCGCCCCGCCAGGGGCACGGTTGCGGGATCAGGCGCCGCTCCCGGCAGCAAGGCGCGCAAGCGCGAAAGATTTTCTTCCTGGCTATCGCGCCGCAAGTGCGGGTCGTTCTCCGTACCGTAGGACGCGCCGACGCAGCAAAAACCCCGCACCGGGCGCGTGACATACGCTTCGCCGCACACCACATGCGGCAGCATGGGCAAGCTGTCCGCCGCAACATGCGTGACCTGGCCGCGCACTGCCGTCAGCGGCAAATCACGGGTCTGCTCAAACATGGCGGCATCGGCCCCATTGGCAAGGATGACAACCGGCGCTTGCGCAATGATGTTGCCGCCGCCGTCGAGCACCTGCCAATCGTCGCCAGCACGCTCGAGCCGCATTGCGGCCTGATTGAAGCGCATGCTCAACCTTTCTCCGCAAGCCGCCAGCATCACGCGGCAAACGCCAGCGGGGTCGGCCCAGCCGCCTTGCGGGAACAGCCAACCGCCCTGCCCCACCTCGCAGCCGAGCCGCGCGCTTGCCGCCGCGGCATCCAGCCATTGCGCAAACTCGGCCGGCGGCTGCCAGCGATGCGCCGTCTCCCCCTGCGCATAGCCGGCATCGCGCGCAAGCTGCAGCACGCCGCATGCCTCGCCGGCAAATGCGATACCGATGCCGCCAAGCTGCTGCCAGTGGCGCAATGCAAACAGGTAAGCAGCCCGCGTCAAGCGCGCCGTCGGGTTGTCGTCGCGCGACATCAGCGGCATGAAGATGCCGGCCAGGTTGCCGGAGGCCCGCTGCGCTGCCTGCGCATGGCGCTCGATCAGCGTCAGCCGCCAGCCGCGCGCCGCCAGCCTTTCGCATGCCGCCGCGCCGGCCAGCCCGGCGCCGATCACGATCGCGTGGCGTTCATGCGGCGGCTTGGCACGCGATGTCTGCTGTCTCCATTTGGGGACGAAACTTGCCAAGAGCATGCCGCGGCTTTCATCGCACATGAAGCCGACCTGGCCCAGCGCGCGCTGCAATCCGGACGAGGCAATACCGCCGGCGAGGATCGCGCCCGGCGCTGCCAGGCGGGCCAATTTTCCCAATAGTTTGGGTGTGCCGCTTGCCGCGAGACCGTCCAGGTAAAACACATCGACCGCCGCATCGACCTGCGCCAGTGTGTGCTTGATATCGCCAACGATCAAGGTCAGGACGACACGTCCCTGGTCCAGAATCAAACGATGAAAACCCGGCACCAATACCGGCCAAACGGCGCGCAACGCCTCCGCCAAAACGCCGGTGCCAAGTTCGGCCGCGCTGCAAGAATGAGGTGCCAGCGCCAGGTAATGCAATTGCTGCGAACGCGCCGGATCGTCGCGCCACGCTTGCCAGGTCGCGAAAAAATTCCTGCCGCGTCCGAAAGCGGTATCCATGACAACGCAGCGCGGTTTGTTGCGCCACGCTGCAAGCAGCAACCGCGCAGTCAGCAGCGGATGCGCCGCCAGGGAAAACGCTGCGCCGAGCACATCTTCGGAGGAGGAAACGGAATCGGGAATCAATGGGTGCCTGAGATGATTGGATGCGGGTCAATACCGGATTGTATCCAGATGCGCACTAATATAGAGCAGCGGCCACCTGTTAGACTGTCAGCCTTTTTCGCCGGCGTCCATCCCCATGACCACACACTCCTTTTCCAGCCTGCCTTTATCGCCGGCGATGCTCGGCAATCTTGACAATCTCGGCTATCGCCAGATGACCGCAATCCAGGCGCAAAGCCTGCCGCCGATCCTGGAGCAGCGCGACCTGATCGCGCAAGCCAAGACCGGCAGCGGCAAGACCGCCGCCTTCGGCATCGGCATCCTGCACAAGCTCAATCCGGCCTGGTTCGCGATCCAGGCGCTGGTGCTTTGCCCGACGCGCGAACTGGCCGACCAGGTCTCGAACGAACTGCGCCGGCTGGCGCGCTGCGCAGGCAACGTCAAGGTGCTGACCCTGTGCGGCGGCGCCCCGATGCGGCCGCAAATCGCCTCGCTGGAGCACGGCGCGCACATCGTCGTCGGCACGCCGGGGCGGATACGCGATCACCTCGGGCGCACCAGCATCGACTTGTCGAAAGTGCAGATGCTGGTGCTGGACGAAGCCGACCGCATGACCGACATGGGCTTTTACGACGAGATCGCCGGCATCGTCAGCGCCTGCCCGGCGCGCCGCCAGACGCTGCTGTTTTCCGCCACCTACCCGGACGACATCCGTCAAGCCACCGCCTCTTTTTTGAGCAACCCGGTCGAGGTGAAAGTCGAGGCCCAGCATGCCGCCGACCAGATCGAACAGCGTTTCTATGAAATCGGCTTCGATGCGCGCAACGCCGCCGTCGCGCAACTGTTGAGGCACTTCCAGCCGGTCTCGACCCTGGCCTTCTGCAATACCAAGGTCCATTGCCGCGAACTGGCAGACGAATTGCGCGAGCAGGGTTTCAGCGCGCTGGCGTTGTACGGCGAACTGGAGCAGCGCGAGCGCGACGAGATCCTGGTGCTGTTCGCCAACCGCAGTTGCTCGGTGCTGGTCGCCACCGACGTTGCGGCGCGCGGGCTCGATATCCAGAGCCTGGGCGCGGTGATCAATGTCGATGTCTCCAAGGATACCGAAGTGCATGTCCATCGCATCGGCCGCACCGGCCGCGGCAGCGAAGCGGGGCTGGCATTGAGCCTGTGCGCGCCGAACGAAAAGAAATGGGTGAAGCTGATCGAGGAGTATCAGGGCGCGCCGGTACGCTGGTTCGACCTGAAAGAGTTGGAGCCGGCCGCAGGCGGCGCACTGCAGGCACCCATGGTGACGCTGTGCATCATGGGCGGCAAGAAAGACAAGCTGCGGCCCGGCGACCTGCTGGGCGCGCTGACCGGCGACGCCGGCCTGACCAAGGAACAGGTCGGCAAGATCAACGTGTTCGAATTCATGACCTATGTGGCACTGGACCGGCGCGTTGCGGACCAGGCGTTTGCACGGTTAAGCACGGGCAATATCAAAGGCAGGAATTTCAAGATGCGATTCGTCGCAGCGAGCTGACCTCCTTTCCCGCAACCAGCCCTGCGCCTGCAGCTGCGCAATACGGCTGGATCGATGCTGTAGCGATGGTTCGAATCGTTCCGCGACGCATGCCTGTCGCAGACCCGATAGACCGCTTGCTGCCCCGATCCGCATTGACCATCTATATTGTCAAACAATCACCACTATCCGTGCGAGGGCTACCGGTTCCGGGGGCCGGCAAGCTTGCGGCAAATTAGGCGCGTTACCGCACAGAGCGAACACGCAATCGGCGCTATGGTCTAAAAATAGCGATCTTTCCGATAAATCAACCCTGCCGGCACCGCCAGGAACACATGCGCTCAACCCGGCAGCGATAGAAAGATAGAAAACCGGTGTGAACGAACTGTATCCAAGCCAGCGCAACAATCAGGCCGACACCTCCCCGGACGGCCGCTCCAGCGACCCATCCGGGGGCCTCTGGCAGCGCATGCGCGCCCATCCGTTCAAGACGTTTGCCGCTGTCTGCGGCGGCGGCGCGGTATTGCTGCTGGCCTATGTCTTCTACCTGATTCCCGCTACGCCCAGCCTCGACGACTTGCGCTTGGCGCGCATCGCGCAGCCCAGCGAATTTCGCTCGCTCGACGGCCAATTGCTCGGCAATTTCACGCAGACCCAACAGGAGCGGATTCCGCTTGAACGGATTTCCCCCCACGTGATCGAGGCGCTGATCGCGACCGAGGACCGGCGCTTCTATGAGCATCACGGCATAGACTACGGCCGCACTGCCGCCGCGGCATTCAATACGCTGAGCGGCACACCCCAAGGCGGCTCGACCATTACCCAGCAGCTTGCGCGCAACCTGTTTCCGGAAGAAATCGGACGCTCGCGCAACCTGAACCGCAAGCTGAAAGAGCTGGTCACGGCGGTCAAGATGGAGCAGATCTACAGCAAGGAACAGATCCTCGAAACCTATCTGAACACCGTGCCCTTCCTGTACAACGTATTCGGCATCGAATTGGCGGCCCGCACTTATTTCGGCAAGCCGGCGGCCGGACTGGACGTCCTGGAAAGCGCCACGTTGGTTGGCATGCTCAAGGGCACCAGCTACTACAACCCGGTGATCAATCCGGAGAGGGCTTTGAAGCGGCGCAACGTCGTGCTGCAGCAAATGGTCAAGTCGCAGAAATTGTCCGACGCGGAATATCAAGGCTTGAGCGCCAAGCCTTTGCAGGTACGTTTCTCGCGTCAGATGGAGCAATTCGCCCTGGCTCCGCATTTCTTGACG
Organism: uncultured Burkholderiales bacterium; assembly: GCA_966211965.1. Classification (GTDB taxonomy): domain Bacteria; phylum Pseudomonadota; class Gammaproteobacteria; order Burkholderiales; family Burkholderiaceae_D; genus CBIHON01. The sequence goes on along the minus strand of CBIHON010000003.1, from coordinate 170,636 downwards.
CAGGTGCGCAACCGGCTGATCGAATGGGCCGGCAAAAACAATTACGACCTGAATTCCGACGGCCTGGTCGTGACCACGACGCTCGACCTGTCCCTGCAAAAAGCGGCGATGCGCGCGGTGGAACGCCAGGCCAATCTATTGCAAAACATCGCCGACGTGGAGTGGAGCCGCGCCGGCGTGGGAGCGGTTTCCTACAGCGGTGCTGCCTACCAGCAGATCCGCAAAAAAATCGAACCGTTTCAATATTTCTGGAATACCCGCGGCGCTCTGCTTGACGACTTCATTCGTGAATCGCCGGAATACAAAGCAGCTGTCGAAAAAGGCGAAACGGCCTCGGCGGCGTTGATACGCTTGAAGTCCGACGCAAACTTCCTTAAGCGTTTGCGCGCCGCCAAGACGCGCCTCGAAACCGGCTTCGTCGCGCTCGACCCAGCCAGCGGCGAGGTCAGGGCATGGGTCGGCAGCCGCGACTACCAGCGCGACCAGTTCGATCATGTGGCGCAGGCCGCGCGCCAACCGGGCTCGACCTTCAAACCCATCGTCTACGGCGCCGCGCTGGAACAAGGCTTCAGCCCGTATCGCCAGTACCTGGACGGTCCGGTCGAAATCCGCGCCGGCGACGGTTCGATGTGGCGGCCTGGCGACATGTCCGGCGCCAGCGGCATGGAGATGAGCCTGCGCGACGGTCTGGTCTACTCGAAAAACACGATCACGGCCCAGGTCATGCAAGACGTCGGGGTGCCCAGCATCGTCAAGCTGGCGCGCGCGGTCGGCGTCAGGCAGAGCCGTCTCGACCCGGTCCCCTCGCTGGCGCTCGGCACCAGCCCGGTGACGCTGCTGGAAATGGCGTCGGCCTATGCCACCATCGCGCAGGAAGGCGAGTACCACCGTCCGCTTCTGATCAAGCGCATCGCCGACCGCAACGGCAAGGTGCTGGCCGAATTCGGCGACCAGGGCCAGCCTGCGATGTCGCGGCACTCAGCGATCCAACTGATCGACATGATGCGCGGCGTGGTGAACGAGGGCACGGGCACGGCGGTCAAGACGCGCTTCGGTATCACAGCCGACATCGCCGGCAAGACCGGCACCACGCAGAACAATACCGACGGCTGGTTCATCCTGATGCATCCGAACCTGGTCGCCGGGGCATGGGTCGGATTCAACGATACCCGCGTCACCATGCGCAGCAATTACTGGGGCCAGGGCGGGCATAACGCGATCCTGGTCGTCGGCGATTTTTTTCGCGAGGCATTGAAGAGCAAACAGATCGATGCCAGCGCACAATTTTCCAGGCCGGAGCATCCAGGACCGAGGGAGTACATGCGAGCAGACCAGGAGGAAGATTGGAGCGAACGGATGGAGCGCGAACCACACTCCTCCGACGGCGCTCCAGACTACGATCGGGCGGATCGGCCTCCCGCTGAAATTACGATTTACGGACGCAAGGTGATCATTACGAAAACCCCGGAAGACGTGGAACATCTGATGCGCGCCATGGGCCGCGATCCGGTCAGCGGCATCCGCATCGATACGGAGCGCCAGCCGCCGCCCGAAGCAAACCCGCAATGAGCATGGCGGCATGGCGCAATTCGCGTCCGAAACTTTTACCTTGAGGAGAAAAACCGATGCATCGATCTTCATTTCACCGCAATCGCAGAACCGTGCTGAAAATCTTTGCCGCTGCCGCGGTGCTTGGCGCGTCGTTGACGGCAATGACATCGCACGCTGCGGAAGAACTGACGGCCGCCGACAAGCAATTCCTGAACGCCGCCGCCGAAGCCGCCAGCACCGGAGTCGCGGCCAGCCGCAGCGCGCGCGGCAAGGCCGCTTCCACCCGGGTCAAATCCTTGGCCGCCGGAATAGAAACCGACCACCTTAAAATCGGCGACGAAGTCACCCACCTGGCCGCCGCCAAGGGCGCCAAAGTATCGGACGAACCGAGCAAGGAACAGCAGGCCGCAATCGCCAAATTGAATAGCCTGGAAAAGCAGGAATTCGACCGCGAATTTGTCAGGGAAATCGGCATCGCCGCGCATCGTGACGCGGTCTGGCTGTTTCGCAAGGCAGCTACCGGCGCCAAGGACCTGGATGTGCAAGCCTTCGCTGCCAGGACACTGCCGGTTCTCGAACATCACCGGGAAATGGCAGAGAACCTGGAGGCGACGCTTGACTGAAACACACGCCGCGCCGGACGCATCCCTCTTCACCGGCCGGCAGGCGCACAACAGGAACCTCTTCGACCTGTCGGCATTTTTGCATCTGCGATAGACTTAGCAGGCTGTTGAAAAACTACCGCGCGGACCGATCTCGAGGTCTGCTCGCTACGTTTTTCAACAGCCTGTTAGCGCTTCAACTATCCAGCACGAGGAAACAACATGAGATGGGAAGGAAACCGCGAAAGCGACAATGTGGAAGACCGGCGCGGCGAAGATGGCGGCGGCTCCGGCGGATTCGGTTTCGGCGGACGATCGATCGGGATCGGCACCATAGTCGCCGCCTTGATCGGTTCGTATGTTTTGGGTGTGAACCCGGTCACGCTGCTCAACCTGTTAAGCGGCGGCTCGGGCTCCATGACGCCGGTGCAGCAAGCCCCGGCACACAAGCCGCCGGCCTCCGATCACCTGGCGAAATTCGTCTCGACCGTGCTGGCCGACACCGAAGACACCTGGACTGAATTGTTCCGCGCCCAGGGCGGCACCTACGTCAAGCCCAAGCTGGTGCTGTTCTCCGGCCGCACCCCGACCGCCTGCGGCACGGGCCAAACCGCGACCGGCCCCTTCTACTGCCCCGGCGACCAGAAAGTCTACATCGACCTGAGCTTTTATCGCCTGATGCAGCAACGCTTCCACGTTTCCGGCGAATTCGCGGAAGCTTACGTGATCGCGCATGAAGTCGGGCATCACGTGCAAAACCTGCTCGGCATTTCGGGCAAGGTCGACAACGCGCGGCGGCGTGCATCGCAGAGCCAGGCCAATGCGCTGTCGGTGCGACTGGAATTGCAGGCCGATTGCTTTGCCGGCGTGTGGGCTTTTCATGCGAACCGGGCGCGCAATATTCTTGAGAAAGGCGATGTGGAGACAGCACTGAACGCAGCCACCGCGATCGGCGACGACGCCTTGCAGAGGCAGGCGCAAGGGTATGTGGTACCGGATTCGTTTACGCATGGAACTTCGGAACAGCGGGTGCGCTGGTTTACCAAGGGGATCGAGAGTGGACAAATGAAAATGTGCAATACGTTTGAGGCGAAGCAGCTTTAAGAACCTGTTCGATCAGAAGAAGCGGCGCGAAACGTAATGAGCAGTAATGAGTAGATGCTGACACTCCGCGCCCTCGCCAAATCCTACAATCGCCGCCAGGTCTTGGCGGATTTGTCCTATACCTTGGCCGCCGGCGAATACGTCGCCATCATGGGCGACTCCGGCGTCGGCAAATCGACCCTGCTGAACCTGATCGCCGGCCTCGACACGCCCGACAGCGGCGAGGTCATGATCGACCAAGTCAACATGTCTGCGCTGGACGACGATGCCGCGACGCATCTGCGGCGCGAGAAATTCGGCTTTGTCTTCCAGGCCTTCCATGTGCTGCCGCACCTGACCTTGCTGCAGAACATCGCCCTGCCCTTGCTGCTCAACGGCGCGGCCATGGAGCGCGCCGAACAAATGCTGAATGCAGTCGGCCTGCAAGGCCGCGGCGCGGATTTTCCGCGTCAATTGTCGGGCGGCGAATTGCAGCGTGTCGCGGTCGCCCGCGCCTTGGTGCACCGGCCGAAACTGATCCTGGCGGACGAACCGACCGGCAACCTGGACCCCGATACCGCGCATGGCATATTGATGCTGTTGCGCGACGAGATCAAGGCCAATGGCGCATCCGGCATCCTCGTTACCCATTCGCACGCCGCCGCCGCGACTGCCGATCGCGTGCTGATCCTGAGCAAGGATGGCTTGCAGCCGGCGGCGCAGGACCAGCCTCGATGAAGCCCGGCCGCGGACAATTGCGCCGCTGGCTGCTGGGCGGCGAATGGCGCGCCCATCCGGTGCGGGCACTGGTCGCGATCGCCGCCATTGCGCTCGGCGTCGCGTTGGGATTCGCGATTCACCTGATCAATGCCGCCGCCTTCAACGAATTTTCCGCCGCGGTCAAAAGCCTTTCCGGCCAGTCGGACTTGCAAGTGCGCGGCACGCAGAACTGGTTCGACGAAGCGCTGTATCCGCCGCTGGCGCAGCATGAGGGCGTCGCGCTGGCCAACCCGGTGCTGGAACTCGATGTCCCCGTTCCCGGACAAAAAAGCGCGTTGAAAATTCTCGGTATCGACGTATTGCGCGCTGCGGCGATTGCGCCGGATTTGATCGGACTGCCGTCGGCAGGCAAGCCTTACGACAGCTTGGCCGACGACGCGATTTTCCTCTCGCCGGCGGCAATGGAATGGCTGAAACTGAAACCCGGCGAGCTGCTGCCGCTGCGTTCCGGCACGCAAACCATCACCTTGCGCGTGGCCGGCGGCTTGACGCGCGCACGTGCCGGCCAGCGTATCGCCGTGATGGATATCGGCGCGGCGCAGTGGCGTTTCAACAAGCTGGGACAACTGTCGCGCATCGACCTGAAACTGATGCAAGGCGTAAACCGCGAGGCGTTCAAGGCGGCTTTGGCCAGGGAATTCGACGGAAAAATCCTGGTAACCGAAACCGAAGACCAGGAAGCGCGCACCGCCAACATGTCGCGCGCCTATCGGGTGAACCTGAACGTGCTGGCGCTGGTCGCCTTGTTCACGGGCGCCTTCCTGGTGTTCTCGACGCAGGCGCTGTCGGTGATCCGGCGCCGCAGCCAGTTCGCCTTGTTGCGCGTGGTCGGGCTGACGCGCCGGCAATTGCTGCTGCAGATCCTGCTGGAGGGCGCGGTGCTGGGCGTAAATGGCGCCTTGCTGGGACTGGCGCTGGGTTATGCAATGGCGGCGGCGGCGCTGCATTTTTTCGGCGGCGATCTGGGCGGCGGATATTTCCCCGGCGTGAATCCGTCGGTCCAATTTGATGTGCCGGCGGCGCTGATTTTCCTGCTGCTCGGCGCCGGCATCGCCGTTCTGGGCAGCGCCGCGCCTGCGTGGGAAGCGGCGCATGCCAAGCCTGCCGCCGCGCTCAAATCCGGCAGCGAGGATGTCGCCCTGGCGAAGCTGGGACGGCCTTGGCCGGCGCTTGCCTGTCTGGCGCTGGGTGCGATCCTGACGCAAGCGCCGCCATTGTTCGATCTGCCGATTTTCGGCTATGCGGCGGTCGCGCTTTTGCTGATCGGCACGATCGCCTTGATGCCGCGCGTTGCCGCAATCGCTTTCTCTGCATTATTTGCCACGGCCGGCAGGGCGGGTGCGGTTCTGACCCTGGCATTGACAAGACTGGCGAATGCGCCCAATCAGGCTTCCATCGCGCTGGGCGGCGTACTGTCGAGCTTCAGCCTGATGGTCGCGATGGCGATCATGGTCGCCAGTTTCCGCGTCTCGCTGGACGACTGGCTGCGCCAGATCCTGCCGGCCGATTTGTATGTGCGCTCGGCGGCGAACGGCGATACCGGTGCGCTGAAGCCGGATGAGCAAAAAGTGCTGGCGGCCCTGCCCGGCATCGCGCGCGCCGATTTCTTGCGCTCGACCTCGGTGATGCTCGACCCGAGCCGCCCCGGCGTCGCCTTGCTTGCGCGTCCGATCGATCCTGCCGACCCCGGCAAGGCCCTGGCGGTTGTCGGCGATGTGCTTGCGCCTGCGATGATTCCGCCCGGCGCCACGCCGGTCTGGGTGTCGGAAGCGATGGTCGATCTGTACGGCTATGGGCTTGGCAAACGGATACGGCTGCCGATTCAGGGCCGCTCCTGCGAGTGCATCGTGGCCGGGGTATGGCGCGACTATGCGCGGCAAGGCGGTGCGATCCAGATGCGTCTGACGGATTATCAGGCGCTGTCGGGCGACATGGAGATCAACGACGCCGCGCTCTGGCTGCGGCCCGGCGTGAGCGCCGCACAAGCAATCGCGGCGATGAAAAATTTACCCTTCGGCGCGGCGCTGGAATTCGCCGAGCCCGGCGATATCCGGGCCTTGAGTTTGACGATATTCGACCGCAGCTTCGCGGTGACCTATTTGCTGGAACTGGTGGCAATCGTGATCGGTTTGTTCGGCGTTGCGGCAACTTTCTCGGCGCAAACCTTGGCACGCGCCAAGGAATTCGGGATGCTGCGGCATATCGGCGTCACGCGCAGGCAGATTCTCGGCATCCTCACGACCGAAGGCGCGCTGCTGACGGCGATCGGGATCTTGGCCGGGTTCGTGCTGGGATGGGTGATCAGCCTGATCCTGGTGTTTATCGTGAATCCGCAGTCCTTCCATTGGAGCATGCAGTTGCATATGCCGTGGTCATGGTTGTTCGGAGTTGCTGCGGTATTGCTGGCGTCGGCGGCAGTGACGGCTCTGGCGGCGGGAAAATATGCGGTGTCGGGCAATGCGGTGCGCGCGGTGCGGGAGGACTGGTGATGGGCTTGGGCAAAGGGATTTTGCGTTTTCATGGAAGCAGGCTGCCGGCTGCGCCGATCGCCCTTTCAATGCTCAGGGCCTTCGCCTTGTCGCTGATTTTTCTTACCGCATCCGTCGCCGCGCCGCCTCGTTTCGCCCGCGTGACGCCCGGGCATGCTCTCATCTTTCCGCAAGACTTCGGCGCCCATCCCGAGTTCCGAACCGAATGGTGGTACGCCACCGGCTGGCTGGAAACGCCGGACAAGAAACCGCTCGGCTTCCAGATCACCTTCTTTCGCTCCGCTACCGATCACGATCACGCCAACCCGAGCAAGTTCGCGCCGCGCCAATTGGTCATCGCGCACGCGGCGCTCTCCGACCCGGCCGCCGGCAAACTCCAGCACGACCAGAAAAGCGCGCGCGAAGGTTTCGGGCTGGCCTATGCGAAGCAAGGTAATACCGAGGTGAAGCTGGATGATTGGCGCCTGACGCGCGGATCTGACGGCCGCTATCAAGCCACCGTCACTGCGCGGGAATTCACCCTGTCCATCACCTTGACGCCATCGCAGCCGCTGATGCTGCAGGGCGCATCCGGCTTTTCGCGCAAGGGTCCGCAGTCCGAACAGGCCAGCTACTATTACAGCGAACCGCAGCTGCTAGTTGCCGGCAGCGTCATCCGCAACGGCAAGCCGGCAGCAATTACTGGCACGGCCTGGCTCGATCACGAATGGTCGAGCAGCGTGCTTGATCCGCGGGCCGCCGGATGGGATTGGGTCGGCGTCAATCTGGCCGACGGTTCAGCGCTGATGGCCTTCCAGATCCGCGGCAAGACTGGTGGTAAGCTGTGGGCCCACGCCGCGCTGCGCGATGCCGCCGGCCGCGTGACGCACTTTCCTCAAGAGCAGATTCGATTCGAGCCGGTACGCACTTGGCGCTCGCCGCGCACCAATGCCGTCTATCCGGTGGCAACGCGGATTCAGACCGGCTCGACGGTGTGGCAGTTGACGCCCTTGCAAGACGACCAGGAACTCGACTCGCGGCAATCGACCGGTGCGGTGTATTGGGAAGGTGCTGTCACCGTGACGCGCGACGGCAACGAGGCCGGGCATGGTTATCTTGAGTTGACGGGATATGTGACGCCGATGAAGTTATGAACAGGGATGCGGGTAGGAACTCGGCTTTATCCATTCAGGGAGGCGATAGTCCCCTCTCAACCCGACCGACACAGAAAAAAGCAAATGACTTCCGATACCAAAGAACCGCAAAAAGGCAACCTGGCCATGCTGGCCGGCCTGATGTCGTTTCTCGCGCCGTACAAGCGCCAGTTCGTCCTGGCCGGCATCGCGCTGCTGGTGGCAGCCAGCGCCACGCTGGCGATCCCGTATGCCTTCAAGCAGATGATCGACCTCGGTTTCGGCGCGTCCGGAACCAAAAGCATCGAGCACGTCGACCTGTATTTCATCGCGTTGTTCGGCGTGGCTTGCGTGCTGGCGGTGGCGACCGCGGCCCGCTTTTACATGGTGTCCTGGCTCGGCGAGCGGGTCACGGCCGATATCCGCAGCGCCGTGTATGGCCATGTGGTGCAGCAAAGCCCGCAGTTTTTCGAGACCCTGCAAACCGGCGCGGTGCTGTCGCGCCTGACCACTGACACCACGCTGATCCAGACCTTGGTCGGCACCAGCATTTCGATGGCCTTGCGCAACATGTTGCTGTTCATTGGCGGTTTGGCGATGTTGTTCGTCACCAGCGTCAAGCTGTCTTCGATCATCCTGGTGATGCTGACGGCTGTCGTCTTGCCGATCGTGCTGTTCGGCCGCCGCGTGCGCAAGCTGTCGCGCGAATCGCAAGACCGGGTAGCGGACGCTTCGGCGCTGGCCGGCGAAATTCTCAACGCGATGCCGACCGTGCAAGCCTTCACTCAAGAGACCAGGGAATCGACCCGCTTCGGCGCCTCGGTCGAACGCGCCTTCAAGACCGCGATGCAACGCATCCGTGCCCGCTCATTGCTGACGGTAGCGGCGATCCTGCTGGTATTCGGCGCGATCGTGTTCGTGCTGTGGCTGGGCGCGCATGCGGTGATCCGGGGCGACATGACCGGCGGCGAGCTGGGACAATTCATCCTCTACGCATCGATCGTGGCCGGCTCGATCGGCGCCTTGTCGGAAGTGCTTGGCGATGCGCAAAGAGCAGCCGGCGCCACCGAGCGCCTGCTGGAATTACTCGCGGTGCGCTCACCCATCCAGTCCCCTGCCAACCCGCTGCCGCTGCCGGCACGCACCGCCAACGGCGCGGCGCTGGCATTGAAGGACATCAGTTTCCGCTACTCATCGCGCCCCGACACCAGCGCATTGGCGCACATCTCGATCGACATCCCGGCCGGCGAAACAATCGCCGTGGTCGGCCCGTCCGGCGCCGGCAAGACCACGCTATTCCAGTTGCTGCTGCGCTTCTACGACCCGCAACAAGGCAGTATCACGCTCGATGGCGTCGATATCAAGCAGCTCGACCTGCACACGCTGCGCGATGCGATCGGCATCGTGCCGCAGGACACCGTCATCTTTTCCGCCAACGCGATGGAAAACATCCGCTACGGCCGCGCCGGCGCGAGCGATGCCGAAGTCATCGCCGCTGCCAAACTGGCGGCGGCGCATGAGTTCATTGAAAGACTGCCTGAGGGCTATCGATCCTTCCTGGGCGAGCGCGGCGTGCGCCTGTCCGGCGGCCAGCGCCAGCGCATCGCAATCGCCCGCGCACTGTTGAAAAATCCGCCGCTGCTATTGCTGGACGAAGCCACCAGCGCACTCGATGCGGAGTCGGAACGGCTGGTGCAAAGCGCGCTGGAAGCAGCGATGGCCGGGCGCACCACGCTGGTGATTGCGCATCGGCTGGCGACGGTGCAGCGGGCGGACCGGATCATCGTGATGGAGCATGGGCGGATCGTGGAGACGGGAACGCATTCTTCGCTGGTGGCGCGAGGGGGGTTGTATGCGAGTTTGGCGGCGTTGCAGTTTGGACAGGGGTAAGGGGGCGGCTTGCCGGGTAACCGACTCTCGATGGAAGGGTTAGAGCATTTTTAGCCTGACCGCGCGGAGTCAAGGTCAGGCCGAGGAGCGGACGCGTACGGGCGTACGCCGAGCACCGGAGGCCTGAGATTGGCCCGTACGGTCAGGCTAAAAATGCTCTAGGCGTCACATGCTTTACATGGCCAGACCGGCGGCCAGTTGGTTCCAGGCCGAGATCAACAAGACTGCAGCAGCGACGAGGCCGGAGAAATGAGCAAAGCTCAACCCGGGTTGCAAAACTGACTCTTGAGGGTTGCCGGGTGAGTAGTGAACCGGTATCGCCGCTCCCACCGGATACTTTGTTTTCGCACAGTGCCAAATAGCCGTGAAAGACATCACTCCTCCGCTCATAGCATGGATAGCATTGGCAACCCCGGTTTCCAAGCCGCCCAGGCTCCTTGATCAGGTTACAATCCTGTCCGGCAACGGAGGAAAGGATCGCCGGGCCATGCTGCCATTATCCTTGGTCGTGCCCTTGCAGCAACAGATTGGCAAAGCAAAGAGCTGGTACGAAGCTGATCGTGCCAAAGCGTGAGGCTGCCGCGAATTTCGTCTTAGACTGCGTGGGCATAAAAAACCGTGTCCCCTACGTTATTGCGGGTCAAAAGCCTCCTGGCGCTCGCATCCATGGATATCCGAGACCGCCTCGACCCACGGCAAGGCAGACCGCTTCCATATCTGCAATGAGGGCTTGAGTTCTCGGCGTTGGTCCAACACCCCTACCCGAATACTGACCAGTGTCGGGTTCTCCACGGCCATTGCGAAGACCGGCGTGCCGCATTCCGGACAGAAAGCTTGTACCCGCTTTGCCCCTCTCTCGCCTGTACGTATGTACTTCTTCGGTTCGCCCTGCAGTTGGAACGACTCCATGGCGGCGGGAACGACGGTACGGTAAGCCGTACCTGTGAGGACTTGGCAGTCCATGCAGTGACAAATCATGACCTTGCCGGGATCAATGCTTGCGTTGAATCGGATTGCTCCGCAATGACAGGCGCCAGTGACATTCATTCAAATCTCCTCACGAGGTGAATCCGGATTTTAGCAGCGGCCCGGCTGCAAGCCGGACGCGACTGCGATGACCCCGCAGTTATCCATTAACGGAACGAACGCTCAACGCGAATTGCTCAATATCCGGCGCAGGCTATTGCCGCTTGAATACTCAATATCATCGACCAGCCATTTACGGCCTGTTCGCACGAGGCGGTATGTCATGGAGACCTGTTCCGAATTGCTTGGATAAACGTAAGTCACTTTGACAATCTGCGGCGTGAGCCCTGCTGTAATCTTCAGTAATCTTCATCTCTGTCGCAGCGGGATCCTGGGAAGCCCAAATCGGATCGAAATCCAGGCCGCAAATTTCCTTGGTTCTGCTTGTGCACAATCGGTCTTTCTTGAGCAATTCGATCAATCCGGGCGAAAAATATTTCCCGAGAACTGCACGGGGCCGATCCCCGAAAGCACCGTTGTCTTCAGGCTCCGCGATCACCGCAGTCCAGGCGAACTCCCGATAGAGATGAACGACCGTCGCAACGGCACCGCTTGATTGCCTGGGCTCGGCCTGTGCGAAGGCAAAAAGCAAAACCAAGATGAAAAATGCCGCGCGATATTTCATTGTGAGTCTATCTTCTCTCCGGAGTAAAAATTTATGCCGGCGCAGCTATATCGACTATCGGCACAACAATTCGAACGGATGCGGCTTGAATTTGATGTATCTCCCAAGAGCTGGGTAAATCGCAGGATGGGTGCAACCCGTCGTGATCAACCGATCAATCGTACACATGATGGGTTTCACCCAGCCTGCAAAAACACACATTCTTATTGTCCACATCACAATCAGGTCGCACCCATTCGAATCGATCGTCCGCTTTCGGACCTTGTCAAAATTCAGGGACGATGTTCGCACCGCTTGTCAGCCGGTAGCGTTTTCCATCGAAGGCGTAGCGTGCGGTCGAATGGACTGTCGTCGATACAGGTTTACTTTCTGGCGCCGTTTGCCCATCTCCAGGCCGTTGAGATTTCTCGCCAGAGAATTCAACCAGCAGATCGTCATACTGCGCATCAGGTTTGCCGGCAACGAAGCGCCACTTGCCGTCGACATGCCAGCACTCGTCGGACTCAGGGGCGCAGGCACCATCGTTATCAGAATGAATCTTGATTGACTCGCCGGTCAGGTTGCGCAGGTCGTCCGAACCGACATCGAAAAGCGACAGCAAAGTAATCGTGGCGCCCTGCCATGTCCCTCCATGCAATATCCCCAGGCCTGGCTTTCCCGGCGCAAGCGTCGTCCACACGACTTCGCCGATCTGGCCGGATGATCCAAGGGCTGCAATGTTTTCATGGCGACGCAACACCTTCCATCGCCCACCGTCCTTGCTCAGAACATAGACGTTCAGAAGGCCGGGAGACGCATGCCCGGACGTCGGGCGACCGTCATCGCCGGCGACTTCCGCGTTAGCGACAAGGATAGTCTCGCCGTTTGCCAGAACGGTCGCCGCAACGGGACTGAGCACATAAGAATTTATCGTCTTGCGATCATCCGGATCGGGCAAATCTGCCAGCGCGTCATTACTGGCAGCGCGATAATTCTTTCCAAATACAGCCGCCATCAACGAAGCGAGAGGCTCGCTTTGCGTGGCCAATTTGGAGGTGCCGCCTGATGACAGGTCGGTTGAAGCGCTGGGGTTGGTGGATGAAGAGGGAGCGCTCACCTGCTCACGTGAGCATCCGCTTAAAGCCGGCAACAAGATAGAAAAGAAAAACAGGATTGGAGCGAAACGATTCATGTCAGGGAAATTGCAGATTTAAGCTGTCGCATCGGGTAGAAGATGCGCCTGCAAGCATAGCATTTGTATCCGGCCTCACCCTGCAGGCATCGCCAGCCGCCCCACCTCCTCGATCATCCACTCCCTGAAAGCCCGCACCTGCGGCTTCTGCAACGACTCCGGCAAGCAGACCAGGTAGTAGGAAAACGGGCACTTCAGCGCCACGTCGAACAGGCGCACCAATTCGCCCGAGGCCAGTTCCGGCGCAACCAGCACATGCCGGCCCAGCGCGATGCCGTGACCCTCGATCGCAGCACGCACCAGCATCGACGAATCCTGGAACACCAGCCGGCTGCTCGGCTCGCCCCGGTCCAGCCGAGCGCTTTGAAACCACGGCGACCACGGCTCGAGCTGGCAGCGCAACAAGGTGCTCTCGGCCAGTTCCTGCAGCGAACGCGGCAGCCGTCCGCCGTTGAAGCGCGGGCTGACCACCGGATAATAGTAATCGTCCATCAGCTTTTCCACCGCCAGGCCGGGATAAGGACCGTTGCCGACGCGGATGCCGACGTCGGTCGACTCCAGTGCGAAATCCGTCAACGCCAAGCTCGATTGCAGCATCACCTCCAGGTTGGGATGGCGTTCGATGAACCGGCCCAGGCGCGGCGACAGCCAGCGCGCGGCAAACGAAGGCGTGGTGCTGACGGTCAGCCGCTGCTGACGGCCGCTCTGCTTCAAGGCTTCGGTGGCGTCGGCGATCTCGCTCATCAACTTGCGCAAGGTGGCGGCAAAACGCCGACCGTCGGGCGTGACCGCGATGCGCTTGCCGTGCCGCAGGAACAAGGCCACGCCGACCTCTTCCTCCAGACCGCGCACCTGGTGGCTGACCGCGCTGCTGGTGAGATGCAGTTCTTTCGCGGCCAGGGAAAAATTCTCGTGGCGCGCCGCCGCCTCGAACGCGCGCAGCGCTGCGAGGTTGGGAAGTCGCTGAAGGTCGGCCATGTGCGGTTATGAATTTAATTTGCAAGAGAAACAAAAACATATCGTTTTGCTTCACGGCATGCAAGCTTTAAGATGCGAACATCGAAAAGATGCCGAATAAATTGGAAGGAGCTGCCGTGAGTTTCAATGTGCTGATGCTGTTGGTGGTGACGCTGGTGTGGGGGACGACCTTTCCCCTGCTGAAGTCGATGGCCGGATCCCTGAACGGCTTGGAGATTTCGGCCTGCCGCTTCGTGCTGGCGGCGCTCTGCATGCTTCCTTTCATGCTCAAGGCCTCACGCCGCACCTGGCTGGACGGCGCGATTCTGGGCGGGTTGGGCCTGGCCTCGTATGTGACGCAGGCCTATGGCCTGGAATATATCTCATCCAACCGCAGTGCCTTTCTCACCAGCCTGAACGTGCTGATGGTGCCGTTTCTCGGCTGCCTGTTCGGCAGCCGTCTGTCCTGGCTGGCGTTGTTCGCCGCGGCGCTGGCCTGCTTCGGCATCGGCTTGATGTCGTGGGAAGGCGGCGGCAATCTGATCGGCGATAGCGTGACGCTGGTCTGCGCACTGGCCTATGCCTTGTATGTGATCGTGCTGTCGCAACGCTCCGGAAGGCATGACGCCAAGCACCTGGCGGCCACACAAATCAGCCTGATGGCGGTTTTCGCGGGGCTGGGCGTGCTGCTGCAAGGGGCGCACGGCGGCACCCTGGCGACGCTGCCGGCACGCATGGCGCCGCATTTCATGACCCTGCTGTTCCTGGGGGTGGTCGCCAGCGCCGGCATGCTGTTTCTGCAAACCCTGGCGCAGCGCGAGGTAGCGGCCGACAAAGCTGCCGTGATCTATGCGATGGAACCGGTGTTCGCGGCCCTGTTCGGTTATCTCTGGCTGCATGAATCGCTGGGCTGGCGCGGCGCGGCAGGCGGTGCGCTGGTGGTGCTGGCGATGATGGTCAGCGAACTGTATCCGGCCTTTGCAAGGAAGCGCGCCCCGCAGGTCACATAACAATCGGGGCTCCGAAGCGCCCCGCTCTCTCCGGCAACACAACAAATCATCCGTCAGGAACATGGCGCGGGATAAACACGCCCTGTGCGGAATCGATCCGTCACTTTTTTATTCAGTCAACCAAACTCACGAGGAAAAAAATGAAACAAGCACTGATCATCATCGATATCCAAAACGACTATTTCCCCGGCGGGAAGATGGAGTTGGAAGGCAGTTTCGAAGCCGCCGCCAACGCTGCCGCCCTGCTCTCGGCCTTCCGCGAAAAGCATCTGCCGATCGTGCATATTCAGCACATCGCGGTCCGGCCCGGCGCGACTTTCTTCCTGCCGGACACCGCGGGTGCGGAGATTCATCCGAGCGTGGCGCCGCTGGCGGGCGAGACCGTGCTGCAAAAGAATTTTCCAAACAGCTTCAGGAAGACCACCTTGCTCGATTACCTGAAACAAAACGAGATCAACCATCTGGTCATCGCCGGCATGATGACGCATATGTGCATCGACACCACCACGCGCGCGGCCTGCGATCTCGAATTCACCTGCCAGCTCGCGCACGATGCCTGCGCCACCAGGGCATTGGCCTTCGGCGAACATATCGTGCCGGCGGCGCAGGTGCAGAGCGCCTACATGTCGGCGCTGGACGGTTCGTTTGCCAGCGTGGTCAGTACCGCCGCCATCCTTGCGGGGCTGTGACCGATGCACGCCCCGGAAAACATCGGTGCCGGCGTCGCCCTTGAAGTCATTGACGCGCCTTCTGCGGCCCTCATCGCCAAGATCGAACGGTCAAAGCTTATTTGACAAAGCAAGGAGCCGCCGGCATCTTTGGCCCAAAATTTGGCCAACTTGCTTGGCGACTCCTCGGGGTGAACCTGCCTTCCCGCACGCGGTAAAATAGCGGAATTCAAGGACCACCCTCATGCGCCAATACCTCGACTTCATGCGCCATGTCCAACAACATGGCACCGAAAAAACCGATCGCACCGGCACCGGCACGCGCTCGGTGTTCGGCTACCAGATGCGCTTCGATCTGCAGCAAGGCTTCCCGCTGCTGACCACCAAGAAGCTGCACCTGAAATCCATCATTCACGAATTGATCTGGTTCCTGAATGGTTCAACCAACATCAAATACTTAAAAGACAACGGCGTCTCGATCTGGGACGAATGGGCCGACCCCGAGGGCAACCTGGGGCCGATCTACGGTTATCAATGGCGTTCCTGGCCGGCCCCTAACGGCGAGCACATCGACCAGATCACCCAGGTGCTGGACCAGATCAAGAACAACCCCGATTCGCGCCGCATGATCGTGTCAGCCTGGAACGTGGCCGACATCCCGCAGATGAAGCTGCCGCCCTGCCATGCCCTCTTCCAGTTCTATGTCGCCGACGGCAAGCTCTCCTGCCAGCTGTACCAACGCAGCGCGGACATCTTCCTCGGTGTGCCCTTCAATATCGCCTCCTATGCTTTGTTGACGCATATGATGGCGCAGCAGGCCGATCTGGAGGTGGGCGATTTCGTATGGACCGGCGGCGACTGCCACCTGTATTCGAACCATATGGAGCAGGTGCGGGAACAGTTGTCGCGCACGCCCGGCAAGCTGCCGGCGCTGCTCATCAAGCGCAAGCCGGCGTCGATTTTCGATTACCGCTTCGAGGATTTCGAAATTACCGGTTACGAAGCACAGCCGCATATCAAGGCGCCGGTCGCGGTATAAAAGTTAATCTGAAGCATATCGCGACGCTGGCAACGCAGGTAATGCCAATCCCCTAAAAAAAAACGTGACAGGAAGACAGATGGTTTTTTCGTCCGGCACGGCAAGAAGAGGCCGCATGGCATGGCAAGCCATGCAACGACGAACAACACAGCCAGACGGAAAAGACGCGATTTAACTGTCACGTTTTTTTAAGAGGATTGGTATAAGATCAAGGCAATTCGCCTGATCAACCTACCTGGGGCCTGACATGAATTTTGACCCGTTCGGCATCGGCACTACCTTTCTCAAGCTGCAGCAAAGCTGGCTGAGCCATCCGGCAGAACTGAAAGCGGAGCAACGAAAGCTCGCGCTCGACATGTGGCTGCTGAATCTGAACGCTCTCCTGACCATGGCCGGCGGCAATCCGCCCCCGGCGGTGGCGGTGGCGGACGAAGACGAACGCTTCGCCGATCCGGCATGGCTGAGAAATCCCTTCCATTGCCTGCTGGTCCAGCATTATCTGCTCCAGACCCGCTGGCTGGAGCGCGTGGTCTACGACACGCCCGGCGCGTCGAAAGAGGAAAGCCGCAAAGGCGCGTTCTGGGTCAGGCAATGGTTCAACGCGCTGGCCCCGAGCAATTTCTTGTTCAGCAACCCGGCGGCAATGCAAAAGGCTTGGCAAAGCCATGGCGCCACCCTGTTCAAGGGCGTCGAAAACATGCTGGCCGACCTGAAGGCAAACGATTTGCAGATGGTCGACAAGAGGCCTTTCGCCGTCGGAAAAAATCTGGCGCCCACACCCGGCACGGTAGTGTTCCGCAACGAGTTGATCGAGGTGATCCAGTACCATCCGCTGGCTGAAAAAGTCCATGCGGTTCCGATCCTGCTGGTCCCGCCCTGGATCAATAAGTTCTACGTACTCGACCTCAACCGGGAAAAAAGCCTTGTACGCCACCTGCTGTCCCAGGGCTTCAGCGTCTTCATCGTCAGTTGGAAAAACCCGACCGCAGCGATGGCCGACACCGGATTCGAAACCTATCTGCAAAAAGGCGTGCTGGCCGCCATCGACGTGGCGCGCGCCGTGTGCCAAGCGCCGCAAGTGCATGCGGTCGGCTATTGCATCGGCGGCACCGCGCTGGCTACGCTGATGGCCTGGCTGAACCGGAAATACGAAGATGCGGCGCAAGTGCCGGTAGCGCACTGGACCCTGCTGGCCTCCCTGGTCGATTTCTCGCGGCCCGGCGAGATCGATACCTTCATCAACCCGGAAAGCTTTGCCATGATCGATACGCTAATGGACAAGCAAGGCTACCTGGACAAGAGCCAGATCAGCTGGAGCTTCCGCATGCTGCGGCCCAACAGCCTGATCTGGCATTACGTGGTGCACAAATACCTGTATGGCGAAACCCCGCCGCCCTTCGATGTCCTGTTCTGGAACAGCGACAGCACCCGCCTGCCGCGCGCCATGCATCGCTTCTGCCTGCGCAATTTTTACCGCGAAAACAAATTGCCGCTGAAGGACGCGCTGGTGCTGAACAGCTATCCGATCGATTTTTCGCGCGTGACCCAACCGCTGTACGCGGTCGGCGCGGCCGAGGATCACATCACGCCCTGGCGCGGCACCTTCAAGACCGCCGGCCTGGTGCGCGGCCCGGTGCGCTACGTACTGTCGACCTCCGGCCACATTCTCGGCATCGTCAATCCGCCTTCCCAACGCTCCAAGCGCGAATACTGGGTCGGCAACGCCAGCGGCGCCACCGAGGGCAAGAGCTGGCGCGCGGCGCAGACGAAGATGGCGGGCTCATGGTGGGGCGATTGGGACCAGTGGCTGCACGAGCGCTGCGGCCCGCTCCAAACGCCGCCGGCAATAGGGAGCACAGCCTATCCAGCCCTATGCGCCGCACCGGGCACGTATGTCCATGAAACTTGAGCCGAAGACGAGAGCCCGTTGTGGTCCCAGGATGGGTGCAACCATCCTGATCGACCGTAGATGTGATGGGTTGCACCCATCCTGGGACACCGCATAGGAATAAGTGATGCAATTGCGGGGGGCGCTGTAGAATGGCCGGACGTCAACCCCATCTCCAAACGCAATGACCCATTTCACCATCATCGTCGCCACCGATATCGAGCGCGGCATCGGCATCAACAACACGCTGCCCTGGCGCCTGCCGGAGGACATGGCGCATTTCAAACGCACCACTTCCGGCCACCCGGTCATCATGGGGCGCAAGACCTTCGACTCGATCGGGCGCCCGCTGCCCAACCGGCGCAACATCGTCATTACCCGCAACCGAGAATGGCGCCGCGAGGGCGTCGAGGTGGTCGACTCCGTCGATGCCGCCGCCGATCTGGTGGGTGACGAAGAAGCCTTCATCATAGGCGGGGCGCAAATCTACGCCGAGGCGCTGCCGCGCACTGAACGCCTGATCATCACCGAAATCGGCAAGGCCTTCGGATGCGATACTTTTTTTCCGGAAATCGCCCCCCAGGAATGGCAAGAAACCGCCCGCCACAGGTATCATTCCGCAGAGCATGAATGCGATTTCGCGTTCGTGACTTACGAGCGGAATCGCTAATTTTTTGTCCCCCAACCTCACGGAGAACAACCCTATGTCAGGACACGGTTTCCATGTGCACGGCCCGCACGACCATGAAGTAGAACATGCCGCCCACGGCGGCGACGACTTCTCCAGCAAAATCGCGGTGATGACCGCCATCCTCGCCACGATCGGCGCGCTGTTCGGCTACGAAGCCGGCAATACCCAAAACAATGCGGCGCTGTTCAAGAACAATGCCGCCATCAAAAAAACCGAAGCGTCCAATCAGTGGAACTACTACCAGGCCAAATCCAACAAGCAAAATCTGGCCGAACTGGCGATGACGCTGCCGGGCGTCGATGTGGAAAAATACAAGGCGGAAGTGGCCCGCTACAAGGGTGAGAAGGAAGGCATCAAGAAGGATGCGGAAAAGCTGGAAGCAGCTTCTGCCGAGTGGAACAAGAAATCGGAGGAGGTCCTGCATCAGCATCATCGCTGGGCGCAGGCGATGACGGCCGAGCAGATTGCGATTTCGCTGGCTGCGATTACCTTATTGACGCGTAAAAAGTGGATGCAGTATGCGGCCTATGGTGTGGCCGGTATCGGCTTGGCGTTGGCGGTGTTGGCGCAGATGCATATTTAATACCGGCGCTATATGGCTCTGCACAGATTCAAGCGACAGCAAAGTATCAAGTAACGGCGACCGCTCCCTCCCCCTTGCAGGGAGAGGGTTAGCAGGCCGCAAGGAATTTAGCGCATCGTCCATTTGATTTGCGTCGACGCCTGCTTCTTTGTGACGATTCCATGAATTTTTCTCGCAACAGCCGTTTTTAGCCCATTTTTTCGCACAGCGCCCCCCATTTCTGCGAAAATCCGTTTCTCAATTTTTTCGGCGCGCAAGCTACCCCGCCCAGGCGTCTCCCTTGTAATCGTTCCATCTGGAGACCACCATGAAATTCCGCTTCCCCATCGTCATCATCGACGAAGACTTCCGCTCTGAAAATACCTCCGGCCTGGGCATCCGCGCGCTGGCCGACGCCATGGAAAAAGAAGGCATGGAAGTTCTGGGCGTAACAAGCTACGGCGACCTGTCGCAATTCGCGCAGCAGCAATCGCGCGCCTCGGCTTTCATCCTGTCGATCGACGACGAGGAATTCGGCGCCGGCTCGCTCGAAGAAACCGATCATGCGCTCAAATCGCTGCGCGCCTTCGTCGAGGAAATCCGCTACAAGAACGCCGACATCCCGATCTACCTGTACGGCGAAACCCGCACCTCGCGCCATATCCCGAATGACATCCTGCGCGAACTGCACGGCTTCATCCACATGTTCGAGGACACGCCCGAGTTTGTCGCGCGCCACATCATCCGCGAAGCCAAGTCCTATCTCGACGGCCTGTCGCCGCCCTTCTTCCGCGCGCTGGTGCATTACGCCAACGACGGTTCGTATTCCTGGCACTGCCCCGGTCACTCGGGCGGCGTGGCCTTCCTGAAATCGCCGATCGGCCAGATGTTCCACCAGTTCTTCGGCGAAAACATGCTGCGCGCCGACGTCTGCAACGCGGTGGAAGAACTCGGACAACTGCTCGACCACACCGGCCCGGTCGCCGCATCGGAACGCAATGCCGCGCGCATCTTCAACGCCGACCATTGCTATTTCGTCACCAACGGCACATCGACCTCGAACAAGATGGTCTGGCATTCGACGGTGGCGCCCGGCGACATCGTGGTGGTCGACCGCAACTGCCACAAATCGATCCTGCACTCGATCATCATGTGCGGCGCGATTCCCGTCTTCCTGATGCCGACCCGCAATCACCTCGGCATCATCGGCCCGATCCCCCTGGAAGAATTCACGATCGAAAACATCCAGAAAAAAATCGAAGCCAACCCGTTCGCACGCGAAGCCATCAACAAGAAACCGCGCATTCTGACCATCACGCAGTCGACCTACGACGGCGTGGTCTACAACGTCGAGACGCTCAAGCAAATGCTGGACGGCAAAATCGACACCCTGCACTTCGACGAAGCCTGGCTGCCGCATGCAACTTTCCATGATTTTTACAAGGACATGCACGCAATCGGCAAGGATCGCCCGCGCGCCAAGGAGTCGATGATCTTTTCAACACAATCGACGCACAAATTGCTGGCAGGCCTGTCGCAGGCCTCGCAGATCCTGGTGCGCGAATCGGAGACCGTCAAGCTCGACCAGGACGCGTTCAACGAAGCCTACCTGATGCACACCTCGACCTCGCCGCAGTACTCGATCATCGCCTCCTGCGACGTCGCCGCCGCAATGATGGAAGCGCCGGGCGGCACCGCACTGGTGGAAGAAAGCATCCTGGAAGCGCTCGACTTCCGCCGTGCGATGCGCAAGATCGACCAGGAGTGGGGCCAGGACTGGTGGTTCCAGGTGTGGGGACCGGACACGTTCGCCGAGGACGGCATTGGCTCGCGCGAAGATTGGATGATCCGCGCCGAGGACGACTGGCACGGATTCGGCAAGCTCGCGGCCGGCTTCAACATGCTCGACCCGATCAAGGCCACGCTGATCACCCCGGGCCTGTCGATCGACGGCAAGTTCAGCGAGACCGGCATCCCGGCCTCGATCGTCACAAAATACCTGGCCGAGCACGGCGTCATCATTGAAAAATGCGGACTGTATTCGTTCTTCATCATGTTTACCATCGGCATCACCAAGGGCCGCTGGAACACGCTCTTGACCGCGCTGCAGCAGTTCAAGGACGACTACGACAAGAACCAGCCGATGTGGCGCATCCTGCCCGAATTCACCGGTGCCAACCCGCGCTACGAGCGCATCGGTCTGCGCGACCTGTGCCAGCAGATCCACGATTTCTACAAGGCCTACGACGTGGCGCGTTTGACCACGGAGATGTACCTGTCCGACATGCAGCCGGCGATGAAACCGTCGGATGCATTCGCCAAGATGGCTCACCGTGAAATCGAACGCGTCTCGATCGACGAGCTGGAAGGCCGCGTCACCTCCATCCTGCTGACGCCCTACCCGCCTGGCATCCCGCTGCTGATTCCGGGCGAGCGTTTCAACAAGACCATTGTCGACTACCTCAAGTTCGCGCGCGACTTCAATGAGAAATTCCCAGGCTTCGAAACCGACGTGCATGGCCTCGTGACCAGGGAAGTCGACGGCAAGCGCGGGTATTTTGTGGATTGCGTGCGCCAATAGTTTTTCGCGGCAATCGCACGGGCCGAAAATGCCGAGTGCGCCGATCCTGCACTCCGCGGTCTCGCAGCCGCGACGTCGGAAGGCATCTCTCCTTTTTTTCGGCCACGGCACAATACGACTTGACTTAGAATCCACTCCAACTCCTGAGCTCTCAGTGCCATGGCGGGTGAAATCACGATAAGCAAGATGGCGCAGCTATGCGGGTTGAGCCCGCATACACTTCGCTATTACGAACGCATCGGCCTGATGCAAGCGGTCGGCCGCGGCGCTGACGGACATCGCCGCTATTCGACGCAGGATGTCGATTGGCTCGCGTTCATCACACGGCTGCGCACCACCGGCATGCCGATCAGCCGCATGCTGGAGTTTGCCGCATACCGCCGCGCCGGCGACAGCAGCATTCCCGAGCGGCGAGCCCTGCTCGAAGCACACACCGATTCTGTGCGTGCCCGCATCGATGAGCTGCAAGCCTGCCTCGTGATTTTGCAGGACAAGGTCGGATATTATCGTGCTCTCGAATCCTCCATGACGAACCCTCCGCAATCCGATTAACGCAAAGGAAGAACAATGCTTACCGCGTCAAGACTTCAAGATATCGCCTCACAAATACAAACCGCACAACTTGAGGTGCAGCAGATTGAAACGTTTACGTCGCGTATTCCGGAGTTCGATCTGCACTCCGCGTATGCCGTAGCTCAACTCATCCATGACGATCGGGTGTCCACGGGGGCTAGGCCCGCAGGCCGGAAAATCGGTTTCACGAATTCTGCCATGTGGGATGTCTACGGGGTCCGGGAACCGATCTGGGCTTATATGTACAACCATACGGTCACGTACTTGGCGAAGAACACAGGGAGCTGCAGCCTCGGACAGTTCGCCGCCCCCATGATCGAACCCGAGATTGTTTTTCACTTCCGCTCTGCGCCGCCCATTGGAGCTGACGTCGAAACCTTGGTCGGATGCATCGACTGGGTCGCACATGCCTTTGAGATAGTTCACTGTCATTATCCAGGCTGGAAATTCCAACCTGCCGATGCCGTCGCCAATTGCGCGCTGCATGGAACTCTTCTGGTGGGCGAACCGGTAGACATCGACCAGTTGGCTCCAGATCCGGTGACCGTGCTCCAGTCGTTTTCCCTCGAACTTTCATGCGATGGAAAACTGATAGAAGGCGGCCGCGGTTCCAACGTACTAGGAAATCCGCTGAATGCTTTGGCGCACCTGATCGCGGTTCTCTCAAAACAGTCAAAGTCCTTGCCGATACAAGCCGATGAAATCGTGACAACCGGCACGGTCACGACAGCCAAGGCTATTCGGCCAGGTGAGTCATGGCATTCGAAGGTACAAGGCATTGCACTTCCGGATCTGGCCGTGGAGTTTGTTGCATGAAGACGCAGCCAAGCATTCCTGACTGGCTCACAGTTATCCTTGTTCCAACAATTGCAACCACCAGGAAATCTGGTCGCCATGAACAGCATTCTCGTTTCACTGTTTAAATACAAAGCCTGGGCTAACACGGAACTCCATGCTGCTCTCGAAAAGTTCGATGCGAAGCAACATCCCAGAGAGTTCCATGCCATGCTTCATATACTCGATCACGTCAACGTCGTGGATCGAATATTTCAGAACCATTTGACAGGTACCGCCACGCAGCACTTCAAGGCAACAAACTCTGAACAGACTCCAAGCTTGCCGGAGTTACGCGAGATCGTCCGTGCCACAGATGACTGGTATCTTCAGCTTGCATCCAGCATCAGCGCTGAACGCTTGAAACAGCACCTGCACTTCACATTCGTCGACGGAGACAGAGGCGCAATGTCTTGCGAAGAGATATTGCTGCACGTCATTACACATGGCGGCTATCACCGTGGAAGCGTCGGTCAAATACTCGAAGATAAGGGTCTCGCCTCTCCTCCTGACTCCTTGACGAAATTTCTACACCGGCACGAACCCGAGCGGCGACTCGGTGCGTACTCCGCACAGAACGCCATGCATGGGGCAAACGTCGCCTAACTCGAACGTTGGATCGGGTGAAACACGAGAGGTGGCGCGCATTGAGCAAGAAGAAGCATATAACGAGCTACTGGAATATGGAAGCACTATGGAAGCTAAAACTCGGGCTTCGTTCGTACAGGGCCACATCTTACTTTCCCTCACATTTATAGCATTGCCATTCGTTTCGACCGGCGCGATCGCATGCTCAATAACCGGTGAAAAGCCCACTGACGAACAACTGTTTGCAAAGGCAAACTCGGTATTCGTCGCACATGTCTACCGAACAGAAGAAAAATCTTTTCAGCCAACCGACAGCAAGGAATCCATTGCGGCGGTTGAAGCCGATTTCTGCGTGATTGAGGTCCTCAAGGGCAAGCCACCTGCAGACAATAAGGTTAAAGACTTCGTGTTCGGCCCTGGGAATTGCAGCCTCGGCCTGTTGGCCGGCTTCGATTACTTGTTCTTCGTCCCGAATGGGCCTGACAACCTGGTCCTTTGGCCTACCGGCTCCCGAGCACTCTTCAATCTCAAGGGGACTGAAGTAGTCAAGACGCTCTCTAATTTTCGACGTCTTCGAAAAGATGCACCCGAGTGAACCTCGGGTTCTCGCACCCTCCGTCACATCGAAACAGGCTATGATCGCCGGAACCCTTTGAAACAACGACGGCACATTGGTCAATCTTGACGACATCGTATACGCCGGGTCCATTCACGGAGTGGATGTTCGAATCCGCGACGACCAGCATATCGTCCCAATATCGTGCTGCCGTTCAGCGCGTACGGCAGCCTCTGAATACGCCCTGTCACAATTGCCCCATCGGAGTGCTTGACTTAGAGTACGCTCCAACATCTATGCTGTCAGATTCATGGCAGAGGAGATCGCGATAAAAGGTTGCGCAGCAGCAGCAAGAAAAAATCGCCGTTCATCGCAGCTTCGAATCTTCCATGGCCAACCTCCGGAAACTGACAAACGCATAGGAAACAATCATGGAAAATCGTTACGCTCGCGGCCTCGCAAAGCTCGAGGAAATCGACGGCAAGCAAGGCGAACGCGTCATAGAAAGCCTGAAAGACGTCGCCCCCGACCTTGGCCGCTATATCATCGAATTTGGCTTCGGCGATATTTATTCGCGGCCGGGGCTCGATCTCAAGTCGCGCGAGATCGCGGTCGTCGCCGCGCTTACCGCACTCGGCAATGCCGCCCCTCAACTCAAAGTCCATGTGCACGGCGCCCTGAACGTCGGCTGCACCAAAGAGGAAATCGTCGAGGTAATGATGCAGATAGCGCTATATGCCGGCTTTCCGGCAGCCTTGAACGGCATATTTGCGGCGAAGGAAGTTTTCATCGAAAGAGGTTTGATTTAGATCCTCCTGCATTTTCTTCCGGATCGAGATTTCAAAAAAACCTTTCCATTACGTCACTACTCCAGTCATTCGTCAACCAATGTTGACGAATGCGCATGCGTCAACTATTATTGACGCATGCTGAATCTGAAATCTCTCCCTTCGTCCGATGATCCGGCGGAAGCCTTGGCCGCGGTCCTTGCCCTCCGCTTGATGGCAGACAAGCTGGAGCGTAACGCGGTAGCCGCCGCACTCGAGCAAGGCTGGTCGTGGGCGCAGATTGCAGAAGCTCTTGGCGTATCCAAGCAAGCTGCGCATAAGCGTTTGGCAAATTCCCTTCCGAGAACAAATCCGCATAAGTAGGAGCCTTCATGTTTTTTAGCACACTAAAGAAACGCATTCGCGATATGGGTACCATTAAAGCCCTGTGCCTGGGTGCCGAAAGACATGCCAACGCCGATGGCCAGAAAGAACCTGGGGCAGAGCATTTCCTTCTATCCGCCTTGGAACTCCCTGACGGTACAGCCCGCAAAGCATTCGAGAAAATACAGCTCGACCCAAACCGATTTCACCAGGCAATTGCTCAACAATACGATGATGCGTTGCGGAGCATCGGCATTGAAGCGCCGCCGCACGCCTCCATCGACAGCGCCGCTTTACCTGTCACTAGCCGACAAGGCATCTATAAGGCTCAACCTTCAAGCCAAATACTGATGCAGAGGTTGGCCGAACAACAGAAGGCTGAGCCAGACATCCCCCTGCTGGGCGCCCATGTGATCATGGCGGTCGTCGCAGCCCGATATGGTGTGGCTGTACGTGCCTTACAGAGTATGGGCGCAGATCTGGAGAAGCTCGCCAATGCGGCAAGGGTAGAGGTCGATGCTGCTATCCGCACGGCGTAATCACATTTTGAAGGTCGTGCTGTCGTTCAGTGCATACGGCAGTGCCTGACATCTAAATGCCTGACATCTAAACGTAGCTAACCAAGACATCCCTTGCGAAGCACTTGACTTGGAGTGCGCTCCAACACCTATGCTGTCAGGGTCATGGCAGACGGAGGTGCCAAGCAAGATAACGCGGCTGCATGAAGAGCCGGCATTTATTGCCGCTTCGGCGTTTCCATGACCATCCTTTCGCAAACTGATATACGCATAGGAGAATGCCCATGGAAGATCGTTACACTCGCGGCCTCGCAAAGCTTGAAGAAATCGACGATCGGCAAGGCAAGCGCGTCATAGAAAGTCTCAAGGACATCGCTCCCAACCTCGGCCGCTCCATCATCGAATTCGGCTTTGGCGATATTTGCTCACGGCCCGGACTCGATCTCAAGTCTCGCAAGATCGCGGTGATCGCCGCGCTTACTGCACTCGGCAATGCAGTGCCGCAGTTGAAAGTCCATCTACATGGTGCACTAAATGTCGGCTGCACGAAGGATGAGATTATTGAGGTAATTATGCAGATGACTGTGTATGCAGGATTTCCGGCGGCGTTGAATGGGATGTTTGCGGCAAAGGAAGTCTTTACTGAACGAGGGCTGATCGTTCAATAAGCGTAGAACGATAAATAAAGTAATCAGAACAAGCGATAGCGCAAAGACGACGATTTCCAATTCCCCATCGCATCACAGATGCAATGGGGGGAAGGCGGCGTATGAACAAACTATTAGTCCGATATTGCTATCGATTCAAACGCTGCCGCTTGACCATAGTCAGAAATAAGCCGCTCGAATTATATTGGAGGATCAAATTTGTCCGGGGCTCACTGTCATCGTTGGCATACCGTTCGCCTGATTTCCATTCACCCGGTTATTTCCGAAAGAGAGAACTGCGCCACCAGTCAGCCCACCAATTCCGGTACCATTTTTCGACACAGTAACGTTCGACATCCTGATCGTCGTGTTCGGGCCGTTGGCGACGAGACCATACCCAACATTTCCGGAAACAACCGAGTTTTCAATAGTGATGTCTACCATAGTCGTGCCGTTTGCAACAATGCCATTTATAGTGCCATCTGATGCAACACTGTTACGGACAGTCACCGTGGACCAGTCCGCGGCACGCAATCCACGAGAATATCCCGCCATTTTCACGTTGTTCAGGTATGCTGATGCCGGAGCGGATGATCCGCTCGGGACGATATGTACCGCAACATTGCCGACATTTCGTACGCTCACATTATTTGCAAAGAATTTGCTGGCTGTGCTTGGGTTGAAATAAATGCCATCGGATGCAAAACCTGAAATCGAAGAATTCTCCACGTGCAATTGCGCACCCGAAGTAAAGAGAATACCGGTGCTTCCAACACCCGAACCATTGATGGTCAAGCCCCTGAGTATGACAACATCAGTTGGCCCAGCGGCGATCGTATTACCATTTTTGCCAGTCGGAACCATAATACTACCTAGTTTGATTTTCTCTATGGGAAATCGCCACTGTATTTGAAAAGGCAGATCTCACCACCCACACTACCCAATCACAACAATCATCGCCATTTCCTGTGATCGCAAGCGACAGTACAGCCCAAAGAATGGACGCATCCCAACGTGGAGGGAGGCAAGGATTCGTCAAGCCCCTCAATGATCTCAATGGACTCT
Organism: uncultured Burkholderiales bacterium; assembly: GCA_966211965.1. Classification (GTDB taxonomy): domain Bacteria; phylum Pseudomonadota; class Gammaproteobacteria; order Burkholderiales; family Burkholderiaceae_D; genus CBIHON01. The sequence continues at coordinate 142,979 of CBIHON010000003.1, read as the reverse complement.
GGTTCTGCAGGCAACACAGGGCTGTGGCACTAAAACTCCTTGAATTTCATCAGTTATGAGGCTGGTTGGAAGCGGGAGAGAATCGGCGTCTACTCTGTCTTTTGGCGGAGAGAGCGATGGACGCAGAAATTTGATTTAAAACATGGAAAGAATGTTTTGTGGCACTGCTGGATTCGAGGGCAGTGGGCCGGACATGGCGCCGTTTGCCCAGCATTCTATTCTTGACGCTATGCGCCGTGATTGGCGGCATGCGTATGTTGCCGTCGCCAATCTGGCATCCGGCGCTTCTATGAACATTACGGAATGCTTTGCAGAGAACGGCGGATAGGAATCCACAGACCGGCCGTGAGCGCGTTGCCTATTGCTGGCAGGCGCCCGAGAGGATAGGCCGTTCGTAGTGCGTACCACGACAAAATATCAAAGCCCGTCGCCGGCGCTTGAAACAAAAAGCGCTGTGGTTTGCCCAAGCATTGAAGAAAAGAGTCAAGAAGAGAGCCGCGTACGGGTTGCGAGGAGGATGCAGCTTTCCGCGACGACGATATTCTCGTTACCGAAGCGCCAGAAGATGCGCTCAAAAAAGAGCCGGAGCTCAGTACCAAGGGCCTAAACAGAAAGTGTATTTATGGCTGAGGATGGAAAGCGGCCTGGATTCTGGCATACGTTCCCGGGCATCTTAACAGCGGCCGGCACCGTCATTACCGCCTTGACCGGCTTCATCGGCGCAATATATCAGGCCGGCATGTTCAAGCACTCCGACAAACCGCAGCCTCAAATCCAAAGCATCGAAACAAAAAAGAACGGGCAACTAGCGGGCAATTACTATGTGCACGGCAAAAACCCGAATGGAACCTTGTACGTTGGCGAAGTACACATTAAACAAAAAAGCAACTACTATGAGATTGTCTGGAAAATTGGAAATCAAAAATATTACGGCATTGGCATACTGGATGAAAACCTGTTTCACGTAAAGTGGGAGCATGGCCTCGTGACCTATGTCGCCCGAGAAAATGGCGTACTTGAGGGCACTTGGGCCGACGGTCTGGGCACAGAAACTCTTACGCCCCACGAGGAGGATTAATCTCTGCCAACGTCAGCACAGCCCCCCAATACCGTGCATCGCGCCACGCCCCGCCAATCCCCATGTCGCCACGGCGGAACCCAGCTAGCACTGGCTGGCCCGCGTTCAATCCGAGTTCACGCTCCCGGCGGAAGTACGGGCGATAAAACCATGCAAACAAAATTAACGCATTCATCGTCTTAATCGCACCGATGCCTATGTCGCCCAACTATTTGTCGAAGTTGACATCCAGAATCAGGATTTCCAACGCGTGCTGATGCATGCGGCTTGCCGTCTCATGGCGCAGGGATGGACTTTGCATGTTGCCGCCGCCAATCTCGGCGCCAGGCGTTTTTATTAACGTCACGGAATGGTTTGCAGCGCAACGGATAGAAATCCGAATACTGGTTGCGAGCGGGTCTGCCTGTCGTTGGCTACGGACCTACAATCACGACCGGCCCCACATGGCTCTTGGCTGCAAGACGCCCAAGCAGAAATCGACTTTGACTACCTAATCTCTACTTTTAGCGGCGCTTAAAAATAGGGGGATTACCGTCCTTGCTGAAATAATTTATTTCGCCCCAATAACACTGAGGTGATAGCAGCAGCGCAGGATTACGCTACTGCTATCACCTCGGGTGGCACAATGAAATTGCTTGGCGGTTGAAGCTACTTCTTTGGGCCTCACCCACCGGGCCAGTCGCCGAAATAACCGTTTTTGGCTATGCCGCTCTCACGCTACATCTGCGCCGGACTCACCGTTGCTGTTGGTGCGCCATTACTCAAATTTCCATTCACTCGGTTGTTTCCAAACGAAAGGATCTTTCCGCCGTTTACCGCCATCAACCCCGTACCATTGCCCGTCACCGTGACATTGGATATCCGCATTGTTGAATTTGCGCCATTAGAAGAGACACCCGCACTTGGATTCCCTGAAGAAACCGAATTCTCGATTGTGAAATCTACGATGCCGCCCGCAACACTGGCGCCGCTGAAGCCAGTACCTGTGGTGCTATTGGACACAACACTATTTCGTACAACAACTGTTGAACCATCGTAAGCACGAACGCCACGGAGATTGGTTTCTGCTTTTAAATTATTCAGTGACGCCACGGCAGTGCCGGGAACCGTGGGTTGAATATTAACAGCCCCGCCAATATTGCTTCGAATGCTTACATTGTTGACTTGGAGAGCGCTCGACGCGGTGGGCTGGAACAAAATTCCTTCATTGGTAAAATTGGAAATCGTACAGTTTTCCACATGTAGCCGGCCACCGGAGGTGAATTGAATCCCGTTTACTCCAGCACCCGCACCGTTCATCGTCAGCCCCCGAAGTATCACGACATCGGTTGGCCCAGCGGCGATCGTGATGCCATTTTGGCCGGCCGGAACCACAATGCTACCCAAAGCTCCCACCGCATTGATGGAGACAGATTTGTTGATTGTTACCGCTCCAAATTGACCGATGCCGCCAATGCTGATCTCCCCTCCCGCCGCAGTTTTTGCCAATGCGGCTGCAAATGTTCTACAAGGCGCAGCAACACTGCAAGTCGCGCTCGCATCGTCGCCTGACCCGGAAACCCATGTCTGTGTCGTTTGAGCGTAGGTCACCGAGCTTGCAAAGAATTGAGCTACCGCAAAGGCGGTCAAACCACTCAGAGAAAATTTGTTGTATTGCATATTGCACTCCCATTAGTTATCAAATATTTTTTAAAAATCGCATTCTGAAAATCGTGTAGCTGAAACAGACACTAAATTCTCATCAATCTTCGTCCGGCATCAGTTCAAGAATATTGAAACCGACCGGATAAGCAGCAGGCGGTGGCGCCATCGGCGTCACTGAATTGGAGGCCGCCGACCAACCGCTCGTGCCTGCACTGGTGGTAGTGCTCACCATGCAGGTATAGGTGCTTCCGCCGATCAGCCCATTCACAACGATCGGCGAACTGATTCCGGTGGCGGCGATGCTGCCGCACTTGGCCGTGTAATAGCTTAGTGTGCCGCTACCGATTGAACCTGGCGTAAAGGCGACAGTGGCACTGCCGGCACCCGCAGTGGCGACGCCAATGGTAGGTGCATCCGGTGGAATCGCTGGATTGACCTGATGATTGACACTCACCGTGCTGGTGGCGAAACTGGTACTGCCGCTATAGGTCGCCGTCAAAGTCAATACCCCCGTGTTACCCGGCGTCAGACTGCAGGTGGACGTGGACGAGGGAAGCGGGATCTTGCAATTTACGGTGCCATCGCTCACTTGGATCTCGCCGTCCGGCACGCCAACGCCCGGAGCCATAGCCGCAACGCTCGCGCCTATCAAAATTGGTGTTCCAACAATCGAGGGGTTGGGTGTATGCGCGGTAATCAGGGTACTTGTCGAAACCTTATTCACGATCTGCGTCAACGCCGGCGACGTGCTGCCACCATTGTTCGAATCACCCGAATAGGCAGCAACAATGCCGTGACTACCCACGTTAAGGCTGCTTGTCTCACATGATGCCTTACTGCCTGATACAGGTGCCGACAAACACAACACAACCTCGCCATCCTTAAATGTTACGGAGCCGGTCGGAGAATTTCCGTACACGGTAGCAGTGAACGTCACGGTTTGGCCAAATACACTGGGACTACCTGAAGTCTCAAGTGCTGTCGTGGTCGGCTGGACATTATTGACATTGATATTCACGACATTACTACTGCCGACATTGCCTGCGGAGTCGCTCGCCTTGGCTTGCAGCGAATGCATTCCATTCCCAAGAATTGTGGTGTTCAGCTCCACGCTATAGGGTGGCGTCGTAAGTAGGGCGAAGACCTGATTGTCTCGCAATAAGGTAACGCTGGTCACAGCCACATTATCGGACGCAGTTGCCGTCACCTTGATCGTGCCACTTACCGTCGCGTTATTCAAAGGTTGCGTGAGCGTCACCGTAGGGGGCGTACTATCGGTACACCAAATTGATGATGCGCAGACCGGCTGTGGTTTAACGACTGGAAATACCCAGCCTATATATGCTTCCGATGCAGTAGTCGGCCCATTGTAGCCACTACCTTCGGGTAAATTCGTCCGCGAACAATCCGTACCGTCTCCGTCGCCAACGAATAGGACATAGTCGTCCACGTTGCTGTTGTATTTGCGGCAGAGTTTTTTTGCACCGGCGGCCGGGCTGGTTGGTGTTTTTGGAAAAATATATCCTTCGATACCATCAAGTTGATAGCCCGCACTTGTCCAATTCTCTTGCTTGTCGGTCGAATATACATGACTGACATGATTTGAATTACTGGAGGCCCAGCTATATCGATACAACGGCACGAGCTCCCCTCCCCCAGCGATCGGATTGACATGCGACACGAAAACAGAAGCCACCGCCTTCGGATTTGTCGGTGGGCATAGGCCAATGCAAGGCGAAAAAGTAGGGAACGACGAGTAGTCCGGCGTAGGAGTACCTATCGACGTATAAACGACATTGCCGACTTTCGGCTGCGGCAATAGACTTCCGCGTCGAACAGGCGGGCCTCCCTGATCAGTATTTTCCTCGGAAGTAGTTAACGCCGCGACCGCCATTTGAGGAACCACCGTATAAAAGTGGTCATTCCCATTGTTCGCGTCGGCATAGAAGCTGAACAAAGGCGTCAATCTATTTTTCACATCGGCGTTTGCAGGCGCCCCCTGCACCAGCACTGCTCTAACTGCTTTCCCTGCATTCGGAAAGCCGCGCCCACATTTGGTGTCTTTTACAAACTTCTGAGGATTTGCCGGATCGGGCTTTAAACACTCCTGGGTATTCGCCGGATCGGTCAAAATTGTCTTGATGCCTGGAACACCATTTTTATCCTCCGGACTTAACAGCGGATTTACGGAACGCATGAGCGCGATAATTCCACTCACATGTGGAGCGGCCATTGAGGTCCCTGTGAAATCGCCGTAACCATCCCTTTCATAGCCAGCAGCCCCGGCAGGCCCATACTTGTCGCCAGCATGAAATTGAGTGTTGTAATTTACTCCTGGAAAAACCGTGGACACGATATTCATTGCAGGAGCCACCAACTGTTCTGAACCATCACTTTTCGGCCCAAAATTAGAGCCGCATTCAGTACCCACTTTTCCGACAAAGTTTGGCCCACAAGTCGTTCCCGCAACTCCGTAGCCATTGTTCCAAAAGCCGTTATCGACCTTGGTGCCGCCGACCGCGATAACGCGCGGGTCGCTTGCAGGAAAATTGAGTGATCCTAGGTAATCATTTCCAGAGGCAGCAACCAAAATGAGTTCATGCTTCTTTGCCTCTTCTATCGCATCGCACCACGCAACAAATGCCCAATCAAACCGATCAGCAGAATTACTACAGTCTTTGGAAATTCCAAATCCAGGTCCAGCGTCCTTTTGGATGTCGCCGAAACTCATATTTACAACCTGAAGGCCATGGTTCACTGCGTACATGATTCCCATGGCATTTGCATAGTAGTATTTAATGTTTGATTTTAGTGCGACGTATGAACAGGTCCAGCAGGTTCCTGTAACCCCCGAGCCAGCGGGATCATTATTAGAGAATAACGGCAAATACTCAGGTGTCGCGGCGAGAATACCGGCCACATGCAATCCATGTCCGATACCGCTCCCCCATGCAGGCTCAGAACCCGAGGGTACTATTTCGCCGACCATATAGTTAATGATTGTATTGTCCGGGTATGCCCCGCCGACAAAATTTCTTGAAAATTGCGGCCGAAAATTTTGCCTCAAGTCAGGATGGCTTATATTGCAAGGCGTCGTTGCGGTACCGGTATTTGCCTGACACGGGACACCGCCCTCATCAAGAACCCCGACGTAAGCAGTTCCCCGTTCAATGGCCCAGGCATCCGGCATCTTGAGTTGCTGCATGCCCCATTGGTAGGTGCCTTCTACGGAACCACCCGGTTCTGGGGGGATGTTTGATTTGTAGGCATAGAATTTATCGCTCGGCACTGCCTGCGTTTGCGCCTGAACAGATTGCAAGGCGCCCGCAAGCATAACTGCAGACGCCACTATAGAAAAACTCCATCGCACAGCATTGCGAACAGGCACACACCGCCAGGCAACAAGCATTTTTGAACCTCCCAGATCAAAGCGCATCGCGCTCTATTTTTATATTGATAATTTATATTGGTAAGCCAAGTAGACGGGTCAATAGGGTGTTACCCGGTTTGGCCACGTACATGCAATTCTTTTAGGCCCGGGCATTCTAAGTTATCAATAACAAATAAGCAATATAATAATGCTAGCATCACAACTAGCGCTTGATTTGATGGTGAAGCAAAAAATTGACCGGCAACCCTGAGTAAAAAACAATCTCTTTAAAGGAGGGCAAACGGCGAAAGGATGAGATGGCCTCGTCCCCGCTCTGCTTTTCACTAATGACGGAGAGGCTATTCTTTAGGGCTGCGCTGAACAAGCGTGCGATTTCATGTTTCTCGACATTCAATCGCTCTCTGGTTTGAGGTTCTCGAAATAGACATGCTTTAGCATTTAACGCCGATACCAATACCGCGCATGCTCGCTGCGATACTCCGAAACTTCAAGCCCCGCGCCGAAGCGCAGGCTGATCGCCCCCGCTTCGTCATTGCGCAAACGCCCGATCCCAAGCTCCCCGTAACGCGCAAACACTTCCGGCTTCGGATGATGATAACGATTGCGATATCCCACTTGGAACAAGGCAAGCTCCGGCTGCACCGCCTGTAAAAACGGTAGCGTCGAAGAGGTCCCGCTGCCGTGATGCGGCGCCAACAGGACTAAGGCCCGCAACTTGTCCGCTTGGCTCTGGACCAGTTCGTCTTCCTGGACCGCTTCGATATCGCCGGCCAACAGGATCGACTGCGAGCCGAGCGTGATCTTCAAGGTGCAACTGCGCGCATTCGGTTTCCATTTGGTGCTCTCGTAGCTGCCCGCGGTCGGATTGAGCAACTCGAAATGCGCGCCGTCCCATTCCCATGATTGACCCGCCGCGCAACGGCGGTGACTCGGTGCGTTTCGCACGATCTTGCTGTCATAAGCGAGCGAGGACGAGACCCAGCCGATCTGCATCTCTTCGAAAATCGACAAGGCGCCGCCCGAATGGTCATTGTCGTTGTGGCTAATCATCACACCGTCAAGCGCGCCGATGCCGCGCGCCTTTAAATAAGGCAGGATCACGCGATTGCCGCCGTCCGATTCCGGCGAATAAAACGGCCCGGTGTCATACAGCAAGCGATGATTGGACGTCTCGATCAGCAAACCCATGCCTTGGCCTACGTCAAAGGCGGTGATCCACATCCGGCCCTCTTGTGGACGGGAAGGGACATTCAGAATCAGCGGCATCCAGGCAACGATCCCCAGCCAGCGCAAGGGCCAACCGCGCGGCGCCAGCAGCCATACAGTGCCGAGCAAGGCCGACACGAATATCCACCATGCGGGAATCGGCGCGGTCCATACCGCAGTTGGAAATTCGCTCAGCCAGTTCAAGCCGGCAGCCAGCCATGCCACCAATTGATGCGCAACGATCAACGTCCATGCCGAAAACGGCGCGGGGAGCACGCTGCCCATCAGCGACATCGGCGTCACGATAAAGCTGATCAATGGAATCGCAACCGCATTGGCGATCGGACTGACCAGCGAGATCTGCCCGAACAACAGCATGGACAGTGGGACCAGGCCGAGGGTAACGACGTATTGGGTACGGCAGGCCGACTTGAGTTCGGCCTGCCAGCGCTCTTTGCGGGAAAGTTTATTGCCGGCATGCGCTTGCGTGCGTCCCATGGAAGCGTAAAGGATGATCGCCACTGCGCCGAATGACAGCCAAAACCCCGGCCATAGCACAGCCCAGGGATCGAGCAGTACGACCGTGCCCAGCGCCAGGCACACCACATGGGAAACGCTGGTGATGCGGCCGAACCAAAGTGCGACTGCGACCACGGACAGCATGTACAAGGTGCGTTGCGCCGGTACGCCGAAGCCGGCCAGCAGCACATACAAGAAGGCCATGCCGACACCGCCCAGCGCGGCTGCTTTTTGTGCAGGCAAAAGCAGCGGCAACTGCGCGCCGGTAAAAAACGAACGGCGCCACAAGGCAAACACGATGGCGGCAAACAAGCCGGCGATCATCGTGATGTGCAAGCCGGAAATCGAAATCAAGTGCCCGATGCCGGTCCGGTTGAACACTTTCCAGTCGGATTGGTCGACCGCGCGCTGGTCGCCGATCACCAGCGCGACGATCACGCCGGCATATTCCTTGTCCGGCAATGCGGTGAAAATCCGGTCGCGCAAACGGCCGCGGCAATGCTCGACCACGTTGCCGAAGCTGAAGACGAAACTATCCTTGCGCTGATTTTTCAAGGGCGCGTTTTGATCCGGGCGGACATAGCCGGTGGCACGCAGATTCTGCTCCAGCAGCCAGGCTTCGTAATCAAAACCATAGGGATTTGCGTTGCCGTGCGGACGCTTCAATCGCACCGTCAATTGCCAGCGTTCGCCCGGCTGCACATCGCCTACCGCCTGCAGTTCGTCGGCGCGAAATGCGGAATACCAGGACAAGGCGAGCTTGGGCGGCACGACAGGAAGCTCCCCTCCGATCGGCAATACGCGTTCCACCGCGAAGTTGAAGCGCACGCCTTGCTCGAAACGATTGGGCAGGTTATCGATCGTGCCGATCACGGTCACGTCTCGACCCTCCCATTCTTTTGGCAGTTCCTGGAACAGATAGGAGTGCGCAAACAAAGCGGCCCAAACGAAGCCGAAGATCGCAGCACATGCGAAGCGCAACGGAACACTGAAGCGCGGTCGGCGCGCCGCTCTCGCCCCGAGCGCCAGCATGACCGCAAGCACGATCAAAAGTGCGACAAACGGCCATGACGGCAGCGCTGCCTGGACTTGCAGCCAGCTTATACCGACGGCGAAACCAAGGATGGCGCTACGCATGGGCGCTGATCAAGCAGCCCAGGCGCGGCATGACAGAAGCGGCATTCGCCGAAGTGATTTGTGCGATGGCGTCGAGCGGCATGCCGCGCAACGCCGCCAGCACTTCGGCGATGCACGGAATTTCCTCGGGACGATTGCACTGCGGATGCAACCACGCCGGCGCGATGTCGGGCGCATCGGTTTCAAGGACGATGGCATCCTGCGGAAGCGCGGCAGCCAGCCGCCTGATCTGCAAAGCGCGCGTGAAAGTCATCGCCCCCCCAAATCCAAGCTTGAAGCCGAGGCCGAGGAAAGCCTGCGCCTGCTGAAAACTGCCGTTGAAGGCGTGCGCAATGCCGCCTGCGGGCTTGATGCGGCGCAGATATTTGAGAATGCTGTCTTGCGAACGGCGCACATGCAAGAGAACCGGCAAGCCGAAGTCGCACGCAATCTTCAATTGTTCGCTGTAAAAATATTCCTGCTTTTCATGCAAGGGATTTTCATTGAAGCCGGGCAGAAAGAAGTCGAGGCCGATTTCGCCGACCGCGACAAAACGCGGGTCTCCCATTGCCGCGGCGACCGCGGCACGCAAAGCCGCGAGGTCGGCCTCCCCCGCCTGCGGCACGTAGACCGGATGGATGCCGAGGGCATACACACAGTTCGGCAGCCGCTGCGCCAACGATGCGACCGTGGCGAAGTTGGCCTGCTCCACGGCCGGGATCACAATCCAGGACACGCCCGCTTGCGCTGCGTTCGCTGCCACTGCATCTTGCGCATCGCCGAACTCCAGCGCGTCAAGATGGCAATGGGTGTCGATCCACATCGACCTCACTCCTCTACATAGGGCAGCAAACCATCCTCGGATAGCCGCAGGATGCGGTCGCAATGCCTTGCCAAGGCGATGTCATGCGTGACGATGACGAAAGCCGTGCCCAGCGTGCGCGACAACTCCAGCATCAAGTCGAAAGTCTTGTTGGCGGTCGAACGGTCTAGGTTGCCGGTCGGCTCGTCGGCCAATACGCAGGCCGGCTGCGTCACCAGGGCGCGCGCCAATGCCACGCGCTGGCGCTCGCCCCCGGACAATTCGCCCGGCACGTGGGTGACGCGTTTTTCCAGCCCGACCCGGGCCAGGACCGCATGCGCCGCTTCCTGCGCTTCCGCGCGCTTGACGCGCCGGATCATCAAGGGCATGGCGACATTGTCGAGCGCCGAAAACTCCGGCAGCAGATGATGGAACTGATAGACGAAACCGAGCGCGGTGTTGCGCAGGTTGCCGCGCGCGGTTTCATCCAGGCCGGCAAAATCCTGGTCCAGCAAAGTGACCTTGCCGGCGCTCGGCGTATCCAACCCGCCCAGCAAATGCAGCAGAGTCGACTTGCCCGAACCCGAGGCGCCGACGATGGCGACGCGCTCGCCCCGCATCACGTCGAAATCGATTCCCTTGAAAACATTGACCGAGTATTTTCCCTGCGTAAAAGTTTTCGCAAGTCCGCGGCACGACAATACGGCAGGTTCGGTCACAGCGGCGTCTCGATAAAGGCCGGCAAGGCTTCGCAGTAAGCGGACAATTGTTCCAGCTTCGGATAACGCCCCCCCGAGAACAGATCCGGATGTACATGCTGCGAAAAGCGCAGTGCGCAAGCGATCGTGATATCGGCCTGCGTGATCGGCGCGCCGGACAACACGGGCGACAGGGGCTGCGCTTCGAGCATGGCGAAGGCCTGATGCATTTGTTCCGTGCAGCGCTCCACCCATGCCGCGTAAGTAAATTCCGCCGGCCTGAGCTTGGTCTCGTACATGACCTGCACCGCCTTTTCAGCAGCCAGCAGAGCAACTGCACATTGTTGCAGCATTGCGCGCCGGGCCGCGCCGGCTGCAGGTAGCAGGCGCTTTTCCGGGGCGGCTTCGGCATCCAGATAATCCAGGATAAAACTGCTTTCCATCAACTTCTCGCCGCTGTCGAGTATCAGCATCGGCACCTTCAACAGCGGATTGATCTTGCTCATCTCTTCCTTGTGCCGGAATACCGACAAGGCAAGGTGTTCGAAGACAAAACCTTGCAAGCGCATCGACACGGCGACACGGCGCACATAGGGGGAATCGAAAAGACCCAGCAGTTTCATATTGGTTTCCTTTATTCGAAGATTATTCGTAACGCAACGCTTCCGCCGGTTTGACGCGCGCCGCCCGCCAGCTCGGATAGAGAGTCGCGACCAGCGCCAGGGCCAGCGCCACGCCGCCGATGGCCAGCACATCCGGCCAGCGCAGGTCGGAAGGCAGGGAACTGATTATATAAACATCCTTGGATAAAAATTTTACGCCGAAGAATTGCTCCAGGCGCGACACCAAGGCGCCGACATTGAGCGCGATCAGTACGCCCAGACCGACACCGATGCCGGTCCCAAGCAAGCCGACCAAGGCGCCCTGGATCATGAAAATTTTCATGATGGAACGCGGCGCAGCGCCAAGCGTGCGCAAGATCGCGATATCCGCCTGCTTGTCGGTGACCGTCATCACCAGCGTCGCAACGAGATTGAAGGCCGCGACCGCGACTATCAAGCCGAGGATGATGAACATCATGTTCTTCTGCGTCTGCACCGCAGCAAACCACGCGCGGTTCTGCCTGGTCCAATCGCGGATATACAAGTCGCCGCGCAGCATCTGCGACAGCTCGCGGGCGATGATCGGCGCGCGCTGCATGTCGGCCAGCTTGATGTGCAAGCCGGTCGGCCCGGGCAGTTTGAACATCGTCTCCGCATCGTCCAGGTGGACGAAAGCCAGTGTCGAATCGTACTCGTAATGCCCGGTGTCGAAGATGCCGGTCACGGTGAATTGCTTGAGCTGCGGCAGCACCCCGCCCGAAGTGACATCGCCTTGCGCCGCAATCATGTTGATTTTATCGCCGAGCTTCACGCTCAGATCGCGCGCCAGTTCGGTTCCCAGCACAATATTGAATTCGCCCGCCTTCAAGCTATCGAAACTGCCTTGGCGCACCTGCGCGGCAACTTCGGAGACCTTGGCTTCCTCCTGGGGCAGCACGCCCCGCACCGCAACGCCGCGCACCGCCTCGTCGCGCGTCATCATGGCCTGCCCGTTCACATAGGGTGCGACGCCCTTCACCTCCGGGTGCGCCGCCGCTTCCCGTGCGCTGGCGCGCCAGTCGGGAATCGTGCCCCCCGCGCCGAATATTTCGACATGCGGCACGACCGACAACATGCGGTCGCGTACTTCTTTCTGGAATCCGTTCATCACCGACAGCACGACGATCAGGGCCGCCACGCCGAGCGCAATGCCGGCCATTGAAATCAGGGAGATAAAGGAAATGAAACTGTTGCGCCGGCTGCGCCGTCCGGCACGCGTGTAACGCAGGCCTACCAGCCATTCGAAGGGAATGTTTGCGATTTTCATGGCGGGTTCACTCATAACGCAAGGCTTCCGCAGGCTTGACGCCGGCCGCGCGCCGGCTCGGGTAAATGGTCGCAAGGAAAGCCAGCAATACGGCAATGATGCCGATCGAGTACACGTCCGGCCAACGCAGATCCGAGGGCAATACGCTATTGAGGAAGACATCGCTGGCCAGGAACTGTATCCCCAGCAGGCGTTCGATGGCAGGAGCGATCACGTCCACATTGAGAGCGATCAGCACACCGCCGCCAAGGCCGATTGCAGTCCCGAACAAGCCGACCAGGCCGCCCTGCACGATGAAAATTTTCATGATCGAACGCGGCGATGCGCCAAGCGTGCGCAGGATTGCGATATCGGACTGCTTGTCGGTGACCGTCATGACCAGGGTCGAGACCAGATTGAATGCCGCCACCGCGACGATCAGGGCCAGCATCATGAACATCATACGCTTCTCGACCTGTACCGCGGCAAACCAGGTGCGATTCTGCTTCGACCAATCCTGGATCGTCAGTTCCCCCTTGGCGGCGCCGCTGATGACATGATTCAGCTCGGCAGCCACTTCCGGCGCACGCCGCATGTCCGCGATCCGGAGACGCAAACCCGACGGCGCAGCCAGCCTGAACATTTTTTGCGCATCGTCGATATGCATGAAAGCCAGCGTCGAGTCGAATTGATAATGCCCGGATTGGAAGATTCCAACCACGGTAAATTGTTTGAGGCGCGGCAGCACGCCGGCCGGGGTCACCTGTCCCTGCGGCGCAATCAGCGTGATCTTGTCGCCCACCTGAGCCTGCAATGCGCGCGCCAGGTCGGCGCCCAGCACGATATTGAATGCGCCGGCTTGCAAGGCCTCGAAGCGCCCCTGCCGCACCTGAGCCGCGACATCGGAAACCTGGGGCTCCTGTTCGGGCAGCACACCGCGCACCACCACGCCATGCAAGGCCGAATCGCGCATCAGCATCGCCTGGCTCATCACATAGGGCGCGGCACCTTTGACTTCCTTGTTCTGCATTGCCTGCTGCGCGATGGTTCGCCAATCTGCCATCGCCGTCGCACCGTCGAAGATCTCGATATGGGCCAGCACCGAGAGCATGCGGTCGGTCACGTCTTTCTGGAAGCCGTTCATGATCGACAGCACCACGATCAAGGCGCCGACGCCCAATGCGATGCCGGCCATCGAAATCAGCGAAATAAAGGAAATAAACCCGTTGCGGCCGCTGCGGCGCCCGGTACGGGTGTAGCGCAGGCCGATCAGGTACTCGAACGGCAGGGATTTTAAAAGACTCAACAGGAGATTCCAGAGGATGCGTGCAGAAGAAAACAAAACCGGCACATGTATCTATTAACAAGTGCGAGAGCCCGCAGTTTGCCATAGAATCGCGCCATGAGTCATCTCGATATCCTCTTACCCTTCGGCCTGCCGCCGGCCGGAATGGCCGCCGATTTATTGCGCGGATTAAAAACACCCGCGCTGGCGACCCTGATTGCACGGACGAAATCCGTCACCCAGCAATCCTTCGACAGTTTTTCGCCTGCGCTGCCGCACGAAGCCTGGCTGGCACAGCAGTTCGGCCTGGCGCCACAACACCCGTCGGACAATAGCCCCCCGATCGCCCCTGCGCTGATGAAGGCGCTCGGCCTGAAACCTCTTGCCGGGATGTGGTTCATCCTGCAGCCGGTGCATATCCATGTCGCGCGTGATCACCTGGTGTTGACCGATCCGCGGCAACTGCCATTGCAGGAACAGGAGTCACGCGCGCTGTTCGACACGGCACTGCCGCTGTTCGAAGAGGCAGGCAAGGCCCTTGTGTACGGCAATGCCCAAACCTGGTTCATGCGCGCCGTCGATTGGCATGGCTTGCAGACTTCGACGCCGGACGCCGCCTGCGGCCACAATATCGATATCTGGATGCCCAAAGGCGGCGCGGCGCGCGATTGGCGCAAGCTGCAAAACGAAGTGCAAATGCATTGGCATACCGATCCGGTCAATACGGCGCGGGAAGCCCGCGGTAACAAGCCGGTGAATTCCTTATGGCTATGGGGCGGCGCTTCGATGACGATGGAAACCGGCCCCTGCCGCTATCAGGAAGTTTTCAATTTGTCGGGCTGGATGCGCGGTCTCAGGCAGTTCCCCTTGAGGCAGATGCAGGATTGCGGTCCGGCGGACGTGATCGCCGTGGCGCCTGAATGCGGTTTGCTGGTTCTTGACACGCTGGCCGGTCCCGCCTTGAGCGGCGACTGGGCCTCCTGGCTGGAAGCTTTCCAGGCGATCGAGGCAGAGTGGCTGGCGCCTTTGCTGGCTGCTCTCCAGGAAAAAAAGCTCGACCAGTTGTCGCTGATACTGACCCATCATGCCGCCCTGTCCAAATTCGCCACGAACAAAAATTCTCTCCGCAAATTCTGGCTTAAACCCGCATTGACAAGACTGCATCCATGACGCGCATCGCAACCCGCCCCTATCCTTTCCGCGAATCCGAAATGCTGCGGCAAAAAGGCGTGCATCCGGTCATGGCGCGGCTGTATGCCGCACGCGGCCTGCTCGACATCAAAGAACTGTCCAGCGATTTGACGGCGCTGATCGCGCCGTCCGGCCTGCTGCACATCGAGGACGCCGCCGCGTTCCTGGCCGACGCGATCGCCGCCCGCAAGAAGCTGGTGATCGTGGCCGATTACGATTGCGATGGCGCCACCGCCTGCGCGGTCGGTTTGCGCGGCCTGCGCGCCCTGGGGGCCAACGTCGACTTCATCGTACCCAATCGCTTCGAATACGGTTACGGCCTGACGCCGGAAATCGTCGCGCTGACCGCGCGCGAAAAATCGCCCGACATCATCGTCACGGTGGACAACGGCATCGCCAGCATCGACGGCGTGGCGGAAGCCAACCGGCGCGGTATCGAGGTCGTCGTCACCGACCACCATTTGCCGGCCGACACCCTGCCCGCCGCGCGCGTGATCGTCAATCCGAACCAGCCGTCCTGCGGCTTTCCCAGCAAGAACCTGGCGGGGGTCGGCGTCATGTTTTATGTACTGCTGGCGCTGCGGGCCGAGATGCGCAAGCGCGGGGTGTTCGACGCGCAAAGCCAGCCCAAGCTGGATGCGCTGCTCGATCTGGTGGCGCTCGGCACCGTGGCCGATGTGGTCAAGCTCGACGCCAACAACCGCATCCTGGTCGCCCAAGGTTTGAAACGCATGCGCGCCGGTCGCATGCAGCCCGGCGTAGCCGCGCTGTTCCGTGCGGCCGGACGGGAAGCGCGGCGCGCCACGCCCTTCGACCTCGGCTTTGCGCTGGGGCCGCGTCTGAATGCGGCGGGACGGTTGGCCGACATGTCGCTCGGAATCGAATGTCTGACCACCGATGACGAAGGCCGCGCCTGGGCCATCGCCCAGCAACTCGATGCAATCAACCGCGAGCGGCGCGATATCGAGGCCGGAATGCAAGACACCGCACTGACCCTGCTCGACAATTTCAATCCGAAGAACAGCACCACCATCAGCGTATTCGACGCTTCCTGGCATCAGGGTGTGATCGGCATTGTCGCCTCGCGGCTGAAGGACAAGTTTTATCGCCCGACCATCACCTTTGCGCCGGCCGACGACGGCGTGATGATCAAGGGCTCGGGACGCTCGATCGCCGGCTTTCATTTGCGGGATGCACTGGACTTGGTATCGAAGCATGCGCCGACGCTGATCGAGAAATTCGGCGGCCACGCGATGGCCGCCGGCCTGACGATACGTGCAGACGCCTTCGATGCCTTTGCCGCGGCCTTTGAAGCTGTCGGGCAAGAGTGGCTCAGCCAGAGCCAGCTGGAACGGGTGGTGGAGACCGATGGTCCGTTGGAAGATGCTTATTTCACCACACAATTCATCGAGCTGATCGACAGCCAGGTGTGGGGCCAAGGCTTTGCGCCCCCGATGTTTTGCGATGAATTCCGGGTGGTGAACCAGAAGGTTCTGAAGGAAAAGCACCTCAAGCTACTGCTGGAAAAGAACGGGCAACGCTATGACGCGATCTGGTTCGGCCACGCCGATGGATTGCCGGAACGGGCTATGGTCGCCTACCGGCTCGATGCGAATGAATACAATGGCGTGACACGGGTGCAACTGATGGTTGAATATGCGGAAGCCGTCTGAGGTAAGGCAAAATGCAGACAAGATGGGGGAAAGCGGGAAAGGCGAGCCTTGTCTGCGGCACTTATGGTGAATGACTGTGGCTGCTTCGTTCCCGACCTGACCAGATTGGCCATGCCACAATGCGCAGGGGCCCGCCGACCGGCATTTTACCAGCAAAGAGCGTTGCGTGCTCTTTAAATATCGGAAACGCCATGCGTTTCCGATATGAACTGCCGGGTTATAGGCCTAGTTCTTGCCAGATTTGATCAACTTTGGTCTTCACTTCATTTGTCATCGCGATTGTCCGGCCCCATTCGCGGCTGGTTTCGCCGGGCCATTTGTTGGTTGCGTCGATCCCCATCTTGCTGCCTAAACCGCTGACCGGGGATGCGAAGTCCAAGTAATCGATCGGCGTGTTGTCCACCAGCGTGGTATCGCGGGCCGGGTCGACCCGCGTCGTGATGGCCCAGATTACTTCTTTCCAGTCGCGGATATTGACGTCTTCGTCCACCACCACGATGAACTTGGTATACATGAACTGGCGCAGGAAACTCCAGACGCCGAACATCACGCGCTTGGCGTGGCCGGGATAGGCTTTTTTCATCTGCACCACAGCCATGCGGTAGCTGCAGCCTTCCGGCGGCAGGTAGAAATCGGTGATTTCGGCGAACTGCTTTTGCAGCAGCGGGATAAAGACTTCATTTAACGCTACGCCCAATACCGCCGGTTCATCAGGAGGCTTACCTGTATACGTGGAGTGATAAATCGGGTCGCGCCGCATCGTGATGCGATCGATGGTAAATACGGGGAACCAGTCCTGCTCGTTGTAATAGCCGGTATGGTCGCCGAATGGCCCTTCCAGCGCCATCTCGTAGCCATTGCTCGGGCGAGGAGGCGCTTTCGCGTCCTCATGTCCTTCCGGGACGTGCTCATAGCCGCTGGGATGCGACGCATCCGGGTAGATATGCCCTTCCAGCACGATTTCGGCAGAAGCCGGCACACGCAATTCACTGCCCATCGCCTTCACCAGTTCGGTCCGGCTGCCGCGCAGCAGGCCGGCGAACTGGTACTCGGACAGACTATCGGGCACCGGCGTCACCGCGCCGAGGATGGTTGCCGGATCGGCCCCCAAGGCGACCGCGATCGGATACGGTTTGCCCGGATTGGCGATACAGTGTTCACGGAAGTCCAGCGCACCGCCGCGTTGTGCCAGCCAGCGCATGATGACCTTGTTGCGGGCAATGACCTGTTGACGATAGATGCCGAGATTCTGGCGCTTCTTGTGCGGCCCCTTGGTGATCACCAGACCCCATGTGATGAGCGGCGCGACATCGCCGGGCCAGCAGTGCTGGATCGGCAGGCGGGCCAGGTCGACGTCATTCCCTTCCCAGACGACCTCCTGGCACTGCGCCGAACGCAGTTCTTTGGGCGCCATGTCCCAAAGCGATTTGACCAGCGAGCCCAAACCCAGCACATCGCGAAACCCCTTGGGCGGCTCGGGCTCTTTCAGCATCGCCAGCACATGGCCGATCTTGCGCAGTTCGCTCACGTCTTCCGCCCCCATACCGAGTGCCACACGCCGCGGCGTGCCGAACAAATTGCCCAGTACAGGAATGGTATGTCCGCTCGGCTGGTCGAACAAAAGCGCCGGTCCGCCGGCTCTCAGAGTGCGATCGCAGATTTCAGTCATCTCCAGATAAGGGGAAATGGGAAGGCTGATGTGCTTAAGCTCGCCCAATCGTTGCAACTGAGCAATAAAATCCCTTAAATCCGAATATTTCATTTTTTTTCGCAGTTTTTGAAGTTGGACTCAAGCCTTAAGAAAACGGGTCCAAGTTATTGATTTTATTGATTTTTGCTGCAGCGCAACGCAAAAATAAGACATATTAGTTATAAAAAACCATTTTCATAGTGTTGACTTGATATTAAACCCCCTCCTACAATTCGGCCAACTTGATGAAAAAGCCAAGCTTACAACGACGGAAGCGGCTGTTAAGAAATTTCATCATTTCGACGACGTCACCCGAACGGGTGCAGGGATCGGGGTCCCACATGACATTTTAAGGAGTGTTTTCAAAGGCGTCTGCCTTCCCCCGAAAAAAGTTGTTTGCCACTGATCTGTCCCAACGCGGCACTTTCAGCCAAATGCAGGCAACTCCGACGTCTGCCGTACGCGCCTTGCGACGACAGACGATGTTTCTGATTCGCGGTATGCACAAAAATCTACGATTTCGCTATGTAGTGGGGTTTTGCGTGTGCCGCGCTGATTCAGGGAGCTTTAGCACATGTTAATTCGCTTTACCAGGACGGCACGCGACTTCGCGCGCCAATCAGCCAGCCAGTCTGCTGCATGGACTGTTTTCGCCCGCGACGCCTTGAGCGGATTCATCACGACCGCACACCACGCATTGATGATTCTCGGCCTAAGTGCAATCGCCGCATTGGCCCTCATGTTCGTCAAACCCGACATTGCCGATCAACTTAAGGCGCTGTCGCCATTTAGCGCAGCGATCGTCCAGGAACCCGAGGCAAATACGCCGCAATTGGCAGATGTGATGGATACGCCGGCCAAATCCATTGCACAGGATGTCGCCCCGGTAAACAAGGTTGCGCTTGGCAATGAAGAGCGCAAGCCGGCGGGAAACTCGCGCGAACAGCAATGGGTGACTTCCTGGCTTTCCAAGCGCTACCGTGTTGCCAGCGATGCGACCAATATGCTGGTTTCCGCAGCCTATGTGACCGCGAGCGAAGTCAAGATTGACCCGCTGCTGATCCTGGCTGTGATGGCCATCGAATCCGGTTTCAATCCTTTTGCCGAAAGCCCCATGGGCGCACAAGGCTTGATGCAGATCATGTCAAAACTGCACCATGAAAAATTCCAGGAACTAGGCGGTATCAAGGCCGCACTCAATCCGGTGGCCAATATCAAGGTAGGTTCGCTGATCCTGAAAGATTATGTAACACGCGGCGGTTCGGTCGAAGCCGGCTTGAAACTGTATGTAGGCGCAGCCGCATTTGACAATGACGGCGGTTACGGTTCGAGGGTTTTACAGGAATATCGCCGCCTGAAAGAGGTTGCGACCGGCAAGAACGTTCCCATTTTCTCGACCACAACAGCCAGCAGTACGACGGCAAAGCCGGCACAAGTGGAGCGCACATCAGAACCCAAGCCTGCAACTGCGGCCGAACCGGATTCCGCGGCTACCGAGAAGAAATACTTGAGCAAGGGCGATCAGGTCGCTGCTCTGTAAAAATCCTTTTGCTCAGTTTTGGGATACACCAAGCGCTACTGGCCAAGCATGTCGTGCAAACTCATTGCTACGACTTTGGTTGCTTTCAACAAATCGTTAAGCCGTAAATTCTCATCCGAATTGTGGCCGCGCGCCTCCATCAGCGTGGCCGGACCAGCGCCATACAAGACGGTCGGAATCCCATAGGCAGTGTAATGCCGGGCGTCGGTATACAGGGGCACGCCCTGTGTGTCGACGGGGCGGCCCATGACCGCTGTGGCATGTGCCTGCAACGGACCGATCAGCTTGCCTGCGCCCGGCAATTCGACCAAGGGCTGCGCCAGCATGATGCGTTGCACTTCCACCTGAATGCCGGGGTAAGCCTCGGCAGCGCTTTCGATCAAACGGCGCAATTCACCTTCGGCATCGAAACCAAGTTCTTCCGGAATCATGCGCCGGTCGATGCGGAAGCTGACCAGGTCCGGCACGACATTGGTGTTGATTCCGCCTGCAATCAGGCCGATATTCAAGGTAGGACAGCTGATTCCCGGCACGTGCGATTTTTTTTGCGCCAACACCGACCTGAACGCATACAACCGGCTCAAGATACCGATTGCCGCTTCGATTGCATCGATCCCCGTATGCGGCATGGCGGCGTGGCCCTGCTTGCCTTTGACCGTGACTTCAAGATGCAGACAGCCGTTGTGGGCCGTAGTAATACCGTAGGAAAAACCGGCTGAAATGGCATAGTCCGGCTTGCTCAGACCCTGCCCGAGCAACCACTTCGGACCGATTTCCCCCCCCGCTTCCTCGTCGTAGGTAAAGTGCAGTTCAACGGTGCCGTCCAGACGGGCACCGCGCTGTTGGGCATCGCATAAGGCCAGCAAGGCCCAGGTATACGTCGCGAAATCGGATTTGGAGACGGCAACACCGCGGCCGTACATCACCGGGCCATGCTCCGTATCGGCAATCTCGCCGCCATAGGGGTCGGTGGTCCAGCCGCTCCCGGGCGGCACCACGTCACCGTGCGCATTGAGCGCAATGGTAGGACCGCCCTGGCCGAATTTCTTGCGCACGATCAGATTGGTGACAGAGATCATGCCGTTGGCATTTACCAATGCAGCGGGGACAGGATAGGTTTCCACCTGCAACCCTAATTGCTCTAGCAAGCTCTGCGTGTGCGCGGCATGGGGAGCGCAATCGCCGGCAGGATTGTCCGATGGGATTTTGACCAATTCACGCAGGAAGCCGATTTGCTGGGCGTGCTGCGCATCGATGAAAGCGGCTAATGTAGGCATCAGGATCATTGCTTTGAGTTGGAAGAAAAATGTTCGACAAATCGGCTACTACCGCCAATGCGGCATTCTCCCTGCGATACAAGCAATCGGCGGCAGGATGCCCGGGTTGTCGTCATAGCCGCCGCCGTTGCGCACAAAATCGAAATACGGGCCCATCGGCAACGCCCACGCCCACCACCGCCCCGTCGGAGCGGCCGATCACATTGCCTACGCAGTCGCACCGCACTTGCATCCCGGGCTCTCCCTCTGCCGTGCTTTATGAGGCAAAACAAGAGGTTGCAGGCTCATGAAATGAACACGCAGAACTTCTGAACAGTCCGAACAAGATCATACTGAACAAACGGTGCAGTTCATGCTGGATCACCTCGAATGGTACGGTAAGCATCACAGGCTCAAGATTAGCCCTGTGCTGTCAGGCTGAAACTGCTCTAGAGCATTTTTAGCCTGACCGTGCGGAGTCAAGGTCAGGCCGAGGAGCGGACGCGTACAGGCGTACGCTGAGCACCGGAGGCCTGAGGTTGGCCCGTACGGTCAGGCTAAAAATGCTCTAGCGCCGTCCGGCAAAAAATGCCCCGAGGCGTGCCACGGCTTCCTGCAGGCTTTCCATCGAGGTAGCATAAGATACGCGAATATATTGGCGCGCAGTATGCGTGCCGAAGTCGAGGCCCGGCACCAGCACCACCCCGGCTTCCTCAAGCACCTCGCTCGCAAATCGATCGGCGTCATCCGAGAATGCGCTGCAATCGGCATACACGTAGAATGCCCCGTCCGGCATCACTGGAATCTTGAAGCCCAAGGCGCGCAAGGCAGGGACAATGTACTCCCTGCGGCGATTGAACTCGGCCTTGCGTTCTTCGTAGATCGCAATCGATTCCGGCGCAAAGCAGGCAATACCGGCATGCTGAGCGATGCTGGAAGCGCAGATAAAGAGGTTTTGCGCTAGTTTTTCAATCTGCGGCACCAGGCTTTCCGGCACTACCAGCCAACCGAGACGCCAGCCGGTCATGTTGAAATACTTGGAAAAACTATTGATGACGATGACGTCTTCACCAAGCGACAAGGCGGAAAACGGCTCGGCATCATAGCTCAAGCCTTGGTAAATCTCATCGACGATGGTGAAGCCCTGTTTGTCACGGACCGTCGCAACGATCTTGCTCAACTCGTCGGCGGCAATCGAGGTGCCGGTCGGGTTCGAAGGCGATGCCAGGAGAACGCCGCGAGTAGCCGCTGTCCAGTGTTCATGCACCATCGCATCCGACAACTGGAAACGTTCCGCAGGTCCGCATGGAATCATTCTGGCCCGCCCCTCGAAGGCAGCGACGAAGTGGCGGTTGCAGGGATAGGACGGGTCGGGCATCAACACTTCCGCGCCCTTCTCGACCAGCGCCGCACAAGCCAAAAGCAGCGCCGCCGATGCACCGGCAGTTACGATGATGCGGCTCGGCGCGATGTCCAATCCATAGATGTTGTGGTAGTGAGCAGCAATCGCCTCGCGCAAAGCAGCAATGCCGACCGCCGAAGTGTATTGCATCTTGCCATCCGCCATAGCCCGGGCGGCAGCTTCGATCACCGGCGCAGCGGCGGTGAAATCCGGTTCGCCGATGCCCATGCTGATGATACTGCGACCCTGCCGTTCCAGTTCACTGGCCCGTTTTGCGACTTCCATCGCATGGAAAGGCGCAATATTCTCGAGTCGGGAAGCAAGGTGGCTTAAGTTCATGGATAAAAGATATGGGTTGTTCAGTATCTGGCAGGCCGGCGATCCGGCGCCTCAGGCGCTCTTCTCGGCGCCGACTTCCGCTTGCCGCAGCTTCACCGCCAGCTTGTCGAGCACGCCATTGACGTATTTATGCCCATCGATGCCGCCGAACGATTTGGTCAATTCAACTGCTTCGTTGATGATGACCTTGTAGGGAATTTCGACGTGGTTCTTGAGTTCGAAAGCCCCGATCAGCAAGGCCGCATGCTCGACCGGAGACAAGAGGTTGATCGAGCGGTCGATCAAGGGAGCCAAGTCGCTGCGCAGGCTTGCGACGTCCTTGATGGTGCCGTATAAAAGCGTGTCGAAATGCTCGGCATCTGCTTTGTCAAACCCGTGCGCTTCCCTGATGTGGGCATCAATCGCACCGGCGTCCTCATTGTTCAGCAGCCATTGATAAAGACCTTGCAGCGCAAATTCGCGCGCCCGGTGGCGAGGTGTACGGCTCTTGTTGGGATTGGCGTGGACAGATTTTTGGGTCATGGTCTCAATCCTCGTGGAGAGGATTCACAAACTGCGCCCCTCGTGTACAAGACAGGAGGGGCGAAAGTGGTTAAAAACATCCGCTTCGGACGCACTCGCATGCATGCGAAGCGAATCGGCGTTACAGGATTATTCTTCTTCAGTGGCTTCGGCCAGCTCTTCCAGCGCAATTGCCAGGTTCGCCATTTCGACCGCGACGCGCGCAGCATCCGCCCCCTTTTCGGCCATTCGCGCCTCGGCTTGCTCGTCGGTGTCGGTGGTCAGCACCGCATTGGCGATCGGGATTCCGAAGTCCAGTCCGACACGCGTAATGCCGGCGCCGGATTCATTCGACACCAGTTCGAAATGATAGGTCTCGCCGCGGATCACTGCACCAATGGCGATCAGCGCGTCGAACTGCATGGTTTCAGCCATTTTTTGCAGGGCCAGCGGGATTTCCAGGGCCCCCGGGACGGTTACGTGCAATACATCTTCGTCCTCCACGCCCAGATGCTTGAGTTCTGCCAGACAAGCCGACAACAAACCGTGACAGACATCTTCGTTGAAACGGGCCTGCGCAATACCGATGCGCAAACCTTGTCCGGTCAAATTGGTTTCGTACATTCCTACAGTCATGGCATTTCCTTCATGCGCAATCGCGCGTTGTTCAGATACACGGCTTGGCTTGATAGCCCACCACTTCCAGATCGAAACCGGCCATCGACGGCATTTTTCTCGGGCTGGCCAGCAATTTCATTTTTCCGACGCTCAAATCCTTCAATATCTGGGCGCCAATACCGTAGGTGCGCAAATCCATGCTTGATGCACGCGCTTGCGGACGCGCATCCGGACAATCCAGCGCACCAAATTGCGCGAACATTTGCTCGGCCGACTCTTCGCAATTGAGCAATACCATTACGCCACGCTCGGAAGCCTTGATCGCCGCCATCGCCGATGCGATATTCCAGGAATGCGTCGTGGCCTGGGTTTCAAGCAGATCCAGAATCGATACTGGCTGATGGACCCGCACCAGCGTTTCCAGTTCCTGCGTGATCGCGCCATGCACCAGGGCCAAGTGGGCGCAGCCGCTCGGCTTGTCGCGGTAGGCGATCGCCTGGAACTCGCCGTGTATCGTATGCATGGTCCGCTCGGCAACACGCTCGACGATACTTTCGTTTTGGCTGCGGTAGTGGATCAAATCGGCGATGGTACCGATCTTGAGGCCATGTTCGCGCGCTAACTCGATCAAATCCGGTAGCCGCGCCATGGTGCCATCATCTTTCATGATTTCGCAAATGACCGCGGCTGGCGTCAACCCGGCCAGCTCCGCAAAATCGCACCCCGCCTCGGTATGACCGGCACGCATCAGCACGCCGCCCTTTTTCGCCTTTATCGGAAAAATATGACCGGGCTGGACAATATCGGAAGGCTTGGCATTCTTGGCAACCGCAACCTGGATGGTTTTGGCACGGTCGGCGGCGGAAATGCCGGTTGTGACCCCTTCGGCCGCTTCGATGGAAACTGTGAAATTAGTACCGTAGGCAGTGCCGTTGCGCGTCGTCATCATCGACAACTGGAGTTTGTCGCAACGTTCTTCGGTCAGGGTGAGGCAAACCAGGCCACGGCCGAATTTAGCCATGAAATTGATTGCTTCGGGCGTGACGAAATCGGCGGCGAGCACCAGATCGCCTTCGTTTTCACGATCTTCCTCGTCGACCAGGATGACCATGCGGCCGGCGCGCAGCTCGGCGATGATTTCTTGCGTTGTTGAAATTGACATAAGTAAATCCTTTGTAGCCCTCTATTTTAAAGGATTTACCAGTACCCCAACTTTTAACGGACTATCACCCCATCCGGCCCCACAAAATGCCCGGTCAACGTCCGATCCTCATGGGCCATGCGCCAGGACAACATCTGTTGCGCATAGCGGCATATCAAGCTGCCATAGGCGGGATCTCCGGCGCGATTTTCAAATTGGTGCGGGTCTTTTTCCAAGTCGAAGAATAGCGGTGGCAGGTCTGAAAAATGAACGTATTTATATTGATGATCGCGCAGCACCGTCAAGCTGCATTGCTCCGCTTGCAATCCAAGCGCGTGTTGCGCCGCTGATGTGGCTGTATCTCGGAAATCGAATTCCCAATGCACCGCGTCCCGCCAATTCGGCGCCATCCCCCCGCGCAGGAAGGGCAGCAAGGATCTGCCGTCGATCTGAGGAGGAAGCCGGGCGCCGACCGCTTGCAAGATAGTGGGGACGATATCGACGCTTTCGGTGAATGCCTCTACCTGGCCGCGATAAGCACGGTGCGCTGGCTCCCGAATGATCAAGGGCACGTGAAACGCCTCGTCAAAATATCCCTCTGCGCCCCACATCCAGTGATCGCCCAGCATGTCGCCATGGTCGGAGGTCAGCACGATCAAGGTATTGTCATATGTGCCGCTCTGCTTCAGCGTATCGACCAGGCGCCCGATCATCGCATCGCATTCGCTGATGGACCCGTAGTAGTTCGCTCGCAATTGCGCGACCGCTGCCTCATCCAGCCCAGCCATCGGCAAACAGTCCTGGACCGGGGCACGCCCCTGCATTTGCCTTGCGATCTGCTGCCCCAACCAGGGATGCTGGGCACTCTCCGCCTCAATGCTTGCCCCCTTGCGCGGCGGTGCTATCACGCCGGCATCGTAGTACTTGTTATAGGGCTGCGGCGCAATATAAGGACTGTGCGGACGAAAATAAGAAACGTGAATAAACCAGGGCTTACAGTGCGCCTGCTTGAGGTGCGGGATCACCGCCTCGGTCAGAAATGCGGATTCGCTTTCCTCCGCGGCATAGACGGTCGGGGCATCGTCAACCCGCGTGCGCGGGCCGTTTGCCGGCAGCCACATGTCGCGCGGCGCGGCCGGTATCCGGTACCCCCGTTGCGCCAGCCAGCGCACCCAAGGCCACGCGTCGCCAGGCATGTCCACGCCAATGCCAAAGCCGGGCAACACGCTGGCGAAGGTTCGCAATCCCGGATCGCCAGGAGCGAGAGTACGCGGATCCAGGGTAGTATCGGTGAAACCGAACAGGAGAGGCTGATAACCGGCCTCCGCCATTTCCAAGGCCATATTTGTGTGGCGGCGATCCAATGGAATACCATTGCGTACCGAACGGTGATTATGCGGATAGAGTCCGGTCAACAGGGAGGCGCGAGCCGGACCGCAAGGCGACGCCACTGAAAAATGATTTTTAAAGAGAACGCCGTCCGCGGCCAATGCATCGATATGCGGCGTACGCAAGCACGGATGGTTCAAGGCCGACAGGCAATCGGCCCGCCATTGGTCCAGGGTGATGAAAAGAACATTGGGTAAATTTTTCCCCATAGCAAAACCTCCCGACGAATTGACAGCCCCGGTCACGCCAGCATCAAGCCGACTATCCCGCCCAATAAGAATACTGTGCCGGTCACGCGTTGCCATGCGCTTTCTTCGCCCAGCAACTTGACGCCAAGGAAAGCGCCGACCAACATCGACAACTCGCGTGCCGGTGCGATATAACTGACTGGTGCAAGCCGCATCGCATATAAAAAAAGGATGTAAGACAGTGGAAACAAAGCGCCCACCGCGAGAGCCAGGCCGAACTGGCCGCGCCATTCAAGCTTGAGCGCATGTTGACGTTTGACTATGCTGGGCGTGAGCAGCAGCAATCTGATCACCATGCCAAAGTATTCAAGAAAGATCGGCGCTATCGTGGCGATCTTCACCGCATAGCCATCGACCAAGGTATAGGAGGCAATGAATAATCCGGTCAGACTGCCGTACCATATACCGGTCAATACCCGCTTGTCGCGCTTGTGCCATAGGCTCGGACCGCCTGCGATCATGAAGATGCCGCCGATGATGAGAGCAATGCCGACGCAGGCAATCGGAGTCGGCCTTTCGCCAAAAAGAAGGATGGCGCCCAGACTGGAAATAAGCGGACCGCTCCCCCTGGCCAAGGGATAAACCACGGAAAAATCCGCAGCCTGATAACCCTTTTGCAAAACCAGCGAGTAAATCAAGTGCACCGCTCCGCTGGCGGCAATCAGGCTCCATTCGAATACGCCATAATTCGGTGGATTCAAGTACAACAATATCGCCAGCACAGGCAGATACAGCAGCACCCCGCAAGCCGTAAACAGCCACACGAAAATAACGCCTCCCGATGCACGTTTCGACAGGAAATTCCAATAGGCGTGAATGAATGCTGCCGTCAGGATAAGCGCCAAAGCTGTAATGGTCATGATGCAAGCCACCCTTCCTTTTAAATATTGAGTGACCAAACGGAATGTCAGTCTCTCTCGCTGTATTCTTTTTCCGTATTTTTGCAGAGTAAAAAACCGCCTTCAAACGATTAATTTGCTATTATTAATTGAGATAAACTCAATCCAATCGTGATGCAGCGACCGGCCCCACTGAATGCGATCCGTGTTTTCGTCCAAGCGGCGAATGCCTTGAGCTTCAAGAAAGCCGCAGCGGATCTGTGCGTCACGCCCGGTGCCGTAAGCCGCCAGATTCAAGCCTTGGAACTGCATCTTGGCATACCGCTTTTCGAGCGCAAATTCAGGGAAGTGAAGCTGACCCAGATGGGGCAGGTCTATCTGTCTCAGGTTGGCCCAGCGGTGGCCGCCATCGACAGGGCGACCGAACGGATCACGCATCTGACCCGTCGCGCAATTGTGCGCGTCGGCTCGACACCGACCTTTGCGATGCATTGGCTGATTCCCCGCTTGGCGCAATTCCATGCCGCCCATCCCGAGATCGAGGTGAGGCTGAGCACGTCATCAGGGAATATCGATAAATCCGATGGCGCCGACGTGTATATCCGACGCGATCCGAAACAATTCAGCGGACTGCACGGCGAACGTTTCATGAGCGAGTTTTCGCTATTGGTCTGCAGTCCGAAGCTCTCGCATTGGAAGCGACTGAATTCGCCGCAAGCGGTAGCCCGCTCGCCGCGCATCACGATGCGCTCGCGCGCCGATCTATGGCCGAAATGGTTTGCCCTGGTCGGGCAGAGCGAAGCGGATGCCAGCGTGCCGATTGAACTTGACAATACGATACTGGCAATCCAGGCGGCGCTCGAAGGTTTGGGAGTAGCGCTGATTCCGCGCCTGTTTCTACACGGATTGCTGGAATCGAATTCGCTGGTCATCTTGCCGAAGACAGAGGCGATCGATACTGGCGCCTATCACTTGCTTGGCGGTCAAGGCAAGCCTTCCACCGAGACCGCGGTCTTCGTCGATTGGTTACGCACAGCTGCCGTCGCCGACAAGGAAGCCTAGCAAGAGCGGCTTGCCCGAAATTGCCTATCCAACTGCTTGAGTCGGGATGTCAATTCATTTCCCGCTGGACAGCATGCGCTCGACGTAGCGGGCAATCAGGTCAATTTCAAGATTCACTTGGCTCCCGGCCTTTAGATACTTGAGTGTCGTGACCTCGATCGTATGCGGAATCAGGTTGATCGAAAATTCGCATCCGGTCGCGGTGTCGGTCACGCGATTGACGGTCAGCGACACACCGTTGACTACGATCGAACCTTTGTAGGCAAGATATTTCGCGAGTTCTTTTGGCGCTTCGATTACCAACTCCGAGGATTCGCCCACCGGCTCAAACTTGCGCACCATGCCCAAGCCATCGACGTGGCCGGATACCAGGTGGCCACCCAACCTGTCAGCCAGCGTCAAGGCTTTTTCCAGGTTCACTTCGTTCAAGCTGTCGAGCCCGGCAGTGCAATTCAAGCTTTCGCGTGATACATCGACCGTAAAACCGGTATCGCTTTTACTGACCACCGTCATGCAGGCGCCGTTGAGCGCAATTGAGTCCCCGATCGCAACATCGGCCAACGGCAAGCTGCCGGCATCAATGCTGAGCCGCACACCTGCGTCGGCTTGCGTGCCCAAAGGTGAAATGGAAGTGATTTTGCCGACGGCGGCGACGATTCCGGTGAACATGGTGAGGTAAGAGTAGGTAGGAGAATTAGCTGAAACGAGCAAGGATACGCAAATCCTCGCCAATCCGCTTGATTTCGTGAAAAGACAAGGTGCGCTTGTGGCCAAGATCGTCCAACGCCGGCAAGTCGAACAAACCTTGCGCATCGCCGATCAGATTGGGTGCAAGGTAAAGCAGCAGTTCATTGACGCACCCTTCGCGGATCAGCGATCCGTTCAGCTTGAAGCCGGCTTCGACATGGACTTCATTGAACTGGCGTCGCCCGAGTTCCAACATCAAGGCCGGCAAATCGACCTTGCCCTGAGCATTCGGCAGCATGACGATTTCAGCGCCTCGCTCACGCAATTGCGCCTCTTTCTCCGGATGCGCTTGTGCCGCAACGATCAAGGTGCCGCCCCCCTGCAATACGCGTGCACCGGGGTTGATCTCGAGCCGGCTGTCGATCACGATACGGCGCGGCTGGCGCGGCGTTTCCAGCGCCCGCACATTCAATTGCGGATCGTCTTCCTTGACCGTGCCGATGCCGGTCAGGACAGCACAGGCTCGCGCCCGCCACCAATGTCCATCATCACGCGCGGCCTGGCCGGTGATCCATTGGCTGCGGCCGTTATGCAAGGCGGTCTTGCCGTCCAGGCTTGCTGCCGCCTTCATGCGCATCCACGGCTTGCCGCGCCGCATGCGCGAGAAAAACCCGATATTCAGTTCGTGTGCCTCCTGCTCCAGGACGCCGCATGCGACTTCGATGCCCGCCGCCTGCAATTTGGAAAGGCCCTGTCCCGCCACCAGCGGATTAGGGTCCGCGATAGCCGCGACCACGCGCGCCACGCCGGCCTTGATCAGCGCATCGGCACAAGGCGGAGTCCGGCCGTGATGGCTGCAAGGCTCGAGCGTCACATACACAGTCGCACCGCGCACATCAATGCCGCGATTTGCGGCGTCAATCAGCGCTTGAACTTCCGCGTGTGCCTGTCCTGCCGGTTGGGTGTGGCCGGCGCCGATGACTTGCCGGTCTTTGACGATCACGCACCCCACTCTTGGATTCGGCGAGGTGATGAACAACCCTTTTTCAGCCCATTGCAAGGCCAGGCCGATACCTTGCAAATCGTTCAAAATTTCCACTGGATTCTCTTGCTTCCATCGTTGTGAATGAGATGCGATTGCCTAACAAGATGTCTTATCAAGCTCGGGATCGCAAACCCGCGCGCGTCCCATAAAATTGATCTTGATGCGCCTGACCTGCTTATCCAAGCTGAAGGAAAAACTTCCCGCCTGCGGCGTCTGGCTATTCGCATTGGTACGGCTGCGGCCTGTACCGTTATAAGCGAGATATTGTACGTTTGAATCGGTCAGTGCGGACTGTATTGTCATCCCTTCCGATACCGGCCCATGAGAAAAAATTATTTGTTCTCCGCCGTCAGGTTTTTGGTTGTTATTTCTGTCAACAAAAATCACCCAGCCCTTGCTCCAATCGACACCATCGGACGGCACCAGATCAACCCGAGTGCCGCGTTGAATCGCCTCGGACCGCGTCAAGTTGATCGCCGCAAAAAAATCATTGAGCGCGGCCCCGATCCTCTGCTTTTGCAGCAAGCTTCGAAAACTCGGAGCCGCCAGCCCCATCAGGATCGCGGCAATCGCCAGCACTATCATGAATTCGACCAGCGAGAATCCACAAATGCAGGCCGCAGTGCGATTTGATGGACGGATTCTCATTTCATTTCCAACAATCTGCCGCATTGCCCACCGCTTTCTTCACACCAGTGCTGGTCAAACTCAACTCACCGCATGCCGGGTCAGCAAAGCGGAAATTCACTTTATCGGTACCCGGCTTGGCGGTCAGCAAAACGCAATTTTGAATCAAGTCGCCGGGGCACGCCGTACCGTTGATCTCATATGCGCTGGCGGCGGGGCTGTCGCCCGAATACCATTTGAATTTTTTCGCGTTGTCTTCGGTCGATTCGGAAGAAAATGCAATGTAGGTTGTGCGTTGCGAATAGTAGCGCTCCTGCTGCTGCATCAGTTGCATCAATGCACTCCGCCCTTCAGCGCGTTTGGCCTTGCGGACCGATTCCTGATAGCTGGGATAAGCGATCGTGGCCAGCACCACGATGACGGCAAGAACGGTCAACACTTCTATCAAGGTAAATCCGTATGAAATGTTTTTTCTCACATTGTTCTCAATATTTTTTTGTGGAAGCGTCACGCAACTCCGGCCAATTCAGGATTTCACGCCAGCTAATACGTCCTGCAGGCAAATCAGCCTCAATCACGCTATCCGGCGCCGGGATTGGCATACCTTTCGCCCCGTCCATGCCGAAATTGAAAACTGAGTATTTTTTCTTCACGATTCTTTTGCCGATTGCGTTTCTGTCACCCACTTGAGGCACACCGACCTCCACGAGAAAAGGAGAACTCATCAATCCGGTTGGCGATATATATCCGCTGATTCCACCGTTTGCCGCCAAGCCTGTCAGCGTATCGAGCATATATGCCCGGCTGCTGCCCATCACACAAGGATCACTTCCCGGAATCAAACTGTTAAAAAACAATTTTCCAAATGCGATCAATGGATTGCTCACGCTCCGTTCGCCCGTTTTGTCCGAATCGGGAAAATCGAAGTACCATCCCTTTTTACTGTTGCCATCGGCGCCATTGACCACATCCTCTCCGGAAATGGAAAATGCATCGGCAGAATCGGCCATAACTTTTTTCAACGCTCTCCCAGCCAGTTCACTGCGGCCGCTTACTATTCCTGTATCGTTGAGCGAATCGATAATTCCATAGAAAGATTGGACCTTGAAATTGCCTGCCGCGCTATCGGCCGGTTCGACAAACTTGCCGGTCCCAAACAGGATGAGATAACCGCCGCCCGGCGCGAATGCAATTTTTGGCTGTACCGTAATCGGTTGCCGCTCACCGCGCGCGTCCTTGGCTGTAAAAATCGGCTGATACGGCTCAGGGCCAAGCGCACTTTTCCACGGAGATACGCCGGTGAAATCAAAGCGCCACATATTCCCCTGTAAATCGCCGGCATACACATAGCGCACTGCGCCGTCGCTGCCCAGCGCCAAGGCCGGCGAACCCAGACCGTTCTGCAAGCCCGCATCCTTGGCCGGCGCAAGAAACTTGAAATAGTTGACGCCTTCCCGCCATTTCTCCGAAGGCGCCTTGTCCAGCGACAGCAAAAACAATGCGCCGGGCGCCGCCGTATCAAACCTGTTTTCGCCATCGTCCTTGTAATTGTTAAAGCCACCGGCTGCAACGACGAAATATTTGTACTCCGGCACGTCCTTGCTGACATTGGTTTTGAATCTGCCGATCACGGGCGTGCCTGCGAGATTGCCCATGTGGGGGTCATCATTGTCGGTAAATTCGAATACAACGCCGAGACCGCCTTTGAAATCCGACGGATTGGTGACATCGAGAGCAAATAACCCTTGCGCACCGCCCCCCATGCCGGACACCAAGATCGATTTCCATTTGGAGCCGACGCGGGCTTCGCCTATGCTGATCCCGCCATCTACATACGGCCGATGCACGTATTCCGGCTGTGTCAACTGCGCCATCGCCGGCATCACCGCATTCGGCACATAAGCAAACAATTCCTTGCCATCGTCCGCGCCGAATGCATGCAACATGCCGTCGTTGGCGCCTATATAGACCGTTTTGGCACGGGCCTTGTTGGCTTCGTAAAATGTTTGATAATCTGCGCCTTGCTCGCCAGCCGCAGGAGCACCGACATACACCGGATTGCTATTGACAATGTCTCCCAGGAGACGATCACGAGCGCGGAATATGCCGCCTGGTTTTCCCAGTTCAAACGTGCGCATGCCACGCAGATAATTCAACCGTTTCTCTCCAAGGCCGTCATTCTTGCCGTCGATTGGAGAGGTATTGAGCCAAGTCTGTTGCTGGCTTGTGAGCTTGTCCCATTTGAACTCCACCGTCGCCAGGGATTTGTCGCTCCCTGTCTTCGCTGTAAAAATATTGCGCGCATCCGGAGCAGGACAAGGCGCCTGATCTCCTGTGCCGGTCAATACGTCATCGGCACTCCATTCGGTGGTGAGCGCGAGCATGCGTATTGACGACTCATCGTCCAGATTCATCTTGCGCTTTTTGAGACTGCCGCTCCATTTCGACGTATTGAAACCGGCTTGATAGACGAAGCGCTTGCCAGCCGAAGTTTTCGCGCTTGAAGCGGACGCGTCCGATTCAAGCGACATGCTTGACGCCATGTCGTAGGAGGCATTGCAATACGCGCCAAATAAAGGACCGCTGGCGACATTTACTTCGGGTGGGGTGCTCCAGGCGTTGGAACTCAAGATACTGCAGACGGCAAACATAAGCGCACTACAGTGCGTTTTATTGATATGTTGCACTCGCTATCCCTCCTTGCGGTAAAAGGTCTGCAGCATGACCTGCGTCGTATCGCGCGCCCCAAAACCGACAGCGGTTATTCGGTAAAAGTAGGTGAGCTTCTCTGCGCTTTCCCCATGCTTGGTATAAGCCATCAACTCAATGACATAGCGCGGAAGCTTGCAAGGCAAAGAGGCTTTATCAATCTGAAATGCTTGTCCGGTAAATCTGCCATATGGCACGGCACGTGCAGTAGCTGCGCTGTCATCTGCAAAGTCGATGGTTTGCCACACAGGCGTCGCACCCTGCGGTGCACGCTTGCAGAGGCCAAGGGCCTTGCCGCTCTGGCATCCCTCCTCTCCCTCACCTGGGAAACCTAATGCGCTCTCTTTGGAAAACATCGTGCTGCGGGATTTCGCCGGATCGGGGGAGTTTTCGATATCGAGCTCGGCATCCATCAAGGCAGCCTCCGCAGCCTGAAAGGCGATCTGACGATCGCGATCATTGCGCGAGGCCTTTTCACCCTGCAACGCAATTTGCGCCGCAGAACTGCCCAGCAGCAGGACGGCAACCAACATGACCAAGGCAATGATCAGCGACATGCCTTGCTGCCGGGAGCTAGAAGGGAGTGGCGACGCCTTCGATCTCAAACCACGATGTAGCTGCACGCACTTCACGCGGCGCCCCCGGCTGCTTGATTGCGCAATTGAATCGTGACTGCAAACACTTTCCTGAGACGATTACGAACTGCTGCGGGCAACTCGGCCTCCTTGATGCGCGCGCCCTTATCCGCAGTTGCATGTGCGTCGCTGTAATCCTTGCCGAACAAATCGTATTCCATGTTCAAAGCATCGCTTCGCACTTTTTGCGACCCGCGCACCAGCAAAGCGGCCCTGACAACCACCACTTTCTTCCAAAAGGTTTTCCTATTTTTGTCGCGTGCTTTGGCTGCGGCATCTTCACCCGCCAGGACCAACGCATCGTCCATGTCG
This sequence comes from uncultured Burkholderiales bacterium, assembly GCA_966211965.1. Taxonomy (GTDB): domain Bacteria; phylum Pseudomonadota; class Gammaproteobacteria; order Burkholderiales; family Burkholderiaceae_D; genus CBIHON01. The sequence goes on along the minus strand of CBIHON010000003.1, from coordinate 108,449 downwards.
TTGATTGCAGCAGCGCTTAAAAATTGATTCGGCAAACCATCCGCATCGGTATCAAGTCCGTACAACACCTGAAAGGATTCGACGCCGCGTGCAATCCCATCGGCTGTCCAGCCATTTTTGCCACGATACTTGCAGCGCAGCTCGGGCTCGCCACTGCTGTCGACTGCGACATAGAAAATGCTCCAGCCACGCTCCTCATCGGCTGTGCTTTGCGAGTTCGGCGCACCGACACCGAAGCCGGCACAATTCAGGATCGTCCCATCGCCATTGGCACCGCCGCCGACGCCAAAAAAACGTACCGCAAGAACGTCGCTGCCATTGACCGACGTCGTCAACGGTGAAATCATCCCGTCCGAATTTTCTTTCAAGCTGCGCGCATCCAACCCGGTAATATTGGCGCTGAAGACGGGGTCAGCCACAATCGGTGCCTCGCCCCTATCCCAATTTTCATAGGCTGCCTGGCGCACCGCGCGGGCTATGCTCTCGATCGCATAGCGCCCGGTGTCCTGTATGCGCGTGCCATCGTCCTGAGCTGCATAGCCGGCTTTGCTGGACACAAGCAAAGCGGTTGCCGCCATGGCCACCAACAACCCTAAAGTAAGGGAAATCATCAATTCGACGAGGGTCAAACCTGTCTGCCGTATGCCAGTAGCTTTTGCCGGACTCTGTCCGGACTTGATGCAGTGCCGGCCTTTCATCTCGTGTAAGGCTCGACGGTCAGCGCCACGCTAGGCGGAAATTGTTTGGCGGCGTCGGCGATCAGGGTGCCGTCCGGATTTTTCGCTTGCCAGCCAAGCTTGATGACCAGTGATGCAGAGCCAACTGCAGAACCGGAACAATCCCAAGTGAGCGCGCCGGCCGCGCTATCCCAAGGAGAAGCATCGCGACAAATCAAGGCCCGCCCACCGGGCAAGGAGGCCTTGACGCGCTTTTCCCACTCATAAATCTCGAACCTCGCCAACTCCTCCGCACTGCAATTGGCGCTGCTGCTATAGCACATGACGCGGGGAGCAGCCGGTTCGTTATTTCCTTCAGACCGGAAGTCCACGCCTAAAAATTGATTGTCGACCTGTCTCATCTGAGTGTCGTTGGCCCGCATCTTGTCCGCCATTTCCGCAGCCAGTTCCAATGCGACTGTTTGAAATGCGGACTGCTGCGATGTGCGCAGGGCGGCTAATTGCATGCCGGCGGCGCCAATTACACCCAATGCCAACACCAATATCGAGATCATTACCTCGATCATTGAGAATCCCGTTTGAAATCCGATTTGTTGCAGTTTCGTCATAGAATGCCACTCACAATTAACAATTCATAAACGACAAACTCTCAGGGCGGTCGCATTCAAAATCAAGAATCCAAAACAGCAAGCGGCCGTGAAAGCATTACATTTTGCTAATCTTATGCGTCTTGTTTGCAAAATGGCATCCCATGAAATGGGGATTTTGAAGTCCCTCTTTTCAGGTCAACGGGGAGCCGCGTAGGGTATTGCAAGCGGAATTAGCAGAGAGGGCGCGTCAGAATCTTGTGAGAAGAAGACGCAAAAGAATGTTGGCGCCGGAAAGCCGGCTGGTTTGATTTGACGGGAACGCCTTGCCGGTATGGACAAGGAGCATAGTTCAGGATGAAAAGCGCAACCTCACGAGAGGATAAAGCAGGGAATCCAAAGCGGTCCAGCACAGGATAATGAGCCTCATCTTCATGGAGCCCGCCCCCTTTACCCACAAGCAAACCGCGCCAAGTTATTCCCGGGCGTTACTTGTGCGGCGCCTAACGTTTAAGGGATGACTTACGCTCATGCCCTACTTCGGCAATCGCGTCCTGAAATTCCGTAACGTCTTCAAAGCTTTTATAGACAGAGGCAAAACGAATATAGGCGATCTTATCGAGCCGCTTTAGCTCACGCATCACCAGTTCACCAATATGGCTTGACAGCACTTCACGCTCACCGCTGGAGAGAAGTTTTTCCTGTATCCGGTGAATTGCCGCATCAACTGCTTCGGCGGAAACCGGACGCTTGCGCAAGGCCAGCATCAGGCTGCCGCGCAGCTTGGTCACCTCGAACTCGGAGCGGCTTCCATTTTTCTTGACAATGACAGGCATCGTCAGTTCGATGCGCTCATAAGTGGTAAACCGCTTGTCACAGGAGACGCAGCGGCGGCGACGGCGAATGCTATCCCCCTCCTCCGACACGCGAGTGTCGAGAACTTGGGTATCTTCGTTATGGCAGAAGGGACATTTCATGGTGATGACTGTGCTTGTAGCTTGCCTGCTGATTGATCAGTTTATGACATGCCATGAGCATAGTTGTCAATTAATTTACCACATTTGCCAATTACCAAAACATATGAGGCATCATGAAAAAATTGCCGCTCCAACAACAAATCCAGAGCGGCAACCCCAAGCAGACAGATGCAGATAGAGGAATTCCTGCAGTGGTACAAGCATTCGCCTGCACCACCTATCATGCCAAAAGATTTTCGGCAACGCCCTCAGGCTGGGACTTTCCTGACGCCGGCTTTGAATCAAACATAGACACGGAACGCATCGGTCAGTTTCTTGACCTCTGCCTTCACGCGTTCGATCGTCGCTGCGTCATGCGGATTGTCGAGAACATCCGCGATCAGATTACCGACCTTGGCCGCTTCCGCCTCTTTGAAGCCGCGAGTCGTCATGGCCGGGCTGCCCAAGCGAATGCCGGAGGTAACGAAAGGCTTTTCAGGATCGTTCGGAATCGAATTCTTGTTGCACGTCATATGTGCGGAACCGAGGATGGCTTCGGCTTCCTTGCCGGTAATTTTCTTGGCGCGCAGATCGACCAGCATCACATGCGATTCAGTGCGTCCCGAGACGATGCGCAAACCACGGGCAATCAAAGCCTTGGCCAGCGCATCCGCGTTCTTCACGACCTGCTGTTGGTAAGCCTTGAACTCCGGAGTCAATGCCTCTTTGAACGCCACTGCCTTACCGGCAATCACATGCATCAGCGGACCGCCTTGGATGCCAGGGAAAATAGAGGAGTTGATCGCCTTCTCGTGTTCGGCTTTCATCAGGATGATGCCGCCGCGCGGGCCGCGCAAAGACTTGTGCGTGGTCGATGTAACAAAGTCGGCATGCGGCACCGGATTCGGATACACGCCTGCAGCGATCAGCCCGGCATAGTGCGCCATGTCGACCATGAAGTAAGCGCCAACGTCCTTGGCCACCTTGGCGAAGCGTTCGAAATCGATGCGCAAAGCATAGGCAGAGGCCCCCGCAATGATCAGCTTCGGTTTCTTCTCGTGGGCCAGGCGCTCCATCGCGTCGTAATCGATTTCTTCCTTGTCGTTCAAGCCGTAGGAAACCACGTTGAACCACTTGCCGGACATGTTCAGCGGCATGCCGTGTGTCAGGTGACCGCCTTCGGCAAGCGACATCCCCATGATCAGGTCACCAGGTTTCAACATCGCGAAGAATACGCCTTGATTGGCTTGCGAGCCGGAATTCGGCTGCACGTTGGCAGCTTCGGCGCCGAACAACTCTTTGATTCGATTGATCGCCAGCATTTCAGCCATGTCCACATACTCGCATCCGCCGTAATAACGCTTGCCGGGATAGCCTTCCGCATATTTATTGGTCAATTGCGAACCCTGAGCTTCCATCACGGCCGGCGAGGTGTAATTCTCCGATGCGATCAGCTCGATATGCTCTTGCTGGCGGGTGTTTTCCAACTGGATGACGGACCAGAGTTCAGGGTCGATCTTGGCGATGGTATGGTCTTTTGTGAACATGAAAATACTCCAATCGATTAAGTGCGCAAATGGATTTGCTCAATCGAATGAGGGCCAAACAAAAGGGAATGACGGCAGCCTCAAACGCTCTTACCATCTTGGCTGCCCAGGCGCACGGCTTGTTGAAATCTCACGCTCCCCGGTGGATGCCCACCTTGTTGCCGGATGCAGGTCCGGCGATTCGCCAGTTACGTGAGACGAAATGGTTTGGGCATTGTATGTTAAGCGCCAAGTTTGGGCAAGATTTGGAGGATAATCCGTCTCGCCGGATAAAGGCCGGCAGATTCACTGGTGGAAAGGCACATTGAATCGCATTACCATGCAGCTTTGGCGACACATAAAATATCAATTCAACACTGAAACCGACGAAACCCCCAGCCCAACTGTCCTGCAACATATGATCTTCACGACCCGCCAGCCGATTTCAAAAAATGCCCAGGATTAAGTCTGTCTTGCTTGGCTTGGCGAAGATTATTGAAAGGATTCAAATATGGCCTTCGCATCTGCCGGCGCTGCTGCTGTCGTTCGCGGCCCATCTGCTCCTGGTTCTGTTTATCGACAGCCAGATTACTGTTGCGCGCAAGGCAGAGGCCGGAGACACGGTTCCAGATCAAGCCATGGCTATCCATCTGGTCGCGTCCGAATCGAACAACCTCGAACAAAACCTGCCTCCAGCCCCCCTCGAGAATCAACCGCAAAAAACTGCAGAGCCGCACACCCCGCCATCCGCCCCGTCGGATCCTGCCCCGGAATCACCGCCTCCCCATTTTGAGATTTTGGTACCGCCAGCACCATATTATTTTCGAAGCAACGCGCTTACGGTCAAGCCTCAGGTTTCCATGGATATTCCTCAAAATCTTGGTGATGCGCTGAAGAGCGACAAAGCAGGCGCCGCGACGTTCCGGCTACAGATAAATGAACAGGGCGAAGTTGATCAGGTTATTGTCGATGATTCCAGTTTTTCTGAGCAAGATGAGCGCATCGTGGTTAGCGCATTTCAAAAAATGAAATTCAAACCCGGAAAAATTGAAGACAAAGCGGTTAAGAGCGAATTGAAGATTGAAGTAAGGTCGGAAAAAGCCGGGTCAGCTGGACTAATCAACACCCCCTGATTAACGCAACGCACCAATATTTAATCTTTCTAAAGAGCTCTTACTCAGAACAACATTCGGCTGATTACGGCAAGGCCGGATCCTCCCTCCTACATTAACAATAATGCAAGACTGCCACTCATCTTAGTAAATCAACCATTAGTCGGATTACCAATGCATCCTGAAATCAATGAATTAACATGCACTTCCAAAAGAGAGGGCGCTCATGAAAAAGCAGAAGGGATTCACATTAATTGAAGTAATGACTACGGTGGCTATTGTCGCGATCCTAGCAGCAATCGCAGTGCCTTCGTATAACGATTATGTAATCAGAGGAAAAATCCCGGAGGCCACCTCTGAATTAAGCAGCAGACGGGTGCAATCAGAACAGCATTTTCAAGATGTCCGGACATATGAAACCCCAATAACCATTCCAGGGCCGCCACCGGTGACGTTTATCAACCATGCTTGCGACGCGATCAGCGGAAAAAATTTCGATTTCGATTGCGTGGCGCCGCCAACCCCAAATGCTTATACCATTCGTGCAGTTGGTAAGGGACAAATGGCGGGTTTTACCTATACCATCAACCAAAACAATCAAAAAGTCTCTACTATCGCCAAGCCTGGCTGGACAGGCAATCCGACTTGCTGGGCTCTCAGGAAGGACGGCTCATGCTAATCCGCCGACACAATCAACGTGCCTTCACTCTGATTGAACTCCTGATCGGAATAAGCATTGTCGCCATACTCACGACAATGGCTTTGCCAAATTTCAAATCTTGGATACAAAACCTGCAGATCCGGAATACTACGGAGTCAATCCTGAACGGTTTGCAGTTAGCCAGAGCTGAGGCAGTCAAATCGAATCTCAACGTGGAATTCATATTGACCGATGCTTCACCGGCTGATGCCAGCAACGTGGGTGCGGCAGCATCTGTGACCGGCAAAAACTGGATAGTGAGAACATTCCAATCGACGGGCAGCTATACTGCGGCGGACTTTATACAAGGCCGCGAAAGTATTGACGGCTCGAAAAACGCGACGGTAGCGACACCGCAGGCATCTTTTATATTTACGCCGTTGGCCCGACTAGTCAATCCAGTAGCAGATGTGAATATTGATGTTAATAGCAGCCTTGCGTTTGCAAATAAGCGCCCAATGCGAGTCGTTGTTTCGACCGGCGGGCAAATTCGGATGTGTGACCCAAATGGCCCGACCGGAACCAGCCCCCAATTTTGCTGAGAGGTTCATAAAAATGACACCAAAACCCATCGCTCGCCAAGGCGGCTCGGTATTAGTCGAGGCCATGATGGCGATTTTGATTTTTTCTTTCGGTGTGTTGGGAATCATTGCGCTGCAAACATCCATGATTGTCAACGTGGGCGAAGCAAAATACCGCAGTGAAGCCGGCTTTTATATCAATCGCCTGCTGGGCGAGATGGGCGCCGCTGACCGCTTGACGCCCGCTGCGATGAGCGTGTTCGCCAGTTCCCCACCAGGAGCGCGTTACACCGACTGGTATAAGGACATAACCAACACCCACATGGAAAACGGCCTGCTGGGGTTGCCTGGTGCAGATAGTCAGCCGCCCACCGTCATCATCACTCCTGTTTACAACTCTACAAATCCCACGTACCCGGTCAGCTACGATGTGATGGCAACCGTGTTTTGGAAAACACCGGGCCAAACAAAAAACCCTTGGCATCAACATGTCGTCATCGCATCGATACCAGCAGACTAACAAGACTATGACGATGTACCCATATCCTGCAGCAACGGCATTTCCCATCGCTACAGCAAGACCAGACGTAAATCTTTTCAGAGGCAATAAATGATTGCTCGACATCGGGGTTTTGGCCTGATTGAGATCATGGTTGGCTTGGCGGTCGGCGCAGTCAGCATGCTCGTTATATTTCAGCTTTACTCAGCATTTGAAGATCAGAAGCGTGCCACAACTACAGGCGGCGACGCGCAAACCAACGGCGCGCTGGCACAGTACATATTGGAACGTGAAATTCGCTCGGCCGGAAACGGCATTACCGAGGGACAGCCGCAGCAATATCCGGCGGTTACGGGTTGCCTGACCACCATTTATGACAAGGATAAACCCTACTTGGTGCCGAACTCCCCGGCCAATGCCCAGAGTGACAGTATGACCGCGCCGAGTGGAAGCGAGTCGGTTGTTCGCTTCGCTCCTGCCATCATTACCGCGGGAGCTGCAGGCCCAACCGCGGGCAGAAGACTCTCGGACAGTATTACGATCATCTCCGGGACTTCTGTGATTTCCGCGCCATATACATTTGCCGCGCCCTATGCCCCTGGAGGCAGCACGATTACCTTGACAAGCAATGCCGGCATCAACGTCACCGACGCCCACACCGCCAACAAAGACATGCTGGTTGTAATAGAGCGAGATTCAGCGGCAACGAACGCCGCAGCCCTTGGCTTGAATTACATGGTCCCGAAACGTTGCGTCCTGCTGCAAGCAACAGCCGTTCCCAATGCAACAACGGTTACGGTCAGTGGCGGGCGGTACAACAAGGCAGGAGGAACCTCGGGCCAACCCACCTACTCCGGCGAAGCAAGGTTATACAATCTGGGCTTGCTTAAAATGGTTACTTATCGCATCGCCCCTCCCCCAAGCGCGCCACCAACGGACACAAGCAGGAACTTGGTGGCCGATATTACAAAATTTGGTGTCATTCCCAACGGCACAACAAATCCCGCAGAGGTAAACAATCTCGTAACCCCGATGCCTGTGGCTTCGAACATCGTCAACATGCAAGCCCAATATGGAGTGGATTTAGGTAATGCCGGCACCTATCTCTCCAAGTGCCCCCCGAATCCAAAGGCGCCGATCGGGACCACGGATGCCGATGGCGTCGTTGATCCTGTCGATGGCTGGGTTGAGCCGACCGATGCAAGATGGAAAAACGACCCCACTGCAACCCCCTCGAATCCGAGCCTATTTGACTTGCGCCGCATCCGGGCAATCCGTATTGGATTGGTAGCGCGTAGTGCTGTCAAGGAAGTCCCCAAGCCAGGTGATCCAGTGAACTATCCGAACTATCCCAATTGTTCGACAACCACCATCCAACCAACTATCCATTGGAATTCGGGGCCGGATATGAAGCCCGAACTGGCAAGCAGTTCTAGTGACAAGGATTGGCAATGTTATCGCTACAAAGTATTCCAAATCACCATTCCTATCAGGAATGCAATCTGGAGCAGTACGATGAACCCCGCCAGCCCGGCAAGTTGTGGGTTGAGGTAGCCATGGTGAATATTCAAGATCAGCTTGAGCAAAAAAATAGCCCGGGGATGCTTGCTCTAACGGCCATGGCGAAAATGCCACCCCAGTGCATGGAAGCGCCACGGCCGCTGTCACCCTCAAGCCATCTCTCGGCCGCTGTAAAGGGGAACAAAGTGCACCGTTACGCGACCTTTATGTTAAAGCCTGCGCGTAGCGAGTACTCGCATTCCCGTCAAAGTGGCATCGTATTGTTCATGGCTTTGATCGCGCTGGTCGCCATGAGCTTCGCCGCGCTTGCTCTCGTACGTTCTGTTGACACCTCCAATCTCGTTGCTGGGAATGTGGCATTGAGGCAAGGCGCCATCCAGGAAGCAGATGCCGGTATGAACCAAGCATTCAAATGCATGGTTTTCTTGTTGACTCCTGGTGCTCCAGAAGGAAATTATGCCCCTTGCAATTACCGCCCCTCCCTGCAGCCAGACATATCGAAACCTTTTGGCGTACCTGATGAATTGGAGAGCATCGCAATACTATCATTGCCCCTGGAAAATCCAATCACACACAACACTACCCGCTTCATGATCGAGCGCCTGTGTAATGAAGCCGGGCAATGGAAAGCGGATAAATGCCTGGACAGTCCATGGGGAGGAAAAGGCGGCGCGGGATGGCACGATATTCGTGTAAATGGTACTGGCCCGACTGCGGGAATGCCATCACAACTCAGTGTTCCGCAGGCGCTTTATCGGATCAGTGTAAAGGTCTCGGGGCCCCACAATCAAAATGCCTATAGCCAGGTGATCGTGAATGGGCCTCGATGATGAGGCTGTTAGCGTATCTCTCGTATGAAAACAAAACATCTAAAGTCGACCTGACTTTGGCCTCATGCCGCTTCTCACAAATCGATGCGAAGCAAAGTTGAAGCGCGATGTGTTTACCCAAAAGACGAGCAGCACAGTGTAATTTTAGGAGGTGTGCGATGAAAAACTTTAGATTGACTCATAGGAACATTTCGTTTCCCAATTTGCTTGGGAAAGAGGCAGCACGCCAATCGCGCCGAGATAAAGGTTTCTTGCATGTCGCAATTTCTCTAGCAATCAAACCAATTTTTTTGGCGCTGATTAGCTTGACCCCTATCCAAAGCGCTCATGCAATTTGCGTACCGAATATTCCCGGCAACTTTGCTTGCTTGGCAGACCAGCCGATTCAATCCGCAGTTTCAGTCAAGCCCAACATTATGTTTTTGCTTGACAATTCCGGCAGTATGGCCTCTGAATATATGCCCGACTCCGCAACCAGCACGAGCAATTGCTTCAAGAACTATCAATACAACTCCATTTATTACAATCCGAACATTGATTACACGGCTGCAGTACCAAAGAATGCAATGAATGTATCGATGGGTAGCCAAGCTTGGCCCACTGTTCAAACCGATCCTTTTTTGAACCCAGCCTCCACGATAAATCTGAGTACAAGCTTTCAACCGGAACCTAGCATCTCTACAAGCGGCGCCAATGCTGCGCAACCTGCTTTCTACTACAAATACACCGGTGGAGGCTCGCCAGGCACAACCTGCCAATCAAATGCCAGCTACACCAAAATTACCGTTAGTGCTACATCGTGTGTAGTCAGTGGGGATGTAACTAGCTGCCCTACCGGCGCGGATGAACGAGTGAATTTCGCTAACTGGTACAGCTACTACCGGACCCGTATTCTGATGATGAAATCGGGCATGGCGACCGCCTTCGCCACTCTGGATGACAAATTCCGGGTCGGCTTTCATACCATCAACAATCCCGGCAGCACCGGAAATAATGGTGGCTCTCTTACTATTCAGGATTTCAGTGGGGGTGGCGCCGGCACCCCCAAAGGAAACTGGTATGCGATGCTGTTCAAGATGAGTCCGACAGACAGCACACCACTTCAGCAAGCACTAGTTCGTGTCGGTGAGTATTATGCCGGCAATGCGCAGACAGGCCTGCCCATAGATGGCGCTCATCCTGATCCTGTGCAGTATTCTTGTCAAAAGAACTTTACGATCATGTCGACAGATGGCGGTTGGAACGGCCCCAATACTGGAAAAGGCGACTGGGACAACACAGTTCCAACTAGCATGCCTATCAAGGATGGCAATACTGTTTACAATATTTCCGATACTGGACTGACACCAGGAACGCAATTTCCACGGCCCTTTTATGAAGGAGCAACCGCAAATACCGACACATTGGCGGATATTGGTATGTACTACTGGGTCAGAGATTTGCGTACCGCTGGTCCTGTGTCGACGAATAACGTACCCACGTCCTCAAGCGATCCTGCGTATTGGCAGCATATGAACTTGTTTACCATGGGTCTTGGCTTAAACGGCACTTTGAATTTTCCTGGCGACTATGATGCACTGGTTGCTGGAACAAAAAATTGGCCTGTTACGCCAAATGGAGGAAATACCTCTACAACCAATCCCGCGAAATTTGATGATTTATGGCATGCCGCTGTAAATGGGCATGGCCAATACTATAAGGCAACCGATCCGATCTCCGTTGCAAATAGTTTGACTGCAGCCTTGCGCGCAATTTCTGATGCTCCTACCTACGGTGTAGGTCCCTCGTCTTCAACCAACGATTTCAAATCGCCTGACCAAACAGATTTTTCCACCTATGTCAGCTCTTACCGCCTTATTAATTGGTCCGGAGATGTCAAGAAATATACACTCGATCCCACAACTGGATTGAAAACAGGTTCACCTCTTTGGTCTGCCGCAAAGCAACTGGACAGCAAGGTCAACCCTGGCCTTACGTCAACTGTATCCACCACCGCCTACACCACCCGCAATATCGTGACGAGGCAGGAAAATGGAACAGTGATTGCATTTGATTATCCCTCCCTCTCTACCACGCAGAAAACAGCCTTGTGTTACAAGGTAAGCCCCGGTAGTGGCCCCTGTGTGGCCGGTGATACCTCCTTGGTGGACTATTTACGTGGCGACGCAAAATACGAGGGCGATTACGGCATTGGAAGCGCTCGCTTCAGGAATCGTCACGATATTACTGAAACCAGCTACTACAAACGCGATCTTCTGGGAACCATAGTCAACGCCCAACCCGCTTACGTGGCGGCGGAGAACCGGGGTTACACGGACCCGGGCTATCTCCAGTTCGCTAACTCGACGGCAAGCCGTACGCCCATGTTATATGTGCCAGCCAACGATGGCATGGTGCACGCATTCAATGCCGCCACAGGCGACGAAGTATGGGCATATATTCCAAGCTTCCTCATTACTACGGCAAACGACGAGCTCGGCAAGGAAAAAGGCTTGCGCGCACTCAGTTACCAAGATGGCGGTGCGCCCGCCTATAACCAGCATTTCTATGTAGACGCAACACCGGACGTGGCGGCAGTGGACTTTTCCGCAACCGGCGGTCCAGGCCCCTATGGAACCAACGACTGGCACAGCATACTGGTCGGAGGACTCGGCAAGGGCGGTAAAGGTTATTACGCACTCGATGTAACAACTCCTGCCCTGCCTAACGATATGGCCAGCGCCAAATCAAAAGTTTTATGGGAATTCCCCAGCGCCGCAGACCCCAGCCATTCGTCAGTGATCTCTGGTGGAAAAATGGGCTATTCCTTCGGCAAGCCGGTCATCGCGAAGACCATTGCGTTCGGCTGGGTGGTCATCGTACCTTCCGGGTTTAATAATACGGACCCATCAAAGTTGGGCTACCTGTTTGTATTGAATGCGAAAACCGGCGCGTTGCTGGAAACGCTGCAAACACCCGTGCCCGCACCAGGCATGGCCTACGTTACCACGCTCGTACACACCGGCGTTCAGGAAGTGCATGGCGTCTATAGCGGTGATCTGAATGGTTCGTTGTGGCGCTTCGACTTCAATGTCCCGCCACTGACCAATAATGCCACCGGTTTGCAGCAGCGAGTCTGGCAGATATTCTCCTCTTCGCCTGCCACGCCGATCGGTTCGGAGGTTGATGTGGAGGTGGATGCAAAGACCAAGAGCCGTTGGGTTTTCTTCGGCACTGGCCAATACCTGGACGTACCTGATCGGTCAACGACCGACACCCAATATCTCGTGGCGCTAAAGGATGGCGTTGCCCCAGATGATCCCAGTACGGACTTCCCCAGCATTTCAGGAGTCGTCCCGTCCCTTAGCGGATTGACCCCTGTCTCAAATTTGACGACCGGCATTAGCGAACCGCCGGTAGGATGGAAGTATCAGCTCCCCAACAGCATCTCGGACATTCCGTCCACGCGTGGCCAGCGGGTAGTCAGCAAGCCGGTTGCGGACTTGCAAACAGTCTTGTTTACAACATTAATACCGACAACCGATCCCTGCTCGCCCGGGTCGAGCTCCTATGTCTATGCGCTCGACTACAGCAGTGGAAGAAACCGCTTGCGCAATGGCGACGGAACGCCTATACCGCCCATTTATTCGGCAAAAGGCGTCGCCGGCGTATCCATCCAGATGGCCGGAAAAACGGCCACCAGTAATGGAACGCCTCAAGTGATCATTACGGGGCAAGATGGGAAAATCGTGACTGTTGCCGGTGCGGGAGGGGTGAGTTCTGCGCCGCAGTTGGACGATGCCGGCATCCCTGGCGGCACCAGGCATGTAGGTTGGCGTGAGGTAGCGGATGAGAATTAAAGGGAGTGACTGCTCTCCTCAATCCGAATGAGTGTGTACGAAATCCGCTGCAAGAAGCGATCAACCATACATGAAGAGTAGTGCCCAAATTGGACTGTGCAGTAATGTGTTGACAGCTCCCCAGAAAAATTCATCCTGAACGACGGCGTTCTCAAGCCCGGGCAAATTCCCGGGCTTTATTTTTTGGCTGTTTTGATCAGCTCTAACAGAGAGAGCATGCCCGCCCCCTTGAAACAATCTCATGCCGACGTTAGTGTTAGTCGTTAGTGAGAATGAATAGGGTATTTCCACACCTTTCAGCTACAATTTTGGCAATCGCCAAAACCGCCCGCAAAAAGGAAAGCCTCATGATCACTCTAATCACCGGCGCCACAGCCGGCTTCGGCGCCGAAATGGCCCGTAAATTCGTACAGCATGGCCACAAAGTGATCGCCACCGGCCGCCGCAAAGACCGTCTTGACACCTTGGCGGCCGAACTAGGCCCTGCCCTGCTGCCGGTCGTCATGGACGTCGCCAGCAAAACCTCGATCACCGATACCTTGGCCGCCCTGCCCCAGGATTGGCGGGAAATTGACGTACTGATCAACAACGCCGGCCTCGCGCTGGGCATCGAACCCGCCCACGACGCCTCGCTGGAAGACTGGGAAACCATGATCGACACCAACTGCAAGGGCTTGGTTACAATGACCCGTATGGTGTTGCCGGGCATGGTCGAGCGCGGTCACGGGCTGATCATCAACCTCGGCTCGATTGCGGGTACCTACCCCTACCCGGGAGGGAACACCTACGGGGCGACTAAGGCGTTTGTCGACCAGTTCACGCTCAACCTGCGCGCCGATCTGGTCGGCACCGGCGTACGCGCCACCAATATCGCGCCCGGCCTATGCGGCGGTACGGAATTCTCGAATGTCCGCTTCAAGGGCAACGATGCGGCCGCCGCCAAAGTCTATGAAGGCACCGTACCGCTGACAGCAACGGACATCGCCGAAACCGCCTATTGGATCGCTACTTTGCCGGCTCATGTAAATATCAATTACATTGAAATGATGCCAACCTGCCAAGGTTTTTCTCCCTTTACGATCAAACGAGTCTGATGCCTGCCGCAATGGAGAATGACGGCCTGGAACCTGATTTCAATTGGCCCATCCGTGTCTATTACGAAGACACCGACGCCGGCGGCGTGGTGTTTTATGCCAATTACCTGAAATTTTTCGAGCGGGCGCGAACCGAATGGCTGCGTGCGTCCGGTGTCAACCAACTGGCAATGACGGAAAAGCACGGCGTCATGTTTGTCGTAAAAAGCACCGCAGTCGACTATCTTGCACCGGCCACACTCGACGATGAACTGAATCTGACAGTCGTGGTCGAACGCCTGGGACGCGCATCCGTGCAGTTCGTGCAACACGCTTGGCGCTGCAAAGGGACGAACAGGGAATTGCTAAGTACTGGACGGATCAAGGTCGGCTGTGTTGATAGAGAGGCATTTCGCCCCGCCGCCATCCCGAATGAAGTGTTAGAAAAAATAAAAAGCACCCGATAATTTCCCCCTGGATTCTATTGCTGCACCGGCGTTTTCACCGCCATGAGAAGGTTTTGCGAATACAATTGACAAACTGACTTAAAAAACCACCTCCATGACCGTCACACAAGACCTTTCATTCCTCACCCTCATCACCAACGCTTCCCTCCTCGTGCAACTGGTCATGGCTCTGCTCTTGATCGTATCGGTAATGAGCTGGACTTACATCTTCCGCAAAATGTTCGCAATCAACAGCGCCCAATCGCAGACCGAGGAGTTCGAACGCGCATTCTGGTCGGGCGGCAGCCTGAATGCCCTATACCAGGACGCCAGCTCGAATCGGCGGCAAAGCGGCGGAAAGGTCGGCGCCCTGGAGCGCATCTTTGAGTCCGGCATGAGCGAGTTCGCGAAGATCCGCGCCTCCTTCGCCAACAAGGGTGTGGCGGATGCCGGCCTCATGGTCGACGGTGCACGCCGCGCGATGCGGGCCGCCTACCAGCGCGAAATGGATGCGCTGGAATCGCATCTGGCTTTCCTGGCTTCTGTCGGATCGGTTTCGCCCTATGTCGGCCTGTTCGGCACAGTATGGGGCATCATGAACGCATTTCGCGGCCTGGCCAATGTGCAGCAGGCGACGCTTGCCGCGGTTGCGCCCGGCATCGCGGAAGCCTTGATCGCAACCGCAATCGGCCTGTTCGCGGCGATTCCCGCAGTGGTGGCCTACAATCGCTATTCGCACGACATCGACCGGCTGGCGATACGTTTTGAAAGCTTTATCGAGGAGTTTTCAAACATCCTGCAACGGCAGGCGCGCTAAGGACGACGCATGAGCATCTCACCTTCAGGCAGCCTGCGTGGCGGACGCACCCGCAAATTCAAATCCGAAATCAACGTAGTTCCCTACATCGATGTGATGCTGGTGCTGCTAGTGATTTTCATGGTGGCTGCGCCGCTCACCAATCCCGGCGTGATCAACTTGCCGACTGCTGAAAAATCCGCGCAACCGCCAACAGAGTACATACAGATCGCATTGAAACCGGATGCCGCCGCCAGTATTTCTATCGGCGGAAAGAAGAACAGCGCAAGCAAACCTGAAACCGTCTCCAGCCGGACCGCACTGCTCCAGAAGCTGCGCGCCATGCACGAAAAAAGTCCCGATCTGCCGGTGATGATTTCGGCAGACAAGGACATCCGATACGACGAAGTGATCCAGCTCATTTCGGAAGCAAAAAAATTCGGAATCAACCGCGTGGGACTCGCGACCAAGCAATGACGGCATCATGAGCAACACCGTACCGCATCTCCCGCCAAAAGAACCCGGCCGCTGGCGTGCCGCCTTGCTGGCGGCGCTGGTGCATGCCGCGCTGTTCGCATTCCTATGGTTCGGCGTGCGTTGGCAAAACGACACGCCGGTCACAATCGAAGCCGAGGTATGGAACACGCAGGTACGCGAGGCGGCACCGCGTCCGCAGCCGGAACCCGAACCCGAAACGCAGGAAAAGCCTGCGCCTGCGCCGGTGATCAAGGAGCCCCCCAAACCGGCGGTCGTCGAACCGCCCGTGGAGAAACCCGATATCGCCTTGGAACAGGAGAAAAAGCGCAAGGCGAGAGAGAGAAAGATCCGCGAGGAAGAAGCGCGGCTTGAGCAAAAAAGAATGCTTGAGCAAAAAAGAATAGAAGAAAAGAAGGCGGAAGAAAAAAGAGCGCACGAAAAACTCGTCGAGAAAGAAAAAGCTGACGCCGCTGCGAAGAAAAAACTCGCGGCTGAAGCCGCGAAAAAGGAAGCCGCCGAGAAGAAACGCAAGGAAGAAGCGGAAGAAGCGCAACGTCTCGCAAAAGTGCGCGAGGAGGAAATGCGCCGCATTACCGGCAGCGTGAGTGCAGTAGGAGGAAGCGGAGAAGCGGCCAAGCGTGAAGGCGGCAGCACCGACTCCAGCTATGCGCAGAAAATCGGCGCCAGGATCAAATCGAACATCAGTTTCATCCTTCCCGCCAATGTGGACGGCAATGCGCCAGCGGAATATAAAGTTGATTTGCTGCCGGATGGGTCAGTGGCGGGAATGCGCCTGATGAAGTCGTCCGGCGTGCCGGGCTTCGATGAAGCCGTGCGGCGCGCGATCGAAAAATCACAACCTTATCCGAAGGACAAAACGGGCAAGGTACCTTCCAGTTTTATCGGAACACATAGACCGAAGGATCAATAGACCATGACAATGAATTTATTTTTTCGCAGGATAGCCGTGATCGCACTGGCCGTCAGCGCTTCAGCGCAAGCGGAATTGCGAGTCGAAACCTCGGGCGTGGGCGCCAATCAAATTCCGATCGCAATTGCAGGCTTTGCCGATGAATCGATCGCACCGCAGCAAGTCAGCGCGATCATCAAAGCCGACCTGATGCGCAGCGGCTATTTCAAAATCATCGATACCGGCAATGTCATGTCCGAAACCTCTCCCGTCAACTTCAGCGACTGGAAAGGACGCGGCGCCGATGCGTTGGTGGTGGGCAGCGTGCAGCGCTTGGCCGATGGACGCTTCGATGTGCGTTACAAGCTGCTGGACACACTAAAATCGACGCAATTATCCGCCATGGCCCTGGCCGTGCACCCGCAATTCGCGCGCGTCCCAGCCCACAAGATCGCCGACGACATCTATGAAAAACTGACCGGCACCCGCGGCGCATTCGCCACCCGCATCGCCTATGTAACGAAAGCGGGAAATGAATACCGGCTTGAAGTCGCCGATGCCGACGGCGAAGGCACGCAAACCGCTCTCAAGTCCCACGAACCGATCATCTCGCCGTCCTGGTCGCCGGATGGCACGAAGGTGGCGTACGTCTCTTTTGAAAACAAGAAACCGGTAGTCTATGTGCAGGACCTCGTGACCAGGCAACGCACCGTTGTAGCGAACTACAAGGGCAGCAATTCCGCACCTTCGTGGTCGCCCGACGGCAGCAAGCTGGCGATTGCACTGGCGCGCGACGGTCTGACCCAGATCTATGTCGTCAATGCCGACGGCAGCAATCTGCGGCGCTTGACTCACACTCCCGGCATCGACACCGAGCCGCAGTTTTCCGCGGATGGGCAAAGCATTTATTTCACCAGCGACCGCAGCGGCGGACCGCAGATTTACAAGATGAGCGCAAATGGCGGAGAAGCGCAGCGCGTGACTTTCAGCGGCGACTACAATATCAGTCCGCGTATTTCGCCGGACGGCAAATCGCTGGCTTACATCTCGCGCCGCGGTGGTCAGTTTCAGCTTTTCGTACTCGACTTGAGCAATGGTTATGAACTACGTTTATCCGACACCGTCAAAGACGAGTCCCCGAGTTTTTCCCCCAACGGAAAATACATCATGTACGCAACCGAATCCGGTCGCCGCGGTTCGCTTGCAGTAGTATCGGTGGATGGCCGCGTCAAGCAACGCTTGACCACGCAGGTAGGCGACATTCGCGAGCCCACCTGGGGCCCATTCATGAAATAATATGTCCGTTCACAACAAGGAGAATCAAATGCGTAATCTGACGAGTTTTGCTTTTATCTTATCGAGTGCCCTCTTGTTTGGAGCCTGCTCGTCGACCAAACTGGACGACAAAGTGGCGATCGTCGACAAACAAGGCGTTGAGCCGATCAAGACCGAAAAACCGGCCGACACCCGGGCGGTTGGCGGCGTCGACCTGACAAAAACGGACCAAAACGCCACCGATACCAATGGCATTCCCGCCCAGACCAGCGTCTACTTCGATTTGGACAGCTATGTCGTGAAGGATGAATTCAAACCGGTGGTGGAAGCCAATGCAAAATTCCTCGGTGCGAACAAGGGCCGCAAGATCATCATCCAAGGCAATACCGACGAGCGCGGCGGCCGCGAATACAATCTGGCCCTCGGGCAAAAGCGTGCCGAGGCAGTGCGTAAATCACTGGCCGTGCTGGGCGTGCCCGAAAGCCAAATGGAAGCCGTCTCCTTCGGCAAGGAAAAGCCGAAAGCCCTCGGCAGCGATGAAGCAGCGTGGGCACAAAATCGCCGCTCCGACATCGTTTATTGATGATCATGCACAAACTCAAATCCCCACTCGCTGCGGCCGTCCTGGCCGCTTTTTCTTATGTCCCGCTGCAGGTTCACGCGGGCCTGTTTGACGACGAGGAAGCGCGCAAGGCGATTCTTGAGCTGCGCGGCAAGGTCGACGCGACGCAGCGCGAATTGCGCGACCTGCAAAGCAGCCTGGACGCCAAAACTGATAAGGCCGGCACCCTGGACCTGATCAACCAGAACGAGCAGTTGCGGCAGGAGGTCGCGAAATTGCGCGGCCAAATCGAAGTACTGACCAATGAAGTAGCGAACACCCAGCAACGGCAAAAGGATTTCTACGTCGACCTGGACAATCGTCTGCGCAAAATGGAGCCGCAACGCGTCACCGTGGACGGCAAGGAAGCGAACGTCGAACCGGCCGAGCAGAAATTCTATGAATCGGCCCTGGCCTTGTTCAAGGCAGGCGATTACAGGGGAGCGGCGGCAGCATTCGTCGACTTCCAGCGCCGCTATCCGCAATCAGGTTACGCCGCCTCGTCGCAATACTGGCTGGGCAATGCCTATTATGCGCAACGCGACTACCGCAGCGCCATTACTGCACAACAGGCACTGATAAGCGGTTATCCGGACAGTCCCAAAGTACCCGATGCCTTGCTCAACGTCGCGAGCTGCTATGCCGAACTCAAGGACAAGCCGGCCGCGAAAAAAGCCCTGGAAACCCTGCTCGCAAAACACCCGGAGTCCGCTGCCGCGCAAACGGCAAAAGAACGCCTGGCCGCCCTGAAGTAGGATGGGAACGATCGACCTCGCGGCGATTGCGAATCAAGTCGCCTGGCTCGCGTTTGCGCTGGGCGTACTATTCGGCGCGGTCGCGCAGCGCAGCCATTTCTGCACCATGGGTGCGATTGCGGACATCGTCAACAGCGGTGACTGGAATCGCATGCGGCAATGGCTGCTCGCCATTGCTGTTGCCATGCTCGGCACCAATCTGCTTGCCCATTTCGGCGTCATTGATTTATCCAAATCGATTTATACCGCGCCTAAACTCAACTGGCTCTCCCATGTGGTGGGCGGCGCCCTGTTCGGGTTCGGCATGGTGCTGGCCAGCGGCTGCGGCAGCAAGACACTGGTACGAATCGGCGGCGGAAATCTGAGGTCATTGATTGTCTTCATCGTGCTTGGCCTCAGCGCGTTCATCACGCTCAAGGGGATACTAGCGCTGCCGCGCGTCGGCGTTCTCGAAACCGTTTTCGTGACGCTTTCAAGCACACAGGACCTCCCTTCCCTCGCCTCTGGATTCTTCGGCGACAAATCGATGCTGCGACTTCTCGTTCCGGGATTTGTAGCGCTGCTTTTGCTGCTGTTCATCTTCGCAAGCAAGTCCTTCCGAACCTTCGACAACATGCTGGCCGGCTTGGTGATCGGCGCAGCCATCGTCGGCGCCTGGTTCGTCTCGGGAAAGTTGGGCTATGCGGCAGAAGATCCGAACACGCTGCAAGAAGTGTTTGTCGCAACCAATTCGGGCAAGATGGAATCCTTCAGCTTCGTCGCGCCCTTCGCGTACACGCTTGATTTGCTGATGATGTGGACCGACAAAAGCAAGGCCGTGACGTTTGGCATCGCGGCGACGCTCGGCGTGATTGCCGGTTCGATGGCCTATGCGCTGGCGACCCGCACATTTCGATGGGAAGGTTTCGGCAATATCGAAGATACTGCGAATCATCTGACAGGGGCCGCACTCATGGGCTTTGGCGGCGTCACGGCACTCGGTTGCACCATCGGCCAAGGATTAAGCGGAATATCGACGCTGTCGGTGGGCTCGATGCTCGCCTTTTCCTCAATCATCATGGGAGCGCTTGCTGCCCTCCGCTATCAGATGTGGCGTCTTGAAAAAATGACTTGATAGAAAACATCAAACACATTTGACAGATAGCAGGAACCTTCACTATAATAGCTGTCTTTCGGGTCGTTAGCTCAGCTGGTAGAGCAGCGGACTTTTAATCCGTTGGTCGCAGGTTCGAATCCCGCACGGCCTACCACGAATACAAGCAGTACAGATCAGGGTTAGCAAGCGCAAGCTTTCTAACCCTTTTTTGCATCCGGTAAAAACCTGCCTCAGCACATCGCCGGATCCAATAGCCGCAGCACGCTCAAGCCAACACATACCGCTCCAGCAGCCACATCTTGTCGATCGCCGCCTTGGTGTCGTGAATCTTTATCTGCAAGCTGTCCATCGCGGCATCCACGTCCTTCGCGACAAACGACTTCATCGCCCCAACGGTTTGGGCATCCGTGAAGCTGATATCGTTGCCGCCCTGCGTCGCCGTAATCGACGCCGCGCTCAGGGCGCCGGACACGAACAGGTAAATATCCGCCGCCTTGATTTTCGACGGCAGCCGTCCCTTCGTGAAAATCGGCAGCTTGTCGTACAGTTTGTCGATGGTCATCACCCGCTCGACCGCACCGGCCGGTGGATGGTTGGCGCCGTACCACTCGTTGGGGAAATCGTTCTTCAAATCGAAAGCGGCGAACAGTCCCTCTTCCCGGCTGAGATCCTCGACGCTCTTGATGTAGTCCAGCACCGTGTCGGCGGCCGGCTTTTTGAGCTTGTCGCCGCCATCGACCGCGGTGTAGCGCAGGCGCACGATAACGTCGGTGATGGTGTCGTAATCGAATTGCCGGAACTTGTCCGGCAGGCTGAGGCGCCACTTGCTGATCGCGCCTGCGCCTTCGAACGGCAGGTAGCGCTCGTCGTGGAAGTTGAGTTCGAACACGCCGTTTTCGTCATCCAGCGAGCTGACCGCAATCGACGTGATCGGCACGTTCACGGTGCTGAAGCGCTCGTCGGCCTGGCCGGTCTGCTCCGGATAATCGCTCTTGCTCTTGGCGATCGCACTGGTTCTGAATTTATGCTCGGTCAGACGCAGCGTGCAGTTCAGGCTGGTATGCGGACCCAGCACGCAGGGAATGCGCAGGCCGACCGATTTGATGCGGCGCAGATAGTGGCCAGGATAATCCATGTCGAACAGTATCTCGGGCAAGGCGAATTCGCAGGCGCCGGTTTCCTTCAATTGGATCAAGGCCAGGGGATTGAGCATGCGCAGTGAAATCGCCTTGGTGATTTCAAAGTCGTGGCCGCGCTTTTCCTGGTAGGCGGCTTCAAGCTGTTTCAGCCCGGCGTACAGGCGCTCGCCGGACAGCAAACCGTCGTGCGCCACATCCCAATAGCCGGACTGGATGAAGCTGGACGTACTCAGGCCGCGCTCGAAGCGGAACACTTTCTCTGCACGCTTGGCCAGGTCGTAGGCCAACGTATAAGCCTGATGATAGAGCGTCCTGATCTCGCCATCCATCCACGCGTACAGTTCGCCGTTGGAGTATTTATTGTGCAGGAATTCTTCCACCTCCTGCGCGTTGTCGATCTGCTTTTGCTGATTGAAAATCTCTTGCTGAGCGAGGTCGATACGGATTTTCTGGGTCAGCGCCTGCTTGTCGATATTCTTGATCTCATAGCCGGCGACGTTGGCTTGCTGGACCCGCTCCTGCAATTGGCGCAGGTAGCCGGCCTTGCGGCCGGCGCCGGTCGATTGGTGAGTGCGGTTGGCGACAACGATCTGCTGCGAGCGCGCCACTGCCTGCATCGCGGCGCCCAGATTGGAACCGCCGAAGCTCACCCCGGCGCCGATGCCGATCGGCTTCATGTCTACGGAGAAGCTCGGGATGATGTTCAGTATGCTGGCCAGCACTTCGACCGAACCGATGTCTTCCTGCTTGCTGGCGGCCTCGCCGGCCTTGTCCAGTTCTTCCTTCTCGAATGGAATCAATCTCATCCCGCTATCTTCCACCGGCGCTTCGATGGTATCCGGCAGTTCGGCGAAATCGGTATCGCCGTCCGGCACCTTGCCGAGGTCTTCGCCGATCAGCCTGAGGCTGTGCTGGAGGCGATAGACTGGCGCTTTCCGGCTCTGCTGCAGCGCGTCCAGCGCCTTGCCGGCTTCGTCCAGTTGCAGCTTCTTTACCTCCATCATCAGGCTCTGGATGCTGCTGTCATGCCGTGCGCGCAATTGCGCCAACGCTTCGCCGTCTCCCTTTTCCTTGATCGACAGGAAGCTGTTGCTCAAGGTTTTCAATTCGCCGCACAACTCCAAGGCCTTTTGCAATAGATAGGTGAAGCGGTAATTCGGCATCGGGCTATTCAACTCGTTGAGCACACTCGCCAGGCTAAGCCCCTGCGCCGCGGCCTGCACCAGCAAGCCGGGTTCGATCGGCGGCTCGAACAGCGGCAGCTTGCGGAACACGCCTTCGATGTCCTGGCAGTGCCGGATCTTGAACAGCCGGTCGTCGATGGTGTCGCGCAGGGCCTTCAATTGCGGATTATCTGGAATGCAGAAATAAAGCGTGGAGGCAAAGCCGAAGATATTCGCCAACCCCACCACGCCATTGCTGAAGCCGATCGGGAACTGGGTCTGGTTGCTGAATGGGAAGGCCAGTTCCAGCTCGACCATCGCATTGCCGAAGGCATCCCATTTGTCCAGCAGGCTGTTGTAGGTCTGCGGCTGCGTCTTGCCGCGCTTCGGAATCTTCTGTCCGCGCGGGCCATATACATGCGATGCCAGCACATAGCACTGGATCGCAAGCGGCACGGTTTCCAGCGTGTTCTGGCGGAAGTAGAAATCGCCGTAGGCAATCAGGATCTCGATGTATTTCATCGCGACCCATTTCATGTAAGCCGACGGCCGCGAGCGCGCAACCACGTGCGGCTGGAAAGGCTTGTCGCGCCATTCGTTGATCTGCGGATTGGGCTGGTTCGGCTGCAGGCCCAGGAAAAGTTTTTCCAGCACGTTCTCGGCATCGATTTCCTTGAACGGGAAAAATTTCCAGAAGCGCTTTTCATCCGTGCCTTTGGCATACGGGTCAAGCACGTAATGGCACATCTTCAGCGCCTGGTCGAACTGCTGCGCCTTCAGCAAGCGGTCCACCAGCAGCATGGGCGCGTGGAAAGCGGCTTCCCAGTTGTACAGCGAATAGGCACGTTTCAATTCGTGATACATCACCGGCGGCGCATCGCCGCCGAAAGCATCGGCCTTGTGCGGCACGAAGAGATTGTCGTCCGGCACCTGGTTCAGGTAATAGCCGAACATCGCATCCAGGTTGCCGCCGGCCAGCTTGCCCAGCAAATCGTGCACGAAAGGATGATAGAAGCGCAGCTCGGCGCTGTTCTTCTCCGGCACGACCGTCACGCGGTCATTGGCGAACTTGAAGTAGGGTTCGCTGGCCGCCAGCGGCGGGGGGCTTTCTGCATCCACCGCCTGCAGCGAATGCAAAGTACGATCGCCGGTATTGACCTGGAAATCGGTCTCGCCCGTCAAGGCAAGCGGCGCCGCCGGATCGCCTTTGAACACCTGGCTGCCGGTGAAATGAAACTTCCCGACCGCCAGGTCGCCGCCTGCCTGCGACCAGAATACTTCGACCACCACACGCGCATCGGCCCCGGTCATGACGCGCGGCGCGAAGCGATAGCGGTGGATCGAGGCCGCATGATCGAGGTCGTAAATCGCGTCGGACGAAACCTGCTTCTGGGTCCATTTGCCGTTGCGGTATTCGCTCCAGGCCAGCTTGATTTCCAGGTAGTCGACCGGATTGTGATCGCTCGCCTTGTCGTCGCCGATCTGCTGGAAAGTCTTGCTGCCGATGCTGGATTTGTTCGGTGCGGTTTTCTTGACGACCTGCGCGAAAAAAATCAGCAGGCGCTTGTTCCAGACCGCCGGCGCCAGGTAGCTGCCGTTCTCCACGATCGTCACTTGGTTCGTGGCGGAGGTCTGTTCCAGATCATAGTTCGGGATATCGACTTGCACCTTATCCCATGGATACCAGTTCTTTTCCCCCACATGGAAATAGCGGTAGTAAAAAAAGTAAGGCGCGTTTTGCGTGCGGCCGAACACGTGCAGCTTCAGATACACCGGCTTGCCGTTCAGATCGACGACCGGCTTGCCATCCTTGTCGACTTCCTGTTCCAGGTACAGGCCGACCACGCTCAGATTGGCGACCTGGTCGACCTTGAACAGATAGCTCTTCAGCGCATCTTCCACGGTCTGGGGGCTGATGTCCTTTTGCAGCAGTTCCGATTCCAGTTCCTTGTAGAACGGGCTTTTGTCGTCGCGCAGTTCGGACTTGATCCAGTTTTCCGGATACAGGAATACCTTGCGGTTGGCTTCCCAGACCCGATACTTTTGCATCCAGTCCCAGCGCGCGCGGTCGAGCACATCCGCAGCCACGCCATACCGCGCTTCCAGCCCAAGCAGGCAGCGCTGGATGAACAGCTGCACCGATGAAATCGCCTGCTTGATGCGCGAGGTTTCAAGGCAGGCATCCATCTGCACATCGATCAGGAAAAACTCGAACAGGCTGTCGGCATCCACCACGCCCCAGTCGATCAGATCCTGCTGCACCTGCAGGCAGGCAACCAAGGCCAGCTTCTGGTCTTCACGCAATTGGTCGTTCATGGGCTTGACGACCTGCTCCCAATCTTCCTGGTCGAAGCGGGCACGCAGCACCGCGCGGATCTCTTCGGCAATCTGGCGGCAAACTGAAAACCTGGAACCGGGATTGGCCCAGGCGAACAAGCGATCGATGTCCGCGCCGGTCGCGTCGGCAATCTGCATCGCCTGCTGCAGCTTCAGCAAATTGACCTCGTTGCGGAAGGCCTCGCGGCGCTTGAGGTCGAAGTGTTCCGGCGCGATCAGTTTTTCTATTGCGTCTTTGTTCCAGAGCGTAACTGCGGCGATTCTCTCGCTGAGCTTGCCGGCATCGCCGGGTCGGCCGGCCCATTCGAACAAGACCAGCAGGTTCGAGCCGGTTTGCGGCAGCTTGTCGCGCAGGCCGGCATAGGCTTGCAACCGTCCCCAATGACCAAGCGTCACCGCGTTGAAATCGAAGGGCTTGCCGTCATCGGCAAAATCGGCGCCATGCGCTTGCCAGTAGCGCAGTTCGTCGATGGTCAAGCGGAAGCCGTTGACCAGCATCGCGACCTTCTGCAATTTCACGAATACTTCCGAAGTGCCGCTCGATGAATAATCCGGAAGCAAGGCCGAGGCCGGGATCGAGGCCTTGGGCGAGGCAGCGGTTTTCCATTGCAGGTTCGTTGCGAGCTGGCCGCTCACTTCGATCCAGTACAGCTTGCCGCCATTCAAGGGGATCGGGTTGGCCGGATCGGTGGACCAGACGTTCGACGGGTCTTCCTGCTGCACCGAAAAGGGAATCGTGCGGCCATCGATGATCAGGTCCGGCGGTTGCGCCTCGCCGTTCACGCTGGTGGCGATGAAGATGTAAGCGTCGTCCACCGCCGGGATCAGGTAACCCTTCCAGTCATTGCCGCTCGCCGGCGGTTTCTGGTGTATCTGCTCCAGCGCCGCGATCGCATGCTGGCCGGGAGAACCGATCAGCAGGATGTCGGACAACAGCAGATCGCTGATGGCATTCGACAGGCCCGACGCGCCCGCCATCGTATTGACGATCAGTTGATGCGACAGCCGCCGCCGCAGGAAAGGCAGGAACTGCTGCGCGAAGTAGAAGCGCTTTTCGGGCGCGGTATTGGCGTCGTCGGCCGCGGGATTTTCCGGATCGAACGGCACATTGACGTCTCCGGCCAGCAGCTTGGCCCTGGCCTCATCCGCATTCGGGAAGATGCCGAACAGCGCGTCGTTGAAAAACTGCAGCGCCTGTTTGCCGACACGATCGATTGCCTTGGCCCAGGCCGGGTCGGGCGACAAGGCCTTGGCCTGGGTCTTTTCCGCATCGGTCAGAATGCCCGTCACCTGGATCGTGGCGACCGGCGGGACCGCGTCTTTCTGGTTGGCGTACTGGAGTTTTTTCGCGAGCGCTTCCGGGATAAGGATGGACAAATTGACCGGTGCATTGGTGGTGTAAACCGTCGTGCCTTCCAACAGACTGACGATGCGCTCCACCACGGAGGCCTCATACAGCAACGCGGCCTTGGCGCGAATCAGATCGGCAGTCGCCTGGTCTTTTTTATCGGGGGCAATATCCGGATGATCGCGGTCGATGCCGTTCAAGCCGTCGTACAGGGTCTTGCTGATTTGCAGAATGCTCCGCTGCTGCGGCGCCAGCGGCCGCAAGGGATCGTCGTGGCCGCGCACCAGGTAATCGAGTTGCCGGAACGTGAAGCCGGCGTCTTCCATGCGGCCCCATACATTGAGCAGTGCAAGGGTGGCCCAGGCGCTCTGAAACGGGTCGCCGAACAGCGCGATGACCTCGCCCAGTTCGCTCCCTTTTACGTGCAGCAGTTTCGCCAGCAGGCCGTGGCGATACAGCGCGGAGACATTGGCCAAGGTCAGCGCATCGTGCAGCTGGCGCAGCGCGACAATGGCCTGGATCTCTTCGGCTTTCAGCTTCAGAGCCGCCATCAGCACCGGCATATGCCCGGAAATTTTTGCCGGCTGCGTCAGGACGTTGCCGTTCGCATCCGGCTGGAATACCTTGTCGATCGCCAGCAGGTTATGCGTCAGGAACAGCCGCGCGTACAAGGGTTTCTCGCCGGCGGTGCCGATGTCGCCCCAGAACGCGAGCAGCTTCGCCAGCGGCAAGCCGGTCATCTCCTGCAGCTTGCGCACCGCCACCAATTGATGCAGGAAGGACGGCGAGAGCTGCTTCTCGATCTGCGGCAGGTCGGGGTAAGGCAAGCTTGCGCCGCCGCCACCGTCATCGCACGGCGGGCAGCCGTTACCCCCGTCGTCGCCCTCGCCTGGAGCGCAGTCGTCCTTGAACGCATCGAAGCCGACGAACTGGCATGCGCCCGGTTCCGTCGTGCCGTCTCCCGGCTGGCCCGGCTTGCCGAACAAGCCGGCCAGCGCCAGGCCGGTTTCGTCGATGCTCCAGCCGAGCTTGAGCCAGAGCCGGATGAAACGCTGAATGCGGTCGTATTCTTCTGCCGTCAATGCGCTGCCGTCGAGATGCTGCAGGCGCACGATATCCAGGTTGCAGGTATCGCGCGACGGCAACCAGCTTACGCGATCCTCGAAACGGTTTGATATCCCCTCTTCATCGATCCATCCGATCGCCTGCCCCTCGGCATCGACGATGGTCAGCAGATGGCCGGGAAACCTGGCGACGAAGGGCTTGCCTTCCATGTCCACTACTTGGCCGGCGAGGGTCACCTTGCCGATCAATTCACCGGCGGGACTGATGATGAGGCCGTCGCGCTGCAAGTGGCCCACCAGCAGGGATTGAGCATCTATCTCGCTCGAATCGGGCCGGGTAAACAAATCCCCCTCGATCGGCAGTCGCGGCCCTTCGCCGGATTCCAGCACGATCAGCTTTCCGACGCGCTCGAAATAGCAATATACCCAAGCATGAAGATCCGTCTTCGGCACGCAGGCATCGGGCAGATGTTGATGGCAGGGATCGGGATGCAGCAGAGCCAGCACTTGCGGCACCAGCGGCTGCATCGTATTGAGAAAATCGATCAGCTTGGCGAAGCGGACTTTCGGGTCGCTGCTGCCGGTATCGACCAGGCTCTGAAGGAA
Source organism: uncultured Burkholderiales bacterium (assembly GCA_966211965.1). GTDB lineage: Bacteria > Pseudomonadota > Gammaproteobacteria > Burkholderiales > Burkholderiaceae_D > CBIHON01. The sequence goes on along the minus strand of CBIHON010000003.1, from coordinate 80,595 downwards.
GCGATAGCTGAAGCGGATGCTTTCCAGGATCACGCGCGCCCTGCCCTTCGGATAGGCCGGATTGATGTATTGCGTCTTCAGCAGATCGACCAGGTCGGTGTACTGGATGCGGGTGCGCGACAGGAATTGCTTCTTGACGAAAGTCAATCCCTTTTGGCCGGCGGCCGGGCTCTCGTCGATGCTCAGCATGTCGGTTTCCGAGCCGTAGCCGTAGTACTCGTGAACCGGCCTCACGCCGATCCTGGCTTGGTATTCGGCGACGGTATGGGCCGTTTGCAGCGTCAGGTCGAAATAGGCTTTCGGCCAGAACGCTTCGCGCGTCAGGATGATGGTTTCCTCTTGCGTCAGGCCGAGGAATTCGGCATCGACCACACGGTCCAGCACCATCGCGTGCAATGCCTGCAGTTGCTTCTTCTGCTCGTCGCTGAGCGCGACCTCGTCGCAGTTTTCGGTGGCGGTGCGGAACACGTCCTGCACTTCGTAGCGGCTGGTGCCGAAATACTTCAGGAAGATGCGGATCGCATCAATCGCCTGGTGATAAGGCAGCGTGAATGGATACACCGCATTCTTCAGGATGCAATAGGCTTGGTAGTTGACCTGCTGCGGCTGCGCCAGCAGCTCGCTGCCGGTTTCATCTTCGACGTTGAACACTTCCAGCATCGCTTGCTTCGGGAAGTTCGGATCGGTTCTGTATTGATCGAGATGCACGACGAAGCTTTCCATCACTTCGTTGACCAGGTCAATGTAGGGCAGGACGGTGAAGGTATTTTCGCAGGTGAGTTCCAGGCAGCCGAGATCGGGGCGGCGGCGGAACAGTTTTTCCAGCGGCGTGCCGGCGATGCCGCTCTTGCCGGTGTTCGGATTCTTGGGGTCGAGATTATTGTTGCGCAGATATTGCAATATCTCGACGAAATACGACGCCGGGCTGTAGACCGACAGGCAGTCGTCGCATTCGCAATAGTCGAGGCTGCCGAACAGGGTTTCCAAGTTGAGCGGCACCGACTTCTGCTTGGCCATCGCCTGCAGCTGAGCTAGGCGCTCCTCTTTCGATTGCATGCCGTCGATGATCGCCAGGCCGCTGCCGCGTACCGCTTCGCGCATCGTGATCAGCGCCTGCTCGTTGCGGATGTGAGCGTTCACCGCGTTGGTGTAGACCTGCCGTGCGTTGGACTCGCCCAGTGCGTCGGCATGCGCATTCAGGAAGGTCGATTCGGGCATCTCGGCGATGCGCAAGGCCGAGGTCAGGTTCGCTTTCATCAAGACCGGCACAGCTTCCGGCACGGGACTGACCGCCTGCACGCGCTGCAGCGTCTTCAGATGTTCGGCTACATCCGCACGATGTTCGACGGGGATGTCTTTGAAGGCATCAGGCTGCTTCAGCACCTGGTACACCGAGGTCGTGCGTATGTTGAAATCGGGATGATTGTCGAGAAATTTCGCGACGCTCATGCGCGCCGGCTGACCTGCAATCAGCACTTCGGCGTCTTGCACCATGCGTTGCAAGACGGCACTCGGCTCCGCTGTGAAGAGACGGCGCTGCAGCGTGGCGGCGAAATTTTTCCTTTTGTCGTCTTCCGTCGCGCCGGGGACATTTTTCGGCAACATTTCCGGTTGTATCAGGGCCGTCAGTTTTTCTGCATTGAAATGCAGGGCCAGGTCCCGCAGATTTTTTATATCGGTATTTTTGGCAAGGCTGGAAGCCAACGCGGGCTGATCGTCGGTCAGTTCCGCCAACTCATGGGCGAAGACTGCTTTTTCCAGTGAAGCGGGCGGCAGCTTTTCTTTCAAGACAGCCAGCGCTTTGGGCCAATCGCCTTGGGCTGCTTCAAGTGCTTGGCCCACTGCTTGCTGGTCGTCTTTCTTGGGGAGTATGGCATTGAGGGTGTTGATTCTGGCCTCAATTGCAGGGTTAGAGGAAGGCATGGCGAGTAGGCTCCGGAACAGTTGAGCGGCCACATGCGTCCGCCCTGAAGCCGGGATCGCATGCCGCATTGAATGCTTTTCGCGAAATACGCATCGAATCTCCTTCTTTTTCCCTGCTGCCGAGCCCATTCGCCTAGAGCCTGTTATGAACTCAAGCAGGGGTCGCGTGCTTGAGTTCATAACAGGCTCTAGAATGCCGGACGCACGTACTCCAAAGTAATCACACGGTCGTGATATTTGGCCATCTTGGCTGCCCTGCCGCCGGCAGTAGTCAGGTCAATAATGCTTCCTTCCAGCGGCCCTGAGGAGAATCCAAAATCAGGCCGTAACGGGCGTCCGCTTGGCGGCCGCGGGAAAATCCGGCCTGCAAGATTGCGCGCATCCAACAACATGCCGCTCAAACCCGGATCGCTTCTGAACGCCCTGGCCACGGCACGTTCCATGGCGTTCCCATATTGGGCTGCGAAGGTGCGCGCAGTCGGATTCATCAGGACATTGATCTGGCTCTCAGACATGCCCAGGTTCTCAAAGAAAGCACGGTTCCCGCTACGAATAGCGTTAGCCACCCGCATGTTTTGCGTCGCAACGTGCCGTTCCAAGGCCGACACGATTTGCGCGGGTGACAGCGCCGCCTCTGCGGCAGTGCCGGCCCGCGCGCCTTCGGCTGCCCTGGCGGCCTCGGCAGAACGTGCCGCTTCCGCTGCCCTCGCGGCTTCCGCCGTCCTCGCTGCTTCTGCAGCGCGCGCTACCTCTGCGGCGCGAGCCGCTTCCGCCGCCCTCGCCGCTTCTGCAGCGCGGGCAAGTTCTGCCGCGCGTGCCGCCTCCGCAGCTCCGCTGGCACCGCGAGCCGCGAGGCCGGAGCCGCCGGCCGCGATAGCAATGGTTTCCAGCAATGCGAAACCTGCCCTCGCCTCTCGTCTACCGGTCTCAAAGGAATCACCGCGTTTCGCGGCTTGACTCGCCTCATAACCTTCTACCAGCATGTGATACACCGGATTGAACTCATTAACTGCAGTGAGAACGCCGCCGACGACGCCGTCATTCTTCGCGCCTTCCCGATATTTCTGCGCAATGAACTTGCCAATATTGACCGTGGTGTCGATCGGATGCACGGCCGCGGTGCCCAGACCGACACCCAGCTCCACCAGCTTTTCGCCGGTTCCGTAGATATTTCCGGCGCGCTCCACCGCCCAGCTTTTTACGCCGGATTTGAATTTATTCCAATAACCCTCTTCGCGGCCGTCGGGGTCAAGCATGACGATCGGGTTATCCGCCGAAAAACGGTAAAGGTTCGGTCCGGCGCCGATTCCCGAGGGGTCCGTACTTATCCAGATACCTAGCCAGGGTGCGTAATACCGCGCCCCGTGGTAATACAATCCGTTCTCCTCATCCCTTTCCTTGCCGGTGTAGCGATAGCGCTTCGCGGCCGCCTTGAGTCCCCGGTCCACCGACTGGTACGCCGTGCCGCCGTAGGGGTAATACTCTTCAAAAGAAATCAGCCGCCCCTGCTCATCGACTTCCAGGCTGACCGAGGCGAGATGGTTGCCAAGCTGGTAGCGAATCAATTGCTGCGGCGAGCCGTCATCTCCCTGCGTCCTGCCCTCTATCAGCGCGATGCGCCGCGTGCCATCCATGACATGCAGCGTCTCGCGTTCGAACACGGTCTCACCGCCGCCATCGAACTCGCGGTATAACTCAAAGCCGCCCAGATAGATTCGCTCCGCCTCGCGCGTGCCGTTCTGCCTTTCGGTAATCTTGCGCACACGCTGGCCGCCGGCATCGTAGACATAAAAACTCGCCTCCGGCACCTTGTCCTGCGGCGGCGAAGCATTCACAACCTGCCGCGAGGTGGCGCTCAACTGATCCTTGAAATCCCATTGCATCAGCGTCAAGTGCGGCATACCAATCATGTTGCCGTGCGCATCGTAGCTGTAGTTCTGCTGTGCCGCCCCCAGCATGGTGCCGGAGAGCCGGTTGCTTTTCCTGTCGGGCTCGATCAAACTGGCTTCGTTGTAGACATGCGTGCGTGTCCAATTGGCATTGCCGGCCTGATGCATCAGTTTCTCGAAATTGCCGGCCGCGTCGTAAAAATATTGTTCCGTATAGTTGCGCATCGCTTGGCCGTCACCCGGCTGCGGCAGGTCGATACGGGTTGCGTCGTCCCATGTCGCTGGGGGCTGGCCGAGCTGACCGATATGCTCGCGCCCGCTCGCCGCGATCAGCCGGTAGATCGCGTCATACGTGTAATCGCACTGCGGTTGCACCACCTGGTTCTTAAAAAATACCGTCTGCTGCGCCTCGTCACGAATGCGAGTAATGTTGCCTGTCGGGTCATAGGTATAGAACAGATTCTGCAATGTCGCGCCTACCCGCCCTGTCTTCAAACGCATCAGCCGGAATGTCTTGGCGTCGTAGGTGTAATCGGTAACTACCCCATTGCCATATTCGATCCGGGTGCGTTGCCCTTTGGCGTCGTAATCGACGTTCGCCACTGCCTGAAAATTCGCTGACGCCGGATCGAGCAAGCCGGCCGGCTCGGCGGCTTCCCCCAGCCAGCAATCGATGCGCTCCAGCATACCGGCCGCGTTGTAGCCGGGCCGGATGACATTGATTTTTGCACCAGCTTTAGCGCTATGCGGTGCAATGGCCTGGAGCGGCCGGTTGAGAGCGTCATACAGCGTGCCGCTGACGAAAATTTCCTGTTCGAGCGAGGGCCCGGGATTGTGCGACCAATCGGCAACCGTCTTGTAATCCTGCACCAATTGACGGCTGCCGCGCAGCAGATTTCCCTTGAAGTCGTATTCCTCGTTGCACACGATGCCAGTGCTGTCGAACTGCTTGTAAGGCTTGCCGCGCAGATTGGCCTGCAGCACCTGGCCCGGACTGAGCCCGCTTCCGGACGATTCACCGTAGACGGTTTCCTGAAAACGGATTTCCCGCTCCGGGTTCTGCGTATCGGCGCCAATGACGAAAGAGCGCACGGGCCGCCGCAAGGCATCATATTCGCTGCGCATGCTATGTCCGCGCGAATCCCACACGCGTATCGGCTTGCCGCTGACATCCTTGAGCGTCCAGCGCCGGCCTGCCTCCATGCTGGCGTGATGCAGGCGGTTGCCGAGCATATCGTAGTCATAACGCATCACGACGCGGTCCATCGCATCCTTGACGGCGCGCTCGTTGCCTTCGATATCCAGCATGATGCGCGCTGCGAATTTCCGGGGCGCGCCGCTCGCATCCTTACCGTTATCGGCCAATTTCAGCATGGAACGCCCCAGAGTATCGAAGCAGGTCACGGCAGGCGTAGCGGCATGAGCGGCAGCCTTGTCCGCTGCGGCCTTTTCCTCGGGCCCTTGCCGCCCATTGCGGCGTTGCTCGTACCAGGTGGGCAGATAATCGGCTGCCGGCAAGCGCTGAAAAAATTCTCCGACATCCGGGTCGGATGCCGGATCGGGTTGCATCACGGTGTCATTCACATCCCAGTTTTCCTGCCGCCAGGGATTGAATACCTTTTTTTCGTAGGTGTGGTTCGGATGAAGGGTTGCAACCACACGCTCAAGCGGATCGTAGAACAGGATCGGCGTAACGCCGGTATCGGTCATCTCAGCTTCCGCTTCATACAAATGCGTGCTGCTGAAGAAAGGCTCATACTGTTTGACCGGCTTGCCCTTGTTGTTATAGAGCGTGCGCCCCTTTCCTATCCACCGAGGATTGACGCTCGCCAGCCGGAGCGAGCCGTTGACCTCATGCTGCAACGGTCCGGGGCGAATGTCGCCGCCGGGCAAAGTCAGGTTGGCGGCACGCATCGGCGCATCGCCGGGCTCGACCTGCATCTTCGACTGCAATTCGCGGCCGAAGCCATCGACATACAGGAAGCTGAGCTGGATCTGCAAACCTTGCGGCGGGAGCGGCTCGCCAGCGTGCGTCTCGCGCGCCAGGGTGGCGGCAAAAGGCGGTTCGCCGCAACGCCGGAAGCGATCGAGATCGTACACAAAGCGACGGCTTGCACTCTTCAGCAATGCCGCAGCCCCATCGCGCGGAAGCGCCGCAAAATTCTGCAATTGGCCTGCACTCGGATCGGCATCGAAGCTGTCGAAATCCTCCAGCGAATCGCCGAGCATTTCGCCGGTCTTGCCGCCGGTTGCGGTCGCAGCCATCAAGCCGAAAGCATCGTAAACCGCAAAAGAACTATTGCCATTGGGATCGCTCATTTGCTTCGGCTGCAGCACTCGATAGTCGTGTACGGCCTCGACCGTATTGCCCAGCGCATCGCGCGTGCGGATCGGCAGGAGATCGTACGCATAGTCGATCAGACTGCTGTGCATGAACGGGTCGCGGAAACGCCGTGGCATGAAGAAATGGTTCGCTGCTTCCGCCAGTTCATCCGCCGCGCTTGCAGCCGCCCCCGGATGGAAATAGACACGCCCGGACGGAATCCACCAGCGGCCGTCGCCGTCGAGGTCCACATAGCCGCCGCGATCGGCCTCATGCGCGGCATCGATCGGCAAAACCATGGCTGGATCGGGTAGCAGCTTCTCGCTGCCGCGCCGGTAAACTGTTTCGAGCAAGGCCGCCGTAAACGCCAGCTTGTAACTTTCACCCGACAGTGCCGCCACCTGCAGCAATCCCAACGGCAGCAGGTAACTCAAGTCATTGCTGCGGTAGCGGGTACGCACCTGCTCGATAATTCTGCGCCAAGTGCCGTCGCCGCCGGCGCCGCCTGCATCGATGTCTTCGTAAGGCAGATCGTGTGCACCGTCACCCGCCTGCGCCGTCAGCGCACGCAATTCGGTGAAGCGGAACAGATTGGTGACCGCCGGCTGTTGCGCCGCTGGCTTGAGCTTGATCAGTTGATAGGTCCGCACCTCGGCAGGCTGCGGCGTGCGCCAGGCATCGTCCATCCGCGCCGCATTGGTAAAACTCGATTCGGTGTACGTCGCCAGCAGTTGCTTTTGCTGCTCGCGGTCGGCTGCGTTCAAGGCCGGATCGGGATCGTCGAAGCGCCGGCCGTAGCCTATCGCCGCCGCCTGCCGGACATTGCCGTATTCATCGACGTCCAAATTCACGCTATGCGAGACGCGTGGATCGGCACGCCACTCAACGCCTGGTGTTGCGGCATCCACTATCCGGCCGTTCAGCACCGGATACAGCTTGCGCTCGTAATGAAAATCCACACTCTCCAGCGCGTGCGTGAAAAACACCCCATGCCGGTTCGCCGCGCGCGGCTGCATGACCCGGATACTGTAATTGCGCTCGGAAACCGCATACGGCCGGTCGGATGCGGCCGTGCCGTCGAGAGCATAAATCTCTTCGCGCAGCATCGCGCCTTTGAGCGAACGCAGCGCTTCGCGCACTTCCCTGCCCTCCAGGCCAGGCGGCAGCACAGTGTCGTCGAGCAGCATCGCCGCGCGCTGCGCCGGACTTAAAGCGCTTTCCATCAGGTCGGGATCGCCTTCGCGGTAGTACTCATCTTCCAGGTAGCGCGAAATGCGCTCGCCAATGAAATAAGCGCCGGTGTGAAACCATGTCTTGGTCAAGGTCGGCGGCAGATGGAAGGCGGCATCGAAATTGCTCGCCGTCTCCTGGGCCAGGACGCCGAACTCTTCGCTATCCCAAGTATCAACCCGCCCAAAACCGCGAAACTCGCGCTCGATACCGTCGAAGTAACCGTGGTGATAGACGTGCTTCCTGACGAAGCGATTGCCGCTGATCAGGTCATTGGTTTCTACCCGCATGACCACGTGCACTGGAAACGGCAGGTGCGTGACCCAGGGCGTGCCGGCCGCCTTGTCAGCCAGGTAGAACTGGGTCGAGGATGCATATTCGATCCTGGTTTCGGCGCCCAGGTTGTTGTGGATCACGGTCAGCAGATGCGGCTTGATCCCGCCCATCAGATCCAGGTAGCGCAGCGGCCGCCGCGCATCGCCCGGCAGGGGCGAGGACCACAACAGACAGGCTGTGCCGCGTCCGAGAAAATCGGTGACCGAAATGGTAGTGAAATTATCGGTGCACGGCACCCGGGCGAGCAGCCGCGGCTCGGACAGGCTGTTGCCGTGCTCGTTGAGATAGATCCGCACGCCGTCGCGGCCGAGATAAATGATGTCGGTCGGCCCGGACCCATCGGTGTCGCTCAAGCGGATACGGCGCTGGTCGAAGGAGGCCATGTCGTCGAACCAGGCAGCATTGTCCATCGTCACCTTCTTGCCGAAGCGGCCGTAGCCTGTATTGGGCCAATAGCAGACTTCGCCCAGACGTATGCGCACCAGATCGGACAAGCCGTCTCCCGACATGTCGGCCAGGTAAATCGATTGCGTGCCGTCGGCGAAGATCAGGCGCGGCCCTTCTTCCTCATCCAGCGGCAAAGGCACGTGGCGCGCGGGCCCATAGCCCTGCTCCGCCTGCGATTCATGCCAGGTGGTGTAAATCTGTTCCTCGGTGACCAGGATGTCGGCCAAGCCATCGCCGGTCAAGTCGACGAAGCGCAGGTTCTTGTCTTGCCAATCGATCTCAGGCAAGTTGATGAAGGTGCGGAAGCTTTCCCAGTTCCCCTCATCGCTACGCTCGAAAAAACCGGGTGCCGGCGCGGTGAAATCGACCAGGTCCAGCGCACCGTCGCCGGCCAGGTCCATCAATTGCTGCCGGCCGCGATTCAAGGCCGCCAGCGACGGCAGCGGCCCCACCGGCTCGACCGGACCGAAGCGGCCCTCGCCCAGGTTGCGCTTGTAAAACCAGGCGCCGGCCTGTTCGGTCAGCACGCCGGAGATGCCCTCGCCGTCGAGATCGAGCCAGCGATAATTGCTGCTGTCGATTCCCGCCGGCAGGTTTTGCAGGCTGGTGTCATCGACTTCCTGCAACGGCAATTGATCATGCGTCAGATCGTCAAGCGGGCTGGTGGAATAGCCGCATTCCAGCGGCGGCAGCGAGCGCTTCAGGTAACGCTGTTCGGGCGGCCCGATCCGCTTGTAGCCGGATTGGACGACCTTCGCAACGAAAGAGCCGTGCGGCTGCTCCAGGTAGATCAGTTCGGTGGAATGCACCAGGCAATCGTCGGCGCCCAATTCTTCGCGGAAGTGATGGAACATCAGCACCCGGCGGCACAGACGATAACTGCGCACCTCGAAGCCGCTGCGGTAAGTCGAAAACGGGTCAGTGCGCATCGGCCATGCCGCGCCGGCCGGCGCTTTCAAGCAGCAGTCGACGAACACCCGACCGTCGGCATCCGGCGGCTGTTCCTGGTAATGCCCTTCGCCGTAATCGAACAACACTTCGAACATCCACTCGACCGCCGCGAAATCCGGCGCCGGCACATGCGCCCGGCGAAAACTCGGCAATGCCGGATCGATCAGCAGCGGTTGCCGGTTACCGTAGCGGATACGCTTCAGGTAGCGGCCGGCGCTGCGCTCGCGGTTACGCTCATTGCTGCGCGACAGGTCGACGTTGTCGGCATTCTCCGCGATATAGTCGTAGACGATCGCATTGCCCTTGTCGTCGTAGCTGTGGCAGATCAGCCAACTGAATATGCGATGCGGATTGGCCGGATCGGCGATGCGCGAGTCGGCCGTGCTGCCGTAGACGGTGAGCACGTTGTCCTTGGAGATCGAGCGCCAATGCGTGTCGCCGTCGGCCAGGCTGCTCCAGCGTTCGATGCGGGCGAACAAGCCTTCGACCCGCGGCCGGTAGCGCTTGATGAAGTAGCCGTTGCGCGCTTCCTCGTCAGGCAAGGGATCGCCGTGCTGGTCGCGCGCGATGCTGCCGTCTGTATTTTTCTTGAAAGCCGGCACCAGGTCTTCGCTGCCCGACAGAATGAAGACGTCCGACTCTTCGGCATCGCGGTATTGCGGCAAGCCCTTGTCGGTCTTGCGCGTGATCGCCGGGGACGGCAAGTTCCAGCCGATCCCGAAGGCGCCGTTGCCGGTGCCTGAATCGTAGGACAGCGCCAGCTTCGGGCCGAAGCTGGAACGCCCCGGCGTAGTCGCGATCGGCACGCTGAGCGAGCCGGTGCCGGTCACCGGGTTTGAGGTGAATTTTTCCCCGATACCCTGCACCGCGCCGCCACCCTTGGGCAGCGAAATCTGCGGCGGCGTGGCGCCGAACTGGCGATCCGAAGATTTTGCTGACTCGCTTTTCGCGAAGGGCGCGTCGGGCATGCGTCTTCCTTACGGCTCTCTTGCAAGCCACGGCGTTAGACGCTTTCAACATAGGTGAGTATGGCAAAAGGAACTTGACTAATGTCAAACAAATTGCTGACATTCGCCTACCGGAATCCATCGACTAGGCGGCAGCGGCGGCAAGCCGCGCCGGCCTTCTGCGCTGTCGAGGAACTGCGATCAAGGCGGCCCTCACGTTAAGTCAAAAACGGCACGATCGCTTTCGTCGTCTTTATACGCTTCGTATCCCGGGAAACGGGCCGATATTTCAAGAGCATAAACAACTGGCGCGCCGATTGCTTTCCTTTATATAATTCGCCGAGCAAAGGGCCGCCCTCCTCGAACGGGCCAAGAGCTTCAAGTGTCCCGAGTCATTAATTCGTTGAAAAATAAAATTGATGAAATACGCGCCAGACCAGGCGCAAAACACAGCGAGGACAGGCCCCTTGCGAGTATTTGAACGCGGCCGGCAAGGCGGCGTATGAAGCTATTTCATCGGTTTTATTCAACGATTCAATGACTCAGGACACCAGATAACAGCCGCATCAATCGCCACGGAGGACCCATCACGGTGAACCATCGCTTCTGGCTGGCCGCTTCTCTTTTCGCGCTGTCCTTGTCGTCGCTCAGTGCCATGGCTGCGCCCGCGGCCCAACCCGGCCGCACCTGCCACCTTCCCGGCTATGACCAATCGCTGCGCTGCGCCACCATTCCCGTACCGCTCGACTACCAGCATCCGTCCGGCGAAAAAATCCAGCTCCACGTGACAGTAGCGCCGGCCTTTCGGGAGGCAGCCAGGCCCGATCCGCTGTTCGTCCTGGCGGGCGGGCCGGGACAGGCTGGCAGCGACATCCTGCGCCTGCTCGACAGCAGTTTTCGCAAGGTGCGCGCCACCCGCGACATCGTGCTGATCGACCAGCGCGGCACCGGCCTTTCCGGCAAGCTCGATTGCGAAAGCATGCAGTCGCTGGCGGAGGAATCGCTGCCTGAACAGGAAACCGCCGTCGCCGCGTGCATGCGCAGCCTGAACAAACCCTTCGCTTTCTACAATACCGAAAATTCCTCGCGCGACCTGGACCAAGTCCGGCTTGCCCTCGGCTATGCGCAAGTCAACATCTGGGGCTCTTCGTACGGCACACGGCTGGGCCAGGACTATGCACGGCGTTTTCCCGGCAGCGTGCGTGCGCTGATCCTGGATGCAGTCGCAGCGCCCGATCAAATCATTTTTGCCTGGGGCCGCGATAGCCAGGCGGCGCTCGATGCGGTGTTCAGGCATTGCGCGGAAAATGCGGCTTGCAAGGCCGCATATCCGTCCCTGCGGACACAGTTCCAGGCCATCCTGCAGCGCGTCAACGGCGGCAACGTCCAACTCGACTTCCGCCATCCGCGCACTGCGCGCAAGATGCAGATGCAGTTGTCGCCATCCCGCTTTCAGCAGACCATACGCGCCGCGCTGTATGCCGGCGACAGCCGCAGCCGCCTGCCCTTCCTGATCGACAGCGCCGATAAAGGAAACTGGAAACCGTTCCTGGCGCAGATGTACAGCACCACCGATATCTCGGTCGACGGACCGGCGATCGGCTTGATGCTGTCGGTCACCTGCGCCGAGGATATCCCGCAAGTCACGTCGGCGCTCGTGGCCGATGAAGAAGGCAATTCCTTCCTCGCCGGGTCGGAAATAAAACTGGTGTCGCGCTGGTGCCGCTACGTAAACGTACCGAGCGTCCGCCCTCGGCCGCCGACCGTCATCCAGGCGCCCGCCTTGCTCCTGTCCGGCAAGCTCGATCCGGTGACGCCGCCGCGCCAGGCGGAAAGCGCCCAGAAGCACATGAGCCGGGCCCAGCATTTCGTGGTGGCCAATGCCGGCCATGGCGTGTCACAACTCGGCTGCGCACCGCAACTGCTGCGCGAATTCCTGGACCAGCCGGAGCGGCCTTTGGCCGCGCAATGCCTGGAAAAAATTCCACCCGCCTCCTTCCAGCTCGGCAATGCCGGCCCGGAGCCCTGACCGGAAAACCACCCATGATACAAGTCGACGACGTTCGAAAACAATTCGGCCAGGTACAAGCATTGCGCGGCATAAGCTTTGCCGCGCACGACGGCCAAACCACCGCCTTGCTCGGGCCGAACGGCGCAGGCAAGACGACGCTGCTGCGCCTGCTGGTCGGCTTGCTGCAACGCGACCACGGCACGATCAGCATCGACGGCCTGGACCCGGCGCGCGAACCGATGCCGGTACGGAAGAACATCGGTTTCCTGACCGATCAATTCGGCTTGTACGAGCGCCTGACGACGCGTGAATACCTGGCCTATTTTGGCGAATTGCACGGCATGGACGCAGCGGCGATACGCAGCCGTACCGATCATGTGATCGGCCTGCTCGCAATGGAAGATATCGTCGACCGCCGCGCCAAGGGATTTTCCCAGGGACAGCGAGTCAAGGTGGCGCTGGCCAGGACCCTGCTGCACAACCCGCGCCATCTGCTGCTGGACGAACCGACGCGCGGCCTGGACGTGATGAGCACGCGCGCCTTGCGGCGGGCCCTGACGACTCTGCGCGAGAACGGTTGCTGCATCATCATGGCCACTCACGTGATGCAGGAGGTGACACACCTGTGCGACGACGTGATCGTCATCGCCAAGGGATGTAGCGTTGCGCAGGGATCGCCGCAGGCCTTATGCGAGCGCGCCGGTATCGCCAGCCTTGAGGATGCATTCGTCAGCCTGGTCGGCACCGATGAAGGGATTGCCGCATGAGCGCCAAGTTCTTGATCGTATTGCGCAAGGAATTGAAGGAAGCATTGCGCGACCGCCGTGCGCTAAGCATGATCGGCCTGTTCGTGGTGCTCTACCCGGTGATACTGTGGGCCTCGCTGCACAACATCATCGACCGCTCCACCAAGGCCGATCGCGAAGGCACCGAACTGGTCCTGATCGGCGCACAGCAGGTACCCAATTTGCTGGCCCTGCTGGAGCAAAGAAATATCAGTGTCAGCAAGCGCGAAGAGATGAGCGAAAGCGAGATCACCGAGCTTCTGCGTCTGCGCAGGCACATCGCCGTCGTCAGGATCAGCGCCAAGTTCACCGAAAACTACCTGGCGATGCGACCGGCACAGATCGAAGTATGGTACGACTCGGCCGCCGACCAGCAAAGCAAGCTGCGGCGGCTGGAAAGCATCCTGCGCGGCTATAACGCCGGCATCGCCGGAGCGCGGTTGCTGGCCCATGGCGTGTCGCCGGCGGCGCTGTCGCCGATTCAATTGCAAGAATACGATACTGCCAACAGCGCCTCGCGTTCCGCCAGTTTTATCGGCGCCTTGCTTGGCATGTTTTTCGCGGCCGCGTTTTTTTTCTGCCTGAACACGGCGATGGATTCAACCGCCGGCGAACGCGAGCGGCGGTCGCTCGAAGTATTGCTGGCGCAACCGGTGCGCCCGTTCGATCTGATCGTCGGAAAATGGCTGGCAACCGCGGCCTTGGCGATCATCGGTTTGACGGTGGAATTGCTGGCTGCGCACTTCATCCTGAAATGGATGCCGCTGGAAGAGATTGGCATGTCATGGCGCATGAGCCTGCCGGTATTGCTGGGCGTTTGTGCGGCGTCGATACCGCTGTGCCTGTTTGCCGCGGCATTTGAAATCGCGCTGGCGATGAATGCCAGGTCATTCAAGGAAGCGCAGACCATGATGGGTTTCGCAGTACTGGTGCCGATGCTGCCGGCGATCGTAGTGCCGATGCTGGATTTGAACAGCGCGCTCTGGATGTACCTGGTACCGGTGCTGTCAAACCAGACGCTGTTGCGTGAACTGGCCAAGGGCCAGGAACTTGGAATGTTGCCGTTCGCGTTAACGGCGGGCAGCGCCCTGCTGGCGGCAGCACTGGCGATCTGGATCGCTACCTGGCGCTTGAAGAGCGAGCGGTATGTGCTAGGGGTTTGATTTCGAAGGCAAGCCTGCAACGCAATATGCAAGAACATCCAATCGAAATTAGGAATGGAGCGGAATTCCTTGATCGACGTGACGAGACAGGCCGCTTGCCAATCAATCAGATAGGGCAGGACATCTTGCGATACAGAATCGCAAGATGAAGAACACCCTTCCTGCCTCCATTCAGAAGCAGGAAGGGGCCTTAGTTCAGGCCGGTACGGCTTTATGCGGGCGGATTGGAACTGGGTCGCGCCTCTTCGGCCGGCGGCTGTTTGGGTTTGAATTGCTGGGAACTGATACGGAACTTGTCGCGCCGGTCACCCATCAGGACACGCAAATCCTTGATGCTCAAATCGCTGATTTCATGCATGCGAATCAGGATGGAAGCTCCGACAGGAAGGCGCCGATGGCGGATCTTGCTGATCACCGGCGGCGCCACCTCAAGCGCCTTGGAAAGCGCGGCGTCGTTCTTGAGACGTAGTTTCTCAAGCAAGGAATTTACAAGGTTGTTTGGATCGTAAGCTGGATGCTGCAGAAGCTGCTGGTCATGGCTCATATTGCCCCCTCACTTTGTTGACACAAATGAAATCTTACTTCACTAACAGATCGTCTGTGTTGCAAATAGTTCAAGGCGATGAGAAAAAAAATCTGTGTTTGCTTGATATCTATCGGAGTTCAGAGAAATAGCCGAACCAAAAGGCGTTGCGTGCCCCATGTTTTAGCGCCTATTCCGGCAGTGAGCACGCCTGGATTGCGGTCCCTCCGTGGCGCGGGCAAGGGTAAAAGAGGAATTTGGATCGCCTGCGATCAGCCTGTGCAACAGTCTGCGCTTGCAAGCGCGGGCGCCCGGCGTAGGAGCGCGCCCTCCAAGGGAGAACAAGACGCATGGCGAGCCATGGTACGCCAACCAATGCCAGCCCTGTCACGGAGGAAGTGCAAGCCGAGTGCGATACCTACCGCCACTGGCACTTAACCCCCTATGTGGGGCGTTTTATGAACTCACGCGGGGGGCGCGTGGTTGTTTTCATAACCGGCTCTAGTCGCGATGCCAATGCCGATGATGGCCGCCGTGACCGCTCCAGAAACCGAACCCGAAGTTCAAATAGACCGGCGGCCCGACATAAACCGGGGGGCGGACATAAACCGGCGGGCCCTCGTACACAGCAGGGCCTGATACATTCGCCCCATAAGGTGGTCCGTAGTAGGAAGCCGGAACCGCAACGCAACCGCTCAGCAAAGCTGCCAGCCCCATGAAAATCAGAAGGCGCGCCGCAACGCGCAGGGAAAATTTATTCATACGGCTTTTGATAAATCCGTGGTTAAAGAATTCCGCATCGGCGTCGCGCAACGACTCCGTTCGCAAAGCTTCCCATGATGGCAACCATGGCAAGCACTCGAAAAACATAGCGAGCCGTTCGATTTCCAACAGATAATCGTCCGCATGCGGATGTACGCCGCAGGGCAAAAATCGACCCGCGCAACAGGTTTCCCGCAGCTTGGTAGAGCGGCAATTTCACATTAGCACAGATCGATCCCGACGCAAGATATCTATTTCCTTTTTACAATCAAGCCGGTGCATTACCATGTATGGCCGCATTCACAGTTAAGGAATGGCGTAATCCGCTGGACATACCCATGCCCTGGCGGAAATTCAACGACATCGATGGGAGATAGCGCGCAATGCATTTTCAATCCTCCAGCAGCAAACCAGTATGCGAAGGGCAGAACCGGTGAAACCGCCCGCCGCAGGCAAACTGCGCGTCGGCATCGTCGGCGCCGGGACGGCCGGCTTGGCCACGGCAATCGCCTTTGCGCGTGCCGGTCACCAGGTCCAGGTCTTTGAAAAGCATCCCACCCTGGCGACGCTCGGCGCCGGGCTCTTGATCCAGCCGCAGGGCGTGCGAGCGCTGTCCGAGCTGGGAGTCGGCGCGGAATTCGAGGCGGCCAGCGTCCCGATCGACCGCCTTCTGGGTAAGAACCATCGCGGCTGGCGCTTGGTGGACGTAGCCTATCAAAGGCAACCGGCGCGCGCCGTCAGCCGTTCGGCCTTGGCGCAATTGCTGCTGCGTGCAGCGCTGGCGGCCGGGGTACAAGTCCAGTTCGGCACCAGGATCGAAACGCTCGAAGCAAGCGGCGGGCTTGGCCGGGTTTGCAGCGCGACCGCAGCCTGCGAAAGCGAAGTGGTGGTGATCGCCGACGGCGCAGCCTCGGTGCTGCCGCAACAGGCCGGTTTGGCAGTGTCTTCCACGCAATACCGCTGGGGCGCGTTATGGGCGATGTTCGACGTCGAGAACTGGCCCGACCCGCGGATACTGCAGCAGCGCTTCCGCACGACGCGCCAGATGTTCGGCCTGATGCCGACCGAACGCCGCGGCGACAAGCTGCGGCTCTCCCTTTTTTGGAGCCTGCCCTGCGATGCCTATCAAGCCTGGAAGGAATCATCGCTGGAAGCATGGAAAGCGGAATTGACCGGTCTCTGGCCGGAATCGGCGCCGGTAGTCGATCAAATCGTGTCGCATGAGCAGATGACCTTTGCGACCTATCGCCACGCATGGCCGACCCGGCTTGCCAAGCCGCCAATTTGTATCGTCGGCGACGCAGCCCATGCAATGAGCCCGCAACTTGGTCTGGGCGCCACCCTGGCGGTGCAGGATGCGTTGTTACTGGCGCAGCAAGTCGAGGCGCTCGGCGTGCAGCAAGGACTGCCGGCTTTCTCCAGGCAACGGCTGCACTGCGTGCGTGGCTACCAGACGCTGAGCCGCGCGCTGACGCCCTGCTTCCAAGCGGATGGATCGGGCTGGTGGCGCGATCTCATGTTCGCTGCAGGTTTGCATGTCCCGGGAGTGCCGTGGCTGATGTATCGCAGCATCGCCGAACCGCAGAGAAACTCCATACCGGCAGCCCTGCTGAAGAATCCGTAACCGGCCAGAAACCGCCTACAAGGTGGTTTCGGAAACGATCCGCCACTGCGCGCCTTCCTTGGCCCAGTACTGGCGCCGGCGCACGGAATTCTTGTTGCGGTCCGTCTGGGCATCTTCGGTAAACGTGCCGACGATCAAGTCATCCCGCCCTGGATAGAGAAAAAAGGTGACGTCGCGCAACTTGACGGAAATGTTTTTCACCCCGCTCAGCGGCTGCAGATGCTTGGCAAACCAGGTCGTCAGGTTTTCGCCGCGTTCCGACTTGAACTGGCTGGAATAATTCGATTTCAGCCGCTCCACGTTCAGGCTTTCGACATCGCGGCGCCAGGCATCGACCAGTTGCGCGGCGATATTGCGATCGTTATCGCGCTTTTTCTTGTTGACGAACTCGACCTGCTCGCTGATCACGACCGGCGTCTTGCCAATCTCCACCGAAGCGAACAGTTTATGCAGGTCGGGATTGGTCAGCACCACGCAACCATCCGAAGACAGCGGTGGACGGCTGTAACTGTCGGACGGCGTGCCGTGCAGCCAGATTCCCGAACCGCTGCGGCCGTTGAGCCGGTCCCACTCGTTCGGGTAGTTGATCGGCAATGCGCCGGCGCCGTAGAAATCGGGAAGCCGCGCGCCGGGCAGGCGGCCGGTGATGTAATACACCCCGATCGGGGTCTTTTGGTCCCCCGCTTTGAGCTTGTTGATGCCCGATTTGCCTTGGCTGACATAATAGTCGTTGACGAATTTCAATTGCCCGGCTTGATTCTCGTAGACATACAGGCGCGAACGCTTGGCGTCGACCACCAGCGCGTATTTCTGGTCTTCGCGCAATTGCAGGATAGCCCGGGGGACCATGTCGGGATCAGGCCGTTCACGCAGCGATTTCAGCCTGACCATGGCTTCCTCGCGCAGGTTCTTGATTTTCTCTTCGGCACCGCTCGGGGCGGCGCCGAAGGTAGTGACCGGCCGTGTATGCATCAAGAGCAGATCGCCGCGAATCAAATGGCCGAGCCGGAAATTCGGATAGGCCTGTACCAGCGCATCCGCCTTGGCCAGTGCGGAACGCAAATGATTGGCTGCAAGCTCTTTGTAAACCTCGATCAGCAGGACTTCGGGGTCCGGTTTTTCAGCGGCCTGAACCCCTTGGCTCTTCATTTTCAGCGAGGGGACAGCCAAGGCAGACCATGCGCCACCACACGACAGAGACAAAACACCTGCCAAGAAAAGGCTTCCGCTGGAAAGTGCCGCCGAGCGATTTTTTTGTCGATAGCAAGACATCAGCTTCCCGCATGCTCCTGCTTGATTTGCCACTTGCCCGCGTGCTTGACCAGGGTCAAGGTCTTGCGGCTGTCGGCCCTCAGCTTATCCGACTCGTAGATCTGACGGAATTTCACTGTCGCCGTATCGCCGTTCACCTTGACTAGCGGCGAATCGATCCTGACGTTGATGCGCCCTTTGCCGGCAATGCGGTTTTGCCGTTCTTCAGCCCAGGCCTTGCGTGACTCGCCTTTCGGGGTCTGGAAATCCTGGGCGTAGAAACCGAGGTAGCTCTTCACATCCTGTGCGCTCCAGGCCTTGGACCAGTTGTTGACAACCGTCAGCACATCGTCGCGCTCGGCATCGTTCTGGGCTGGTTTGGCCGGTTCATGCTTGACTTCGGGCTTGGCCGGTTCCGGTTTGGCTGCGGCCACCTGCACCGGCGGGGTTGCCGCCGGTGCAGGCTTGGCGGCAGGGACGACCGGGGCCGCAGGCGCGGCTACAGGCGCAGTTGCCACCTTCGGCGCCGGCGCTGCCGCAACAGGCGCGGCGGTTGCGGCCGGCTTGGCTGCAGCAACCGCCGCCGGTGCCGCTTTCTGGCTGGCGGTGTTGCCGGCCAAGGTACGCAACAGGGTCAGTTTGGATTTTGCAGCAGAATTGCCGGAATCCAGTTGCAAGGCCTTGTCATAGGCTTGACTGGCCAGCTTGGCATGGACATCGCCCAGGTTTTCATAGGCGGTGGCATAGGACGGGTTGGTGCGGATGGCCATGTCGAGCGCGGCACGCGCCTTGTCGTACTGGCCACCGGACGCATACAGGACGGCGAGATTGTTATAAGGCTCCGGCAAATCGGGAAAATCCTCGGTCAGCTTGGTGAATACGGTAATCGCTTCCGAAGTCTTGCTCTGTTCGGTGAGAATCACGCCTTTCAAGAACCGCATCTGCGCATCCCGCGGACGCTGTGCCAGGAAGGCGTCGGCTTTGCTTAATGCCTCGACATACTGGCCGGCGCGCAACAGCTTCGCTACATCAGCCGTTTCGTCCGCGTAGGCGGGAACCGAAAACAAGGCGGCCAGCAATCCATAAACGGCCAGGCTCTTGTTCAAGGTATGACGCAAACCGACATTTAACGCGCGGTGCGGTGTGCAAGGCATGGTTTTCATCGATATTCTAGGAGTGGAAAAAGGGAAACGCATAGTATATCTGCTAAGCCATGGAAAATGCGTGCAAATCGCTCGCCGTCCCCCTGGAAGCCACTCGGCATTGCTTGAGTTTATAGGATAGCGCCCAGGCGAATGAGGCCGGCAAGGAATTCGTCCGCACTTTGACGAATCCCCTGCCAGCCCCGTTTCCAGAACAACAAATTCCGAAAAACAGCCTGTCACCGGATCAATGGGATAGTCCCCCGCCGTGGCTAATTTGCAAAATTACTGGCTGCTTCCGCTTGCCGTATCCTGCACCGCAGGCGGGGTGGTGAGCATGTAAGACATTTGCAGTTTTGACGCGCCGGCAAACTGGACGCTTGCCAGCGTTGCTGCCTGCGCAGGGGCGGCCGCATTGGCCTGGGCAACCCCATAGGACGTAGCCGGCCAGCCGATACTGCCGCTCCATGGCATGCTGCCCGCTACGCCGGCAATGGCAGTCAAACCTGCAAAGGCCAGCAACTTCAAGCGCGAGCGGCCGGTTTTGACCACCACCGGCGGCGGCGCATCGGCCAATACGGCCTTGGCGCGCTGGGTCCAGCCTTCAAGCTCAGCTCCTTGCTGGGCCAGGCGCTCCAGCATGTCCCTGGCGAGTGCCATGGCTTCTTGCTGCTCGCGCTCCAGCTTGGTACGGGCGGCATCAGCCTGCTCGGCTGCTTCGGCCTGCAAACGCGCGGCGTCGATCGCCCGTTGTTCGGCTGCTACGCGAGCTTCCGCTGCAGCCCTGGCTTCAGCTTCGGCCACCATGCGTTGGCAGGCCAGGACCGCCGCCTCACGTTCGGCGGCGGCACGCTGCTCGGCTTCGGCCAAGGTGCGCTCTTGCGCATGCAGTTTCTCTTCCAACGCCAGCAGCGCCTGCTGTTCCGCCTGGGCGGTTTCGCTTTCGACCCGCGCCAGTTCCGCTGCCTCCCGGACCTTCGCTTCAGCCGCCTCGCTGGCTTCACGCCGCGCCTTGGCTTGTTCGATCGCTTTTTCGAGCAACAGCTTCTCTGCTTCGCATTGCGCCTGGCTGGACAACTGCGCTTCCTGCTCGGCTTGCTCGCGCCGGCGCATGCATTCGGCTTGCTCTTGCTCGGCAATCGCGCGCGCTTCCGCTGCGGCGCGGGCCTTTTGCTCGGATTCGATTCTTGCGTGGATAGCTTGCAAAGCTTCTTGCTCGGCCGCGCCGCGTGCCTGCTCGATACGCACTTTCTCTTGGATCGCTTGCAGTGCCTGCTGCTCGACCGCGGCACGCTCGCGCTCGGCATTGGCCAGCTCTACGGCTTGCGCGGCTTGCTGTTCGGCAGCTTCGGCGGCTTGGCGCTGTGCTTCGACCTGTGCCTTCGCTTCTTCCAGCAAGCGTTTTTCAGCGGCGCACCGGGCCTCCCCTGCGTGGCGCAAAGCCTGCTCGGCTTGCTCGCGCTCGCGCATGACGGCGGCTTGCTCCTGTTCGGACTTGGCGCGAGCTTCGGCTTCGCTGCAGGCATTGCGTTCGGCGGCAAGTTTTTCCTTTTCCGCCTGCAAGGCCGCTTGCGCCGCTTCGCTACGCATGCGTTCAAGGCGCAGTCTTTCCTGCGTTGCTTCGAGTTCTTGCTGCTCGGCGATGGCGCGTGCTCTTTCCGCACGCGCCAGTTCCAGCGCATGCGCCGCTTTGCTTTCCGCGGCTTCAGCAGCCTTGGTTTGCATGTCGACGCGTTCCTTGATCTGGGCCACCGTTTGCCTGGCGGCTTCGCATTGCGCTTCGCGCGCAATGCGGGCCTCTCTTTCGGCCTGCTCGTGTTCCCGCATCAGCGAAGCGTGTTCCTGGTCGGCCAAGGCACGGGCCTGGGCTTCGGCCTGGGCTTTCTTTTCTGCGTCCAGCTTGGCCTGAACCGCGTCCAGCGCCAGCTGCTCGGCCAGCGCGCGTTCGCGTTCGACCCGGGCCAGCTCGCTCGCCTGACGCGCCTTGTCCGCGGCCAAGTCGGCTGCTCGGCGTTGCGCTTCGGCCTGCTGCGCAGCGGCTTCGGCCAATTGCTTTTCGGCCGCGCATTTGGCTTCGCTTGCGGCGCGGCCTTGCTGCTCGGCTTGCGCGCGCGCCTGCATCAATTCGGCTTGCTGTTTCTCGGCCTGGATGCGCGCTTCGGCGGCGGTACGGGCATTGGTTTCCGCTGCCAGCTTGGCTTGCACTGCATTCAGCGCTTGCTGTTCCGCAGCCAGGCGCGCCTTTTCTTCGGCGGCCAATTGGACCGCTTGATTGGCTTTTTGCACCGCCAGTTTGGCGGCTCGGCATTGCGCTTCGGCCTGCTGTGCGAGCGACTCGGCCAACTGCTTTTCGGCTGCGCATTTGGCGGCGCTGGCCAGACGTGCCTTGCATTCGGCCTGTTCGCGCTCGCGCATCAGTTCGGCTTGCTGCTGTTCGATGCGGGCTCGTTCTTCGGCTTCGGCGCGGGCATTTTTCTCTGCAGCGAGTTTTGCCTCGACCGCCTCCAGCGCTTGCTGTTCGGCGTCGGCGCGGGCTTGTTCTTCCTTGGCCAGTTCCAGTGCATGGCTGGCCTTTTGCACGGCGGCGTCGGCGGCTTGGCGCTGCGCTTCGGCTTGCCGGGCGAGCGATTCCTGCAGTTGCTTTTCGGCGGCGCACTTGGCTTCGCCGGCCAAGCGTGCCTTGCGCTCTTCCTCTTCGCGCGCGCGCGCCAGCTCCGCCTGTTCACGTTCGGCGCGGGCACGGGCCTCTGCTTCGGTGCGCGCGGTCTTTTCCGCTGCGAGTTTTTCCTGTGCTGCTTTCAGGGCTTGTTGCTCGGCCGCGGCGCGGCTTTGCTGTTCGGAAGCCAGTTCGCCTTCATGTCCGGCGCGCAGGGCGGCAAATTCAGCGGCCTTGCGTTGTGCCTCGGCTTGCTCGGCAACCGCTTGCAAGCGTTGCTTTTCGGCGGCGCATTGCGCTTCGGTGGCGAGGCGGGCTTTGCGCTCTTCCTGTTCGCGAGCCTGCAACAAAGCGGCCTGTTCCTGTTCTGCGCGCAGCCGGGCTTCGGCTTCCTGCCGTGCGGCTTCCTCGACCCGCAGTTTTTCCTGCACCGCTTGCAAGGCTTGCTGCTCCGTTTCGGCCTTCTCCCGCTCGATGCGGGTCAATTCGACCGTTTCACGCGCCTTTTGCAAGGCTGCCTGGGCTGCCTTGCGCTGCAATTCGACGCGAGTCTTGGCTTGTTCAATGCTGTGCTTGGTGGCGACGCATTCCGCTTCGCGCGCCATCCGCACTTCACGTTCGGCCTGTTCGCGCGCGCGCATCAGTTCGGCCGCCTCCTGGTCGGCGCGAGCGCGAGCCTCTGCTTCGGCGCGGGCGGCTTGTGTCGTGTTGAGTTTTTCCTGGGTGGCCTTCAACACCTGTTGCATGGCTTCGGCGCGCTGGCGCTCCTCGTGCAGCTTTTGCTGGATCACTTCCAGCGCTTGCTGTTCGTCCTTGGCGCGCTGGCGTTCGATGCGTGCCAGTTCAACCGCTTCGCGCGCTTTCAGCATGGCGGCCTGCGCCGCTTTGCTCTTGTGCTCGGCTTGCGCCATGGTCTGCGCCAGCGCGACCTTCAGGGCGGCCGATTCGGATTCCTGGGTTACGCGCAGCGCATGCTCGGCCTCCTCTTTCATGCGCAGCAGTTCGGTCTTGTCTTGCTCGGCCTCGGCACGCGCCTGGGCTTCGGCAGCGGCGTCTTCCTCTGCTTGCAGCTTTTCCTGCAGGGCTTGCAGGGCACGGTTCTCGGCGGCGGCATGTTCACGTTCGAGGCGCGCCAGTTCCAGCGCTTCGCGCGCTTTGAGCGAGGCCAGTTCGGCGGCCCGGCGCTGGTGTTCAGCGTGCTCGGCGGCGACGGCGAGCGCTTCCTGCTCGGCGATATTGCGGGCCGCGACCATCTGGGCCGCGGCGCGTTCGAGTTCGGCGCGCTGGATCGCCAATTGGGTGGCGCGCTGCTCTTCCTCGCAACGGATTTGGGCGGCTTTTGCCGCCTGCTCTTCGGCTTCGGTGCGCTGGCGTGCTTCTTCCACCGCGCGCGCTTCAGCGGCGAGACGGGCACGAGCTTGCACATCGGCTTGATGTTCGGCTTCGACGCGGGCTACCGCGGCCGACTGCAATTGGCGTTCGACCTGGACCCTGGCTTCGGTAGCAAGACGAATCCGCTCTTCGGCCTCGCGCCTGGCCTGTGCGGTCAGGGCGGCCATGCTTTCAACGTGTTCGCGGCGGGCGGCGGCTTCCTTCAATTCGGTATCTGCCTGCAGGCGCAGATTGAGCGAGGACAGCGCGCTGTGCTCGGCTTCGGCGCGCGCTTTGGCGGCGGCTTCTTGTTCCTGCTCGATGAAAGCACGGGCGCGCGCTTCTTCGCGGGCGCGCACTTCCGCGGGGGCGCGGCTGAGCACCGATTCCAGTGCCATGGTTTCCGCATGTTCTCTCTGCACGGCCAAATCGAGCGCTTCGGCGCGGGCGGCGGTCAGCATTTCGGCATTTTTCCGGGCTTCGCGCTCGCGGTGTTCGCGTTCGCGCGCCAAGGCGGCGAGGCGGGCATCGGCAGCGGCACGGGCCTCGGCTTCCTGTTTGGCCGCTTCGGCGGCAGCGATGCGTTCACCGGCCTGGCGACGCGCCATTTCGGTTTCCTGCGCCAGTTGTTCGGCGATGGCGGCGGCGCGGGTGGCCATTTCGGATTCGGCGGCGATCTGCTCGGCGGCGCGGCGCCGGGCTTCCTGCTCGGCCCGTGCGCGCTCCAGGGCGGCGAGGCCGGCCTGGGTATCGGCTTCGGTACGGGCCTGCAGTTCGACGATCTCCTTGTTGACGGCGGACATCTTGACCTGGCTGGCGGCGCGCGCCCTGCGCTCGGCTTCCAGACGGGCACGGCTGACGGCAATGGCTTCTTCGGAAGCCTTGGCATTCTTGTAGGCTTCGGCGGCGGCGGCGGAATCGGCCTGGGCGCGGTCTTCGGCCAAGGCGCGGGCACGGGCTTCGGCATAGGCGCGATTCTCGGCGGCGACGGTGGCCTTGGCTTCCGCCTCGACACGGGCGATCGCTTCGCGGATGGCTTTCAGATCGACGCCGGATCGGGCCGGGATGGCGGCGGGCTGCCCTTGTCCCAAGCGGTCCGATTGCGCGTCATCCTCGGGGAAGGACACCCGCTGGGAAGGACTATTTCGCACCGTCTGATTCATATCCATCTTTAACTCCAGCTTGATGAGCGATTCCGGCGGGGGAAGTGTTTACGACAGGGGCCGGAATTTCTTAAGGCTCATTATCGGGGGATGGGGTGTAAACCAGCTTTGGATAAGAAGGGGAAATCCGAGCCATTTCCGGATTATGGCCCTGGCGGAGTTGATGGGCAGCAAGCAATTCGTGCGCACAGTACATGTTGCGACGAAGCCCGTTCCAATAAAGAAGGTGATTATGAAAATGACGTCTCGCCCCAAGCTTGGGTTCCGAACAAGCTTTTGCCGCCACCGGCAGACTTCTGCAACAAGCGCTGGTACGCTTCATGAAGTAGCATTCTTATTCTGGCCTGGCGCTGATGGGGCAAAGCAGGATTTTGCAAACCATTGCGGAAATAACGATACTCTTCCATCCACCACCACACACGAGGTGAATTTTGCTCGATTCGATGCGCCCCCTGTTCCAACGCTTGGCGCCAGCCGTCGATTTCTGTTCCCTGCGCATACTCGACGAGAGCAGCGAGCAGATCGCGGTGCGCCAAAACGTATTGCAGCCGCTGTCGACCAGCATCGATCGCGGCGCGATGGTGACGATCATGCATCGCGGCGGCTACGGCTATGCAGCCACCAGCGACCTGAGCGAATCGGGCTTGAAAGACGCGATCGCACGCGCCCAAGCCTGGGCGGCGGCCAGCGCCGGCAGGTCGGTTACCGACTATTCGAAGATCGCATTGCCGTGCGCCTGCGGCCGCTATCGCAGCCCCGCCTCTGCACCGTCGCCGCAGCATTCGCGGCGTGAAATCATCGAACTGCTGCTGGCCGAGTCCGCCGCATGCCGCATCGATGAGCGCATCGTCGATTGGGAAGCGTCCCTGTGGACCGTGACCGCCGACCAGTTGTACCTGAGCGCAGACGGCAGCGACATCGAACAACAATTCCGCTATGTGATTCCGGGCCTTTCCGTGACAGCCAACGCCGGCGCGGACACGCAGACCCGCAGCTTCGGGGGCGGCGCCCAATGCCGGCAAGGCGATCTGCCGGTCTTTCTCGAAGGCGGCCTGCTCGGCAGCGGCAGGCGCGTGGCCGAAGAAGCACTGGCATTGCTGGCGGCGCCCAATTGCCCGAGCGGCAGGATGGATCTGCTGCTGATGCCGAGCCAGATGATGCTGCAGATTCACGAGTCGATCGGCCACCCGCTCGAACTCGACCGCATCCTCGGCGACGAGCGCAATTTTGCCGGCACCAGTTTCGTTACGCTCGACATGTTCGGCCAATACCAATACGGCTCCGAACTGCTCAACGTCAGTTTCGATCCGACCCGGCCGGAACAATTCGCCAGCTATCGATGGGACGACGACGGCAGCCCGGCCGAAAAACAATTCGTGATCCGCAACGGCTTGCTGGAACGGCCGCTCGGCGGCGCGATTTCGCAGGCCCGCGCCGGGATCGACGGCGTCGCCGCCGCGCGCGCTTGCAGTTGGAACCGCGCGCCGCTCGACCGCATGGCCAACCTGAATATCGAACCCGGCGGCAGCACCTTGAACGACATGATCCAATCGGTCGAGCACGGCGTGTTGATGGATACGAATGTATCGTGGTCGATCGACGACTCGCGCAACAAATTCCAGTTCGGGTGCGAATATGGCCGGCTGATCGAACACGGCGAACTCAAAGGACTGGTGAAAAATCCGAATTATCGCGGCGTCTCCGCAAGCTTCTGGCGCTCGCTCAAAGCGGTCGGCGATACATCAACCTTTGAAGTGATGGGCACGCCCTTCTGCGGCAAGGCCGAACCGTCGCAAGTGATCCGCGTCGGCCATGCGGCGCCGGCCTGCCTGTTCGAACAGGTTGATGTCTTCGGAGGAGAAGCCTGATGCAGGAATATTTTTACGCGCTCGCCGATTACCTCCAAAGCGCCATCCGCGGCGGCGAACAATACCTGTGCCGGCTTTCCGCCGAATCCTCCGATTTCGTGCGCTTCAATCATGGCGCCATCCGCCAGCCGGGGCATGTGCGCCAGATTTACCTGTCGCTGGATTTGATCGACGGCCGGCGCCATGCCAACAGCACGGAAGCGCTTGCCGGCCGGCTTGATGCCGATCGCGCGATGCTCGATCGCCTGCTGGCCAGGTTGCGCGATCAATTGCCCGACCTGCCGGAAGATCCGCATCTGCTGATTTCAAGCGAAGTACGTTCGACCGAGCACATCGTTCCGTCGCGCCTGCCCGCAGCCGGCGCCATCGTCGACGAAGTGCTGACGTTGGCGCATGCCTATGACTTTGTCGGCATCCTGGCCACGGGGCCGATGTACCGCGGTTTTGCCAATTCTTACGGCCAGCGCAACTGGCATGAAACGGCAAGCTTCAATCTCGACTGGAGTCTCTACCAAACCCGTGACAAGGCAGTCAAGACCTCCTATGCCGGCTTCGATTGGGACGGCGCCGCGTTCCGGAACAAGTTCCATGCGGCCGCGGCGCAATTGTCGATCCTCAGGCACGGCCCGGTCACGATCGCGCCGGGGGCCTACCGCGCCTACCTGACGCCGGCGGCGTTGCATGAAATGACCGGCATGCTCAACTGGGACGGCTTTTCGGAAAAATCGCTGCGCACCAGGCACAGTTCGCTGCGCCGCATGCGCGACGAAGGATTGCAACTGAACCCGATGCTGACGCTGAGCGAAAACACTGCCGACGGCCTGGCGCCGGGGTTTCAAGGCGAGGGCTTCATCAAACCCGAGCGCGTGACACTGATCGAGCAGGGACGGCTGGCAGGCAGCATGGTATCGCCGCGCACGGCCAAGGAATATGGGATTGCCGCCAACGGCGCCGACCGCGGCGAACGGATGGCGTCGATCGACGTTGCGGCCGGCGGCTTGCCGATGCCGCAGGTACTGGCTGAACTCGATACCGGTCTCTTTATCAGCAATCTCTGGTACCTCAATTTTTCCGAACGCGCCAGTTGCCGCATCACCGGCATGACGCGCTTCGCGACTTTCTGGGTCAAGAACGGCGAGATCAAGGCGCCCTTGAACGTGATGCGCTTTGATGATTCCTTGTTCCGCGTGCTGGGAGAAAATCTGCTTGGCTTGACCAGCGAGCGCGAGCTGCTGATCGACAATGACTCCTATGGGGAACGCAGCGTGGGCAGTGCGCGCTTGCCGGGAGCCTTGGTGAAGGATTTTGCTTTTGTGCTTTGACCAAAGTGTTTCCATCGCTACCGCGCCGGCAAATTCCTGCGCGGCGCAAACTATCTGTTCGCTGCAGCTGCAGGGATTTGATTGCGCATGCAAGGAAATCCATGGATGGTCCCCTTTCACGCACAGGCAAACCACTCTAAAATCGCCCTGGTTTTGAATTTGCGCTCGATCAAATCGCCAAGACGCTGTATTCAACGGTGGCCATGGCAGCAATGGTGGCGCGGCACACGTTCCGCTTTTTTATAGTCGTAATACCGCAAACAGTTTTAAAGGAAAACCTCAAAAATGATCGTACACACCTTCGGCCCCGCATGGAACTCGGTGGACCTCAGTCCTTTTTGCGTCAAGCTGCAAACCTGGCTGCGCATGGCCGGCCTGCCCTACAAGACATGTATCGGCAATGTCAGGAAGGCGCCCAAGGGCAAGTTGCCTTTCCTGGAATTGGATGGAGCGATCATGGCCGACTCGGCGCTGATCATCGACAATCTGCGGAAGCGGCACAACGATCCCTTGGGAGACGCTGCGCGTGCGCCTGCCGAGCAGGCGGTGGCAAAAGCCATGCGCGCCATGATCGAAAGCGAGCTGTACTTCGCCGGCGCATATCAGCGCTGGGCCGATGATGCCAATTTCCGGGTAATGCTGCCGACCATGGCGAACTATGCAAAGCAGACCGGCGCCCCCGGCTGGCTTGCACCGATATTGATGCGCGGCGCCCGGCGCCAAGTGCTGGGCCAATTGCATGCGCAGGGCATGGGGAGGCATAGCGCCGATGAAATCGCACGCATCGGCATCGACTGCTATTCTGCAATTAGCGACTATTTGGCGGACAAGCCGTTCATGCTCGGTACCGAACCCAGCACGCTGGACGCGACCGTATTCGCCTTTCTGCATACGCTGCTGGTGCCACCGTTCACCTCGAAAATCAAGGATTTCGTCCTAAGCCGGCCCAACCTGGTGGATTATCACCAACGCATGCTCGCCCGCTGCTTTCCCGAGATGGCGGCGCAGAAACGGAACGGCGCCGCCGGGTGATGTTTTTTTCGGCAACGCGCGCGTGCAATAAGAGCCTCTAAATAAAGCGCAGGTAGACCGCTATCTGCCCAGGCGGAAAGCGACGCAACAACGAAACGGCGTTCAAGCATTGTCCCCTGCCCCGGCCATAGTGTCCTGTTCCGCAAATTCGTTGCAAAAGTAAAAGTGGCGAAATCGGGCCGAGACAAGGAAAAAAGCATAGCAAGGCCGAGGCCTTGCGCGCATTTTTGACGCGGTATCGGCGCGATTCTCGTCATCTTTTATGCAACGATTTTACGGAACAGGACACTAGATAGGCCTTGCGCTCCGAGCCCACGTTCCGCGGCGTGGGCCTGAAATACCTGCAAGTATTCATTTAAGCTTGTCGCCATTCGTCCCCGGCGTGAGCAAGTAGGCATGGCGCACGCCGTTGATGTCACCTGCTCCAACGATTTGGCCTGCATTATTGATCCCAAATGCGTAAACCAGCTTCCAGCCGGCTTGCTGAACGGCGGAAATGGAATTGAGATCAATCATTTTGCCGTTGCTATATAAAAATGCATGTCCTTCCCCCGTATTGGTCAAACTCCATCCGACGACTTCGTCGCTATTGTTAAGGCCCGAGGCGGAGCTGATAGCCCCCCCGAGGGTGCCAAGGTCACGCATTTGATTTCGCGAAAGAAGGAAAGCATGCGAATCACCCGCCGGACCTGAAATTCCACTCGTGCCGGCCACACTGCCTTTTTCATTGATGTCGTAGGCAATGCTCCAGGTCCCGCCCAGCGTGCCCAAGTCGGTCATGCCGTGACTATCGTAAATAAAGGCGCGATAAGAGTAACCGCTGTTAGGAAAACTGCTGTATCCCACGACCTGACCTTGGTTGTTGATACTGGTTGCGCCGCTAAATGTTCCGCCCAATGTACCGAGATCGCTCATGTTGCCCTGACGGTAAAGAAACGCATGTCTTGCTCCGCCGGGACCAATGGCAGCCTCGCCAACCACCGTGCCAGAATTATTAATGCTCCATGCCATACCAGGCTCACTGCCAATTGGAATCGCATCGCCGTTTTGATAGAGGATGGGCCTGGTGTAACCATAACTGAAACTGGGAACGTAATAGCCAACCACCTGCCCAGGATCATTGACGCCTAGAGCAGAGCTGGTCCAGCTTCCCGGCGGCCCCAAATTTGTCATGGTCCCGGCTTTATAACTAAAGGCATATGCAGCGCCATTGGCCGTATTGCTGTAGCCCACAACTTGACCGTTGTTATTGATATTCGAGGCTGAACTAAAAACGCCGCCAAGCGTGCCGAGATCGGTAATCGACCAATTCCCGTTAATGTTTTCGGCGTACGCGGCCGTGCCAAGAAGGGCCGCGAGCAACAGCGCGCCGAATCGCAATCTACTGAACAGTTCGTGCGTTGCATGCCTTCTTGCACGATAAGTGGAGGAAGAATTTCCCGGGCTGGATATGCAGAGTGAAAATTTCATGATGCTCTCCTATTCGCATAGGGGCCGCCTCAGCGGTTCCTGTTGATCCTATTGACCCACATGGTCGTGAGTGAACGAATAGTATGAGCGGCCCGCTGTTGATATCGTTGACTTCGCTCAAACGCACATGCTTATCTGGCGATCTGGAACTGCAGAGCCAGTTCGAAGCAGGTCCTCACTTAGAGCCTGTCTACAATCCAAAGAGATCATGCGAATCGAGAATTGCATACGCAATCTCCGGGTGCTTTTCAAGACACCTGCGCACGGCGGCTGGAATGGCCTGCCGAGTCTTCCTGCACAGTCCGGGCCGTTCCGCCAGCGTAATGCCAATGCCGCGCAAGGTGCGTACTTCGCGGGTGCTCGGCATGATTTTCAACACAATGCCAAGCTGGGCTTGCATGCGTTCTGCGATACGCATCAGCTCGGCATAAGTGGAAATATTCTCGATGCGGGCGATGAGTTTTTTTTCTTCCTCGCGTGTCAATTTCAATATCCTGAGATCGGCCTGCGGATCGCTCAAAAGGTCGTCCCGCTTGCATACACAGGCGCCGGGCGGACACTCGGTGCGAATCGGGAAATGAAGCGGTTGCGGCATGAAAATCACACTGCGGGAAAAATAATCCTATGCGAAGAAATCTTACCCGATATCCGTCGCTGCCGTTTCCCCTTTCGGCATTTGAATCACGCCGGTGTTGAAGTTGTACTCGAACAAATCGCCATAGCGCCCCCACTCAATCGCGACGCGCAGTGCACGTTGGGCTTCTTCCACCGTGAGCGTGAAGCGCAGCAGCCTGAGGAAGAGGTCTTCCGGCAGATCGCCGGAACGATCCTGCGCCAGGCCGTGACGGATGTAGGCGATCAAAGGCACATGCTCCAGCAATTGGCGTCCGAAAATAGCCTGGCGTTCCGGATTGCTTGCACCCACATATTGCGTTCCGAGGGGCGTGACGGCGATGTCGCCGTGGGCCAGCTGCGCAAAGCCCAGCAGGGCCAATGCCATCGAGACGTCCAGAAGCTCGGTGTCGGTCAACTCGGTTTCTTCCGCCAGTTTCGGCAGGTCCGCCCGGCCGTTATAGGGCGCATCGACCAGCAATTCCAGGATGCCTTCGATGCGGGCAATGTCCGCTTCGGGCAAGCGGTCTCCCAACTGCAGCTTCGCTTCTTTTTCGGTGGTGCGCCCAGGACGCGCCGTTCCCGCCGTCATCAGGCCGTACACTTCGTCGATCAGCATGCGCACTTCCGTGCTTTCCACCGCACGCGGACGGACCAGCGCAATCGGCAGTTCGGCCCGCACGCGCCCCGGATCGCTGGCGAAAATCAGTACGCGGTCCGCCATCATCACCGCCTCTTCGATATTGTGCGACACGACGAGAATGGCCTTGGTGGGAATCTGCCCGGACTCCCAAAGCCCGAGAATGTCTTCGCGCAAACGTTCTCCGGTCAACACATCGAGCGCCGAGAATGCCTCATCCATGAGCAGCACTTCCGGCTCCATCACCAATGCACGGGCAATGCCGACGCGCTGGCGCATGCCGCCCGACAGCTCGCGTGGCAAGGCGCCCTCGAAGCCGGACAAGCCGATCAGGTCGATCGCCGCCGCGGCGCGGCGGGCCCTCTCGTCAGGTTCGATCCCCTGCGCCTCCAGTCCCAGCTCCACGTTTTTTTGAACCGTCAGCCAGGGAAATAAGGCAAACGATTGAAACACCATGCTGATGCCCCGTGCCGCCCCGTGCAGCGGCAAGCCGCGATACAAGACCTTGCCGGTATCGGCGCCGATCAGGCCGGCCATGAGGCGCAGCATGGTCGACTTTCCCGAACCCGATTGCCCCAGCAAGGCGACGATTTCTCCCTCGTTCAGCGTAAAGTCGACGCCGTCCAGGACCGAACGGGCGGAACCGTCAGCGGAACGAAACGATTTGCCGATCGATTTGAGTTCGATGATGGGTGTACTCATGATGCGCGTTCCGTTTCTAAAAATGCAGTCGATTCTCCGCCATTTGATACAAGCGCCGCCAGACAAAATGGTTGAATGCCATGACGAATACGCACATCACTGCGATGCCCAGCGCAATCCGCGGGAAATCGCCCTTCGCCGTCATCTCGGCGATATAGCTGCCGATGCCGTGCGCCTGCAAGGTGGTGTCGCCCCAGCTTACGTATTCGGCCACGATGCTGGCGTTCCACGAACCGCCGGTCGCCGTGATTGCGCCGGTGACGAAGCTGGGGAAGATCGCCGGCAGCAGATAGCGCCGCCATTTGAGCCAGCCGGTCAGGCCGAAGTTCTGCGCCGCATAGCGTAATTCGGTCGGGATGGTCGACGCTCCCGCGATGACATTGAACAACAAGTACCATTGCGTGCCGAGGATCATCAGCGGCGAAAGCCACAGATCGGGATTAAGCTTGAAATGCACGATCCCCATGACCGCCACCGGAAACATCAAATTGGCCGGAAAGGCGGCGAGGAACTGGGCGACGGCCTGCACGCGCTCCGCCAGCCGGGGATTCATGCCGATCTTCACACCGAGCGGAACCCATATCAAGGCCGCGAGAAACAACAGGATCATGACGCGGAACAAAGTATAAAAACCCAGCACGAAAACCCGTCCCACTTCACTCCAACCGACCTCGGCATGGACGAAACGGACCAAGGTCCATAGAGCATAAAAAATGACGGCGGCGATGATCGCATCCCAGACCCGTTCCGGAGTCGAGGTTTTCGACCGAGGACTGGCCCGGACGGATGTGCCGTCGTATTGCCGGCGGAACATGGTGAGCGAGCGCTCCATCAGGCTGACGAACGCGCGTGCAATGCCTTGGGTGCGTTCGGTGCGTCGCAACCAGGTCAGCAGCCATGAATCCGGCGCGGTTTCGCTGCCGGATTCTTCAAAGCGGAACTTGTCCGCCCAGGCCAGCAGCGGCCTGAAAAAAAGCTGGTCATAGAGCATGACGGCGATCAGCATCGCGCCGATAGCCCAGCCGATCGCGGACAAATCGCGCTGCTCGATGGCCAGGGCGATGTAGGAGCCGATACCCGGCAGCTTGATGTTTTGATTGGAGACCGAGATCGCCTCGGCGGCGACCACGAAGAACCAGCCGCCCGACATCGACATCATCATATTCCACAGCAGGCCCGGCATGGCAAAGGGCAATTCCAGGCGCCAGAAGCGCTGCCAGCCGGAGAGCTGGAACACGCGGGCCGCTTCCGAGAGTTCCGCCGGGACGGTGCGGAATCCCTGGTAGGCGCTGAATGCCATGTTCCATGCTTGCGAGGTAAAGATGGCAAAGATGGCAGCGCATTCCACGCCCAGCAGATTGCCCGGAAACAGCGCAATGAACGCCGTGACGGTAATCGACAGGAAACCCAGGATGGGGATCGATTGCAGGACGTCCAGCAGCGGCACCAGCACTTTTTCCGCAACCCGGTATTTCGTCGTCAGTGCGGCGAATACGCAACTGAAGACCAGGGAGGCGCCGAGTGCGATGAACATGCGCAGCGTGGTGCGCAGCAGGTAATAGGGCAGGTTTTCCGGGCCGAGAGACAGCGGCAGTATTTCTCCCAACTGATAAGGGCGAGCCATCTGCTGACCGCCATATGCCAGCAGGATCAGCAAGGCCAATACGATCGGCAGCAAGGCCCAATCCCATCGATTGCCGCTCGCCTCGACTACCTGCCGGGGGAAGAACTGCTTCTTTTCACTCATGTCGCTGCTTCTTTCCACAGTCATTCGCTCGACTTTATCCATTTATCGATTTCCCGGAGGGCGGCTGCAACCCGCACTCCGGAGAAAAACCTGCGAAAATGGATTTTTGCCTGTTTCGATCATTCGAAGGCAGGTAAAAATACGTCAACTTATCCTCTTCCCTTTCGAAAGCAGTTCCAAATTGGATAAAGCCAAGGATGCCGCGAATTCTAGATACGGCCCTATAATGGGTCAAGTAAAAATTGTGTAAATTTCCCGGCTTGGCAAGCGGATATCAGGAATCTTGCCCTATCCCCTCCGGGGGGATACGATAGCGCCATGACGACCCACACCTCTCACCCCGATATCATCAAGCGCCTCAAGCGCGCCGACGGCCACCTCAAGAGCATCATCGGTATGCTGGAACAAGGCCGCAGCTGCCTCGAAATCGCGCAACAGCTGCAGGCGGTGGAAAAAGCGATCACCAACGCCAAGAAAGTGCTGGTGCATGATCATATCGGTCATTGTCTTGAACACGCGATGAAAAAGAGAGCGCGCAACGTGGAGGACTCGGTGCACGAATTCAAAGAGATCACCAAGTACCTGTAAAAAGCGCCGCCCTGCCCGGCACATGCGTTCTGCAATACCAATCAACTCGGCATGGATGGAAAGATCCCCAATGGAGACCCGATGACGACTGCCGCTTACGTGGACCGCAACGCCTTTCGCGACCATCCGCTCGACGGGGCACTGCTACGCTTTCACCCGGCGAGCGGCACGCACATCCGCTTCGAAAACGACATGACCCGCCACTTGCGGCGTCAGGCGCCGCGAGTCGTGATGTTCGGCATCACCAACAAATGCAATCTCAGTTGCGATTTCTGCTCCCGGGATGTGGGGCGGGAAAGCGCATGGACCGTGCAATCCGCTGCCGCCGTACTGCGCGATCTTTCCGCTGCGGGGACGCTGGAAGTGGCCTTTGGCGGCGGCGAGCCGTTCGCATTTCGCGGTTTTGCCGAACTGGTGGCAGAACTTCACGCCACCACTCCGCTCGTGCTGAATGTGACGACCAACGGCACGCTGATACGGGAACAAACCTTTTCCGCTTACGCCGGCCGTTTCGGTCAAGTCCGCGTTTCGCTCTACGACGATCCACGCTGGCGTGACGGGTGCAAGGTTCTTTCGCATCATGGGCAACAATGGGGTGCAAATCTTATCGTCGATGACGCCGCGCTGCGCGGCCTGCCGGCCTTGCTCGCCGAACTCGCGGCGCTCGGCTGCCATGATGTCTCGCTTCTTTCGTATATCGGTGCGGATCCGCGCAAGCACCTTTCGATGGGCGGCCGCACACGGCTCGCAGCCATCATCGAGGAATCTCCTGTCGCTTGCCGCCTATCGGTATGCTTCGGCCGGAGCGTTCCCGCACCGCGATTGTTCGACGGCGCGGATGGCGGCGGCGATTGCGGCGCCGGACTCGACTTCGTCTCCATCACCCCGGACCGGCGCATGCAAGCCTGCTCGTTCCACGATGGCGGCTTGCCGGCATCGACCGCCGAAGAAATCCTTCATGGCTGGCGAACTGAACGCGCCCGGCTAGATGCCTCCAGTGCTCGCGACGGCTGCGCGCGCCGCTCGCTCCGCCCCCGGCGAACCCGGACGGTTCCCCCTATCGCGGTATGGCAGGCATTCTCCGGCAACAACAGCGGCGAATGCGTCATGGTCGCGAAATTCGAAACAGTTGCCGATGCCACTGCCTATCTCGCGCAACTGCTGCCGGCATGGGTTCCCGACTCCGTCTTCCCGCCCGAATGGCGTCGCCTGATGACGGAGGAAAGGATTTCCGCCGCACCTGCCGTGGAATGGCGGGACACACCCAGAGAGTTGCTCGCGATCGGCCGTTCGGTGCTGGCGATCGGTTATGCAGCCGATGACATGCACGCCGAACTGCGCGCGCTGGCATGGAAAAAAGGTGCATACGTTGTACCAGGCGGCATCCACGTTCACGACGGACTCATGCTGCTGGCCGCAGTGCGCGCATCAAGTGCACAAGACGCCCATGCACTTATGGAGGCGCCGCCGTGTCCTGCCGCGGCCACCTATTTGCACGGCGACATCGTCCTCGTCACGCTCCCTTTCATGGAAGGAGAACACATGCCCGACTCAATCGCCGAAACGCGCGATCTGCTTACCCGCTTTGCCGGCAACCGGCCGCTCGCGGCAGAAATCCTGTTCGAACCGGCCGACAACGCAGCCATGATCGCGGTCAAGAAGCACCTTGGCGAAGAGATCCCGAAAATGCCGAGGCTGGCAATCAGCTTCTGGGGGGTGGACGCGGAAACAAAGACAGCAAAATTTGCGCAACTCGTCAGCGAGGGAGAGGTAACCGTGGCGGGAACATGCGCGCTCATCTCCGGAATTGAACGCCGCAAACGGCTCGCCCTCCTCGCTTACCGGCGCGGCGCAAACGTGAGAGCACTCGATGGAGCCGAACTTGCCGTGCACGCTCATTTCTCCTTGCCTCGCGTCCCGTCGCGCAAGGGGCAACGCGTCGAGCAACCGGTGATCGATGCAGACGTGCTCAGCATGGCGCTGCGCGACAGATTGTCAAGCGGGTTCCACATCACGGTCGCGCCGGCGAATGCATGGGGCTATGGGCCGAGTGTGGAGGTACGAAGCATGCAACCGGAGCACGTGCTTACGCAATTGACGCAGGTCGCTCAAGGCATGGGAGCATCGCTGCACACATGGGTCACCGAAATCGACCCGCTTGCTTTTGCGGTCCGAAGAGTGATGGCCGAGGTGAGAAGCTGATCCTCAATGAGCAGAGAACGCCCTGCTCTCACTAAAACTTCATTTCATCCAGAATACTGCGCAAGCGCTCCATCCTGAACGGCTTCACCAAAAAATAATTCATCCCCGCATCCAGGCAAATCTGGATGTCCGACACGGCGCCCGCCGCGGTCAGCGCGATGATGGGGGTCTGCGCCGCAGGTCCGTCCATCCGGCGTATCGCCCTGGTCGCTTCCAGTCCATCCATGTCCGGCATGTGCATGTCCATCAGGATCAGGTCGTAGCGCTTCCTGGG
Source organism: uncultured Burkholderiales bacterium (assembly GCA_966211965.1). GTDB lineage: Bacteria > Pseudomonadota > Gammaproteobacteria > Burkholderiales > Burkholderiaceae_D > CBIHON01. The sequence continues at coordinate 43,641 of CBIHON010000003.1, read as the reverse complement.
CAATACGGCGAGGACTTCATGCCCGTTGACGGCAACGTCGACCTGGTGCCCGGCTTTGCGCAGCAACGAGACGGCGACCTTTTGATTGATCAGGTTGTCTTCCGCCAGCAAAATGTCGAGCGTGCGCGACACCGCCGCTTCCGTTATCTCGTAGGTTTGCACCAGTTGTTCGCTGGCCAGCGTCGGCGTGAATGCCAGCTCGAACCAGAAGCGGCTGCCGCTTCCCTGCGTGCTGTCGAAACCGATGCGGCCGCCTTGCATCTCCACGATCTTTTTGCAGATCGACAGACCCAGGCCGGTTCCGCCGAAACGCCGGGAAATCGAGTTGTCGGCCTGTGCGAAAGGCTGGAACAAACGCGGCTTGGCCTCGTCCGGAATGCCGATGCCGGTATCGGTCACGGTAAAGCGCAACCGCGCTTTGCCGTCGCTGCCGGTGCCGATCAAAGGTTCGACGCTTAAGGAAATACCGCCGCGGTCGGTGAATTTCAAGGCGTTGTTGATCAGGTTCAACAAGACCTGGCGCAAGCGCCCCGCATCGCCCTGCACGAAGCGCGGCACCCCGACTGGACACTCCAGCTTGAGCCAGAGACCGGCTTCCTTGGCGCGCGAGGACAACAGGTCGACTACGCTCTCGACGGTTTTGAGCAAGTCGAAATTGAGGGCTTCGAACTTCAGATTTCCCGACTCCATTTTTGAAAAGTCCAGGATGTCATTGAGTATCGCCAGCAAGGTCTCGGCCGAGTACTGTGCGGTTTCAAGATGTTCTCTTTGCGTCGCGCTGGTGGTTTCGGCCAGCGCCAATTGCATCATGCCGAGCATGCCGTTCATCGGCGTGCGTATCTCGTGGCTCATGACGGCGAGGAATTCCGACTTCGCGCGATTGGCGGCTTCGGCCACGTCCCTGGCGGCGGAGAGATCGCGGGTGCGTTCGATCACCTGGTTTTCCAGATCGTTGCTCAAGGTTTCCAGCGCGACGATATGGTCGAAGGAGCGCAGCGCCGAAATCACGCATGTCAACAGCTTGGGCCGGGTCAGTTCGGTCTTGGCTTTGTAATCGTTGATGTCATGTTCGATCACGACTTTCTGTTCTGGCGCCAGACCGGCCTGGCCGGTGCGCAGAACGATGCGCAGGCGGCGGTTGCCGAGCCGCTCGCGGATCTCTCCTACCAGGCGCAGGCCGGCGTCCTCGGCTTCCATCACGACGTCGAGCAGGATCAAGGCAATGCCCGTATTGGCTTCCAGGATGCGGTAGGCCTCCTGAGCCGAATACGCGTGGAGAAACTGCAGCGTGCGGCCTTTGAAAACCAGGTCGCCGAGCGCGACCTTGGTCACCAGATGCACTTCTTCTTCGTCGTCGGCGATCAGGATCTGCCAGGGTGGCAGGGCATTGTCCTGCGCGCTGGGGTTTTCTTCGGGAGCAAATGAAAATTCGTCGAGCATGTCAGATACCTATACCGAGCGCCTTGCCGTCGATGGCGGACGCTTTCTTGATGGGATTGCGTGGAAAACTGATGGTGAAGGCGGTACCTTCGTTGATCTTGCTGTGCACCGAGATTTGTCCCTGTAAACTGCCGGTCACCAAATTGTGCACGATATTCAAACCTAGGCCGCTGCCGCCTCGGCCGCGCATGGTGGTAAAGAAGGGGTCGAATATCAGCGCCATGTTTTTCTCCGGTATGCCTTTCCCGTTGTCGGAAAAGGATAGTTCGACGGTTTCGGAATCCGGCTCGCGCACCACGATCGCCATGCCGCCCGGCCGGCCTTCATCGAATGCGTGCAACAAGGCATTCATCACGAAATTGGTGAGGATCTGCGCCAGCGCGCCGGGATAGGAATCGATCTCGATGTCATCGGCGCAGTCGAGCGTCACCTGGCGTTCGGCGCGGCGCAGCGTGGGACTTAGGTTCAATAATACGTCTTCGATATAGGATTTCAATCGGAAGCTGCGTCTTTCTTCGCTGGTCTGGTCGATCGCCACTTCCTTGAAACTCTGGATCAGAGTCGCCGCCCTTTCCATGTTCGACAGCACCAGCTTGCTGATGGTAGCGGCAGAGTCGACGTAGTGGTCGAGATCGGAGCGCTTCATGCTGCCGTCGCGGTACAGGGCCTGCAGCTTTTCGGTCTGTTCGGCCAAGGTCGAGGCGGCTGTCACGCTGACGCCGACCGGCGTATTGATTTCGTGCGCGATGCCGGCGACCAATTGGCCGAGCGAGGCCAGCTTCTCCGATTCCACCAGTTGCCTTTGCATCTTCCTGAGAGAATTGAGAGTCTGGCTGAGTTCGCCGTTCTTCTGGCTGAGCGCCCTGGTGCGGGCTTCGATTTTCTGTTCCAGCTCATTGTAGAGCTCGGCGTTTTCCAGGGAGATCGCGATCTGGGTCGAGAGGATGCCGAGCAGTTCGGTATGCTCGGGTGTAAACGCGTCTGCGGCCAGATTGTTTTCCAGGTAGAGAATGCCGACCACCTCATCCTGCTTTTTCAGCGGCAGGCATAACACGGATTTCGGGTGCGTGCGCTGGATATACGGATCGGCGTTGAACTGGCCGTTCCTGCCGGCATCGCCCAGCACCACTTTCTCGCGCCGGCGGCGTACGTAGTTGACGATCGCAAGGCTGAGGTCGGTGCTGGTTTCGGCCGGCGTGCCTTGACGCACCACGATCGCCTCGTCCTGGGCGCGGGCCTGCACGGTGAGCACGCCGTCCTTTTGCAGCAGCAGTACGCCTTTTTGCGCACCGGCGTTTTCAATCAGCAAGCGCATCAGTTTTTCCAGCAGCCTGTCGAGCTGGATTTCGCCCGACAAGGTTTGCGAGGCACGGATGATGGTCTCAAGGTCGAGCCGCTGTTCGGCGCGCGCATCCCGGCGCGCATTGTCGGCCGGCCGGATGTCGGTCATGCTCGACAATAATTGCGGATAGGTTTCTTCCAGGTGCTGCAATTTGGCGTAAGCGCCCCACTCCGCATATTTGGCATGCGCCTGGTGCAAATACATCCGCGCATTCATCTCGTTTCCGCAGGCCAGATGAAAGCGGCCCGCCAGTTCATTGGCCATGGCTTCATCGTTCAGGAAACCGTACTCATGCGCACCCCTGATCGCCAGGTCGAAGTAGCGCGCGGCCTTGCCCTTCCTGCCGAGCACGCGGCAGCGTTCGGCTTCGACCAACTGCCATTTGTGCAGATAATTCATCGGCGCATGGCGCGCCCAGAGCCGCAGTTTTTTCTGCAGCGCTTCGACCTTGGCCAGTGCGGCGCGACGGCCCGCGCTGTCCATGTCTGCGTGGCAGGCGAGCAGGCACAGCGCATGATAGAGGTGGTAAACCGGCAGCGTCGCCATGCAGATCGCCGAGCCGATATATGCTTCACTGCGGTCGATTCTTTGCAGGGCGGTTTCAAAGTCGAGAAACGCATAGGCCTTGGCCGCGCCGAACAAATTCCAGAGCAGCAGCGTCAATCGGGTGATGCTCTTGTCTTCGACCCAGGCGCTGCCCCCTTCGTCCGGCACGCCTACCAGGGCCGAAACATAGGCGATGTTGGTGCGTATCGCATCCGACGAGGTTTTCTGTTTGAAGGCGGTAGCCTTGCGCAAGGCCGCCTGCATTTTTTCCAGCAACTGGGGCAGCTTGCGGCCGATGATCAATTCGGTGCGCAGCGAAGTCGCGAGGCTATAGACGGCATATTCGAACTCGCCTTTCTGCACGCCGGCCAGGTAGTTCTCATGCAGCGGCGCGACGGTGGTTGCCAGGTGCTGACGCCAATGCAGGATCATCGCATAGGCGGCGTATTCGACCCGGATATCAGAGTGGCCGGGCTGCTCTGCCGCCCGCTTGCTTTTCGACAGCGCCAGCGCGATGCGTCCCAGCTCGCAGCCCCATGCGATCTCATCGCCGCCTTGAATCAAGACCATCGCATAGCCGGCCAGACTGATCGGCCACATCGGCGTAGCGCTGCCGCTTTTCAAATTGATGTATACGCGCTCGAAAATCAGCACCGGAAAAATACCGGGGCTGGCCACGTAGCAGGCCGATACCGCGCGGCTCAACACCTGTTGCTTGAGGATTTCGAGAGGATTTTTTTGCGGCGGGAAATCGAGCAGGTCGGTTTTGCTCCATGAGGCCAGCAAGCGTTTTATTTTCCAGCGCCGGACCATGAGTTCGAACCTGCCGACCGTGGCAGGTATCTCCAGGCCGAGCATCTGGAGCGTTTTCAGCGCCAGCGACAGCGCCTCCACATGCCGGTCCTGATACAGATAGGACTGCAGGAGCACATCCAGCACCTGGGCTCTTTGAAAATTATCGGTGGTATAGCTCAGCACCGAAGCGCCGATGCGATCGACGTCGCTGAACTTGCGGTTCAGGTAGCTGGCTTCCATCTGCTCCAGCTGCAGCGAAAAATACAGCGCCGCCGATTTGTCCGTTTCCGCGACTCTATTGGCGGCTTTGCCCCGGACCAGCTCAAGCAAGGCGATGCCGGTCGATGCATGTTTGAGCACAGTCTCGTAGGCGATTGTGGTCTTGGCCTTTCTGGCGGCCTGCAGGTTCAGTTCGGCCAGCTCCAGCTTTTCCGCATCCTCGCTCAGCAGGTCCTTACCTTCGTTCAATTGCTGGACGATATGGAACAGTTTTTCTTCTCTTTGCGCAGCGGAGTTATTGTTGTACAGCAGCCGCCCGATCCGCAGATGCACCGCCTGTCTCTGCCCCAGCGGAATGCGCCAGTATGCGGCCTGCTGCACCCGGTCATGTAAAAAACGGAAAGGGAACAATGTGTTTTCCGGCGCGCCGAAGCCGGCGTCGGACGACAACAGCAAGCCGGCCTGGAGCGCCGGCTGCAACAGCGCCACCACCTCGTTGCGGGTCTTCTCGGCCACTGTTGCAAGCGTCCCGAGATCGAATGAATTGCCGATGCAGGCCGCCAGGGTAAGCACCTGGCACGTCTCCTGCGGCAAGCGTGCCAACTCCCCGCTCAGCAGGTCGATCACATTATCGGTAATCGCAACCGCTTCGATCCGCTCGATGTCCCATCGCCAAGCGCCATCGCTGAACTGCAGCAGTCCCTCGTTATAGAGGTTCTTGATGAACTGGCTGACGAAAAACGGATTGCCCAGGGTCTTGCGAAAGATCAAGGCCGCGAGCCGCTCGACCATGGCGTGGCTGGATTTGAGAGTATCGGCCACCAGCGCGACGACGCTGGCCTCCGACAAGGGCGTCACTTCGATGTTGCCCACTCTTGCCTGCCGCGCGATTGCCGCCAGGGTCTGCACCATGGGGTCATCGGCTTCGACTTCGTTGTCGCGATAACTGCAGATCAACAGCAAGGACGGCCGCTCGAGGCCGGTCATCAGGGAATGGATCAGCTTGAGCGATGCCGCATCGGCCCATTGCAAATCGTCCAGGAACATTACCACCGGATGCTGGGGCCGTGTAAATACGCCGACCAGGTTTTGCACTGCGAAGTTGAAGCGGTTTTGCGATTCGGTCGGCCCCATCTGCGGCACTGCCGCTTGCCTGCCGATGATGAATTCGAGATCCGGAATGGCGTCGATCATCAGTTGCCCATTGGGGCCGAGCGCCTGCATGATTTTTATGCGCCACTCGGCGATCTGGGCTTCGCTTTCGGTCAGGATCTGGCGGATCAGGTCATGGAAAGTCTGGGCGAACGCATAGTAGGGAATGTCGCGCCGGAACTGATCGAATTTGCCGCTGATGAAATAGCCGCGCTTGGCCACCACCGGCTTGTGGATTTCATTGACCAGCGAGGACTTGCCGATGCCGGAATAGCCGGTGACCAGCATCAGTTCGGCGCCGCCGGCCGCAGTGCGGTGAAAGGCGTCGATCAAGCGCGCCACCTGGGCCTCGCGCCCATACAATTTTTGCGGAATCTGCAAGCGGTCGCAGATATCCTTTCGCCCCAATTCGAACGGGCTGATCAAGCCCGACTCGAACAATTCGCTCTGGCAGGTTTGCAGGTCGGCCCACAAGCCTTCCAGGCTTTGATAGCGGTCCTCGGCATTCTTGGCCAGCAAGCGCATGACGATATCGCTGAGCGGCTTGGGAATCTCGGGATTGAGCTGGATCGGCGGCACCGCCTTTTTTGCGATATGGCTGTGCACCATCTCGATCACATTGTCGGACTCGAACGGCAGGTGCGAGGTGAACAATTCGTAAAACACCACGCCCAGCGAATAGTAGTCACTGCGGTAATCGACCCCGCGATTCATCCGGCCGGTCTGTTCCGGCGAGATATAGGCAAGCGGCATCGCGGCATCGCGGCGCAATTCGATCGATGCGTCCTCATGAATGCGGACATTCGCAGGGCACACCGCATGATATAACTCGGTGCGCGCATGCACCTGGCGCAAGGCTGCGGTCAAGGCCAGACAGAGGGCGAGCGCGCCATCCAGGTCGAACTGCGGCTCGGAGTCCGCCGGCGGCGATACATCGCCTGTGCCAGGCGCCCGGTTGAAAAACATCGTCTTGTGCAAGCCCGATCTCAGCAACATCCCTCTCCTTGTTGGGCTGGTTCCGCTCCTCCCGTTGCACCTCGAAGTGCATTTCTAAGAAGCTGTGGCAAACGTGGCGAGCCCCTAGAAAGCGGGCCGCGCTCCGGAATTATTGACAGCTTTCAAGCGGCCGGAAACAATGTAATATAGCCCGAAAATACCCGTCCAACAGCATCAATACAAGCTGAAATAGAGGGATTATGCGCAAGACGCTGCTGGCTCAGGAGTTCCCGCCGCCGGATGAGGAGATCGTTACACGGGACCTGGCTCAACAATTAACAAAAAAAATTGCCTCCGACTACGCCGGCATGCTCAAGCGTCGCGATGCCCACCCCAAGATGCATGGCCTGGTCAAGGCCGAGTTTATCGTCGAGGCCAATCTGCCCGAATCGCTGCGAATCGGGGTATTCGAACAGGCGAGAGTGTACCCGGCCTGGATCCGCTTTTCCAATGCCTTCCAAAAAATCAGCCCCGACATCGACCGTGATATCCGTGGCATGGCGATCAAACTGATGGATGTGCCCGGCGAAAAACTATTGGAAGAAGAAAAGGATGCGCAGACGCAGGATTTTCTCCTCATCAGCAGCAATGTCTTCCTCACCCGGGACGTCAAGGAATTCGACCAGTTGACCCGTGCGATCGTGGGCAGTGCGTGGGCGAAGATCCTGTTTTTCACGACCCACTGGCGCCTCACCTGGACCCTGATCAAGTCCATGAAAAAAATTGCCAATCCACTGCAAACCCGCTACTGGAGCAGCACGCCTTACCTGTTTGGCAGCCGCGCGGTCAAGTATTCGACGCAGCCTCATATCGGCAGTGCCGACGCTATTCCCGCCAGCCCGCCGGATGATTTTTTGCGTCAGGCGATGATCAGGCAACTGGCACAGGGCGATGCGCTGTTCGATTTTTCGATCCAGTTCCAGACCGACGCCGCCAGCATGCCGATCGAAGATCCCAGCGTCGAATGGGACGAAACGGTTTCTCCCTTCATCAAAGTGGCGACCATCCGCATTCCGGCGCAACAGTTCGATGATGAAAAACAGCGCGCCTTGGGAGAGAACATGTCTTTCACACCTTGGCACAGCTTGCCGCAGCATCGGCCGCTGGGCGGCATCAATCGCGCGCGCAAGCTGGTATATCAAGCCATTTCAAAATTCCGGCACCAGCAAAACCAGGTGCCTATGCGGGAGCCAGACAACAGTCAAATGTGACGTCAAACCAAAGGGAGAAAAATATGGCGGCCAAGCAGCTTGCCCAAGAATATCCGCCGCCTGAAGAAGCGGCGGTCACGCACATATTGGCCGAGAGGCTCAAGGCCAAGGTGCTCCACGATTATCCGACCGGCATCAAGCGGCGCGACGCGCATGCGAAAATGCATGGCGTGCTGAAGGCCGAATTCATCGTCGAACCGGATCTGCCGCCGGAATTGCGGGTCGGCGTATTCAAGGAAGCAAAAACCTACCAGGCCTGGGTGCGCTATTCGAACCAGGACGGCGTGATCAATCCCGACATCAAGGGCGACCTGCGCGGCATGGCGATCAAACTGATGGGCGTGCCCGGCGAGAAACTGCTGCAACAGGAAAAAGACGAGCAGACCCAGGATTTTATTTTGTGCAGCAACCCGGCTTTTTTCACGCGAGATGTGAAGCAGTTCTATGACCTGATCAAGGCGCTGACGACCAGCAACCTGGCGTTCGTCTGGTTCCTGCTGACTCACTGGAAGGTGGTCTGGATATTGATCAAGGCAATCAAGAAAATCGCCAATCCGCTGCAGATCCGCTACTGGAGCACCACACCTTACCTGTTCGGCCGGCCGGACGCAGCGGTCAAGTACACCGCGATTCCCCGCGTCGATATCGCCGATACCATCCCCGCCAACCCGGACCCGAATTTCCTGCGCCAGGCGATGGTGCGGCAGCTGGGCAAGGGCGAGGCGTGGTTCGATTTCGCAGTGCAGTTCCAGACCGATGCCGACAAGATGCTGATCGAAGACGCCAGCCAGGAATGGAGCGAAACCGATTCACCGTTTCGCAAGGTCGCCGCCATCAGGATTTTGCAGCAGGAATTCGATACGCCGAAGCAGGATGAGTTTGGCGAGAATTTGTCGTTTACGCCTTGGCACAGCTTGCCGGAACACCGGCCGCTGGGCGGGACGAACCGGGCGCGCAAGATGGTGTACGAGTTTATTTCGCTGTTCCGGCATCAGGCGAACCAGGCGCCGCGGCGTGAACCGACGGGGTGGGAGATTTGAGCTTATTGATATGACGGTGATTTCGGGTCTATCGATATTCCTTCCGTGCCGTCCCAGCGAACGCCGGGACGGCACGGACAAATTTCAAGCGATTTCATTGCCTCGTTTACTTCGGAACAGCGCTGCCACGGCAGTTTCGCAGGATGGGGAAACCCATCATGTGCACGGTGAGGGATAGGCCCTCGGCCGCAAGTCTTACGTCGGATCAACCACCCCTTCCGCAATCATCCGCAACGCCGTCATGCTGGGCACGAAAAAATAATCCCCGCCCCGCGTCTCCACGAAGCGCGGAATATTCCTGACGAAATACGGCGCCTGGTCCGAATCCGGATCGACCGGGATCACCGCCCTGCTCGGATATTCGTGATCATGGTTGCCGAGAATGATTTCCTTGTCGTTGCCGGCCCTGAAGTCGTTGCCGTAATTGACCCACTGCTGCTGCACGAATTCGAACTGGCGCTTGATGTCGGCGTTGAGCATCATGATGATGATGCCGTGATTGCCGTCGTCGCGTGTCTTGTCCTTGACGTCGCCATAGGGCAAGCCGCGGCGCAGAATGCGGCGCCGGTTGGACAGCGCGCCGGGGGTGTCGAAGGCACCCTTGTCAGTCTCCAGCGAGGCGCGCGGATTGATGCGGCGCAGGTGCGAACTGAACGGACATTTGGCGCCCTCCATGTCATCGTCGTAGGTGAAGTCGCTGAGCATGCGGTCCTGCTCCTTGGGGCTGGCCTTGGCAAAGCGCTCGTCCCAGGCTTTCTTGCTCGCGGCATCGGGCGCGCTGGAAAGCGGCGCACCGTTATCCATCCAGCGGCCGACGAATTTCGCCGCCAGCAGGCACTTCCCGCCCGGATAAGTCTGCCCTTCCTTTTCCAGAAAAGCGTTGAAGGTACCGACGTTTTCATGCAGCTTGCGGTACACCATGAAGGTGCCGTTGCGCGACAACAGCATCGGCTTCGGCGCTGCAGGATATTCCTTCGCCTCGTCCATGTGGCCGAGAATGAATTCGCCGGTGGCGAGCGGTTCCCAACCGCCGTTCTTGACTTGCTTGCCGCGCCCCAGCACGCGCTCCTTCGGACCGGGCAAACCTTCGAACACCGGGTCGCCGATGCCGTCGGTATACCCGAAATGTTCCTTGCTGGTCGGCTTGCCGTTTTCGAAAACGATTTTCGAATCCTGCCATGGCAAATCCTCGGCGCCGTCGTCGCCGCGATGGCCCTTGAGCAGCGTCACGCCGCCCGCGCTTTCGGCCACCAGGTCAAGCAGCCATTTCGTGGTGGTTTCGATATATTCGGGCAGTTGGCCGTTGAGCGTAATGAGCACGTGGACCGGTTCGCCGTGCCAGATGCGGTCCCAATACTCGGGTGCGCTGGGGCCGTTATCGCCGAGGATGTCCTTGCGCTTTTTCATGCCCATCACGAATTCGGGCGGGAAGCCCATCAGCGAAGCCTGCGGCAATTCGAGCGCTTCCAGGCCGGCATAGGTAAAGGCGATATTGATCGCGGTTTTCGGCTTGTCGATCGGGTTGGGCCCCACTCCCCAATTGACCGAGGTGGTCACCTTCTTCGTCACCGCGCCGACGAAATCGCGCCCGCTGTCGCCGTTGTGGATGCGCAGGAAAATATAGCGCGCAACCGGAAAACTGAAACGGCCATAAGCCCGTATCACATTGCCTTGAATATCCAGCAGATCCAGGACTTTGGTCACGATGCGGTCTCCGGTTGGCGGGTGATTCTGTACTGGCCCGGTTCCCAAGCCGGCGCGGCCAGGTTTTCCGGCTCAACCCGCTTGATGAAGGCTTGGTAGGCTTGCTGCAATTGAGCGGCCGGCAAACCCTGGTGCTCGACCACGAACTTGCCGAATTCCTGTTTGAGGTAAAGCGACTTCAATTGCTCCTGCAGCGGATCGTCGGTCGAACCGACGAAGTAGAGCGAAGCGTTGAGCTGGCATTTTTTCATGTAGGCCACGAAGCTGTCGGCGTCTTTCACCTGCTCGAAGGCATAGCAAAATTCCCAGACACGCTTGATCTCATCGCTGATCGCAGCCCACATGCCGCGCAGCCAGGTGTCGGGATCGCCATGCAGGTTGCAGCACAAAACCAGGTACTTCGATTTCAGGTGATCTTCCTTGGGCAAGGAAGCGCGCCGCACCGTGTCTGAAAAAATCGACAGTATGTCGGAAATCGTGCCCATGAAATCCGGCCCGGCTAGCGACTCCGAAAACACGTCGTCCAGCACGTAATAGCGGCACAGGTAGGTTTCCGGCACCTTGGCCATCGGACTGTTGGGCAGCGCGTTCCACTTCTGCAGACGGCCCCGCACCTCATCCGAATAAGCCGTTTCGCCGAAATGACCGTTTTTGATCGGCGACATGATGGTCAAGGCATAGGCATTGCCGCTGACGTTACCCATGGATCGTCTCTCCTTTTTCCACCGCCGCTTTCTGCGAAGCCTTGCGCAAGTCGCGCAGGTGCCGTTTTTCGACCTGCTGCGCCGACATGCTGACGATAGGCGTGGGCCGCATGTCGCCCAAGTCGTTTTGCAGATTGCGCAGCAGCGCGTTGTATTGCTTCTGGAATTGTTCCGGCGTGGCGCTGCTGTACTGCCGGTTGAAATCGATCAAGGCTGCTTTTACTTTCTTGGCGGCCTTGATGTCGTTCGATGCCGCCAGCGGATAAGCGTTGTAGTAGTGGCTGGTTTCGATCTGGTTGTACTGGATGTACTGATGGAAGGGCGTCAGCGGCACCGAGTGCGGGTACTTGACGTTCCATTTCCAGAACAGGTCGAGGCCGCTGGGAATGGCAAACGTAAACGAGTCGACGTACTGATCCCAACTGCCGTTGAAATTACTGAAAAAGAACATATAAGAGTAATGCAGATCCTCTTTCGGCTGCGACTCGTGAAGATGCGGGAACTGGTTTTTGCCGACGATGACCCAGCGCGCATAATGAATCAGAGACAGGGCAATCAAGCCGCGCAATTTCGACGGAAGCTTCAGCGCAGCCCAAAAGATCAATTTATTGAGCCAGACGAGATACCATCGGATCGGCGTAACGACATTCATGGCATAAGCTTTACCGGCGATGTTGGACATGGCTGCCCTCCTCATTTTTTGGCAAGCGTTAGAGTACATCCAAGGCGATTAATCTGGCAATGTTCTTTGGCGCCGAATACCGATATTTTCCAGTGCCTGCCAAGAGTGCAAACAGGGACCGCACTGCGCCGACGATTTGTTAAATCATCGGGGCGAATATGCAAAAACCAGGCATCGGAATACGTGCGCATCACACGCATTTTGGGATATCCTTAAGAAAAACTGACGCCCGCGCCCGACTCCGATCAAGATGGGCTATCTTGATTCAAGAAAAATCCGCCGTGTCGTCATCCAAGGAGGATCATGCGTTCCAAGAGATTATCGGGGTTGATCCCCTCGCCAACCCGAAAACAAACGGAGCAGGCACCGGACCCCATGCTACAGGCGACCAATCCCGCCGCCGGCACCGATATCAAAAACAAGGAGGCATGCAGGTTGTTCGCAAACATAAGCCACGAAATCCGCACGCCGATGAACGGAGTGCTCGGGATGCTGACCCTGATGCTCGATACCGAGCTGACCAGTGAGCAGCGCTCGCTGGCCACCATGGCTCAAACCAGTGCGGAGAACCTGTTCGAACTGACCAGTGACATCCTCGATCTGTCGATGATCCAGGCCGGCACCTTCAGTCTGAAACAAGCCGCTTTCGACCTGCCGGCCGAACTGGAGCAGGTAATCACCCTCCAGTCCGCCATTGCCGAGGGCAAGGGAATCGATCTGACAGTGCGCCATCCGGCGGCATTGCATCCCTTGATCGGCGACGCCGCGCGCGTGCGGCAGATCGCCACGATCCTGATCGGCTGCGCAATCGCGTGCGCCAGGCACGGCAGCGTGCAGGTCGCCATCGACGCCGGAACAGGCGCGGAACAACACTGCCGCCTGACGCTAGCGGTCAGCAATTCAGGGGCTGGTTCGTCCGAGTCAAAAGACGAGGCTGGTAGCGCCATCCCTGCCGCACAAGAGATCGACTCCCATAAATATGGGAAGAATGAGCTCCAATGGATGCTTTGCAAACGCCTGATTAATTTTATGGGCGGAGAAATCAGCGGCGAATGGCACCCGGACCAGCCCTGCAATTTTCGCGTAGTGCTGGACTTTGCCTATGCCTCCAACCCCTTGGCCGGAGTGCGGGTTTTGTTCGTCGAAGAGCAGCCGGCAGACCGGCAAGCGCTTGAGCACGAACTCACGCAACAGGGCCTGCGCGCTACCGGCTTCGACAGTGCCACCACGGCACTGACGGCAATGGCACAAGCAGCATCGGCCGGCGATCCTTATCGGATTGCGATCCTGAACCACCAGATGGCGGGCATCGATGGCGCAACCATCGGCGCCGCCCTCAAATCCGATCCGGCTTACCGCGAGATTTCTCTGGTGCTCTTGAGCAGTGCCGCGCCGGATGAGGCACAGCGTTTTGCACAGGAAGGATTTTCCGCCGTCCTCGGCAAGCCGGTTTCAAACAAGGTCCTGATACACACGCTGACCGCCTTGAGCAAGCCGCTCGGCAAGGGCGAAACGCCGCCGTTCATGACCAGTGCCAGCTTCGCCGCGCCGGTCATGCCGAGCGAGCAGGCGCGCCCCTTTGCCGGCTACCGGGTACTGGTGGCAGACGACAATATCGTGAACCAGCAAGTCGCTCTGCGCATGCTGGAAAAACTCGGCTGCCGCGCCGACGCTGCGATCAACGGCCTGCAAGCGGTATCGATGCATCAGGCCGGCAACTATGATCTGGTGCTGATGGATTGCCAGATGCCGGAGCTCGACGGCTTTCAGGCGACTGCGCAAATCCGCAGCATCGAAGGCAGCGCACGCCATACGCCGATCATTGCCTGGACCGCGCATGCGATGCCGGGCGAACAGGAAAAATGCAGGGTCGCCGGGATGGATGACTTCATGACCAAGCCGCTGCGCCCGTCGCATCTGCGCAGCATGCTCGATCACTGGCTGCTGACGCCGGCACGGCCGGCGCCGGAAACGGCCCCGCATGCGGATGAGCTGGATGCGATCTACGAAATGTTCGGCGACGACTTCACGGAACTGGCCGATCTGTTTCAGACCGACAGTCCGAAGCGCATCGCCGCCCTGCACGACGCCTCCGCCGCCGGCGACACGGCCAAGATGGCGAGTGTGGCTCATGCGCTTTCCGGCAGCACCGCATCCATCGGCGCCACCAGTTTGGCGGCGCTATGCAAGGAGTTCGAAATCAGGGCCAAGGCCGGCCAGCTGGATGGCGCCGCCCCGAGGCTAGCCGCCATCGAGGCCGAATACACAAGAATCGAAGCGCGGCTGCGCGTGATGCTTGCGGCGAACAAGACAGACAGCTAATGTCCTGTTCCGCAAATTCGTTGCAAAAGCAAAAGTGGCGAAATCGGATCGAGACAAGGAAAAAAGCGCATTCGGAGGATACTTTTTGAGACCATATGAAAAGACAGTGAAGATCGTAATCGCAGATGATGACCGCCTGACCCTCAGCGTGTTGCGCCTGATGCTGCGAGAGAACCATTATTCGGTAGCGGGCGAAGCAATGGACGGAGAAAAAGCAGTCGAACTATGTCTCAACATCAAACCGGACATCGCCTTCATCGACATTGACATGCCGAAGATGAACGGACATCAAGCCGCCCAGCAGATACGGCTTGATGCTCCCGGGACCAAGGTCATCATGATCAGCTCCCTGGCCACGGTCAACAATGTGCAGTTGGCGATACAAGCCGGGGCCAACGGTTTTGTGGTCAAGCCCTTCAATGCGGTCAAGGTGATCGAGGCGATCGATAACTGCATGAAGAACAATCGCTAGCGGCGCAGTGCGTCTTGCCGACGCAGGGCATCGACGGCCCGCCCTTGCTGGAAGCCCGCAAAGATCCAAAACCCTCGTACCGCACGGCTGCCTTCGCAGCTTTCCCCCACCTCTTCAATACGTGAAATACACAATAGCCCTTACCGGACGGCGGGCTTATTATTTTTTGAATTGTAAATAATTCAACAAATGATCGACGGCCTGCCCCGATTTTGCAGGTCGGGAAGTGAATCCGCCCTTCCCGCTTTCCGGCCTGTGGACCTGTCGACCATTTGGCCCATCCACAATAAATAATCGACGGTCTGCCGATCCGCATCGCCGTAAATAAAACAATTCTGGAGCCCCCCCGATGAGCCAGCCCCTGAGCGTCAGAGAACGTCTGCTACGCCCTGCGACCAGCCTGATGGAACGCATGCGCGTGCTGCCCAAATTCGTACTGATTTCCTCGATCGTGGTGCTCCCCTTGCTGGTTCTGTTTTTCCTGCTGCAGCGCGAATTGATCGCCAATGCGGAATTCGCACGCAAGGAGCGCGTCGGCGTAGTCTATGTGACGCAACTGCTGGAACTGACCCGCCTGGTGCACACCACGCGTGCCTACGGCAGCGCCGTTCTCGGCGGAGAAGATGGTTTGAAAGCCGGCTATGCCGAGGCGCAGGCGAAGGTGGATCAGCAAATCCAAAAAATCGATACGCTGCACGGCGCAATCGACGAGCTGGCATTAAGCAAGCAATGGAACGCGCTGAAGCAAAAATCGCAGGATGCCGCCAAGACCAGCGGCGAAGCAGGCGACGAAGCCTATCGCAAGCTCAGCGCCGAATTACAGGAACACGTGAAGCTGGCCGCCAGCCACTCCAATCTGAGCCAGGACCCCGAACTCGACGCCTTCTACCTGATGCATGCCGCCACCTCATCGCTGCCGGCGCTGGCCACCGATCTGGATGAAATCCGCAGCCTGACCGCCGTCGCGATCGCGCGCAAGGAAATCACCCTCGCTGAAGCAAGAAAAGTGTCCGAGACTCTGCTGCTGACCAAACGCTCGCTGCTCAATGCCAACGGCGACCTCAACGCCGCCAACCGCAATGCTGCTGTGCAAAGCAAGGACATGCCGACGCCGGCGCAGCAACTTGAACCGGTCGGCGCAATGCTGACCTCGCATACCGGCGACGTATCGGCCAGCGAAGTATTCAAGCTGCCGCCGCGCGACTATCTCGGCACTACCGGCACCGCCACCGAGGCTGTCTACAAACTGGCGCAGCAAGCCGCAGCCGATCTCGACCGGCTGCTGGAGCGGCGCATCGGCAACCTGCGCAGCAAGCAGTTGCTGGGATATGTACCGATCATGCTGGCGCTGCTGGTTTGCGTGTACTTCATGCTGGCCTTTTATGCTTCGTTCAGGGGCAACCTGAACCGGCTGGAGGCATCGGTGGAACGAATGTATAGCGGCGACCTCGCGGCCGATCCGGAGGTGCGCTCGCGCGACGAACTCGGCGCGATCCTGTGCCGAGTCGGCGAAATGAAACAGCGCCTGGCGTCGATGATCGTGAAGGTTCGCGATTGTTCTTCGCAAATCCACCTCGGCTCGCAAGAGATCGCGCGCGGCAACGGCGACTTGTCGGTACGTACGGAATCGCAGGCAAGTTCGCTGCAGCAAACCGCCTCGGCAATGGAACAACTAACCTCGACCGTGCAACAGAATGCCGAAAACGCGCGGCAGGCGAATCAACTGGCGATCTCCGCCTCGAGCGTCGCGCAGCGCGGCGGCCAGGTCGTGGACCAGGTGGTCGAGACCATGGGGTCGATCAAGGAGAGTTCGCGCAAGATCGTCGACATCATCGGCGTGATCGACGGCATCGCGTTTCAGACCAATATTCTCGCGTTGAACGCGGCAGTGGAAGCGGCCCGCGCCGGCGAGCAGGGACGAGGGTTCGCGGTGGTGGCGGCGGAAGTGCGCACCCTGGCGCAGCGCTCGGCCGGCGCCGCCAAAGAGATCAAAACGCTGATAACGGATTCGGTGCAGAAGGTCGATGCGGGCGGCAGGCTGGTCGATCAAGCCGGGCAGACCATGAACGAAATCGTTGCCTCGGTAAGCCACGTGACCGGCATCATCGGTGAAATCACGAATGCCAGTCTGGAGCAAAGCAGCGGCATCGAAGAGATCAACCGGGCGGTGACGCAAATGGATGAGATGACACAGCAAAATGCGGCTCTGGTCGAGCAAGCTTCGGCAGCGGCGGAAAGCATGGAAAACCAGGCGCGGGAACTGGAGCACGCGGTAGCGGCGTTCAAGCTGGATGAGATGCCTGCACCAGCCGAGGCGCGACAGGCCACAGCAAATATTCTGCCGATCGGCCGGCCGCTCGTGCCGGTTTCGAGAAAACCGGCGCGCCCCTTGTCGAATGAAAACTGGGAAGAATTCTGAACGGCGTCAGCTTTCAATCAGGCGCCGAAAGTAAGCCCAGAGGTCATCTTCCGAGCCGTTGGTGAGCCGGTCGTGCACCTTCGCTTGCGGGAACAGCCAAGAAGCGCCATGTTGAATCCCGACTGCGGAAAATTCCTGGTTGGTGGCCCACTCTCCGCCCTTGCTGCGGCGGAAAACCTCACCGATGTAAGCGCCCAGCATGTTGCAGATATTTTGCATTTCGCCTTCCGACGGGCTCAGATGGAACAACCTGTTGAGCACTCCATGGGGGATCGATTGATAGAGTTCCTCCGCAATGATTTCGACGCGTTCGACACTCGCATTGGAAAAATCGAGCGCAACCCCGAAATTTCGACGCGCAAACTCAACCGCGTCATGAGCTAAGGCAGACATGGTGCCGTTGATCGTTGACTCTGCCACTGTGCTTTCTCCTGATTTATCAATGTAAGCGCGCAAGCGACCGCGTTGCAAGCCGCCAAGGCGAATTGCAATGTAAGCGTTTTACGGCCGAATGTTGTCTTGAAAACCAGGAGAACGAGCGAACAAATATAGACAAACCTGGTAGAGATATCCAGCTGATGAAAGCCGTTTTTTTTCGTCAGCCCCTCAGCCGGATTTCAGGCCCATGCCGCAAGCTCAAGATGCGTCCCGAGCAAAATAGTCCACCACCAATACCTTCGCTAAAGAGGGTTTCAGCAATTCGACAAAGTCCAGATGCGCCGGATGAGCCAAGTATGCATCTCGCCCTTTTTCGTTTTGGAAGTGCAGCGTAAAGCAATGCGTATAGCCGTCATTCAAATTTTCCGGACTATTATTGGTGCCGCACTCAAAGTGCCGAACCTCTCCTATTTTTTCCTTGAGCAGGGAAAATTCCCGTGTAATGAAGGCTATCTGCTCAGCCGACGTCGCCTCTCGAAATGCGCACAACACAACGTGACGCAAGCATGCTGAATTTTCCATTTACCTCTCCTTGTTTTGCATCAGGCGATCAGGATCGCTCGAAAATCATTGACGTTGGTATGGGTCGGTCCGGTCACGACCAGATTCCCCATTCTTGAAAAAGCAGTATAGGCATCGTGCCGGTCAAGATAGCCGCGCAGATCGATGCCCTCCCGCCGCGCCCGCGCCGCGCTGTCGTCCAGCCAGATGGCGCCGGCATTGTCCTCGCTGCCGTCGAGGCCATCAGTATCGCATGCGATCGCATGGATCGACGGCTCGCCGCGCAGGGCCAGGCCCAGCGCCAGCAGGAATTCGGCATTGCGGCCGCCGCGTCCGGGCTTGATATCGCCGAAGGTCACCTTGGTTTCGCCGCCGGACAACAAGACGGCCGGCCGTCGCAAGGGTTCGCCATAACGCAGTGCCGACAACGCGATGCCGGCGTGAACTTCGGCCACCTCGCGCGCCTCGCCCTCGATGCAATCGCTCAGGATGAGGGGCGTATAGCCGAGTTCCCTGGCGCGCGCCGCGGCGGCCTGCAGGCTCTGCATGGGTGTGGCGATGAGTTCGGTCCGGCAGTGCGAAAAATCGTGTTGCAACGGCCGGTCTTCCTGCAAGGCCTTGCACACATGGTCCGGCACGGCGACGCCCAGGCGCTCGAGGATGGACAAGGGCGCTTCTTCATCGACAGAGGGAGCAACGGTCGGCCCCGAAGCGACTAAGGCCGGATCGTCACCCGGCACGTCGGAAATCACCAGCGTCACGACCTGAGCCGGCCACGCTGCCGCAGCCAGCCGCCCGCCCTTCACCCGCGACAAGGCCTGCCGCACGCGATTGAGTTCCCGTATGGTCGCGCCGGCTTGAAACAGGTCGCGCGTCAATTGCTGCTTGTCCGCCAGGCTGATGCCGGGCGCCGGTTCCACCAGCAGGGCCGAGCCGCCGCCCGATATGAGGCTGATCACCAGATCGTCGGCAGTGAGGCCGGCAAGCTGTTTGCGCAGCTCTTTCGCCGCCGCGATGCCGTTCTCGTCGGGAAAAGGGTGCGCGGCTTCCAGCACGCGGATATGGCGGCACGGCACTGCATGGCCGTAGCGGGTGACGACCGCGCCCTCCAAGGGTCCCGGCCACAAGGCTTCGAGTTGCGCCGCCATTTCCGCGGCGCCCTTGCCGGCGCCGATCACCACTGTCCGGCCGCGCGGCGGGGGCGGCAAAACCGCCTGCATGCGTTTCGACGCTTGCGCGGCGGCGACCGCCGATTGAAACAGGTCCAGCAGGATGGCGCGTGGATTCATGATTTTTCGATGGCAAGCTTAGGGGTGATCTGTTGGCGGATGTCGCCATGGCTACGCAAAAAAAAAAGCATTGTAGCCCGTTTGCCGCCCCTACCATGGTGTCCGCTGCAGCCAAGTCGGGCAGATGCATTCAACCGCCCGCATCCATCGGTTGTTTGCCGGATAAGGCACAATAGGCATACACGCGAGCCAAGCCATTCCGCATCTCGTGTCTCGCCCCCCGACCTCAAATAGCCCCTTTCCACATGAAAAAAATCCTCACAATTACCGTTTTGCTCATCGCCGCTCTGGGCGCCTACGTCGCCGCCGGTCCCTACATCGCGCTGCATCGGATCAAGGCGGGCGTGGAACAGCGCGACGCGGCAAAGCTGGCGGAAAATATCGATTTCCCCACGCTGCGCTCGAACCTCAAGAACCAGTTCACCGCCAAGATCATGAAGAAGACGCCGTCGCAATTCCAGGACACGCCGATGGCGTCCTGGGTGATGGAGTTGGGATCGAAACTGATCGACGGCATGGTCGATACTTACGTCACGCCGGACGGACTGGCCGGCATGATGGAAGGCACGCAGCCGAAGCTGATTCCCCTGGAACGCTCGCCCCGCAACGCAACCCAACAGCGTCCGCCCTTGCTGAAAAATGCACGCCACGGCTTCGATAGTCCGAACCAATTCTCGGTCCATGTCAAGGAGCGGCAAGGAGGAGAAATCCGCTTTGTCCTGACCAGGGATGGTCTGGTGTGGAAGCTGAACAATATTATTTTGCCCGGCAAGCCGGAATAGCCGGCAGCGGCAAGACCGGAACGCCCTGCTTCCCCCCTTTGGCATTTTGGCCGGACAGGAAGGACTTGGCCACAAAGACCCGGTTTTTAGAGGCTCTTAATGGAAAAGTTACTTTTCGCAATCCGGTAGTAGTAACATATTTACCGTTGGAAAGATCCTTGCTATGCCAGTTCGCCCCGTCCCAAACTCAGTAAAGGAGAAAAAAATGAGCAAAATTCTAACCGTGATTTTCACGTCCCTTCTTCTCAGCTTGAGTGCAAGCGGGTATGCAGGGTCCAAGGGAACAGAGGGCGAAGCCACGATGCTGGTTTCGAAAGTCTTGAACTACCTGCAGGCCAACGGCAAAGACAAGACCATTGCCGAAGTCAACAACCCCAAGGGGCAATTGCATGAATTCGGCCTCCACGTGAAGATTCATGATCTGAACGGCAAGCTGCTTGCCAACGGCGCGGACCCAAAGCACGTTGGCGCCGATGAAATGGACTGGAAAGACGCCGACGGAAAGGCCCTTTACCGCGAACGCGCCCAACGTCTCAAAACTGTTACGAGCGGCCTGCAAGACTTCCGCCTTCAGAATCCCAAGACCAAGAAAGTGGAGCGCATGTCCAGCATCTACGAGAAGAAAGGCGACCTGGTTATCAGCTGCGATGTGTCGCTCTGATACATGCGCTACGCGTAATGCCACCAGCGGCTGGTTCAAACGACTTTCCCCGCTTGCCCAGCCGGTGCTCCCCCCATATGCATTTCGCAACACAACACGGCAGCAATGCCAAATCGCCGCTCGAACGCAAGCGATAATTGCGCGCCAGTAGAAAACCCGGTCTGCCGCGCGATCTCTTCTCGCTCCAACTGGCATTCGAGTTCAACCCGCAATTTCACTTTATCTGCTTCTTCTTACCCGCAGACTGCATCTTGTACGCGCTAAGGATAGCCCCGATCAACCCAGGGAAGCGCTTCTCAATTTCGGGGCAACGCGATGTATTGTGCATCTCGACGCCGCAACGTTCGGACCGAATCAGGCCGGCTTCCCGCAGCGCCTTGAAATGCTGCGACAGCGTCGACTTGGGGATTTCCTTGTCGCGTACAGTCAGAAAATTCGAACAATTCTGCGAGCAGTTGGAGCCGACGATATCGGCGTAGATGGCCACCCGCACCGGGTCCGAGAGGGCATGCATGATGCCTTCGACCGTGATGTCGTCGATGGAGGGGTGAACAAGGGGTCTCATGGTTTTTATTATATGCGGGCCTTGATTTATTGTTCAATAGTTCGTATATTCCGAACTATGGAAGCAAGGGCCCTTGTCTGCCATATCCGTTCATCCAAGATATTGCAAACCTATACGAAGGAAAAAAACATGAGCAAGCTATCAGGCAAAGTCGCCGTCGTTACCGGCGCATCCAAGGGCATCGGCGCTGCCATCGCCAAATCGCTGGCGGCAGAAGGCGCATCGGTCGTTGTCAATTACGCCTCGAGCAAGGCTGGGGCTGATTCCGTCGTCGCCGCAATTGTCGAGGCCGGCGGCAAGGCGATCGCGGTAGGCGGCGACGTTTCCACCGCCGCCGGTGCGCAAGGCGCCATCGATGCCGCCGTGAAGACCTACGGCAGGCTCGACATTCTGGTCAACAACTCCGGCGTGTATGAATTCGCGCCGCTCGAAGCCATCACCGAAGAGCACTTCCACCGCCACTTCAACATCAACGTGCTGGGTCCCCTGCTCGCCACTCAAGCTGCAGTGAAGCATCTGGCCGAAGGCGGCAGCGTCATCAACATCAGTTCAGCCGTCACCCGCATCACACCGGCAAACAGCGCGGTTTACACCGGCACCAAGGGCGCACTGGACGTCATCACCAGCGTGCTGGCCAAGGAACTCGGTCCGAAGAAAATCCGCGTCAACTCCATCAACCCCGGCATGGTGGAGACAGAAGGCACGGTGGCGGCCGGTTTCATCGGTTCCGATTTCGAGAAGGCCATCATCGCGCAGGCACCGCTGGGCCGCACCGGCCGGCCCGATGATATCGCCGACGTCGCGGTCTTCCTTGCGTCGCACGATTCCCGCTGGATGACCGGGGAACAGTTGATTGCCTCCGGCGGCATCCGCTAAAGGTACATGCCCGGCGCGCAGGGCAAGGCGCACAGCACAGTGACAGCAAGCTAACAGGACACTAGACCAAACGTAGCGGGCGGCCCATGGCCGCAATAGCCTTTGGATAACGGCTATCGTGGCCATGGACCGCTCCTGCCAAACACACAGTTTTGAGGGGATAGCTGGGCGTGTCGGAACGCAGAAAAATGCCGTTCCTGCAGCCTGCGTTCCTTCCAATCAGGTAACTGCAAATGGATAAAATTGAACCCAGAGAGATTTCATAGAAATATCATAGAAATATAAATCCACACCCTGCCCGTCTCCTACTCGATTTCGCGCATTCTACCGCTGCACGGGCAAAAGATTGTTCTTCGGCCATGGCAACAAGATGCTGCAACTGGCGCAGGCTGGTTTTCATTCATGCTCCGCAAAACGGTCCAATGCGCAATACGCATTGAAATACTGAAAATAATGCATTTGAATTATGCAAATCATTGTAGTTCAATGTGCACATAGAACAACAAGACCGTGGATATAACATGAAGAAGGTCGTACTCACCCTTGCCATCTTCTGCGCGAGATACTGCACGAGGCTTCGCCCCGCCCTATCACGGCCCCTACAATTTCTTTTCTTAATTCTTATAAACTTTATAATATAGAATTTTTGCTATTTATTGCACTTTCCCCAATCATCCCTCCTTGCTTCAACCATACCTATCGAAAGGAAATACATGTTGGAAATAGCGTTCAGAAAAGCCTTTGGCCGCCGGGCATGGCCTATCGCTTTGAGCACCTTGTTGCTGGCTTCATGCGGCGGCGGGGGAAACGATGAAGGCGCGGCGCCAAGCGCCAATACTGACTCGCCCTCCAAAGCCGCCGATACCGGTTGGACCTATTGCGCGAAAGAACACGAGACTTGCTCCTTCGTCGGCACACGACTGGTGCGTTACGGAGCCAATGGCAATTATGCCTACAAGACCGCGACCAATTCGATCGCATGCAATAACACTGTGTTTGGCGACCCGGCTCGCGGCGTGGCAAAATCTTGCTGGATTTCGAGCAGCCCCAGCCCCTATCAGCAAGATGCCTCGCTTTATACCTTGACGTTCAGGGATGAATTTGACGGCACAGCGCTCAGCACAAGCAAGTGGAACGATCATATCTGGTACGACCCGCCATCAAGCACCCGCGACTATGGCGTGGAAGGCGGTTTATTGAAGATCTGGCCGCAAGCCGATGCCAATGGAGAATACAAGGAACGCATCCTGACCACCAAAGGAAAATTCGAGCAAACCTATGGCTACTTTGAAATGGAAGCGAAGCTGCCGGTCGGCGCCGGTCTATGGCCTGCGTTCTGGCTGTTGAATTCAGACACACCGGATACCGGCGAACCAGAAATCGACATCATGGAAGCCTACTCCGGCGGCAAGACCGGTTACTGGGCCGACGAAAACAAGCACCCCATCCGCTACGACGTCAGTTTCTATCAGAACGGGAATGGCAAGGAAGGGTTGTCAGGATCCATGGAACCGTACACCGGCGATCTGTCGACCGCTTTCCACAAATATGCGGTGAAGTGGGAGCCGACCAAGATCTCGTATTATTTTGACGGCAAACTGGTCTATACCGAAAACGTAACAATGAACAGGAAAATGTACGTCCTGGTCGACATGCAGTACGGCAGCGAAAGCGGCCCAGTGGACAGCACGACCCCACTTGGACCTAACAATTCTTTCGCAATCAACTATGTCCGCGCCTGGAAACTCAATTAAGAAAATGCTTTAAGCAATTTTCCTGCGAACCTGTTTGAGCAACAAAACAGAGGTCAGGTAAGTCGATCCGGTCCAGTTCCGCGATGCAGTTGGTCGCGCTGAACCGGCCGGTGGAACAAGCGCCGCGGCGCGCGGCATTCGAATTGATAATCGTTGAGGATAAAAGTGCCGCATGAATGCGGCCTCACTATCACGGCCTCGGAAAATTCATGAAAAGCGAACCCTTGGCAGCAGGCTTGATTTTGGAGAAAAATTCGGGCGTTCGGCGGGGCTGATTCGCACACTCGTCGCGACATGCCAGCTTATCGTCATACCCCGTATTCTTGCTCAATAGCGGGGTGAAACTCTTGTTTTTATTGGAGCCCACCGATCCATCCCGATCCCATATTGCCAGAGCGCCGCTTTTTGAAATCGGGCCTGCGGCATCAAGCGCTTGCGTTTTAGTGATAGCGCCGACGGCAATATAGAATCCGATGAGATTGGATACGAGGTCTTCCTGGCTGAAGCTGCTGTCGCTGGAAAAAAGTCCTTGAGGGAATCTCCCTTGCATGCGCTCGAAGCCAAGACTGACCTCCATGAAGATAGCCAGCGCCACCGACTGCTTGTCCGTTTCCGACAAATTATGGCGTACGACGTAGCTGCGTTCATGATTGGCATACACCGTGCCCATCGGCCCTAATCTTTTACCCATTTGCTGAATCGACTTCACCTCGAACCCGGTGGCATTGTCGGGAAAGCGAATGATCGTATCCTTGCGCGCTTCACGCGGCATATCCTGTCCGCGATGAACACCGTTCGCGGCAGGACCGCAGCTGGAATTGGCAAATGCGCCGCCGCACCACGGCGCCGACGCATCCGGCCCGCCGGCCTTGATCTGCCGCCACAAGGCGGCCGCACCGACGTTCGGGCGGATTTCCTTAGGATTCATGTGGCCTAGGTCGAGCCAACCCAGGTTGCATGTATAGACGAGCCCATATGTTTTGGCGTAAGCCTCGCGCCCATCGACAATGTCTATTCGTTTGGACATTTATTCCTCCTTCGTTGGCGATTAAGAACCTGTTCAGGATCTAATAGTTTTCTATGATATCCAGCGTCACGGATCGGCAGGACGCCTCATTTCCGACCCAGACATTGACCGACAAAACATCCGGTCCCCGGCAATTGAATTGCACAAGGCTTTTTTCAGTGGACGAGGCAGGCGGTGCAGCCTCGGGCGAGCAGGAAAGTTGCGTCAAGGCGCTCTTATAGAAGTCAGAGATGCTCTGAACGGAACTTCTGCTGCGGTAGGTCGTGGAGATAAAAGGAGAACTCTCGCCATCCCGTCCGCGCCAGCGGTACACGGGCGCCTGGCATTCTTCGACAAGAGGGATCGAGCGGATCTGGGCAGGCAAGCCGAGATAGTAGGCGATGGATCCGCGCTTGACGTTTTCCGCCTCGAACAGGCCAAATCCCACATATAGGATAGAGGCGATGCCGGCCAACACGACAAGGCCGATGCCGGCCGCAATTTTCAAGGATTTATTCGACAATCCCACGCCCCCAGAAACTTGTCTAAATACTCATTTTCCTGTATTTTTTTTGGCCGGTCAATGAAGTCATATTTGCCTCCACCCCCCTCGCTCAGCGGCGAGCGAATCGTGCGCGCCAAATTGCCATGAATTAACAAAATCTCCCCTATTTATGGGATTGCTCGAAAAACGCGAACAGCATTCAATCAAGCAATACTTTCCTCACAAACACCTCCGATGAACGGACGCAACGCACCGGGAGAGTCGCCGTCGCCGACCGGCGCTCTCCAGAAACAGTTTTCATCGCTCGCGGCAGCGCCATGGGGCAGGGCACGCAATCGCCTTGTTATGGCAGAACCCTCGTTTCGCAGACGTACACGCAGGTGGAACCGCCAGGCTCACGGCCTGAATTGATCGGATTCTATGAAAGCGAGAAAGCACAGTGAAATACACGATCGCATTTAGCTTTGTGACGAATGACAGTACCAATCCAATGAATGCGTCTTTGCAAATTACCGACGCAAATACCATCTCGTTCGATGGCGGCCCTGCTCAAATTCAACCTTATGGCACCATTAGCACGCCTCCAATGACCTATTTGAGCGTCGCGCAAAACGGCATAAATTTTCTCGCGGGAGCTAACCCCGGTGCGGCTACTCAGGCGCTGCAAGTCATCGTGGCGGTGAATGCTGTCGGAAGCGGGATGATGGTAAATTTATCGTACTCAAATGTTATTGTCGATGTGTTCTATCAATTTATTGGCTATAGTAATTCGGCTTCTCTTGCTGTTGGCAATAACATGATTCCGTTTCCTGATTAATAGGAATCTGTGATTCGATACGTGCTTTCGCTACCGTTTTTTTCGAGAGGCGGACCGCTCCCGCTTGCAGTAAAAAAACTGGCAAGAGCCATACACCAGAGGGAGTGGGATGCAGCTTTTTCGGCCCTCATCTTGAGGCCATACCGTCATATATCGTCATCGAAAAGCAGTTGGATGAAGAGGACAGCCGGACATGGCTTGCATTTTTTTGACTCCCCCTCCTCTCAACATCTGATCCGATACTGATCTATACGGAAAAGTGCATGGCGAATTAACAAAATCTCCCATGTTCATGGGATTGCCGGAAAAAGCTGCTCAGCGTCCAATCAAACACAGGTTGCAACAAGGACATATTGGGAGGAATGCGCAATGAGCAGTCCAAGCTACAAATATACCCAAGCGACAGTTACCGTCAGCAACGCCCAACCCGGCCAGAAGATTTCAGTCGTGCTGGTCCCCGTCTCATCCAGCCCCGACGATCAAGTCAACTGGAGCGTCGGCAAACCAATGGCATCGAGTTCCACCGGCATCCAACTCAACGCCAGCGGCGGGATAGCAGTCCCCGTCACCAGCATGAGCGTCAACGGCACCACGATCGTCGTGTACACCAGCAGCAACAGCAGCGGCGGGAGTTCGATAAGTTTCACCATTTCCGCATTTCTGGTTGCCGCCGCCGGTTTGCAATACCTCAATATCCAATGCAATACCAGTCCAGGCCCCATTGTGGCCTTCCAGTTTCCCGGTCAAGCCCCGATTACGCTCAACCAGACGCCGGTCGCGGTCAAGTGGCCCGCCTGACACGTTCACGCAAATTGCGAGAAGCCGTTGGTCAGGTCGTTTGTTTGACGGCTTACCACTCTGATTCATCATGTTGAAAAATGGAGACACGCATGTCTGAAACCAACCGTAGCACTTGGGATTTTCTGGCCGACACCTACTGGTATGTGACTTACCCCGACCTGCCTGCACTTCAGTTTTCGCCCGACGACAATCTGCTGACCTGGAAAGGCGATCAAACCGTCTGGCATATCTCCGGCTATAAAAACGGCTATTTCTGGGGCGTCTCTTCCGCCCTTGTGTTTGACGCGGGAGAAAGCGGCGGCAAACGCGGCCAGTCTCCCGGACAGCGCAGCATGGTGGGTACGGTGACGGCATCGGGGCAGGTGCAGATTACTTTTGTGCGCAGCAGCCGGCGCGAAGAATCCATCGTCACCGGTTTTGGGCAGATGACCAAGGTGAATGGGGAATGGGCATTTCAGATGCAAATGACTGCTTCATCCGGGGACGATCAGACTCTGCATTGGGCCAATATGATGCAGACCAAGGAAGGCGAGGAAAGCTGGGATAAATTGCCTGGTGTGGATTATTCGGTGCCTGAGATGTTGGAGGGGGCGAGTTATCCGGAATTTTCGGATAATACGTAGAATATGTAGCGCAATACGCTTCGCTATTGACGTCCTACTTATTGCGAGCTACGGCCTAACTATACTTGAATGATTTCTCTGCTTCCCGCGTTCGCGACACAAGATGAATCACATCGAATGGTTTGAAATTCTCGCTCCGACATTTTCGTCTACGGCGCTGTGCTTGTGTGCGTTGTGGCTGGCCCGAAATGTCATTACGACTCGCTTGACGAAAAGTGTACAGCACGACTTCGATCAAAAGATTGAACTTGTACGGTCACAGTTTCGAAATAGTGAAGAACTGCTCAAGGCCGACCTACGAACTAAAGAAGGCGAAATCGCCCTGCTTCGAAATAGCGCGATCGCGGGATTGACGAGCAGACAGGCTGCCATAGACAAACGACGCTTGGAAGCCGTCGATCAAATCTGGTCTGCAGTCATCACAATCAGCAAATATCGAACAGCAGCGGCTTACATCGCGTCGATCAACTTTGAAAAGGCATTGGCGTCGGCGGCGCAAGACTCAAAGGTTCGAGAAGTTTTTGGACAGCTATCGTCCGTATTCGAAAGTAGCATTTCGACGGATCATGAAGCAATGAAGGCACGTCCTTATATCTCCGATCTCGTGTGGGCATTGTTTTCGGCATATGAAGCAACCATTTACGGCGCGATAGCAAAGATTTTCGCGCTAAAGCAAGGCTTTTCGGTCGACATTTTGAAAACAGATCATACGGTAGATATGATCAAGGTCGCGCTACCCCATCATATCGAGTACATCGAAAAGTTTGGATCGTCAGTTGGCGAGTATCTGCTGGACGAACTTCAATCGACGCTTCTCAACGAACTCAAAAAAACGCTGGAAGGGAAGGAAGATGACAAAGAAAGTATTGCTCGCGCCGCCGCGATAATGGAAGAATCAAAGCGCGTCACCGAACAAATCGCCGCAGTCCGCGACGCAAGACACTAACAAGCCATCCGGTATCAAATGTACACGACACTCTCCGAACTCCAATCCTTGATCGACAACACCGTTGCCGAGAACTTCGAACTTGAATTCAAGCACGGAAATGAACTGACCTAAACGACCATACCCACGCGAACTTCGGATAAGCTGCATCGCCATGTCACGAAAGCAAAAGGAGGCAAGTCTAGCTATCATGCATCTTTGCCATCCTGAACCACTCTACTTACCGCCGAATAGCTCTGCATTTTCCGCATAGTAGCGCGAGCTACCCCCAGTTTTTATCATGTTGGAACTGCTGTCAAAAAAGAGAGGTAATTCGTAATCGCCCCCATAAGAACGGATGTTAATATTTAACCAAGCATGAACTATACTTTCCGTTGCCTTAACATTAACATTTTCGTACATAAAGGAAACTATGGAACTTCGATATGTAATCGGCGACGAAAAGGGCTGGTTGATTGCTAATAAGGAAGGTGGAGGGCAAGTCGAACTACCCGAATATCTGAAGGTCGAGTTCATCAAACGCACCAAGGATGCCAGTAACGTGACGCGCGATTACTTCAAAGTTCTCGAAGGCAGGGAGAGCGGCACCTTGGCAAATGTTCGCCAAAAGTCGGATGCCGGCTCTTGGCTCGGCAAAGGGAATCCAGGATGGCGGGGTGCGGCGCACGTCAAATTTTCCCTTTCAAAAAACGAATTTACTTATTCTGGCGGCACGCCGCTCACAGCGGTATCCGAGGGCGGACCTCCAGTACCGATTGGCATGCATGACCTGGAATTGCCCGATGTTTCACATCGCTTTGGCGAGGGCTACCTTGGAGTTGCTAAATACGCGAAAACTTGGTTTTTTATTGGACATGGCATGAATAGCTCCCGTGTCGCCAACCGATATCTTCACGCCGGCCGCGTGTCCGCTGGTTGCGTGACAATCAAGACGCTCGAAGGATGGGACAAACTCTATCAGTATCTGATTTTGAGCCGGAAAGGCGATGGCAAGAGTGTCGGGACAATTTCGGTGGTCGCATGATCGGCCGCATGAAAACACTTCTTTTCGTCTTGCTGCTCGCTACAGGAAGCAATTCTGCACTAGCTGCGACAGATCCAGAATGCGTCAAACTAAAAACACAGCTACCGACGATGAAGCCGGAAGATGCGCTCATTGCACTTGATCGCTTTGCAGCCACTGCCGAGAACCCGGAGGGATGCCCAAACACCGACATTCAATCCTGGACTGGAAGCGCCGAGCAAAAGCTGGTACGGCTGATTGACGATGCCGGATCTCTTGCGCCGCAAATGACCCTACGCTGCAATAAATTCAGCCGAAAGAATACCCACTGCCAAGGCTTGGAAGCCGATGACACGCTGCTCATCACGGATCAATGGTTTCCACGCTTACGTTCACTCAAAGGTACTAGCATATCGATCGAATCGGCGATTCCCGACTCCGAAGTGGTTGCTTTGTACAAAGCAAAAATCAGCGCGCTTCGCAACGGACAGCCGGCAACTGCGATTCCCATCAAGGCTGGCAAATATTCGCTTTCGGGTGTCGACAAAGATTCAATTGTGGTTGCCATCATCCGCACCAAAGGGCTATGGGCGAATTGGAAGTATCGTAAGGCGGTCTGGTTTTTCTGAAAAGCATGGTTGAACGAACTGGAGTGATTGCGGGAGTCAGCCTGCTGGCAGGCGCTGCCCTTGTCTTGATCGGCATGAATAACCCCGAATGGTGGAAGAGCGAAATGAAGCTCGCCCCCAATTCAACATTTATGGAAGTGAGCGAAGAGACAGTTTCTCTTTTGACCTACACAACCGCCTCAACAACGCTGACGGCACAGCGCAGCAAACCTGACGCAAATTTCTCAATTCAAGCGACCTTCGCTGGCGGCAGAGTACCGCAGCATTGTCTTTCTTCGCCAACGCTTGCCGGCATGTTGCCCTCTTTTACGACAATAAAAGTAAAGCGGCAAATCGAAAAGAAAAATATTTCATCGACATATCCGATAGCCCTCGGTGTTATAGAAATAAATAGCGCTATCAAAAATGAGCCGCCGCATCCGCAGCAATACTTTGCCTCGCGCGAACACAACGCCATAGCGACCGAGCAGGAGTCACTGGCATTCGAAACGGATATCCCGTATGCCGTATTCAAGAAACTTGAAGCCGGCTGTGCGGAGCTGGCTGTGCGATAGCCAAGCCGGAAACCATGCCCGCCCTACTCGGCTTTCTCACGCGAGCAGTTCAGGCGCATTGGGGCAACGGCGCTCTACCCACCTTGGTTCGCATCGATACCGTAGCGGGGTGAACGATTACAAACCTTCTACAGCCGTTTCCGGACTCGCTCGCGATAATACAAGGCGCCCCAGAAGGCGAATGCCCCACCGAGAACGTACTGCAGGCCTATTTTAATGGCTTCGGTAACCTTGTAGACGGTGACTGTAACTTTACAGCTTGATGTTGAGTTGCCGGGGAAGCACTCCGGCCGATAGTCGATAAAGCCAAACATGATTCCCAACCCCGTCCCAACCAGCAGTACCGATACGACGAGGCATATCACGCCCCAAAACGCATTGATAAAAGCGCCGGCGCCGACCGGCCGATAGGTGCGGTCCTGCGCATGAAGGACTCCTCCCATTTGAGAGGGACTCTTCAAAAATTTGGCAACGTCAATTGTGAGCTGAATCAAGTGCCGCCATTCCTTGGGTCTTGCCTGCTTCCCCGGTTTGGCCAAGTATACGTATTCTGTATCCACCCATACGTCATAACCTGCCGGCTGCCAAGAGATGTGGCGACCAGCAATGCCTTCAGGAATGGCCGCAATGAAAAATGTAGTGATATCGGTCGCGCCATTGTCTGCAAACAGGCCATAGGCTCTATGCTGCAAATTGATGATGGTGAACTGAACGCCATCCTGCTCTCCTTCGATTGCCGATAAAGGCTTGCAGAACTCCAGGTCCAGCTTAGACCAGAGAGGCACAGAAAATTTGTTTAAGTAATCCCTCGGAATCTGAATTTCTCTGGCCTTTTCACTCATCGAAAAACTCCTTGCGGTCTCTTGAGTCTTGGCGAGCGGTTCCGGCTCCAACGTAACTTACGACAAACACGAACGCAACCACGGCAAGGCCAATGGGATGAGGCACGCCTTGCATGAGCAAATAAAACGAGATCGCAATCAGGCAGATGAGAGCACGTGCCAATGCACTCTCAATTGTGCATAGCAAGCCACCGAGCGGATAGACCATGAGTATCATCACTATTGCCATGGCGAACGGCGAAAAAATTAGAAAAGGAAGCCATCCGAAGCCACCGCTGCCTGGCACATCCACCAAACTTTTATATAGGCTCTTGACCGGCCAGAGTCCGTAAAGCGCACATATGCCCGCCACCCAAGCCCCCCAGAATGGCCCTAGGGTTTCTTCCATGTAGTCTTTTAGCTTTTGCATAGGCGGCCTGCGGATTTGTCGACTTAAATTTACAAGAAGTGCGTCAGTTCGTCATGTAAACAGAATATTTCGTTGCGATTTTTTCACTTTAACAATCGATGCTGCGGTTGTTTTTGAGTGTACCGTTTTTTTTCCGCCAAGTAGGGTGGACAGGACCCTTCGCACCCACGCGGACTTCGGACAAACTGCATGACCATGTCACGCTACCGCCGCGCCGACGGGTGTAAATGCCTTGTGACGTTCTGAAACCTATCCCTACGCCGGGCGCCCCCATTCCAGCCTTGCCCTTGAAGGGGAAGGAGCATCAACATCAGGCCGCACCCCAACGGACTGAGCGGGTGGCGTTAGTGTTGAAGAGATGGAATACAATTGAGGCCGACTGCGTAGGCATAAAAAAGCGTGCCCACTCTACAAAACTGAGACAACAATATGAGCGACCTCAACTTTACGCCGGAAGAGCGAAACTACATCGAGAGAATGGCACGGCAGCGCCCCAGTGTCGGCCAGTACATTTGGTTTTACGTATCCATATTTACGCCATTGATCTTCTTTGCCGGCTATGGCATCGTCAACCGCGATTTCATTGCTGAATTTGTTGCCTTCGCCGGCTTGTTCATGATCACCATTTGGCGAATTGCGCAGGAATGTACGCATGTTCTGATATTGCACTCCGCTTTACAAAAAATTGCGGAGCATGAACGGGCTAATGACGCAAGCAAGTACGTTCGATCTTTGGATGATCCCAGAGTTTGAATGGCGGGACTTTTTACGGCGAACAAGATCAAGAGCTTAGCTTCGTTGGAAGTAGGAAAGACTATCATCGCAGCCTGATCAAGCACAGCAATATAACTCGGTAAGGTGCAATCATTGCAGGGCGTCACAATAAGTGCCTATTCCGGCAGGGGACGGAGCGCATTGCGGCGCATACGGCCGTAGCCATCCGGGACGCGATGTGCCGCACTTATTGTGACGCCCTACTTGGTGCGATTTACAGCCTTGCGTCGAAGGTTTGAGACGGAGAATATGCCCGGAATTGCAGACCGGCGGCGTCGACATTGGACAAACGGCATGCGATCGAGGCTAATTCCGCCGCCATCGTCGGGACAAATTCGATGACGGTATAGCTGGCTACCTGATGGATGGAGAAAGGATCTTCTTCTATGAGCTTTTCAATCTCGCTCCGGTTATTTGCTCTGGCAAGGATGACCCCGCCAGTACGAGGTTCCTTGCGGCCGGAAAGTAGAAATGTTCCGCTTACATAGTGACGCTCTAAAAATTGACGGTGCTCTCCGACGAGAGCATCGACGGCTTCCAGCGGCTTGATATAGTTAAGCAGAATCAAAAACATTTGTATTGCTCTCTATCGTGTCAATAATCGGAATACGGCAATTGTCCTGGCCGATGCGATAGCGTGAGCCGCGAATGCTGCGCCGCTACCTGAGCGGCCTGGAAAAGCGAGCGTGGCCTCAAACTCTCATTCCCGCACCACCATCAACCCCGCCCTCTGCCCCACCCTAACCCCCGGATTAGGAAACACGACAAACTCCACCCTCTCCCCCACCCGATACTGCGCATCTCCATCCTGCGCAATCACCGTCCCAGGCTCCATGGCCGTGAAATTCTGCGTGCTCTTGTCAAACGCCATGCTGAAATCCGCATGCCGCTTGACGATCTCCTGGGCCACGCGGAACACGTGCGGCGGGCTGTGGCGGAAGGCCAGCGTCTTGCCCGAGCGCAGCAGCACGTTCAAGGCTGCGTCGGTAACGGCGAACTGGCTGAGGTCGTTCTTGCCGAGCGTGCCGATCTGGCCCAGTTCCGCGGTGCAGCTGGTCGCGCCGAACTGGGTGGCAGTATAGGCACTGTAGGTCGGCGCGGCTTTGGGGTTGAGGATGATGGCGCCGATTCCGGCGCCGCCCAGCCAGGCGGCCAGGGTGCGTTTGTCGGCATCGGCGATCACGTCGGGGACAACGGCGAAGGTGGGATAGACCGAAGG
Source organism: uncultured Burkholderiales bacterium (assembly GCA_966211965.1). Lineage (GTDB taxonomy): Bacteria > Pseudomonadota > Gammaproteobacteria > Burkholderiales > Burkholderiaceae_D > CBIHON01. Next base: position 9,603 of record CBIHON010000003.1, on the reverse strand, counting down.
CCGGATCGCGGTGTGCAGGTCGAGATGCCATTTCTGCGTGCCGGCTCCTGCGAGAAACGCCGCCGTGGCGCGCATGATGATGTCGGCCCGCGCGGCTTCCTGCGCGGATTGCAGGTCGCCGCGTTCGGCGCAGAACAGCCGGTTGAGGTCGGCCTCGATGAAGCGCTTGCCTTGGGCAATGGCGCCGAGGTTGCCGACCGCGACCATGAGGTCGACGGCCAGCTCGTACGGGGCTTGCGCGAGTTGGGCCAGGATCTGCGCGAGCATTTCGATTGGCGCGGTTTCGTCGCCGTGCACGCCGACCGAGAGCAGCAGGCGCAGGCGCTTGAAGCCGGTCGGCTGGACCGGCGCGGTGATCTGCAGGATGCCGCGCGCCGGCAGGCGCACTTCAAAACCAGCGTTGGAAAAACGGTCGGCGATGTCCGAGAAATCCGCCTCGGCCAGCGCCCGCACCGCTTCGGATACTGGCTCGCTCATACTCGCTCTTTCATGCGCTTTCCGCCGATGCGGCAGTCATGGCCGAGGAGGCGGCTTCCGACAAGGCCCATACTTCCAGCACCGCCTGTTCCAGGCTGGGCTGGGATTGCACGTTGCCGGCACTGCTGCTGAGCTTGAGCTTGCCGATGACGCTGCCAACGGCGTCGGCTTCGCCGCCCTGCTGCAGCACCTGGGCCAGCAAACGCTGCTGGGCGCGGCGCAAGGCTTGCAGGGCGTGGCCGCGCAAGGCTTCCTGCGAGGCGTTGCCGGGAGTTTGCGTCAGCACCCGTTCCAAGCTGTCGATGCCGGCCTGGCGGCGCAGGTTCATGCCGACGCGCAGGAAGGCGGCCAGACCCATGCCGGCCGGACGCGGCACCGACAAGGCGGCGAACAGGAAGTCGGCCATGCCTTCGATCGCTTCGACTGCCTGGCAAGCCTGGGTGAAGGCCGTCGGGTGCTGCTCCTGCCCTTGTGCCGAAGCGGCCGGCATCAATTCACGCGCGGTTTCGATCTTGCTGAACAGGCGGGTCAATTCGTCGAGGCCGCCGGATGCGGCGAGTTGCTGTTCGGGTACAGACAACACGCCTTCGATCACGGCTTTTTGCAGGGCGCGGGTGCGCTTGTCGACGGCTTTCGAGACTTCGCATGGGACCGTCAGCGCGTGCGCATCGAGTGCGGCGAACACCGGCGCCAGGTTGAGCGCCGCCCAGGCTTGGGCCCAGGCCCCGATGACGTCGGTTTCCTTGACCATGTGGGTGCGCGCCAGGTCGAGAATCAGCAGCGGGCCGCAGCGGTTGATGACTTCGTTAGCCAGCACGGTGGCCAGGATCGCGTTGGACAGCGGATGCGCCAGCGCGTCGCGGGTTTGCACCAGGGCTTGCGGGAAGTAAGGCGTGAGGATGGTCTTGGCCCAGGAATTCTTGACCAGCGGCTGGGCCGACAGAATGCGCTTGTAGCGGTTCTTGACGTGCGCGATCACGACCGCCAGTTCCGGCGCGGTGAGGCCGCGTCCTTCGGATTTGCGGCGCGTAAGTTCGGCTGCGGTCGGCAGTTGTTCCAGTTCGCGCGAGATGACGCCCTCTTCTTCCAGGTTGGCGATCAGGGCGGCATAGCCGTCTTGTACCGCGCTGTCCTGCTGCGCTTGTTCTTCGCGCACCAGCAGGTGGGTTTGCAGGCGGTTGTCGCGCAGGACCAGCTCTTCGATGTCCTGCGTGATGTCGTTCAAGATGCGGTTGCGCTCGGCTTCGCTGAGCTTGCCGGCGTTGACTTCGGTGTCGAGCCAGATCTTGACGTTGACTTCGTGGTCGGAACAATCGACGCCGGCGGAATTGTCGATCGCGTCGGTGAAGATGTGGCCGCCGTGCAGGGCGAATTCAATGCGGCCGCTTTGGGTCGCGCCGAGGTTGCCGCCTTCGGCCACGACCTTGCAGCGCAACTGGTTGCCATCGACGCGGATCTGGTCGTTGGCGCGATCCTTGACTTGCGCGTGCAGTTCGCTCGATGCCTTGATGTAGGTGCCGATGCCGCCGTTGTAGAACAGGTCGACCGGCGCCAGCAGGATGGTGTGCAGCAATTGTTCCGGCGTCAGGCTGGCGGCTTCGGTGCCGAGCGCTGCGCGTGCTTCTGGCGACAGTTCGATGGTGCGGGCGTTGCGCGGCCAGACGCCGCCGCCTTTGGAAATCAGCTTCTTGTCGTAATCTTCCCAGCTGGAGCGCGGCAACGCGAACATGCGCTGGCGTTCGGCGAACGAGACCCCCACGTCCGGAGTCGGGTCGATGAAGATATGGCGGTGGTCGAAGGCCGCCACCAGCTTCAACTGGCGTGACAGCAGCACGCCGTTGCCGAACACGTCGCCCGACATGTCGCCGATGCCGACTACGGTGATCGGGGTGGTGTTGAGGTCATGGCCGATTTCGTAGAAATGGCGCTTGACCGCTTCCCACGCGCCCTTGGCGGTGATGCCGAGCTTCTTGTGGTCGTAGCCGTTGGAGCCGCCCGAGGCGAAGGCGTCGCCGAGCCAGAAGCCGCGCTTGACGGCGATGCCGTTGGCGATGTCGGAGAAAGTCGCGGTGCCCTTGTCGGCCGCCACCACTAGGTAGGGATCGGCGTCGTCGTAGCAGACGGTCTGGGCCGGAGCGATGATCTCGCCGCGCACGCGGTTGTCGGTGATGTCGAGCAGGCCGGCGATGAAGAGGCGATACACTGCCTCGCCTTCGGCTGCGATGACGTCGCGCGGCGCGCCCTTGGGCATCATCTTGCAGACGAAGCCGCCCTTGGCGCCGGCCGGCACGATGACGGCATTCTTGACCATCTGCGCCTTGACCAGGCCCAGCACTTCGGTGCGATAGTCTTCCATCCGGTCGGACCAGCGCAGGCCGCCGCGCGCCACCGGGCCGCCGCGCAGGTGCACGCCTTCGAAGCGGCGCGAGAACACGAAGATCTCGCGGTAAGGACGCGGTTCCGGCAGGAGCGCAAGCTGGCTGCTGTCGAATTTGAAAATGATGGTATCGCCGACTTGCGCATCCTGGAAATACGAGGTGCGCAAGGTCGCCAGCATCAGGTCGGCGATGCTGCGCAGGATGTCTTCGGTGTCGGCGTGGTTGACGTCTTCCAGGTCGTTGCGCAGGGCGAGCAGCGCCGCGCTGCCGGCGGCGCGCTGTTCGGCGCTGGATTGCGGGTCGAAGCGCAGCAGGAAGCTTTGCACCAGGGTGCGCACGTGGGCGGGCTGCTTGCGCAGGCAGTCGGCCAGGTAACGCAAGCTGAAGCGGGTGCCGGCCTGGCGCCAGTAGCTGGCGTAGGCGCGGATCAATTGCACTTCCTTGGAACGCAGGCCGGCTTCGATCACCAGGCCGTTCATGCGGCCGTCTTCGGCTTCATCGTTGAAGAGCGATTCGAACAGTTCGCGCGCGGCCTGCGTGACTTGCGGCTGGGCTAGTTTGGCCGCGCTCTGCGCATCGACCGTCAGGCAGGTGACGAAATAATGGCGGCCGTCGGCCAGAGGGATCGAATGCGTCTGTTCGCGGTCGACCGCGACGCCGGCATTGTGCAGCGCCGGCAAAATCTGCGACAGCGACGGCGCGCTGTCGGTCGACAGCAGGCGAATGTTGACGACGTCGCGGAAACCGATTTCGATATGCACCTTGACGCGCGAGGCCTGCTTGTTGCCGAGCAGTTCGGACAGATCGTTGAATGCGGTTTGCGGCGAGGTGGTGGTGACGTATTCGGCCGGCAGTTCGGCGCACAGCTTGCGCAATTCGATGCGCAGACCGGCGTCCTGGGCGTTGTCGACCATTTTGTCGAAGGCGGTATGCCAGCCCTCCACCACCGCCAACAGCGGCTGCTGAATGTCGTTGTCCAGGTCCAGGTTCAGGCGCGCGGCCTTGGCGATCAGGTAGAGGCGGGCCAGCGGGCCATCGGTCAGCAGGGTTTGCACACGCACGTCGGTTGCGCCCGACAAGTTGCGCAAGCCTTGCGCCAAGCGCGTCGCCAGGCCGGCGCTATAGCGCTCGCTGGGCATGTAGACCAGCACGTTGAGATGGCGGCCGTAGACGTCGGGCCGTGCGAATACCTTGGCGCGCGGCTGCTTGTAGAGCGCGACCACGGTGCTGCAGACTTTTGCCAGCCATTCGGCGCCGGCTTCCAGCACTTCGGTGCGCGGCAGGGATTCGAGAATTTCGAGGAATTTTTCGGCGCGGAAGCCGTCTTGCCGGACGCCGGCCAGCTTCAGCACTTCCTTGATGCGGCCGCGAGCAAACGGCAGCTGGGCCAGCGCAGTCGCGGCAGCGGCGCGGGTGAACAGGCCGACGAAGCAATGCTCGCCGAGCAGGGTGCCGCCCGAATCGGTATCGCGCACGCCGATGAAGTCGAGCTGCTGGTCGCGGTGCAAGGTCGATTGCACGTCGGCCTTGACCACGGACAGGCCGCCGGCATGCGCAGCGAGCGACTCGGAAGTTTCAGGGATGCCGGCCAGGCATTTGTCGTAGACGGGATGGCTTGCGTCCTGCAGCACGCCGATACGGCTGGGCACGTCGCGCTTCATTTCGCGCTCGCCCGGAGCGATGCGATAGTAGGCATAACCGAAAGGTTCGAAGCCGCCGTTGCGGGCCCATTCCATGAAAGCGGCGACTTCCTGGCCGTCGGCGCCGCCGGCAGCAGCAGCGGTCGCCACTGCGCTCATTTTTGCCAGCAGCGCGGCGGCGTCGCGCCGCACTGCGGCTGCATCGCCTGCCACCATCCTGATGCTGGCTTGCAGCGCATCCAGATCCTGCTGCGGCAATTGTTCGGACAACAGGCACAAAACCCAGGACTCCAGCGATTCGGAACCGGCCCGGGCTTGATCGGCGGCGGCGACGCCGCCGTCGGCATCGCGCTTCACGGACAAGACCGCGTTCAAGACCGCACGCGAGGCGATGCCCATTTTGCGCATGCTCATCACGGTGGAGTCGACCAGGAAAGGCATGTCGTCATTGACGATCAGCAGGGCGGTGGCTTGCGCGCCGCGCGCATCGGGATAGGCCAGCGCCTCGATCAGGCAGCCGCTGCGGGCACGCTTGGCCACGTTCGAAAAACCGTCCCACAAGGCCGAGGCCAGGCTCTGCGGACTGATCCCGGCCAGGTCCTCATCTTCCAATGCGCTCAACCAGGCATCGATCAAGGATGCCGCTTTCTTGCCGTCCGGCGAAGCCGAGGCGTCTGCCTTTGCCAAGACCAGTTCCAAGGTCTGTTTTCTTAAATCCTGGGATTGTTGTTTCATGTGATTCTCCAAATAGATGGCTTACTGTGCGGCTTCGCTGCGGATGATTCATCCAGACAGGCGACATAATCTTTCAAAGATGCGTTTTCATAGAAGCGTTGTCACAAGGGCGGCCTATGGGCCAATACGTGATCAAGACTGCGGACCGGCAAGAGGCAATGCGAGGTGTCGTCCTCGATCAAAACCGTCCGAAATAGCGCCGGTGAAACTTGCTGCCAAGCCTAAGCTTTATGCCGCCTTATTTGCATTTTGATTTTGGGATTTCACTGAACATTATACGTGCAAAAAATTATTTATCGATAATTTATCGATAAATTACAAATGTTTAATATGCCACATACATTTATGGGGGTGGGAGCCAAATAGGCGGAGGGAAGCTTGGAACTGCCTGCCGTAGCCGGCGTTGGATGATGCTTGAAGTCTGCGGACAAAAAAAAAGCCCAGTGCATCGGCGCACTGGGCAAAATACCAAACTACGGCGAACGGCTCAGAGAGCGTAATCAGGCAAGCAGCGGCCCATCTACTTCCCCAGCTTCTTTAGCGCTTCGATCGCTTCGGGATTCTCCAGCGCAGCCGCTTTGCGAAACCACCTGATCGCTTCATCCCGGTCTTGTTCAACGCCGGATCCGTTGAGATACATATCCCCCAAATTGAACTGCCCATACGCAAATCCCTGCTCGGCAGCCTTGCGGAACAAGGCGACCGCTTCGGCCAAGTCCGGCGCTACGCCATCCCCGTTGCGGTACATCACTCCCAGGTTATTTTGGGCATGAGCCATGCCCAATTCCGCCGCCTTGCGATACCAGCGTATCGCCTCGGCTTTGTCCTGCTTGACTCCTTCACCGTTGTCGTACATGACCGCCAGGTTGTATTGCGAAGCTTCTTCCCCCTGTTCCGCAGCTTTGCGATACCAGCGCGCAGCCTCGGCCTTGTCTTGGATGACGCCGTCGCCGTTCTCATACATCAGCGCCAGGTTGTGTTGAGCGTCCGTATAGTCTTGCTCCGCCGCTTTGCGGTACCAGCGCATTGCTTCCAGTTTGTCTTGCTTGACACCCTCGCCGCTGTCATACATCACTCCCAGGCTGGTCTGAGCCCCTGCTTCTCCCTGTTCCGCAGCCTTGCGGAACCAGCGCGCCGCCTCCACCTTGTCCGGCTTGCCGCCCAATCCCTCACGCAGCATGACTCCGAGATTGAATTGTGCCGCCGCCTCGCCTTGCTCTGCGGCCCTGCGAAACCAGCGCCTCGCTTCAAGCTTGTTTTCCTTGACGCCATCGCCCTTGGAGTACATCTCCGCCAAACCCGCCTGTGCCAGGGAATCCCCTTTTTTGGCAGCAGCCGTCAGAAGCTTAAACGCCGTCGCGAAGTCGCCGCGCAGGTAGGCTTCCAAACCCTGCTGGGCGTCAGCCAACACCTGCGTCGAAAAGAAAAGTGCGACGAACAGGCAAATAAATTTTTGAAGCGCCATCTTGTTTGCTCACTATTAAAAAATTGCAGAAAAAATATAGGGAATGTCTCGGAATGTCTCACTTGGAACCGGCCTTGTCCGCCTTGTCATACCATTCCCGTGAAAGCCGAAGATCGCGCTTTTCGCCCAAGTCGCCGTTCTTGTAGATTTCGCCCAGCCGTTCCATCGCCGCGCGGTCGCCGCCGATTGCGGCCATACGAAACCAGCGTAGAGCCTGGGCCGCGTTTTTCGCAACGCCGTGACCATCCGTATACATGACGCCCAGGTTGTACTGCGCGTCCGGCAGATCCTGCGCTGCGGCTTTGCGATACCACAGCAAGGCTTGGGCATAATCCAAAGGCACGCCCCGTCCTATTCGGTACATATTGCCCAGATTGAATTGCGCCTGAACGTTGCCTTGTTCAGCGGCTTTGCGATACCACTGCGCCGCTTCGGCATCATCCTTTGGAACACCCAAGCCCTTCAGGTACATGTTGCCCATATTGAAAAATGCGAAAACGTGCCTCTGCTCCGCCGCCTTGCGATACCAATGCACCGCCTGGGCATAATCTTGTCCGACCCCTTTCCCGTTCTCGTACATGAAACCGACGCTTACCTGCGAGCTGCTGTCGCCTTGTTCCGCGGCTTTAAGAAACCAATGAAAGGCTTGGGCATCATCTTTCTCGACTCCTCGCCCCAGGCTGTACATTTTGGCGAGATTGCTTTGTGCGACCACATGGGACTGCTCGGCAGCTTTGCGGCACCACCGCACTGCCTCGGCATCATCCTTGCCGACGCCACGCCCGTTGGCATACAAGACGCCAAGGTTGTATTGGGCGTCGGCATAACCTTGCTCGCTCGCCATGCGGTACCAACGGAGCGCCTTGGAAAAATTCTGCGCCACGCCTTGGCCATGGTCATACATGACGCCAAGATTGTATTGGGCCTCAACATTGCCTTGCTCGGCGACAGGCTGCCACTCGACAATCGCAGTGACATAATCCTTCGCCATGTAGGCCTTGAGGCCTTCCTGGAATCCTGCATGCGCAGGCAAACAGATAACAGCGGCAAATAGAAACGGGATGAGCTTACGCATGAATTTGATTGAAAGTGGAGAATAAATCGCAACGCGCTACGCGGCTTTCAAACCGGCAGAATCGGTCTGGCCCCACTGTTGCTGTGGGATTTTTTAATAGGAAAAAACTATCTGCCGGTCAATTTTATCGCAATAATCCCCCCAGGCTTTTTACTGCCTTTTCATGTAAAAGCACTCTGCTTTTTTTGCATCAATCGTCCGGATCAGGGGAGCGAGCTGTTACCACCGTCACAATTCCGGACAAAAAAAAGCCCCTTTTCAAGGGGCTAAAAAAGAATGGAGAAGTGCTACCTCTGTAGGACGAGCCTCTCCTCCATTGGTTCAATCCATGGCGGTCTTGACCACGAAACGGTCGCTGATCCAGGCATCGCCCCGGCCGTTGATCAGGGCCGAATGGACGTCGGTGTCCTGCGGGAAATTCTTCACTTCCTTGACGCCGGGGACTTTTTTCAGATTTTCCCTGTAGGTGGTGCCGCCCTGTACCGCGACGATCTTGCCGGCCAGTTGGTCGTCGGTGCGCAAGCTGCCATCCTTCGAAACGATCACGCCGCCGCTGCAATAATGCGGGCTGGTGAAGGTCACGGCCTTGGCACGTTCTTCGGTGGCGCCGAAGGAAGCCATGTCCCCTCGCTCTTGCCGCAAGCCGGCCAGCGGCACGTCGAAGGACAAGGCTTTCCATTCGATGTTCAAGCCCATTTTCTTGACCATCGCTTCGGCCAGTTCGACCTCGAAGCCGGTCAGCTTGGAGCCTTGAAAATAATTGAACGGAGGAAAAGCGCCTTCGGTGGCAACGATGATTTTGCCGTCCGCCTTGATTTCCTCCGGCGTGCGCGCTTATACCGCCGTACCGGCTGCCAGCAAACCTGCAATGACGACCAACAAGGATTCGATACACTTCATAGTATCCTCCAACCTGATTGAATGATTGATTGGTACTTCGCTGTACTTTTGAGCTGCGTCGATTGATCTTCGGCTTTGATATTGGTTACCCGTATTGAATCAGTGAACGGCATGGATTCAAACCATAGGCGCGACCTCGTATTGCAGAATTGGGACAGGATTTTCTCGCCAGCGCACCTGCCCTACATTGCAAATACACAGTGGAATTTAAAACTGGTACAAGCCCGGCAGCCCCAGGATTTCGGTCAATTGGTCCAGTGCCGTACGCACTTCGACCGCCAGACGCGGGTCGGCCAAATCGGCCGGCGACAAGCGGTCACGATAGTGTTTTTCTACCCAAGCCACCAGCGATTGATAAAGCTGTTCTGTCATTACAATGCCTTGGTGCATTGCAGCAGATTCAGCCTCGGTCAAAGCCACGCGCAGACGCAGGCAAGCCGGCCCGCCGCCGTTGCGCATGCTCTGCCGCAGGTCGAAGCTGATCAACTCGTCGATCGGTCCGCCGCTCTCGATCAAGCCTTGCAAATAGCGCGCCACGGCGGCGTTTTCATGACACTCCTGCGGTACGACCAGCGCCATTTTGCCGTTCGGCTTGGACAGGAGCTGGCTGTTAAATAAATAACTGGCGACGGCATCCTGCACCGCTACCGCGCCGGCATCGACCCGTATCGCCTGCAGTTCTGCGCCGACCTCGCGCATCGCCTGGCGCAGCGCCGCCAACCCGCCCGCTTCATCGGCAAAAGCCTGCTGGTGATAGAACAGCACATTGCCGTTGCCGACCGCGATCACGTCATTGTGGAATACGCCGTGATCGATGACGTCGGGGTCTTGCTGCAGGTAGACCGCGCGCTTCTCATGCAAGCCATGCAGACGCGCCACCGCTTGGCTTGCTTCCAGGGTCTGGCGTGCAGGAAAGCGTTTCGGCGCCGGCGC